>JBQTGU010000040.1:0-21991 GCA_052390575.1 Actinomycetota bacterium | reverse complement strand
GACGCTGGGTTCTTCATTGGTGGTCCTCCGTTTCACTCGGTTGGTGTGGGAACCCCGAGCGTGCCTCACGGCACGATCGAGGCGGAGGACCGCCACTGAACTTCTACGACGCCTGGGGCAACCTCGCTCGTCGTCGCGGCTCAGGTCGCCCCTTACCTCGGACGACCGAGGCTCCAATCTCACCTCGGTCATCATGACCGTCCAGACGCGCTCAGGACCGTCCGGTTGACACCGGCGCAGCCCTACCCGTCCGCATCCGCGACTCCGTCGGCGACCTTCGCGGCCCAACCGTGCCCTGAGCAGCCCGGCGGGACGCGCCCACCGGGGCCCGATCGCCTGCAAACACGGTGCAGATGAACGCGCCGCCACTAGCGCGCACTGACCGCCACCGGGTGTCCATCAACGGAAGGAGAACCGCAGGTCAGCGTCGTGCGGAACCGCCCGCCACTCGCCCATATCGGCCAGAACCTGGTCGTCGTCACTTACAATCCGCGGGTTCAGGGTTCAGCGCCTTGCCAACTTCTCCGTCGCAGCGACCGTTTCGCGAATGCGTATGGCTGGTGCTCCCATCGGCCGATTCGGAGCAGCGTCTGCGCTGACCTACGGCACCGAGGGAACCGGGCTGCCACGATCGGGAAGCCTCCCTCCTTCTGCCACGTAGGTGTCACAGCCTGTCGGTACTATCCGAATGTGGAGCGGTAGCCGTGGTCGCGGCGATCGCGACGACCGACCTTGAGACGATTTGATGGAAGGATCCGACGAATGGATGACGAGAACTTTCCCTACAAAGCGAAGCAGCGGATCGAGGCGCTCTTGAAAACTCTCGAGACGATGACGCAGCGTGATCCGGAACAGGAGGTCCAGGGCATAGCTCTGCCGGTCCTCGATGCGGTGATCGAGGATGCCAAGGCGGCGCTGGGTGATGATCCCGTAGTTCTGGCCGTTGCGGGCATCATCTCTCCCGACACGATTGCGATCGGCGATCCCATCCGAGCGATCGACGCCCTCCTCGTTGTGCAGCAGGTCGACGCCGCGATCGGCGACTATCCGATCGTCTTTGCCTGATCACTGGCCGGTCTTGGTACGGCGGGCAGCGAGCCGCGACGCCGTACGGCGCGGCACTCGGCGACGAATGTGAGTTCTCGTGGACGGTCTGGAGTTCATTACCTCGCTTGTGCGGGCCCTGGCATGGCCGGCCGCAGTCGTCGTGGCGGTTTTAGTACTGCGCCGTTCTCTCGCGGGAATGCTAGAGGTGCCTCTGAAGCGGCTGAGAGTCAGCCCGACCGGCGTTGAGGCTGAGTGGGGTCAAAGCCGTGATCGCGTTGTCACAAGCCTCGTGCCGAGTGTCCCTGGTCAGGCCGAGACGCGAACCTTCGAGATGCGCTCCGATAATGACTTTGCACGGGAAATGCTCCGACTCGCCACCGAACGGTCGCCCATCTCGGCCGTCGCCGCTTGCGAGCAGGAGATCGGGCGCCAATTGGCGATGCTTCTCGACCGAGCCGGTGAGACAGGCGCTTCATCGCACAGCGTCAGGGAGCTCGCTCACGCCGCCTACGAGCGAGGACTGATCACACCCGCTACTCAGAACGCTGTCGAGGGCTTGGCGGTGATGCGTGACCTTGCGCTGCTCGAAGACGGTGGTCGTCGCCTCGATCTCGGCAAGGCTACGGAGTTCATTGGTCTCACGGTCGCCGTGTTGTATGCCATTCGGCAGCCGGTCACTCGATCGCCCGGAGACGGAGAACGTTGAGAGGCTCGTCGGAAAGGACGGCAGTGTCGATACGTGAACGCATCACAGACGCCCAGCTCCTCTGGGGACACGGCCGACGGCAAGGTGCCTTTCTCAACGCCTTAGTCGCCGTGGCCGCAGCCTCACGAATCAGGTACCCACCGTCTAGCGGTTGGGGCGACCGTGAGGCCTTCGTGCAATTGCTTGCGGACGCATTTCCGTGGCGGCTGTCCGTTGAGTTCCGGGGTTCACTCGTACCCGTCGAAGTGTTGTTCTACAAGTGGCTTCGTTGCACTCTCATCCACGAAGGCCAGCTGCCCGGGGATCTGCAATTCATGGATGACGTCGATGATCCGACGGCACTCATGGTGCGGGCTGGCGGGGGACCCGAGTACGTCCTGCGAATCTCACCTGGTTGGTTCGACGCGCTGACGCGGGCGGCCCTGATCCCGGAGCGCCATGGCCGAGCGCGTCGTGGTCCCAGCCGTTGATGGCACCCTGAAACCGGCGAACTCCACCGCCGTGTAGTGCACTCGTAGAGCCCTCGTCTGACCCTTTGTGCACGGTCGACTTCGATCCCGCGAGAAATCCCGCGGATGCACGACCAGCGCTTTCGCGCCTATGCCCAGGTCAGCGATCGCGTCGCGATCGAGTTCGAAAACCGACGCCGATACTCGGCTTCGTGGTCACGATCTGGTCACGAACGCGGCGGCACGAGCCGGTAGTCAACGCGACCAGCCGGACCACCGAACCCGCGTTTGCCCTGGTCAGCGAACACGCGCGACGTCGATCGGCTCCACCGCCACCCGACGGTTGAGGACGAGGCGGCACTCGACGAACAGCAGTACCGCTGCCCGACCCCATCCCCTCGTCGCGCGACCGGCTGTCGCCCTTGAGTGTCGCCCAGGAACCGGAGCCACTGTCGCCCAGGAACCGGAGCCGCGTCCGAGAAGTGTCGTGCACCTACCGGAGCCAACCTGTCGTCCGCCTACCGGCACTTCACACCCTGTTCTCGGACTCGATGTGGTCTATCTGTGGTCTGCCCGCGCTCGGCCCGTCGCCTGTGGACAGCGAAACCGTGCGTGACCTGCCGTTCTGAGGGTCGGGACGGCGGGATTTGAACCCGCGACCTCAGCGTCCCGAACGCTGCGCGCTAACCAAACTGCGCTACGTCCCGAAGCCGCTCAGTCTAGGACCGGGCACCCACCGGCTCGCCCTCGAGTAGTTGCTTGGCGGCCCGGCGGAGGATGCCGGCGTCGATCGGCTTGACCAGCTCGGCGTCGACGTCGGCGCGCTTGGCCAGGAAGCGGTCGGCCTCGCGATCGAGTAGCAGCAGGATCTTCTGGCGCGGCAGGCGGCCGCCCGACTCCTCCAGGCGCAGGTCGATGGCGACGGCGACCCCGCCCATGTTGCCGATCTGGAGGTCGAGGATCACCAGGTCGGGCTGCTCCCGCGCTACCGCGTCGCGCACATCCTGTCCGCGCGTCACCTCGACGACCTCCTGTCCCGGAGCGATGAACGCGCTGCGCACCTGGTCACGGACCCACTCGGCGTCGGCGGCAACGAGGATCTTGCTCACTGGCGGCGAACCTAGCCCGCAGCTCGCGCGGGGGCGCCACCGGACGCGAACACGTGCCGGCCGACTTCGGACAGCGCGTCGAAGTCGTACACGTCGCGGGCCAGGAACGGCACGTACGTCACCGCCGCATCCTGGACCCGTGCCTTCATTCCCTCGAACTGGCCCCGTTCTCGCTCCGAGACCTCCTGGAAGTCGGCCAGGTTCGAATACAGGGCCGCCAACCGCTCGGCCGCGGCGTGCCGCTCGGGGTCGCCGTCCGTCTTCGCCAGCGTCGCCGCCCGCGCCCGCAGACCCTCGGGACGTTCGTCGCCGAAGCGGGGATGCACCCGGTTCACGATCAGCGCGTCGACGGGCAGGTCGCTCTCGGCCAGCTTGCTGGCGAAGAACGTCGCCTCGCCGACCGCGTCCCGCCGAGGCGAGGTGACCAGCACGAAGCTGGTCTCTCCACCCGCGAGGAGCTCGAGCACGTGGACGGCGCGGTCACGGAAACCCTCCTCCATCCCCTCGAACGCGCGGAAGAACGCGACCACGTCGTCGATGGCCTCGGCTCCGACCACCTTCGAGACCGTGCGCAGAAATGCTTGCACTGCCCGGCCGGCGACCCGCAGGTAGGCCCGGGTCGGCATCATGAGCATCCGGAAGATCCGGTTGTCGAGCAGCGAGGTCAGGCGCCGGGGCGCGTCGAGGAAGTCGAGCGCGTGGCGCGTGGGCGGCGTGTCGACGACGATCAGCTCGTAGCCGCCCTCCTCGTGGAGCTCGTAGAGCTTCTCCATCGCCATGTATTCCTGCGTGCCCGACAGCGCGCCGGAGATGCTGCGGTAGAAGCGGTTGTCCAGGATGCGATCCACCTGCTCGGGGTCACCGGAGTACTTCGCCACCAGCCCGTCGAACGTCGACTTGGTGTCGAGCATCAGCGCCGACAGTCGCCCGCCGGCCGGCGCGTTGCCATCGGGGTCCCACAGCCGCCGGTCGATCTCGTGGGCGGTGTTCGACAGCGCGTCGAGCCCGAGGGTGTTGGCGAGCCGCTTGGCCGGGTCGATCGTGACGACGACGGCGTTGCGGCCCCGCCGCGCCCCTTCGACTGCCAGCACCGCCGAGACCGTCGTCTTGCCGACGCCGCCGGTCCCGCAGCACACGACGATGCCGCGCTCCGCGACCAACTCGACCAAGTGATCGCTCATCGTGTTCCGCTCCCGGCCCTTCGGGCCGGGCCGCTCGGGCCCCGGCTCGCTGCGGCGCAGGGTACCTGCGCCGCGGTCGCTCGCCTCAAGTCCGCGCCGGCACGGGGAGCGCCGCGACCTCGGCGGCGAAGACGTCGGCCAGCCCCTCGACCTCGGCCGGACCGAGGTCGGCGGTGTAGAGGAACGGCAGTCGGATCTGGGGCAGCGGCAGGCGCTGGGCGAGCCGGTCGGCCTGCTCCTGCTGGAGCGCGTGGCGCTCGGCGCGGAACGCGGCGGCGGCGGCCAGGTCGACGACCTCCTGCGGTCGCACGAAGACGTCGGCCACCTTGGCGTCGCGCTCGACTTCCTCCGCGTTGGGTGCCTTCTCGTCGAGCCCGACGATCGCGGGAGCGCAACCGTTGATGACGACCGGTCCGAGCTTGATGCCGACGCGGTCCTCGAGCGTGTACGCAGTGTCGACGAGCTCGTTGACCGGGGTCTCCTCCGGGATCGTCACCAGCATCACCTGGCAGCGGGCGGGGTCGGCGAGCAGCTCGATCACCGCGTTGGCCTGGGCGTTGATCGGCCCGACCTTGACCGCGTCGAGGAGTCCCCGCGGTGAGGTGAGGAAGGTCACCGCGTGGCCGGCGGCGGGGGCGTCCACGATGATCAGGTCGAAGCGCGACTCGACGTCGAGCGCCTTGACCTTGCCGAGCACGAGGAGGTCCTTCATGCCGGGAACGGCGGTGGAGACCACGTCGAGCGCGCCCGACTTCACCAGCCGCTTCGAGATGCGCTTGAGGCCGTGGGTCTCGAGGTACTCGAGCAGCGCCTCGTCGGGCGTGAGCGTGCGGGCGGTCACGCCGGGACGCAGCTCCGCCTCCTCGTAGGTGAGCGGCGGCCGCCCGAAGGCCGACGCCAGCCCCGATTTGCCCTCGACCTCCACGATCAGCACGCTCGTGCCCGCGCGAGCCGCCGCCGTGGCGAGGGCAGCGGTGACCGTCGTCTTTCCGACGCCACCTTTGCCCGCCACGATCACGACCCGAGAAGTGGAGCAGAAGCGCTCGAGCTCCATCACCGTTCATGCTACGGGAGCCCTCATGCCGCGCCCGCCTCGGCGCTCCATCGCCCGCCGCCTCGCCGCGCTTGGGTGTCTCGCGGTCGGTACGACGCTCGTAGTGGCCGGCTCCGCGGAGCGAGCGGACGCGAGCGGAGTCGGAGCCTGGCGGAGGAGCGAGCGCCCGCGGGCCGGGTATCCCGGTCCGCAGCGAGCGACGACAGAGAAAGGAGGCATCGATGTCGTGCAGGTGGAAGGGCTGTTCGACCCGCCGAACCTGTCGCTGGTGAAGAGCTCGGTGCGCGACGCCAACGACCGGGACTCGACGCTGCTCGTGCTCCAGATCGACTCCGGTGGTGCCGTCGATGTCGACGTCGACTCGGCGGTGCGCGCGATCCGCGAATCGGACGTCCCGGTGGTGGCGTGGGTGGGGCCGTCGGGTTCCGACGCCAAGGGCGCGGCCGCGCTGCTCGTGGAGGCCGCCCACATCGCATCGGTGTCGTCGGGGTCAGCGGTGGGACCGGCCACGCCCGTGCGGCTCGACCGGCCCGGCGACCCGCCCGAGGCGCGAGTGGCGGACGACCTCGCCGCGCTGGCGGAGGCGCAGGACCGCGAGCCCGGCGGCGCCCGCCGCCTGGCCGGCGAGAAGCTCTCGGGGGAGCAGGCCCGGCGCGCCGGCGCGATCAACTCCGTCGAGCCGACCCTGGGTGAGCTGATCGTCTCGCTCGACGGTCGGGTCGTCACGACGGCCGGAGGCGAGCAGGAGTTGCAGACGGCCAAGGTCGTCGGGAAGGGCACCGACCGGCGCCGCCAGCCCAACCAGGAGATCCGCTTCAACCGGTTGCCGCTCGACGCCCAGGTGCTCCACACGCTCACGAGCCCGTCGATCGCGTACCTGCTGTTCGTCGTGGGGCTCGCGCTGATGGTCTTCGAGTTCTATACCGCCGCCATCGGACTCGCTGGGCTGACCGGCGCGGTCGCGCTCGTCGGTGCGTTCATCGGGTTCTCCCACCTGCCGGTGGAATGGTGGGCGGTCGCGCTGCTCATGCTGGCCGTGTTCGGCTACGCCGTCGATGCGCAGGCGGGGCGGACGGGGGCGTGGACCGTCATCGGGACGGGCGCGCTCGTGGCCGGTTCGCTCACGCTCTACGGCGGGTCGTCCCGGCTCGACCCGCCGTGGTGGGTGCTGGCGATCGTGATCGTCGGGACCGCGCTGTTCATGCTGGGCGCGATGCCGACCGTGATCCGCAGCCGGTTCTCGACTCCGACCGTCGGGCGGGAGGGGATGATCGGCGGGATGGGCGAGGCGGAGGTCGCGGTGGCGCCCGAGGGCGTGGTCGTGATCAAGGGGGCGCGCTGGCGCGCCCGCACCAACCGGGCGACGCCCATCGACGCCGGGGACGCGGTGCGGGTGGTGGCGGTCGACGGGCTGGTGCTCGAGGTCGAGCCCGAGGCCGGCGGCGCCCGCGACTACCGCCACTAGCGCCCGGATTCGCCGATTTCAACCCTTGTCGATTCGGGGGGTCAGGTATACGTTCGCCTCGAGGGGCGCGCGGAGCGCGAGGGGGGATCCGTGGCCGTCCGAATGGTCGAGGACAGGACGTGGCAACTGCAGGCAGCGTGCCGCGGGCCGGAGTCGGCCCTCTTCTTCCCGCCCACCTACGCCGAGCGGAAGGAAGAGCGCGACGCGCGCGAGGGCCACGCCAAGGCCATCTGCTCGCTGTGCCCGGTGCGGAGCGAGTGTCTCGACTACGCGGTCCGCATCGGCGAGCAGCACGGCATCTGGGGCGGCCTCACCGAGGCCGAACGGCGGGTGCTGGCGACGCCCACACCCGCCTGAGCCTCAGGCCCGCAGGGTCGTCGCGCCGGGGATGCGCTCGTCGCCCCGGCGCCGGGTCACACCCTCGGCGTCGAGGCGGTTGAGGATCGGCAACACGAACTTGCGGGTGGAGCCGAGCAGGTCGCGCGCGTCGGCCACGGTCAACGACCCTCGTTCCCGCAGCGCGGCCTGAACCCGGGCGCGGGCGTCGTCGAGCGCGACGGCCGCGAACACGATCCCGTCCAAGTCGACCAGCGCGCCTTCGCGGACGAGGGTGCGCACGAGCCCGCGGTCGGCGGCGAGCGTCGCCGGATCTGGAGGCGCGAACGGCTCAGCCGCGAGAGTGGCTATGAGCTGCTGCGCCTCGGGCGAGTCGGCGACCCGCCCGCGGTGCGAAGCCCGCCGGACCACGCCCCGCTCCACCACCAGCCCGTCGGCGCCGGAGAGCGCGGCGCGCAGCCGGGGGGGATCGAGCCGAACCGCCGCCGCCAGCGCCTGCAGATCGACACCGGGTTCCAGCGGGTGGTCGCGATGGTGGGCGTCGACCCGCTCGGTGACCACCTCTCGCACGCGCGCCAGCTCCGGCGCCGCCACCAGCCAGCGGTCGACCCGTACAGCGTGGCCCGCGGCCTCGAGGTCGTCGGCCAACGCGGCCGCCTCGCCCGGTCCTGCTCCGGCAAGCGGACCGAGCGCGTCCACCTCCAGCCACGGGTGCGCCGCCAGCAGTCGCGGGCCCCCGGGCAGCGAGAGGCGCGCCGGCGCATCCCGAGCCTTGTCCTCGGGGGCGACGTCGAGCACCTCCCCACCGCCGATGGTCCGGCGCCGGCCGGAGTCGCGGAACACGAGGTGGTCGCCAGGCGCGAGCGGGGCGGGCCGGTCGAGTCGCAGCCGGGCGAAGCGCCGCTCCCCGTCGAGCACGCGCAGCCGTCCCTCGTACTCGCCCGACCCGACGTAGCACTGGACCCGCGCCCGCTTGGGGAAATCCTTCGCACCCATGGCCCGCAATGCGACGTCGAAGACGCCCGTCTGCACCCACTGGTCGGCCCGGACGACACCGTCACCGCGGGCGATCTCGTGATGGTCGATGCCGGCGAGGTTGAGGGCGACGCGGGTTCCGGGGCCGATGGTCTCGACCTGGCGGTGGGCGGTCTCGATCGCGCGGATCCGGGCCCCGCGAGCGAGGGGCCCGACCCCGACTTCGTCGTCGACGCGCAGGCTGCCGCCGGTCAGCGTGCCGGTCACCACGGTCCCCGCGCCCTTCGCCGCGAACACGCGATCGACCCAGAGCCGGGGGCGGTCGCGGTCGGTGGGCGCGGGCGCGCCGGCGAGCGCGGCGTCGAGGGCGCGGCGCAGGTCGTGCAAGCCTCGCCCCGAGACCGAGTCGCACACGACGACCGGCGCGTCCGCGAGCGGCGAGCCCGCGAGGTGGTCGTCGAGCTCGAGCGATGCGAGCTCGACGGTCTCGTCGTCGACGGTGTCGGCCTTCGTGAGCGCGACGACGCCGTGGCGGACGCCCAGGAGCTCGACGATACGCAGGTGCTCCTCGCTCTGGGGCATCCACCCCTCGTTGGCTGCCACCACGAGCAGCACGACGTCGACCGCGCCGACGCCCGCGAGCATGTTCTTGATGAACCGGACGTGCCCGGGGACGTCGACGAAGCCGACCTCCTGACCCGACGGGAGCGTGGCGAACGCGAACCCGAGGTCGATGGTCAGGCCCCGCTCCTTCTCTTCCGGGAAGCGGTCGGGGTCGGTGCCGGTCAAGGCCTGCACCAGCGACGACTTCCCGTGGTCGACGTGTCCGGCGGTGGCTACGACGCGCATGCGCTCCGAAGCGCCTCCGCCAGCCGGCCGTCGTCCAACGGATCGACCGTGCGCAGGTCGCACACCACCGCGTCGTCCTCCACCCGGGCGACCACGCCGTGCTCGCGCAGGCGGGCGAGGAGGTCCGGACCGTTGGGGCCGGGTGCCTCGATCGCGATCCCCGCCGACGGGATGGTCAGGCCCGGGAGTGATCCGCCGCCCGCCACCGCCTCGGTGTCGACGACCTTGGCCCCGGTGACGCGGGCGGCGACGGCCTCGGCCCGGGTGGTGAGGTCGTCCACGGTGGCAGTCGCCATCCGCCAGAGGGGGATCCCGGTGGCGTCGCCGGAGAGATAGGAGAAGGCCACCGCCTGGAGCGCGGCCAGGGTCATCTTGTCGGCCCGGGTCGCCCGGGCCAGGGGGTGACGGGCGACCGCATCGACGAGATCGGCCCGGCCGACGACGATGCCGGCCTGGGGCCCGCCGAGGAGCTTGTCGCCCGAGAACGTGACCAGGGCGGCGCCGGACTCGAGGGCCTGGCGCACGCCGGGCTCGTCCCGCAGCCACGTCGGCCGGCGGGGTAGCCACGGCGTCGTCTCGTCGAGCAGTCCGGAGCCGGCGTCGACCACGACCGGCGGGCCCAGCGCGGCGAGCTCGCTCACCGGGGTCGCCTCGACGAAGCCGACCATCCGGTAGTTGGACGCGTGCACCTTGAGGACGAGCGCGGTCTCGTCACCGATCGCCGCCGCGTAGTCGGCGCGGCGGGTCCGGTTCGTCGTCCCGACCTCGATGAGCCGGCAGCCCGACTCGGCCATGATCTCGGGCACCCGGAAGCCCCCTCCGATCTCGACCAGCTCGCCGCGCGACACCACCACGTCCCGCCCGCGGGCGAGCGCCGCCAGCGCGAGCAGGACCGCGGCGGCGTTGTTGTTGACGACCACGCCGGCCTCGGCGCCGCACGCCTGCGCCAGCAGGGCGCCGGCATGCTCGTGGCGCGACCCCCGCTCGCCGGTGTCGAGCCGGTACTCGAGGTTCGAGTAGCCCGCCGCCACCTCGCGCGCTGCCTCCAACGCGTCCTCGGCGACCGGGGCGCGTCCGAGGTTGGTGTGCACGATCACCCCGGTGGCATTGAGCACCGGGCGGAGCAGCGCGGCGCGAATCGTGTCGGCCCGCTGTTTCGCGTCCGAGATCACATCGTCAGCGTCGACGGGTTCGCCTCGCTCGGCTCGGTCCCGGGCATCGGCGACGGCGTCCCGCGCGCACGCGGCGAGAACGTCGTGCGGGAGGCCGTCCAGCTCCTGAATGACCCGCTCCACCGAGGGCAGCGTCCGGCGCGCATCCACCCTCGTAGAATAAGGAGTCGTGCCACCTCTCCGAGCCTCCGTCGACGTTCCCACGGCTCACGCATGGTGACGATCCGCGAGGCCGCGACCGTGATGCTCGTGCGTGACGACCCCGATCTCGAGGTCTTCATGCTGCGGCGCAACCTCCAGTCGGAGTTCGTCGCCGGCGCCTACGTCTTCCCGGGGGGCGCGGTCGACGCCGACGACCGCGATCCCGCGCTCCTGGCCCGGGTCCACGGCCGCAACGACGCCGAAGCCAGCGCGCTCCTCGAGGCGCCCGGCGGTGGGCTGGGGTTCTGGGTGGCCGCGATCCGGGAGGCGTTCGAGGAGGCGGGGGTCGTGCTGGCCCGCTGGGCCGACGACGGTGAGGCCGTCGGGCTCGACGATCCCGCCACCGCCGCCCGGTTCGAGGCCGCCCGCCTCGCCATCGGTCGGGGCGAGCGCCCGTTCCTCGACTTCGTGCTCAGCGAGGACCTGCTCCTCGACGCCGGCGCCCTCCACCTCTTCTCCCACTGGATCACGCCACCGGGCGCGCCCCGCCGCTACGACACCTGGTTCTTCGTGGCCGAGGCGCCCGAGGGCCACGCCTACCTGCACGACGACACCGAGACGGTCGAGTCGGTGTGGATCCGGCCCGCCGACGCGCTCGACCGGGCGAAGCGGGGCGAGATCGAGTTGATCTTCCCGACGATGCGCAGCCTCGTCACCATGAGCGAGTTCCCGAGCGCGGACGCGTTCGTCGATGCCGTCCGGGGCGCCACCGCCGGCCCGCAGCCCCGGTTCGTCGCCGACCACAACGGTGCCCGGGTGCTCCTCCCCGGCGAAGCGGTGGCCTGATGCCCGACATGACGCCGGGCGTGCCCAGCGCGCTCTCGCCGCTGGTGCGCCGCATCGTCGCCCCCAACCCCGGGTTCATGACCGGGCCCGGGACCAACACGTACCTCGTCGGCATCGACGAGGTCGCGGTGATCGACCCCGGCCCCGACGACAAGAAGCACATCGACGCCATCGTCGGCGCGTCGATGAAGGAGCGGGTGCGGTGGATCATCCTCACCCACACCCACCCCGACCACGCGCCGGGCACACCCCGGCTGGTGAAGGCGACCGGCGCCGAGGTGCTGGCGTTCTCCAAGCGCGACCCGGTGGTGACCCCCGACCAGGCGATCGGCGACGGCGCCGTCATCGACGGCACCGAGTGGGGCCTCGAAGCCATCCACACCCCCGGGCACGCGCCCAACCACCTGTGCTTCTTCCTCGAGGAGGAACGGGTGCTGTTCACCGGCGACCACATCCTCAACGGCACGACGACGGTGGTGTCGCCCCAGACCGGCGGCGACATGAGCGAGTACATGAAGTCGCTGGAGCGGCTGCGGAAGTTGCGCACCGCTCGCATCTGCCCCGGCCACGGCGACGTGATCGAGGAGCCGCGGGCGAAGATCGACGAGTACATCGCCCACCGCAAGATGCGCGAGAAGCAGGTCCTCAAGGAGCTCAAGGCCGGCCCGGTCAGGATCCCCGACATCGTGAAGCGCGTGTACACCGACACCCCCGACGAGCTCATCGAGATGGCCGAGCGCCAGGTGCACGCCCACCTGCTGAAGCTGCGCACGGAGGGCAAGGTCGAGGGCGGCTCGGTGAAGTCGGCCTGGAAGCTCGCGTAGCAAGCGTGGCCGACGTTCGCGAGATCGGTATCGACGAGTCGCGGGTCGCGTTTGGCGCGATGCGGGAACTGCGGACGGACCTCGAGTCCGAAGCGGAGTTCGTGCGGCGGGTCGATGAGGTGCAGCGGGCCGAGGGGTATCGGCTCGTCGGCTCGTTCGAGGAGGGGGAGGCGGACGCCGCCGCGGTCGCGGGCTTCCGGTTCGGCCACAGCCTGGCCTGGGGTCACTTCCTCTACGTCGACGACCTCATCACCCGCGAGGCGTACCGGTCACACGGTCACGCCGGCGCGCTGATGGACTGGCTGGTCGACGAGGCCGGTCGGCTCGGGTGCGACCAGCTCCACCTCGACTCGGGCTCGCAACGCCACGACGCCCACCGCTTCTATCTCGCCCACGGTCTGCTGATCCCCGGCTTCCACTTCGCCCGCGGTGCGCAGCCCGACACCACCCGCGATCTGCTCTCAGCCTGGCGGCCGCGGCGGACTGACGCGTGACGCCGTTCACATAGCGCCGGGCCGGTCACGCTCGTAGGGTCGCAGCGCGATGGCGGCGATCCTGGTGGCGGAGGGTGTCCGCAAGGTGTACCGGACCGACGCGGGCGAGGTGGAGGCCCTGCGCGCCGTCGACCTCACCGTGAACGAGGGTGAGTTCCTGGCGGTGATGGGCCCGTCGGGTTGCGGCAAGACGACGTTGCTCAACTGCCTGTCGGGTCTCGACGACATCGACGCTGGGCGGGTGATCCTCGATGGCAAGAGCCTCCACGAGCTCAGCGACGGGCAGCGTACCCGCGACCGGGCGTCGTCGATGGGGTTCATCTTCAAGTCGTTCAATCTCAAACCGGTGCTCAGCGCGGCCGAGAACGTCGACCTCCCGCTGCTCCTCGCCGGGGCCAAGGCGTCCGACGCGCGCCGGCGCGCCGAGGAGACGCTGGCGCGCGTCGGCCTCGGCGACCGCACCCGCCACCGGCCCAACGAGCTGTCGGGAGGCGAGCAGCAGCGGGTCACGGTGGCCCGGGCGCTCGCCGGCCGGCCCCGGGTGGTGTGGGCCGACGAGCCCACCGGTGCCCTCGACTCGGAGACCGCCGACACCGTGATGGACCTCCTCCACGACCTCCACAGCACCGAACGACTGACGATGATCGTGGTCACCCACGACGAAGGCATCGGGCGCAGCGCCGAGCGGCTGGTGACGATGCGCGACGGGCGCGTGGTCGGCGACGAGCAGCTGCGTTCGGCCGACCCCGCCGCCGTCACCAGCTAGTCGTGCTCATCGTCGTTGCCGCGCTCTCGCTCCCCTTCCTCTTCATCCTGCTGTTTCGCCCGTTGCTGCGCCGGATCGCGTGGCGCAACGCCATGCGCCGGCCCCGCGAGGCGCTGCTGGTGATCGCGGGTTCGCTGCTCGGGACGGCGATCATGACGGGCTCGTTCGTCGTCGGCGACACGCTCGACGCCTCGATCCGGGCCCGCGCCCCCCGCCAGCTCGGGCCGGTCGACGAGATCGTGTCGGTGGTCGGGCTCGACCAGGGCGCCCGGCTCCGCGAGCGGCTCGCCGGCTTCGAGTCGAACGACGTGGACGGCACGCTGCCGGCCACCGTCGTGCCGGCGGCGGCCGCGACCGTGGGCGAGAACCGGCGGGCCGAGCCCCAGGCCCAACTGCTCGAGGTCGACTTCGCCGAGGCCCGTCGCTTCGGGGGCGACCCCGAGGCTACCGGCGTCGACGGCGACACCCCCGCGGCCGGCCACGCCGTCATCGGCGAGGACGTCGCCGACGAGCTGCGCGTCGGCGCCGGCGACGACATCGAGGTCTTCGCCTACGGCCAGTCGCTCCGCCTCACCGTCGACCGGGTGCTCGAGCAGCGGGGCATCGCCGGGCTGTGGTTCGGGCTCGAGACCCGCTCGCCCAACGTGTTCGTGGCGCTGGGCACGATCGCCGAGCTGTTCGCCGCCGCTCCGCCTCCGAACACGGCGGGCAATGCTGCCGCCGCGGTCGAGCCTCCCCTGATCGGGGTGATGGTCTCGAACCGGGGTGGCATCGAGGCGGGTGCGGCGCACACCGACGCGGTCACGAAGGAGCTCGAGGGCGCGATCGAGGGTCTGCCCGCGAACGTCCTGCCGGTCAAGCAGGACCTGCTCGAAGGGGCCGACGAGGCCGGCCGGGGGCTCACCGAGCTCTACACGTCGATGGGCATGTTCGCGATCGCCGCCGGGATTCTCCTGCTCGTGAACATCTTCGTGATGCTGGCCGAGGAGCGAAAGTCGGAGCTCGGCATGCTGCGGGCCGTCGGGCTCCGGCGCTCCGCGCTCGTCGGTGCGTTCGCGACCGAGGGCTGGCTCTACGCGCTCGTCTCTTCGGTCATCGGGACGTTCCTCGGTCTCGGGCTGGGCCGGGCCATCACCGGCATCGCCAGCCGGATCCTCTCGAGCGAGGAGTCGTTCGCGCCGCCCACCGAGTTCACCGCCGACCCCGCCAGCATCCAGGCGGGCTTCGCCATCGGCTTCGCCATCGCGCTCGCGACCGTCGTGCTCACCAGCATCCGGGTCAGTCGGTTCAACATCATCCAGGCGATCCGCGACCTCAACGAGCCCGTTCGCCGCCGGCCCCGCCGTCGGTCTCAGGTCGCGGGCCTGGGTCTGACCGCCCTCGGGGTCGCGCTGACGATGGCGGGTTTCTCGGGCAAGAACGGCGTCGCGGTGATAATCGGGCCCATGCTCGTGCTCGCCGGGCTCGGTCCGAGCATCGCGCGTCGCTTCCCGAAGCAGGCGGTCGCGACCACGCTCTCCGCCCTCATCATCGTCTGGGGCATCGCCGCGCTCCCGGTGGCGTTGCTCATCGACGCGCCGTTCGAGATCTTCGTGTTCGTGGTCCAGGGCCTCACGCTGGCGGCGGCCGCGGTCGTGCTCGTCTCGCAGAACCAGGCGGCGATCGGTCGGCTCCTCGGGCGTATCGCCCGGGGCTCGCTCGACCTCCGCCTCGGGCTCGCCTATCCGCTCGCCCGCCGCTTCCGCACCGGGATGACGCTGGGGATGTTCTCGGTGGTGCTGTTCACGCTGGCGTATATCTCGATCCTGTCCCACATCTTCGCCGGGCAGCTCGACACCTTTACCGCCGACGTCTCCGGTGGCTTCAACGTGACGGTCGAGTCGAACCCGACCAACCCGATCGCGTTCGAGGACCTCGTCGACGACCCGGGCGTCAACGCGGTCGCGCCGTTGGTCACCGTGCCCGCCGACGTGACCCGCGACGACGCCACCGAACCCATCGATTGGTCGATGACTGCCTTCGACGAGCGCCTGATCGAGGGCGGTCCGCCCCGTTTGCTCGACCGGGGCCGGTACGCGACCGATGCGGAGGCATGGCGAGCGGTGCTCGAGGATCCCGACCTCGCGATCGTCGACGAGTTCTTCCTCTCGGAAGACGCCGGTCCACCAATGGGCGCTCTCGACATCGGCGACTCCTTCGAGGTCGCCGATCCCGTCACCGGGCGCGCCCGTACCCTCACGGTGGCTGCGCAAGCGCCCGACGACTGGGTGTTCAACGGCGGCTGGTTCGGCATCGCGGCCGCCCGCGACGTCTACGGCGAGAGGGCGGTGCCGAACCGTGCCTACGTCGACGCCGACGATCCCGACGCCTTCGCCGATGCGGTGTCCGCCCGCTACCTGGCGAACGGGGGCGAGGGCGAGACGATCAGCTCGATCGTCGACCAGAACCTCACCCAACAGCAGCAGTTCTTCCTGCTCATGCGGGGCTACCTGGGGCTCGGCCTGCTGGTCGGCATCGCCGGCCTCGGCGTCGTGATAGTGCGCGCGGTGCGCGAGCGCCGCCGCGAGATCGGCGTGCTGCGCGCCCTGGGCTTCCCGGCGCCGTCGGTGCGGCGGGCGTTCGTGTACGAGGCCGCGTTCGTCGCGGTCGAGGGCGTGATCATCGGTCTCGTGCTGGCGCTGGTCACGTCCTATGGACTCGCGAGCACCTCCGACATCTTCGGCGACAACTTCAACTTCCAGGTGCCGGTGGTCGCATTGCTCCTCATCGCGGTCGCGACCGTGTTCTTCGCTCTGCTCGCCACCTTCGGTCCCGCCCGGGCCGCCGCCCGCATCCGCCCCGCGGTCGCCCTGCGCATCGCCGACTAGCTCCGGAGGTTCGCCGCCGCGATCTCGAAGATTCGGGCGGTGCAGCTGCTGAGGTCGACCGGGGGGAGCAGCTCGTCGACCAGGCGACGGGCGACGCGACGGAACTCGCTCCCCGCCGGCCCCTCCGGATCCTCGAGCACCGCCGGCTGCCCGGTGTCGCCACCCGCCGAGACGCCCGCCTCGATCGGCACCCGGCCGATCAGCGGCGCGCCGATCTCTCCCGCCAGCGCTTCGCCCCCGCCCTCGCCGAAGATCGCGTGGCGCGACCCGTCGGGGGCGGCGAACTCGCTCATGTTCTCGAGGACGCCCACGACCTTCAGGTAGCTGCGGCGCGCCATGTCAGCCACCCGCACCGCGACCTTCTGGGCCGCCAGCGCCGGCGTGGTGACGACCAACATCTCGGTGCTCGGCAGCAGCCGCGACAGGGCCATCTGGATGTCGCCGGTGCCGGGGGGCATGTCGATGAGCAGGTAGTCCATGTCGCCCCAGCGCACGTCGGTGAGGAACTGCTCGAGCGCCTTGGACAGGATCAGCCCGCGCCACATGAGCGCGGTGCCCTCGTCGTCGACGAGGAACCCCATCGAGATGACCTTGATCAGCCCCGGCGGACCGCCAGGCTCGTCGAGGTTCGGCACCTCAACCGTGTTGGGGTCGATCTTGCCGTCGGAGCCGCCCAGCCGGCCCTCGACCCCGAGCATGCGGGGGACGCTGAACCCCCAGATGTCGGCGTCGAGGACGCCCACGGTGCGGCCCTGCGCCGCCAGCGCGGCGGCGAGATTCACCGTGACCGACGACTTGCCCACACCGCCCTTGCCGCTGGCGACCGCGAGCACCCGCGTCGACGACGGCACCATCGTGTCGGGCGCGTTCTCCTTCGCCTCCCAGCGCGCCCGCTGCATGACCGCCGAGCGCTCGTCTTGGGTCATCTCGCCGTACTCGACGTCGACGTCGGTGACGCCCCGCAGCCCGCGCACCTTCGACTCGACGTCGCTCTTGATCTGGCCCCGCAGCGGGCAGCCGGCGGTGGTGAGCGCGACCTTCACCGTGACCGCGCCGCCGTCGTCGACCCGGACGTCCTTCACCATGCCGAGGTCGACGATGCTGGCGCCGAGCTCGGGGTCGATCACGCCCTCGAGCATGCGCCGCACCTCGTCCGGGTTCGGCGGAGGACCGGCGATCGCCTCGTGGACGGGCGCGCCGGGGTCGTCGGGATCGGGGGTGCGGAAGGTCATAGGCCGTCTCGTGTCACTGGCCAATAAAACCACTGCTCATCTTGAAAATATGCCCGTCCGGGGCTACCGTCAATCTGCGGCCGTGCAGACGAGCGGCCCGCAGGGCGGCGCCGGCCAGCCCATTGGGGGATGGCCCGGCGCCGAGCGAGGGAGCTATTTGGTGGACCAGTTGACCGTCTTGAAGGCGCTGGGCGACGAGACCCGATTCGCGCTCTACCGCGAGCTGGCCACGTCGACGGCGGCGCTCTCGGCCCACGATCTCGCCGACCGGCTCGGCCTGCACGCCAACACCGTCCGGCTCCACCTCGAGCGGCTCCGCGACGCCGAGCTGGTCGACGTCGAGGTCGTCCACCGCGGCACCGTCGGGCGGCCCCAGCACCTCTACTTCCTCGCCGACGGCGCCCCCAGCCTCGGCTTCGATCCGCCCGCCCACGCGCTGCTCGCCGGGCTGATGGCGGCGATGGCCGAGCGGAGCGGCGCCGACGCCGACGACGCCGCCGACACCGGGCACGCCTGGGGGGTCGACGCCGGCCGGCGCACCCGCACCCGCAGCTGCCTCAAGGCCCTCGAGGGCGAGCTCAACCGTCTCGGCTTCGAGCCCGCGACCGAGGCCGCCGACGGCGAGTACGAGGGGTCGACTCGCATCCACTTCCTGCACTGCCCGTTCCGCGAGCTCGCCGAGGCGTACCCCGAGCTCGTGTGCAACCTCCACCGCGGGCTGTGCGAGGGGGTGGTCGACCAGGTGGGAGGGGGAACAGTGGAGGAGTTCGCCACGTTGTACGACCACGAGCCGTGCCACGTGACGGTTTCGACCGCCGACCGGGTACCATGATCCCGTTGGCTGAGCAGCTGGAGACGACATGCTGACGATGACGGAGACCGCTTCGACGAAGGTCAAAGAGCTGATCGACGCCGAGGGCAACCCCGAGCTCGTCCTGCGCGTGGCCGTTCGCCCCGGCGGGTGCTCGGGTCTCAGCTACGAGATGTTCTTCGACACCGACGTCGGCGCCGACGACGTCGCCGCCGAGCAGGGCGGGATCCGGGTCGTGACCGACCCGGCCAGCTCCCAGTACCTGACGGGCGCCTCGCTCGACTACAAGGACGGCCTTCAGGGCGCCGGCTTCACCATCAACAACCCCAATGTCAGCCGCACCTGCGGCTGTGGACAGTCCTTCAGCTGACCCGCTGACCTGCTCCATGACGGCCCCGCCGACGGCGGGGCCGTTTCGCGTGCGGACCAGAGGAGCTGCCAGCGCGAATCAGGGGGCGGGGTTTCCCCGCCCCCGGACCGCCAGCTGCGTGCGGGAGCGGCGAGCGAGGCGAGCGCGACCAGGAGAGGAAGAGATGGGTCCTCGCATTGCGGGTGACGTTCGTGCAAGGCTTTGCGTTGACGTCACGCGGCGCTCTCGCCGAGGAGGTAAGCGATGACACCCAATTGGCCGCCCTCGTCCGGACCGGGAGGCTCCGGCGGAGGGGGAGACTCGGGCGGAGGCACCTGGCCACCGCCGCCGGCAACCCCGCCTTCCTCGCCACCGCCGTTCGAGCGGCGGCCGTGGGAGGCGGGTGAGACACCCTCGGCGCCGAAGCCGGCGGCTCCGAAGAAGGCGGCGAAGAAGCGCCCGGCGAAGAAGAAGCGCAAGGCCGCCAAGAAGAAGGTGGCGAAGCGCAGGAAGGCGCCCGCGCGCAAGACGGCCAAGCGCCGGACTGCGAAGAAGCGCCCGGCCAAGCGCAAGGCCGCCCGCAAGCCCGCCAAGCGGCGGACGACGAAGCGCAAGGCAACGCGGAAGACCGCGAAGCGGCGCACGACCAAGAAGCGGGCGACGAAGAAGCGCAAGGCCACTCGCAAGCCGGCCAAGCGCAGGGCGACCAAGAAGCGTAAGGCAACCCGCAAGCCCGCCAAGCGGCGCGCGACCAAGAAGCGTCGCCGCTAGCGCACCAAGAGCACTTCGGGTAGTCCGAACGGGCGCCGCCGACGGGGCGGCGCCCGTTCCTTATCCTGAGCCACTGTGCGGACGAGCGACCCCGAAAGGGGCGGCGCCGGGTATCCCGGCGCCGAGCGAGGGAGCCATTTGGTGCTGTCGTTTGTGTGCAACGGCGCGGATGTCGAGGTTGACGCCGAGCCGGGCGAGTCGCTGCTCTCGGTGCTCCGCGAGCGCCTGGGCCTCACGTCGGTCAAGGACGGCTGCGCGCCCCAGGGCCAATGCGGCTGCTGCACGGTGCTGGTCGACGGCGATCCCCGGGTGGCGTGCGTGACCCCGGCGGCGCGGGTGGCCGACCGGTCGGTGACCACCGTGGAGGGCCTCGACGACGCCGACCGTGTCGCGCTGGCGGAGGGCTTCGTCGCCACCGGCGGGTCGCAGTGCGGTTTCTGCACCCCCGGGATCGTGATGCGCGCCGCCGCCATGATCGCCAAGGGGAAGACGAGCGAGGTCGACCTGGATCGCGCGCTCGCCGCCCACCTCTGTCGCTGCACCGGGTGGCGCACGGTCTACGACGCGATCGCGGCCGCGACCGAGGCGGCGCCGACGGCGCGACGCGATGCCGACGTCGCCGGCCGGCGCGCTGCCCTCGAAGGCGGTGTTCCCCAGCGGATCGGGTCGGACGTCCCGCTCGGCGGCGGGGGGTTCGCCGACGACGTCGCGCCCGGGGACGCGCTCGTCGCCGTACCGCTTCCGCCCGGCTCGGACGCGCCGTCGACCGAGGCGGCCGGGCTGCGGTGGGTGGTGGCCGACTCGCTGCTCGAAGCGCGGGCGCTCGCCGGCAAGGTCCAGGGTCGGCGCACGACGATCGACGAGCGCCCCCCGCTGCCGTTGCCCCCGCTGCCGGCGGGGGGCGTGCGCCTCGCCACCGGGTGGGTGGAGCCGGCCTACCTCGAGCCCGACGCGTCATGGTGCGAGCCCGGCGGCGACCCGGCGACGCCGCTCGCCAACGGGGGCGCGTTCGGGGGGAAGGAGTCGTCACCGGTGGCGGCGGCCGCCCGCGCGCTCGCGGATGCGACGGGCCGGGCGATGAGGGTCGTGCTGTCGCGCGAAGACGTGGTCCGGCTCGGTCCCAAGCGGTCGCCTATGGCGGCGAGCGCGGTCGCCGAGGACGGGCGGGTCACCATCGCCGGCACCGTCGCACGCGGCGGGGCGCATGCGTTCCTGTCGCCGGTCGAGCCCTGGCCCTACCGGGTGAGCGTCGAAGCCGAGTGGGAGCTCACCGACGTCCCCGGACCGCCGACGGGCGACCGGCTTCGCGCCGCCGGTCTCGCCGAGCACGTCGTGCTGCTCGAGGGGGCGCTGTCGGCAGCCGGCGTCCCGCGCGCCGATCTCGTGCGCGACGAACGGACCGCCGCCGTCCTGCTCGACGCCTGCGCCCCCGCTCCGAGCGGCGCGCTCGCCGGCGCCCGTGTCGTGATCGACCCCGCCACGGGAGCGGTCGACCGGGTGCACGTGTGGGTGGCCGCCGGCGATCCCCTCGACGAGGTCGTCCTCCGCTCCTACGCCACCGGCGCCGCCCACATGGCGCTGGGCTGGGTGCTGTCGGAGGGCATCGCCGTCGATCCCAAGACCGGCGAGGTCCACGACCTCACCATCCGCTCGTTCGGCATCATCCGGGCCAAGGACACGCCTGTGATCGACGTCGAGATCCTCGACGACCCCGGCCCACCGCTCGGGCGGGCTTCGGACGCGGCGTTCGCCGCGGTCGCCGCCGCCGCCTGGAACGCGCTCGCCGACGCGGAGGGCGCACGGCCCGAGTGGTTCCCGGCCAGGGAGACCCGAGCCGCGCGCCGACTCCGCCGCTAGAAAGCCCTACCTCGCCGCCGCCGTCCGGCCTCCGCCCAGCTTGACCACCATGTACACGCTCAGGATGAGGATGAACAGCATGGTGGTGACGAAGCCCAGGAAGCCGAAGAAGCCCAAGGGCGTGTCGTAGTCGTCGGCTGCCATGGTGAAGACTCCGATCAGCTGCACCAAGGCCACGACCAGCCCGAAGACGCCAACCCACATCGGGAACAACCGGGTGCGGAAGATCAGGGTGGTGACCGCCAACACGAACGCGGCTCCGATCGCTCCAAGGGGTATGAAGGCCAGGAAGAAGAAGTTCCACCCGGTCAGGAGCACCCCGTCCTCGACCCTGGCCGCCGTGTCCTCCCACGCCAATGCGGTGATCGGGATGCTCGCCGACACGGCCAGGGCGATGGTCACGAGCCCGGCCCCGAACGCCACCGCACTCAACCGTCCCTGTCCGCCCTCGACGACCCGGAGCACTGCCCGCAGGCTGCCGAGGAACCACACGAAGAAGAACGCCGACAAAGCGTTCAACGTCGTTGCCCAGAGCAGACCGCCACCGTCGTCGACGAGGTACTTCTGGATCTCCTTCGGTCCTGCGTCGAAGTTGGGCGAGTCGCCCATCAACGGAATCGTGGCCAGCTGGAGCGCCACGAACACGATGCCCGTGGCCGCGGCCAGCCGTTCCCACTGTCTGGTGTCCAT
>JBQTGU010000039.1:0-2044 GCA_052390575.1 Actinomycetota bacterium | reverse complement strand
TGGTAGGAGTCGCAGAACGAAGCGACTCCTTCTCGCTCGAGCGCGGACGTGATGGCGTCGAGGTCGACGCCGGCCTCGGGCAGCCGGGTGATCACCGATTCGCTTGTCTCAAGGTCGCGGTCGATCGTCTGCGCGACTGGTCCGTGGTCGGCGAAGGCGCGCAGAACCTTGTCGGGCATGGTGTTGATGACGTCGGGCCCGATCAGCTCTTCGACGTAGAGGACGTCGGAGTAGTCGGCATTCTTGGCGCCGGTGCTGGCCCACAGAGGGAGCTGCGGTCGAGAGCCCTGGGCTGCGAGTCGCTCCCAGCGCTCGTCCGAGAAGCGGTCCCGGTAGAGCTGGTAGGCGAGCTTGGCGTTGGCGACGGCGACGCGCCCGCGCAGAGGCGAGCCCTCGGGGAGCTGCTTGTCAGCCTTGGCGTCGACGCGCGAGACGAAGAACGACGCCACTGATGTGATCGTGTCGACCGGCTCGCCGGCGGCTACTCGCCGTTCGAGGCCGGTGAGGTAGGCGTCGATGACCTGGTCGTAGCGGCTGCGGGCGAAGAGCAATGTGACGTTCACGTTCACGCCTTGTGCGGTGAGCTCTTCGATGGCTCCGACTCCCGCGGCGGTCGCGGGGACTTTGATCATCACGTTCGGGCGGTCCAGGCGTCGCCATAGCGTTAGCGCCTGTTCGATCGTGGCCTGGGTGTCGTCGGCGAGGTCCGGTGTGCATTCGAAGGATACGAACCCGTCGCGGCCGCCCGAGGCGTCGTACGCCGGCCGCAGTATGTCGGCGGCGGAGGTGACGTCGTCGAGGGCGAGGTCGAAGAACAGGGCTTGCGGGTCGGTCTCGCCGTCGGACAACCGCGCCCGCACCTGGGCGTCGTAGGTATCGGCGCTCCGGATGGCGGTGGCGAAGATCGTGGGGTTGGACGTGGCGCCGGTCACCGACCACTCATCGACCAGCGTCTGGAACTCGCCGCTGGTCAGCAGGCCGCGCGAGAGGGTGTCGAGCCAGATCGAGACGCCGGCGTCGTGGAGTTGGCGCAGTCGTTCCATCACGCCCGTCCAGCAGGCTCGAACGCCACGCAGCATTCGCCCGGGCGGGGATCGAGGCGCGGACGGATGGTGTCGGCGCCGAGCGCGTCCACCATCCCCTCGAGGACCGCGAGGTTCATCCCACAGACGAGCTCTGTGTGGTTGGCGGCGAGAGTGTGGAACGGGCAGTTCCGCAGACGCACGACACCATCGTCCTCGTAGGGCTCGTAGCCTCGTGCCGCCAACACGTCTCGCAGGCACTCGGCGAGCCGCCCGTCGTCGCAGCGGTGACGGGCCTCGGCTCCCAGGTTTCCACCCACGATGCGCGCGCGATCGCGCAGCGCCGACCGCGGCGAGGCGTCGGTGTCGGCGTCGAGCGTCTCGGCCAGCAGTTGGGCGGCGAGCTCGTAGTCGCGCTGCGGGACGCTGACTTGGAGCTCGCGGCGGGACGCGGTGTAGATCTTGGCCGGCCGTCCCGCTCCCGGTCCTTGGCGCCCGGTGCGACGCTCGAAGCGCACTTCGAGCAGTCCGGCCTCGACGAGCTTGTCGAGGTGGTAAGCGGCGAGTGACCGGCTGACCCCTATGGTCTGGGCCGCCTCCTCCCGGCTCACTCCGGCTCGGCGCGCCGCGGCGTGGCGGTAGAGGCCGAGTCGGATCGGGTCGGTCAGCTGGGCGAGCCGTTCCAGTCGGTCGTCCGCGCCTGAGGCCGCTCCCTCGCGCTGTTCCTCTTCTTGTTTCTCGTCTTTGCTCATGCGATGCATTCTAAAACTCACTGGACTTGACAATACAGCAGAGGATCTCTATCGTCAACATCGTTCCACTCTAGAAGCGACCAGAGGAGACAAGACCATGACCACTCTCACGGCTGAACGAGCCCCGGCACCGAGCCCGGGGCGGGCAGCGTTGCGTGATCCCGTCCAGCAGGCGTTCGTGCTGCTGTGGGTCGGGTTCACGGTGGCGCCGATCGCCTTCGGACTCGACAAGTTCTTCGACGTGCTCGTCGACTGGAAGATCTACCTCGC
>JBQTGU010000038.1:0-2401 GCA_052390575.1 Actinomycetota bacterium | reverse complement strand
TGGGTGTAGTCGTCGCCGGCGGCGTCGCCGGTCAGGACGTGCTCGGAGCCGACGACCTCGGCGAGCAGGGCGCTGATGTCGGCCATGGCTCTCCCCCCGCACCCGGGCCTAGGTTCTGTCCGTGCCTGAAGTGGAGACGACACTACGCGACACCCGCGAGGCGGTCGTGCGGGAGCACATGGAGTCGGAGAACCGCCACGACTTCGACGCGACGCTGGCGACGTTCTCGCACCCGCGCTACGAGATCATCCCGACCGGCCAGGTGTACGACGGGCCGAATGCGGTCATGGAGTACTTCCGGGCGTCGCGGGCGGCGTTCCCCGATCAGCGCAACGAGCTCATCGCCCTCCACCACGCCGACGACGCCGTGATCGCCGAGTTCGACCTGCTCGGCACGCACCGGGGCCCGCTGTTCGGCATCCCGCCGACCGGGAGGTCGTTCACCTGTCGCACGGTGGCTCTGTTCCTGTTCGAGAACGATCGCATCGTGTGCGAGCGGGTCTACTTCGATTCGGCGACGATCCTCGCCCAACTCGGGGTCACCGTCAGCCCGATCGACGGCACCTAGGAGGACTGGTGGCGTCCACAGTCCTCTACGAGCGCGACGGTCACATCGCCACCATCACGTACAACCGGCCGGAGGCGCTGAACGCGATCACCGCCGAGCTGCGCGCCGACCTGAACGCGGCGTGGGAGCGCTTCCGCGACGAGGAGGACGCCTGGGTCGCGATCGTGACCGGCGCCGGTCGGGCGTTCTGCGCCGGCGCCGACATGAAGGACGGCGCCGGGTCCGCCGGCACCTGGCCGGGATCGTTCTGGGAGATCCCGACGATCAACTCGTTCGAGAGCGGGCTCGAGCTGTGGAAGCCGACGATCGCGGCGGTCAACGGGTACTGCCTCGGCTACGGGCTCACGGCGGCGGTGGCGTGCGACTTCCTGATCGCGAGCGATCGGGCCGAGTTCGGGTTCCCCGAGGTGCGTCTGGGGGTACCCACGATCGTCGGCGCGCTCCGCACACCGGGCAAGGTCGGCTGGGCCAACGCGATGGAGCTGCTCCTCACCGGCGACCGCATCGACGCCACCCGCGCCCACGAGATCGGGCTGGCCTGGCGGGTCGTCCCCCACGACGACCTCATGGCCGAGGCCCGCACGCTCGCCGAGCGTCTGCTCCGCGGGGCACCGCTCGCTGCCCGCGCGACGAAGGAGATGGCGGCGCGCGGTCAGCGGTTGCCGTGGGTCGAGGCGGTCCGCTTCGGCGAGACCATGCGGCGAGTCGCCGCCGCCACCGACGACGCCCGCGAGGGCTGGACCGCCGCGCGTGAAGGCCGCGAACCGCGCTGGCAGGGAGGGTGACCGGCACCACGAGGCTCGGCGCAACTAGCGGCGCTCCTCCTCTCGCAGCGCCGCCACCGCGGCCTCGACCGAGGCGTCGATCGGCACGACTTCGTGCATCTGCGTCACCGCGAGCACGCGGTGCACGAGCGAGTCGTCAGCAGCCACCAACCGCAGGTCGTGACGACGATCCTGGAGCCGCCGGGCGAGCTGGAAGATCATCCGGATGCCGGTGCTGTCGAGGTAGGTCGTCGGGGTCAGGTCGAGCACCAGCCCGCGTGTGTCGGGCTTGATCGCCAGCGCGATCGCCGACTCGACGTCGTCCACGTTCGACAGGTCGACCTCGCCGATGACCCGCGCCACGACCACGCCGTCGCGCTCCTCGACCTCGGTGCTGCCGTTCACTCGTCCTCGACCTCGACCTCGCCCCGCAGCCGGCGGCGCAGCACCACCGTGGTGCCCTCCGGACCGGAGTCGACCGACGCGTCGTCCATGAGGCCGCGCATCAGGTCGAGGCCCCGGCCGCGGCCGTGGGCGGGCTGCTCCCGCCAGTGGCCCGCGTCGCGCACACAGACGACGACCGACTCCTCGTCCACGCGCGCCTCCACGGAGAAATCGGCATCGGCCAGACCATACGCGTGCTCGACCGCGTTGGCAGCGGCCTCGTTCACCGCGATCGTGATCTCTCCCGCCTCGGTCGGGGCCGCTCCGAGCCCGATCAACCAGTCGCGCAGCCGTTCCCGCAGGATGCCCAGCTCGCGCGGGCGCGCCGGCAACCGCAGGTCGAGCCCGGGCGCGGGCGCGAGGGCGCGGGCGGCGATGAGCGCGATGTCGTCGCCGGGGGCGTCGTCGCCCAGCAGGGCCGCCAGGACATGGTTGACGAGCTCGTCCACCTTCTTCGGCGCCGCCCGCAACGCGTCGGCGAGGCGGCGCAAGCCGACGTCGAGCGATTCACCCCGACGCTCGATGAGCCCGTCGGTGTAGAGCAGCAACAGCGAGCCCGGAGGGAGGGGGGCCTCCAGTTCCGGGTAACCGGCGAGGTCGGACGCGCACAGCGGCGCGCCCCGGC
>JBQTGU010000037.1:0-37649 GCA_052390575.1 Actinomycetota bacterium | reverse complement strand
GGCTTCGAGCGCGGCGCCGCCGCGCCGGTGCAGGCGCGCGCGGCGGGGCGCGGCGAGGCCCCGATAGGTGGTCTCTCGCACCAGGGCGTGAGAGAACGTGCACCGACCGGGTGCGTTCGGCAGTTCCACGATGAGGCGTGCTCGTACTGCCTCCTCGAGTGCCGTCGTGAGTTGCTCTTCATGGCTCCCGAGTACGAACGAGAGGACCCGGACGTCGAAGTCCCGACCGACGACGGCCGCCGCTCGCAACGCCTGCTGCGCGCCGTTCGAGAGGCGACCAAGCCGGCGTTCGATCACGGTTCGTACCGTCGGCGGAAGGGTCAACGCCTCTCCAGGACCGCTCGGGACGGTCTCCCACGTCCGCCCGGACTCGTCGAGGTGGCGGAGGATCTCGACTACGTAGAAGGGGTTGCCGTCGCTTGGCGCGGCTATGGCGCGACAGAACGACTCGGTCGGCGTCCGACCGCCCCATGCGCCGATGAGCTCGGCGACGACGTCCGGGTGCAGTCCAACGAGTTCGACCTGGTCGCTCCATGGCTCGCCGGCGAGCTCGGCGACGAGATGCCCAAGCGGGTGGTCGTCGTCGAGCTCCATCTCGCGATACGTCACCAGCACGAGTAGTGGCACATCCACCGGGCGGCGCAACAGATGCGAAAGGAGGGCAAGACCCGACCGATCGGCCCAGTGCAGATCCTCGAGGACGAGCACTACGGGACCAGTGGCGGCGGCGGCGCCCAGCAACCAGCGCACCCCTTCGAAGAGCAGGTAACGCTCGACGTCGGGCTTGGCGACGAACGCCGGGCTCGGGAGCCGCGCCGCGACGGTCGGGAGAAGTCGGCCCAGGCGCGACGCCGCCGCGCCCAGGTCCTGCGCGGGCTGACCGAACATCGCGGCCGCGAGAGGCTCGAGTGCGTCGGCAAAGGCCTGATAGCTGATGACGGCCTCCTCGGTCGCCCGTCCCCACAGCACCGTCGCGCCCTCTTGGTAAGCGAGGCCGGCGACGTGACCCACGAGCCGGGACTTTCCGATCCCGGGTTCGCCGGTCACGAGCACGAGGCGCGTTCCGTCCAATGCGCAGTCGCGCCACGCGCGCTGAAGCCGGGCGAGCTCGGGCTCGCGGCCGACGAACGGCACCCGCGACCCCGCCGTGATCACGGGCGGGAGCGGCGGTCGCAGCCACGCTTCGGGCGGTACTTGCGGTGCGGACTGCCCCGGCGCGGTCGCGACCGGCGGGGCGACGGTGGCCGCGCTCGACAGCTCGGGGTCCTGGCGCAAGACGGCCGCCTCGAGCTCGCGCAGCTCGGGCCCCGGCTCCACCCCGAGCTGATCGACGAGCGCACGTCGGGTCGACTGGTAGACGGCGAGCGCCTCGCCTTGGCGACCCGAGCGGTACAGGGCGACCATGAGCTGGCCGGCGGGACGCTCCCGCAACCGGTCGGCCGCCACCGTTCGCTCGAGCTCACCCACGAGGGCGCCGTGCTGACCGAGACGCAGGCCGGCGTCGCAGTGATCCTCGATCGCGGTGCGCCGAAGTTCCTCGAGCCGGGCCGCCTCCGCCATGGCGAAATGGGCGGTCGCGAACTCCCCGTACGCCGGACCGCGCCAGAGCGCGAGCCCCTGCCGGAGCAGGTCGGCGGCGTCGGCTACCTGACCGGCCGCGAGTGCCGCGCGCCCGGCGGCAACGAGGTGCTCGAAGCGCCACGCATCTAGCTCGTCGGGACCGACCCGCAGGGCGTATCCACCCGCCTGGGTGACGAGCACACCTCCGCGAGCGCCGGCAGGGCGCGCCGGCTCCAGCCCGCGCCGTAGCCGCGAGACGTAAGCGTGAAGGGTGGCCGCTGCCCGCGCTGGAGCGGCCGCGCCCCAGAGGTCCTCCACCAGGGTGTCGGCGCTGACGGGCCGGTTCGCGTGCAGGAGGAGCAGGGTCAGGAGGGCCCGCTGCTTCGTGCTCCCAAGCTCGAGTCGCCGTGCCCGCGCCTCGGCCTCGATCGGCCCCAGCACCCTGAACTGCACCCTGCCCACGGTACGTGACTCCAGTGGCTCAACCGTCCCGCTCCGGGGCCCCCGAGTTCAAGGTTTCTGCAAGGCCCTTCGCCCACTCTGGAGTGCACGGGTGGTCGGACAGGAGGTCCCCAATGGCCGAGGAGCAGGTGGATACGAGTCGGGGCGACCGAGACGGGAGCGCCGCCGGCGATCTGGTCGAGGAGATCAAGGACCTCGTCGGCATGGGTGACGCCGACGACGACGATGGTGACCAGGGCGGGTCGGAAGAGCCCGACAGCCGCAGTGCCGGCATCGAGGCCGGTGGCGGTGCCCAGGTCGACGTGGGAGTGGGCGCCAGCGTCGACGGTGAGCTCCACGGGACGATCGACGGCGGCGGTGCGACCACGGGCGCCGGGGTCGATGGGACGGTCGACACCGGCCTGGGGGGCGAGTACGACGGGAGCGTCGATGGCGAGATGTCCGTGGACCCGGGTGCGGGCTCGGTGGAGGGAGCCGTCGACGTCTCGATCGGCCGCGATGATCCCCTCTCCGGTCGGTTGGAGGGAGACGCCGGGGCCGACGTGCAGTTCGGCCCGACGTCGTTCGGGGTGGGCGCCGAGGCATCGTTGACGCAAACCGACCCGTTCGGCATCGACACCGGGGGCGTGAGCGCGGGCGGGAGCTATCACCATGATGTCGGTGCCGACGGGGTCGAGGCGGGCGCAGGGCTCGAGGGCACCGTCGACACATGGGCCGGCGACGAGTACCACGGAGAGGCCGAAGCCAACCTCGGGTTCGGGCAGGGTGCGGCCGACGTGGACGGCTCGGTGGGGCTGACCCACACCGCGCCGTTCGGCGTCGCGAGCCAGTCCTTCGAAGCCGAGGGCCAGGGTCACGTCGACGGCGAGGGCTGGACCGTGGACGCCGACGTCGGCTACGAGGTCGAAGTCGGCGGGACCGAGGTCGGCGTCGGGGGCGGGCTCTCGACCAGCGGCGAATGGAGCGACGCCGAGGACGCGGCCAACGATGCCGGCGACGCGGTCGGTGGCGCGGCCGAGGATACCGGCGATGCCATCGGTGGCGCGGCCGAGGATACCGGCGATGCCATCGGTGGCCTCATCGGTTGAGCGGCAGCGGGCTCTGAGATGCGCCGACGATGTCTGGCGGTCGTCGTGTTGGTAGCGGCGGGGGTGCTGCTGGTGCCGGCGTCGCCGGCGGCGGCCGAGACCAGCGTGGACCCGAGCGGCAACGTGGTCACGATCACGATCCCGGTCGACCTGGTCGGTGCCGAGGGCAAGACGAGCCCGGACGGGACGATGTCCCTGGTCGACTACTGGACGGAGATCCTCAAGGACACCTGGGGCGCCGCCTTCGGCAACCTTCCCTACAAGAACTGCTACCGCTTGGAATTGAAGCTCGAGCTCACGGCCCGCGGCAACGACTTCGATTCCAAGAAGGGCAATCACCGCATCCTCGTCGCCGCGCCGACCGGCGGCTTGACTTTCGAGGGCACCGGCTTCGACGGGACCAAGGAGACCAGTCGCAACCGCACCACCGGCGACAGTACCGGCTCACTCGAGAACGACCGCGACGGGGCGATCCCCGTCGACGCGGCCCCGACCGTCGTCGCCCACGAGTTCGGGCACCTCATGGGCCTGGGCGACGACCGCAAGAACGGGGCGCCCAAGAACGGGCGTGACGGCACGATGATGGTGGGCGGCGTCCCCGGCGTCGACGTCAACGTCGTCCAGCGCATCGACCAGCAACTCATTACGCGCATCGGCGAGGCGATCGAGCAGTACCTCAAGGACCAAGGCAAGAAGCTCCCCAAGTGCCAGACCTGGAAAGGCCCGTTCACGGCGACAAATGACGGAACTGACAGCGCCGGGACCCATTGCACCGGCGAGGAGAACGGCACCGTCACGCTCGCAGTCGCCAAGGACAAGGTCACCGGCACCATCGAGGCGTCGGGGTCCGAAACCTGCACCACCGCCGACGGGATCACGGTCACGGTCCCGGCGTCCGGGGGTCTGCGCTATTCCGGCACATTCGAAGACGGCGAGTTCCGGCTGGGCGTCGACGAACTCACCGGCTTTTGGTACGGGGCTATTTGCACGATCACCGAGATTCCCGTCGAGCGCGGTACCGGCTCGGCCGAGCTTGCGTACCCCTATGCCGGCGGCGGCTACATGTGCAGCATCACGGTCGAGCGCCAGACCGACGACGAACCCGTCGGCTAGTAGGAGTTTCCTGCCTAGTCGATGGTCACGCCAATGATCACGAACCGGGCGCCCTATTAGGGATGGTGACCGGCGCCACGGAAGGACGAAAGGGTGGACGCGAGCCAATCTCGGAGTGGCAGCATCGCCTCCTTCGCGACGACCGCCGCGCTCCTCGTGCGCCGCGCGTAGACCGTCGTATTCAGTCTGTCGGCGCAGGAGTTCCGATGACTGAGGACCGATGACTGAGGTGGCGCTGAAGCCGGCCGACCTACCCGCCGAGATGTGTCACGAATGTGTCACAGGAACTACCGGACGCGGACGGAAACACCGATAGGCGTTCATAGCGAGCGGAACGTTGCGCAGGTCACGACGCACCTCATGGACGCGATCGGACGCCCGGGACGGTCGCGAGGAGACTGGGGGACCGAAGGTCGCGGGTTCGAGTCCCGCCAGCCCGACCAGCTAGGCCCGACCAGTCAGCGGCGCGCCGGCCGAGCTAGTTCCGGTCTCGAGGCGACCGCCGGGAGGCGAGCCAGTCGGCCATCACCGGATGCGTCAGCCGGGTGTGAGCGGCCCACTGCAGATCGGCGTGCCCGGGGGGGTCGCCCCCGACCTCCCACTCCGGGCGCCATTCGCACAGGGCGCAGCGCCCGGGGAAATGCTCCGAACGGGGAGATTCCAGACGCTCCATGGCGGTCCCTCTGCCCAACCCGTGACACCCTCAAACCCGGTCGCGAGCAAGTCTCCCAGCCCAACCCGCCGGGTTCGGGGATGGGCAGCGCCGTGCGGCCTAGCCTCGCCGGTCCATGGCCGAGGCGAGGCGATTTCCCCGCGCGGGAGTGGCGACGCCGCACTACCTGGCCTCGGCCGCGGGCCTCGCAACGCTGGCGGAAGGCGGGAACGCGGTCGACGCGATCGTGGCGGCCAACCTCGCCCTCGGCGTGGTCGCGCCCTACTTCTGCGGCTACGGCGGTGATCTGTTCGCGATCGTGTGGGACGGCGAGCTCGCCGGCTACCTGGGGTCGGGGCGGTCACCCGCGGGGCTCTCGCCCGACACGGTGCGCGCCGAGCACGCGACCATGCCGCTCCTCGGCCCCGACACGATCACGGTGCCGGGCGCGCCCGCGGGATGGTTCGCACTCCTCGAGCGCTGGGGCACCCGCTCGTTCGGCACGCTCGCAGGCCACGCGCTTCGTTACGCGGGGGAGGGGTTCGAGGTCGGCCCGTGGGCGGGCAACTACTTCCGGGCGTGCCGCGGTCTGTACGCCCACTCCCCCGAGTGGACCACGACCTACGGCGCGGCCGACACCGGCGTCCGGTTGCGGCAGCCGGGCCTGGCCCGCACCATCGAGACCCTGGCCACCGACGGCGCCGACGCCTACTACCGCGGCCCGATCGCCGCGGCGATCGCCGCCAGCGTGCAGGCCGCGGGCGGCGTCCTCACCGCCGACGATCTCTCCCGGCACGAGGGCCGGTTCGCCCCGCCACTGCGCGCCGCCTATCAGGACCTGGAGGTGGCGGAGCTGCCGCCCCAGACGCAGGGCGTCGCGCCGCTCGAGGCGCTGCGCATCCTCGACGGGCTCGACCTCCCGGACGACGGCGCCGCTCGCCAGCACCTCCTGGTGGAGGCGCTGAAACTGGCCCTCGCCGACCGCGACGATCAGGTCACCGATCCCGACGCCATGCGCGGGCCGGTCGAGGCGCTCCTCGCCGACGAGCGCGTCGCCGACCGGCGCGCCCGCATCGACCCCGACCGAGCCGCACCGCCGGCAGCCAACGCGGCGCGCACCGGCGGAACGGCGTACCTCTGCGCCGCCGACGGCGACGGCCTGCTCGTGAGTCTCATCCAGTCGAACTTCCTCGCGTTCGGCTCCGGGGTGCACGTCCCGGACTGGGGCATCAACCTCAACAACCGGGGCACGTCGTTCACGCTGGACCCGTCGCACGTGAACGCGCTGGCGCCGTCCAAGCTCCCGATGCACACGCTGATCCCCGCCCTCGCGCTGCACGACGGCACGCCCCGGCTCGTCTTCGGGAGCGAAGGCGCCGATGCCCAGGGGCAGGTGCACGTCCAGGTGCTCGTGCGCATGCTCCACGACGACCTCGATCCCCAGGCGGCGCTCGACGCCGCCCGCTTCCGGATCGACTGGGGCAGCGATTACCTGCGAGTCGAGGAAGCCGCCGGTCCCGACATCATCGATGGACTGCGCGCCCGTGGGCACACAGTGCGAGAGGTCGGCACCCACGACTCGGGCATGGGCCTCGCGCACGCGATCGCGCCGACGCCGAACGGGTACCTCGTCGCGACCGACCCGCGTGCCGAAGGCGCCGCGCTCGGCTTGTAGCGCACCGAACGTCAGCAAGCGCCAAGTACCATCGCTGGTCATGACAACGTCGTCGGTAACGAGCGTGGACGAAGTCCGAGCCGCGCTCGCCGACCACCAATACCTGGCCGACGAGGGGCTCGCGACCGCGATCTTCCTCGCGCTGACCCTCCGGCGCCCGCTGCTGCTCGAAGGCGAAGCCGGCGTCGGCAAGACCGAGGTCGCCAAGGTGCTGGCCCGCTGGACCGGCGGCGAGCTCGTGCGCCTCCAGTGCTACGAGGGCATCGACGCCGGCCAGGCCGTCTACGAATGGGACTACTCGCGCCAGCTCCTGCATCTTCGGGCGGTCGAGGCGAGCGGCGCCAAGGTCGTGGAGGACGAGCTGTACTCCGAGCAGTTCCTGGTCCGCCGGCCGCTGCTGCGGGCGATCGCGTACGAGGCCGCGGTGCCGCCGGTGCTGCTCGTCGACGAGGTCGACCGGGCCGACGACGAGTTCGAGGCGTTCCTGCTCGAGATCCTCTCGGACTATGCGATAACCGTGCCCGAGCTGGGCACGTTCCGCGCCGAGACCCCACCGGTCGTCGTCGTCACCTCCAACCGCACCCGCGACGTGCACGACGCCCTCAAGCGGCGCTGCCTGTACCACTGGATCGGCCACCCCGACTTCGAGCGCGAGCTCGCGATCCTGCGGGTGCGGGCCCCTGGGGTCCCGGCCGAGCTCGCCCGCCAAGTCGCTCGGGCAGTCGAAGCAGTGCGGGCGGTCGAGCTCTACAAGCCGCCGGGCGTGGCCGAGACGATCGACTGGGCCCACGCCCTCGCCGCGCTGGGGCGCACGAAGATCGACGAGGCCGCGGTCGACCTGACCCTCGGCACGGTCCTCAAGTACCGCGAGGACCAGGAGCGGGTGCGGTCGCACCTCGAGACGATTGTCGCCGCGGGGACTGGTGCCTGAGCTCACGGTCGCGCAAGACCCGCCCGACGCGGCCCGCCCCGCGGTCGCGTTCGCGCGTGTCCTGCGCGCACTCGGCCTCGACGTCACCGCCGGGAGCACGGTCGCGTACGCCGAGGCGCTGGCAGCCGCGGGCATGGGCCGGCGGGCGTCGGTGTATTGGGCCGGCCGGGTCACGCTGGTGCACCGGCCCGAAGACGTCCCCACCTACGACCGGGCGTTCGCGGCGTTCTGGGAGGGCGCGGGCGAAGGCGTGGAGCCGGCGAGCGCCGAGGTCCCGCTCGGCCTCGCGGCCGATGCGCCGGGAGAGCACGACACCGGCGAGGCACCCGCGGGCCCGCTCCAGGCGGTGCGATGGAGCCCGGCCGAGGTCCTGCGCACGCGCGACTTCGCGACGTACAGCAACACCGAATTCGAGGAGGCGCGCCGGGTCATGCGCGACCTCCGACTCGCGGGTGCGATGCGCCGGTCGCGGCGGCGACGCCCGGTGCGGCGGTCGCGCCGGCGCCACGCCCACCCCGACCTGCGCCGAACTGTCCGCCGATCGCTGCGGTCCGGGGGCGAGCCCATCGAGCGCCCGGCCCTGGTGCCGACGGAGCGCCCCCGCCGGATCGTGCTCCTGTGCGACGTCAGCGGGTCGATGGAGCCGTACGCCCGGGCGATCCTGCGCTTCCTGCACGCGGCTGTCGCCGGTCGGGCTCGCGTGGAGGCGTTCGCGCTCGGGACCCGACTCACCCGCATCACGCGCGAGTTGTCGTCACGCGATCCCGACGCCGCCCTGGCCTCGGCCGCCCGCCGCGTGCCCGACTGGTCCGGCGGCACCCGCCTCGGGGCGGGCATGCAGGAATTCAACGACCGGTGGGGTGTTCGGGGCATGGCGCGCGGCGCGGTGGTCGTGATCGTGTCGGACGGGTGGGACCGGGGCGACCCGAGCCAGCTGGGGGAGCAGATGACGCGACTCGCCCGGGTGGCGCACCGCGTCGTCTGGGTGAACCCGCTGAAGGCGTCACCGGGATTCGCGCCCCTCGCCGGCGGGATGGCAGCGGCCCTTCCGCATGTTGACGAGTTCGTGGAGGGACACTCGCTCGCCTCACTCGAACATCTCGCCCAGGTCATCGCCCGATGAAGGAAGTCTTGGATGACATCGAGCGGTGGCGCGGCGACGGCCGCCGCGTCGCCGTCGCGCGCGTCGTGGGTGTCGAAGGCTCGGGGCCGCGCGACCCGGGCGCGACCATGGCCGTGAGCGACACCGGCGAGGTGGCCGGGTCGGTCTCGGGCGGGTGCGTCGAGGGCGCGGTGGTCGAGGAGGCCCTGGCGGTGCTGGCGGGCACCCACGACCGGGGCGTCGTGAGCTTCGGGTACTCCGACGACGAGGCGTTCGCGGTCGGGCTGACCTGCGGGGGCACGATCCACGTGTTCGTCGAGCCCCTCGACTGGTAGGCCATGAGCGACTCGATCTACGGGCTGCTCCGCGACGCGCTGCGAGCCGAGGAACCGGTCGCGCTCGCGACCGTCACGGCCGGTCCGACGATCGGGGCGAAGCTCCTGGTCCGGCCGGTCGTCGCCCCCGTCGGCACGCTGGGTGACCCCGACCTCGATCGCGTCGTGGCCCGGGACGCTCGGGGCGAGCTCGAGTCCGGCCTGACCACGACGCGGCACTACGGCGCGCACGGCGAGGCCCGCGAGCACGAGGTCAGTGTCTTCATCGAGTCGTTCGCCCCACCCCCTCGCATGGTCATCTTCGGCGCGGTCGACTTCACCGCCGCGTTGGTGAAGGCCGGCAAGGTGCTCGGCTACCGCGTGACCGTGTGCGACGCCCGCGCGGTCTTCGCCACCCGGGCGCGATTCGCGGACGCCGACGACGTCGTCAACGACTGGCCCGACCGGCATCTGGCCAAGATCGGCCCTGAGCTGGGGCCGCGCGACGCGGTGTGCGTGCTGACCCACGACGCCAAGTTCGACGTGCCCGCGCTGGTCGGCGCGCTCGAGACCGGTGCCGGCTACATCGGCGCAATGGGATCGCGGCGCACCCACGCCGACCGGTTGGCGCGCCTGCGGGAAGCCGGGGTCGACGAGCACGCCATCAGCCGGGTCATGGCGCCCATCGGGCTCGACATCGGCGCCCGCACGCCGGAGGAGACCGCCATCGCCATCTGCGCCGAGATCATCGCCCTGCGCACCGGGCGACCCGCCCCGTCGCTGCGCGACACCGACGGATCGATCCACGGCTGATGGACCTCGGGATCAGGGGAAAGCGCGCCGCGGTCGCGGCCGCCAGCCGGGGGCTCGGTTTCGGGGCGGCCGCGGCGCTGGCGGCCGAGGGTGTGCACGTCGCGATGTGCGGCCGCACGCCCGAGACGATCGAGGACGCCGCCCGCAAAATCGGCCACGACGCGGTGCCGTTGGTCGCGGACGTGTCTGCTCCCACGTCGGCGGCCGCATTCGTCGCCGCCGCCAACGATGCGCTCGGAGGTGTGGACATCCTCGTCACCAACGCCGGGGGCCCGCCGCCGGGAACATTCGCCACCACCGAGCTCGAGCAGTACGTGGCTGCGATCGAGCTCAACTGCCTGTCGGTGATCGCGATGTGCGACGCGGCGGTGCCGGCCATGCAGGCGCAGGGCTGGGGCCGGGTGGTCGCGATCACCTCGATCGCGGTCCGCCAGCCCATCGCCGAGCTCATCCTCTCGAATACCGCCCGGGCCGGCGTCACCGGCTTCCTCAAGACGCTCGCCCGCGAGGTCGCCGGCGACGGCGTGACGGTGAACTCGCTCCAACCCGGGCTGCACGACACCGAGCGGATCCGCGAGCTCCACGGCGGCGAGCCCGCGGCGGCGGCCGCGACCGTGCCCTCGGGCACGCTCGGCCGGGCGGAGGACTTTGGCGCGGTCGCCGCGTTCCTCTGCTCGGAGCACGCCCGCTACGTCACCGGCGCGGCGATCCCGGTCGACGGAGGAGCGTACGGAGGACTGCTCTAAGGCCTGCCATCGCGGGACCACGTCGTGAATTGCGCGGGAGCGGCGAGTGGCCCGAAGGGCGGCGGCAGGCACCGTGCCGCCGAGCGAGCGCGACCAGGGAAGGCGGCAACTTCGACACCTGAGCGACCACCTACGCTGAGTATCGTGCCGGGCTCCAGTCGCGGCCCCAACCGTGTGGTCACGATCCCCAACGCGATCTCGATCGGCCGTTTGGCGTGCGTCCCGTGGTTCCTCTGGCTTCTGCTGAGCGAGAACCGGCCCGTGGCGGCGGCAATTCTGCTCGGCGTCCTCGGCGCCACCGACTGGGTCGACGGATGGATCGCCCGCCAGTTCGACCAGGCGAGCGAAGTCGGCAAGGTGCTCGATCCGACCGCCGATCGGGTGCTCCTGGTGGCCGCGGCGGTCGCGCTGATCGTGGACGGCCGCGTCCCGCTCTGGGTCGGGTGGGTGGTGCTGGTGCGCGAGGCGGTGATCAGCGTGGCCGTGCTCGCGCTGGCCGCGGCCGGCGCCCGCCGCATCGATGTGCAATGGGCGGGCAAGGCGGGGACACTGGCGCTGATGTTCGCCCTGCCGGGGTTCCTGCTCGTCGACGCCATCGGCGACAGCGTTGGACGGACGCTGCTCCTCGTGGGGACCTGGTGCTTCACCATCGGCGGCCTCGCCCTGAGCTACTGGGCCGCGGGGATGTACGTCCCGCTGGCCCGCCGGGCACTGAGCGAGGGTCGGGCCGCGCGCGCCGCGGAGGTCGCCCGGTGAAGGCGGTGATCATGGCGGGCGGCGAGGGCACCCGGCTGCGGCCGCTGACGAGCAACCAGCCCAAGCCGATGATGCCGCTCGTCAACCGGCCGATGATGGAGCACATCGTGCGGCTCCTGGCCCAGCACGGCTTCGACGACATCGTCGTCACAGTGGCGTTCCTCGCCAACCAGATCCGCAACTACTTTGGCGACGGCTCCGACTTCGACGTCCGCCTCCGCTACGCCACCGACGAGACCCCCCTCGGCACCGCCGGGTCGGTCCGCAACGCGTCGGAGGAGCTCGACGACACCTTCCTCGTGATCTCCGGCGACGTGCTCACCGACATCGACCTCGGGGCCTTCGTCAAGGCGCACCGCGCCGCCGGCGCGTTCGCGTCGATCGCGCTCAAGCGGGTGGAGAACCCGCTCGAGTTCGGGATCGTGATCACCCGCCCCGATGGCTCGGTCGAGCGCTTCCTCGAGAAGCCCACCTGGGGCCAGGTGTTCTCCGACACGGCCAACACCGGCATCTACGTCCTGGAGCCGAGCGTCTTCGACTTCATCCCCGAAGGCGAGGTCGTCGACTTCGCCGCCGACGTCTTCCCCAAGGTGCTGGCGAAGGGGCTGCCGCTGCTCGGCCAGGTGGTCGACGGCTACTGGGAGGACGTCGGGACGCTCGACGCGTACCTGCGGGCGCACCAGGACGTGCTCGACCAGCGGGTGAGCGTCGAGATCGACGGCTTCCGGATGGGCGAGGGTGTCTGGTTGGGGGAGAACGCCGATGTCGACCCCGACGCCCGCATCGAAGGCCCGGTCGTGATCGGCGACAACTGCCGCATCGAAGCCGGCGCGCACCTCAAGGCGTACACGGTGTTGGGCACCGACGTGGTCGTGAAGCCCGACGCCTTCCTCGAGCGTGCCGTCTGCCACGACCACGTGTACGCGGGAACGAGCACCAGCCTCCGGGGTTGCGTCATCGGCCGCCGGACCGACCTGCGCGACCACGCCCGCGTCGAGGAAGGCGTCGTGGTCGGGGACGAGTGCTTCGTCGGGGAGCGGGCCGTCATCAACCCGGGCGTGAAGATCTACCCGTTCAAGACGGTCGACGCCGGCGCGGTCGTGAACTCGTCGATCGTGTGGGAGAGCCGCGGTATCCGGACGCTGTTCGGTCGCCGGGGCGTGCGGGGCCTCGCCAACGTCGACGTGACGCCCGAGGTCGCAGTCCGACTCGCCATGGCGTATGGGACCGCGCTCAAGAAGGGCTCGGTCGTGACGACGAGCCGCGACACCAGCCGCATCGCCCGGGCGCTGAAGCGGGCGCTCATCGGGGGCCTGAATCTCGCCGGGGCGAACGTCGAAGACGTCGAGCTGGCCACCGTCCCGCTCACCCGCTTCCAGGTGCGCAACGGTCAGTCGCAAGGCGGCATCACGGTGAGGCTGGCGCCGGGGGAGCCCGACAGCGTCGAAGTCAGGTTCTTCGACAGCGACGGCCGTGACATCGACGAGTCGACGCAGCGCAAGGTCGAGCGCCTGCTCTACCGCGAGGACTATCGCCGGGCGTTCGCCGGCGACATCGGCGACATCGTCTTCCCGCCCCGGTCGCTGGAGTTCTACACCGCCGCCCTCGAACGCAGCGTGGACGCCGAGCGGCTGCGGGAGCGGGCGTTCAAGGTGGTGCTCGACTACTCGTTCGGCGCGTCGTCGATCGTGATGCCGAGCGTCCTGGCCAAGATCGGCGCCGAGGTGCTCGCGGTGAACCCGTTCGCCAGCACCGCGTCGGCCACGGCCGCCTTCGAAGAGCCCACCGCGCGCGCCGCCCGGATCTCGGATCTCGTCCGGGCGTCCGGCAGTCACCTCGGGCTGGTCGTCGACCCCGACGGCGAGACCGCCGTTCTGATCGACGACGAAGGGGTCGTGCTCCGGCCCGAGCAGGGGCTGCTCGCCCTGGTCGCGCTGGTGGCCTTGGCGCACCCGGGGGCATGCATCGCATTGCCGGTGTCGGCGAGCCGCGAGGCCGAACGGATCGCGGCCGAGCACGGCGCCAAGATCACCTGGACGAAGTTGTCCCCGGCCCACCTCATGGAGGTCGCGTCGACGGGCGAGGTGGAGTTCGCGGGCTCGCTCGACGGTGGCTTCATTTGGCCCGACTTCATGCCCGCCTTCGACGCCTCCGCCACACTGGTGAAGGTGCTCGACCTCCTGGCCGAGACCGGCCAGTCACTGTCGTCGTTCGTGCGGCAGCTGCGTCGGGTGCACGTGGCCCACGAGACCGTCGCCACCCCGTGGGAACGCAAGGGCTTAGTCATGCGCGAGATGGTGGAGCAGGCGGCGGGGGAGGAGGTCGTGCTCGTCGACGGGGTGAAGGTGCTCTTCCCCGACGGGTGGGCGCTCGTGCTCCCCGATCCCGAGGACGCGGTCACCCATGTCTGGGCCGAGGCGGGCAGCGACCAGGACGCCCGCCGCATCGCGCAGGAGTACGCCAAGCGCATCCGCCAGGTGGTGCGGTAGGGCGAAGGACGCCCACGTTCGGGATGTTGTGCGAACATCTCGGCGTGATTATCGTCTCCGGGGCCATCTACGTCGACGAGGCTGATCGCGACGCCTACGTCCGCGACTGCCGAGAGGTGATCGTGGCGGCGCGGGAAGCCGAGGGTTGCGTCGACTTCCATATCGCGCCGGATCCGATCGAGCCCGACCGCATCAACGTGTACGAGCAGTGGGAGTCGGTCGCAGCCGTGGAGAGATTCAGGGGCGCGGGGCCGTCATCGGCGCAGACGGCGGCCATCCGTGATGCCCAAGTGTTCCAACACGACATCGCATCATCGACGAAGCTGTAGCGAAGGGACGGGTGGCGGAGCACGCGGACGTCCCGCTCGAGATCGTGGCCAAGCTCCGCTCGGTGTGCCTCGGGCTGCCCGAGGCGTACGAAGAGCCGGCGTGGGTGGGGACGCGCTGGCGGATCCGCACGCGGACCTTCGCGCACGTTCTCACGATCGACTCGGGGTGGCCGCCGGCGTACGCCCGGGCGGCGGGGACGAACGGCCCGATCACCGTGATGATGTTCCGGTCGTCGGGGCCAGAGCTCAACGCGCTCCGCAATGCCGGCCACCCCTTCTTCGGGCCCAGGTGGCGGGCGGACGAAGTCGGCATGGTGCTCGACGCCGTCGTCGACTGGGACGAGGTCGCGGAGCTCCTCACCGAGAGCTACTGCGCGTTGGCGCCGAAGCGGTTGGTCGAGTTGGTCGGCCGACCCACCGACTGACCTTCTTGGTCGCGCTCGCTCGGCGGGCAGGGTACCGGCCCGCCGTCCTTCGGAACGCTCGCCGCTCCCGCGCAATTCACGGGTCGAGTCTACGGATGGCAGGCCTTCGCGCCGCTAGAGTTCGGCGCGCATGAACTACCCGGAGCAGCTCCGATACAGCGCCGAGCACGAGTGGGTCGCGGTCGACGGCAACCGCGCCCGGGTCGGGATCACCGACTACGCGCAGGATGCGCTGGGCGACGTCGTGTATGTGCAGCTCCCTGAGGTCGGGGCGAACGTCGCCGCGATGGCGCGCTGCGCCGAGGTCGAATCGACCAAGTCGGTGAGCGACATCTACGCCCCGGTGGGCGGCAGCGTCGCCGAAGTCAACCAGGCCCTGGACGGAGCGCCGGAGAAGCTCAACGAAGACCCCTACGGCGACGGCTGGATCTTCGTGATCGAGATGGCGAACGCGTCCGAGCTCGACAGCCTGATGGACGCGGCCGCCTATCGCCGGCTCGTCGAGGAGCAATAGACCGGACCGTGCCCGCGACCTGGCGGTTGGTCGACGACGTCGCGACCGAGCTCGATGCCGCCGGGCAGATGGCGGCCGACCTCGCACTGCTCGGCGAGGTCGTGGCGGGCGCCTCGCCCGCGCTCCGCCTGTACCGCTGGTCGCCCCCGGCGCTCTCGCTCGGTCGCTTCCAGCCTGCCGACGACGTCGATCGCGCCGCGTGCCGCGCCCTCGGTGTGGAGATCGTGCGCCGGCCCACCGGAGGGCGGGCGCTACTCCACGGTTCCGACCTCACCTACGCGGTGGCGATGCCCCGACCGCAGGCCAGTGCGAGCGTCGACGCGGTGTACCGACTGCTCGCCGGCGGTTTGACGGCCGGGTTGGGCCACCTCGACGTCGAGGCCGCGGTGGCGCGCGCCGGTGGTCCCGCCGGACCGGTCTGCTTTGCCGGCCAACAAGGCGCCGACCTCCGAGTGGGGGACCGGAAGCTGTGCGGCTCGGCGCAGGTGCAGCGCGACGGTGTCGTGCTCCAGCACGGCGCGCTGCTCCTCGATCGCCTCGCGTTCGACGAAACCGACCTGCTGCGCGGCGCCGCCGACCACGACGGCCGCGCCCGACTGCGGGCCGCCACCGTGACCCTGCGGGAGCTCGGCGCGCCGGTCGATCCGCGCACCGTCGCCGACGCGATCATGGCCGGCTTCGCCGAGGCCCTCGACGTGCGGTTCACCATCGCCGTTGGCGGCTCAGTCGTTGGGTAGCGGGCCGTTGCCGCGTCAACCTGGTCGAGTAACCTGGGCGAAATGACCTGCCGGCGCTGCGGTCACGCGAACGAGGCCGGCGCCAACTTCTGCTCCTCGTGCGGGGCGCCGCTCTCGGCGGGTGGCGGACCGGACGACACCACCGCCAGCCTGGCCGCGCTCGAGGAGCGTCACGAGCTCGACGAGGAGCTCGGGAGCGCGCTGGCCGAGTTGCCCGTCGGGATGGGCATGTTGGTCGTCCGGCGCGGCCCCAACGCCGGGAGCCGCTACCTCCTCGACGACGACGCGATCGCGGTGGGTCGTCACCCCGACTCGGAGATCTTCCTCGACGACATCACCGTGTCGCGACGCCACGCCGTCGTGCGCCGTCTCGGGGGTGGCGGCTACGAGGTCAGCGACGTCGGCTCGCTGAACGGCACGTACGTGAACCACGAGCGGGTCGAGAGCGCGCCGCTGCACTACCTCGACGAGCTCCAGGTGGGACGGTTCGTGCTCACGTTCCTCGTCGGCGGCGCCGCCGAGGTAGGACCGTGAGGACATGAGCACACGCGCGGAGACGCCGCACCTCTCCATCGGCGATGTGCTCGAGCACCTCCGCGACGAGTTCCCCGACATCACGATCTCGAAGATCCGCTTCCTCGAGAGCCAGGGGCTGATCGACCCCGAGCGCACGCCGTCGGGTTACCGCAAGTTCTACGACGCCGATGTCGCCCGCCTGCGCTGGATCCTGTACCAGCAGAAGGAGCACTTCCTCCCGCTCAAGGTGATCAAGCAGCGCCTCGACGGGCTCGAAGACGGCGACCTGCCCGCGGCTGCTCACCTGCCCGAGCCCGCCGCCCCGCCGTCCGACGGGAACGGCAGCGGCGCCCCCGGCCAGCCCGCCCCGGTCGAGACCGAGGAGCAGTCCGAGCCGGAGGCGCGGGAAGTCTCGTCCGGGGGGATCAGCCTGACCCGCGCCGAGCTGGGCCGGGCGGCCGGTCTCGACGACGAGCAGGTCGCCGAGCTCGAGTCGTTCGGGCTCCTCACCCCTTACTCGCGGGTAGGAGAGCAGGAGCTGTTCGACGAGGAGGGCCTCACCATCGCCCGCACCGCGCTGGAGTTCTACCGGCACGGGTTCGAGGCCCGGCACCTGCGAATGTACAAGCACTTCGCCGAACGGGAGGCCGACCTGTTCGAGCAGGTGCTGTTGCGCTACCTGCGCCAGCGCAACCCGGAGGCGCGAGCGAAGGCCCAGGGTGAGCTGGGCGAGCTGGCCCGGCTGGGGCGGAACCTGCGGGCGGCGCTGCTCGTGACCGCGCTGCGCGAGTCGCTGACCGAGTGACCGCGGTGTCTCCCGCGGTCCTGCTCGATCGGGCCGCCCTCGGCGACATCGTGCGCCGGCTGGCCGGCGAGATCACCGCCGACCACCCCGAAGGAGTCGTGCTCGTCGGCGTACTGAAGGGAGCGATGATCTTCCTGTCGGACCTCGCGCGTGCGATCACCGACATCGACGTAACCGTCGACTTCCTCGCGATCTCGCGGTACGCGCCCGACTCGGGGCGGGTCCGCATCCTCAAGGACCTCGATCTCGAGATCGCGGGTCGGGACGTGGTCCTCGTCGAGGACATGGTCGACACCGGCCTCACGCTCGCGTATCTGCTCGGCCACCTGCGCGACCTCGGACCGCGGCGGTTCGAGGTCTGCACGCTGCTGGACCGGCCGGTGCGCCGGATCGTGCCGTTGCGGGCCCGCTACGTGGGGGAGGAGATCCCCGACGTGTTCGTCCTCGGGTACGGGCTGCACTTCGCCGACCTGTACCGCAACGTGCCCTACGTCGTCGAGGCCGACCGGGACGTCGTGGGTGCGCGCCCGGACGCGTACGTCACCGAGCTCTACGGCCGGGGCGACGCGAAATCGAGCTGATCGGGCCACATCCAGGCGCACCGGTACCGGGGAAGGCCGATGGTAGGGTGAGGGCGTCGAGTCGGAGGCGCCGTGATCCGTCTTTCCCTGGTGGGAGTCCGAGTCGAGGTTCCGACCAACCAGCCGATCGTCCTCCTGCGCGAGGAAGAGGGTCAGCGCTACCTGCCGATCTTCATCGGGCCCCCGGAGGCGACCGCGATCGTCTACGCGCTCCAGGGCATGGAGACGCCGCGGCCGATGACCCACGACCTGTTCAAGACCGTGCTCGACGACATGTCGATCGAGCTCCAGCGGGTGGAGATCACCGAGCTCCACGACGGGACGTTCTTCGCCGAGATCGAGCTCGCCAGCGACGGGACCAACTATCGGATCTCGTCCCGGCCCTCCGACGCCATCGCCCTGGCCGTGCGCTACGAGGACCAGGTGCCGATCTTCGCCGACGAAGCCGTGCTCGAGGAGGCAGGGGTGCTCTTCGAGAGCGACGAGGAAGAGGAGCAGGTCGAGGAGTTCCGCGAGTTCCTCGAGAACGTACGTCCCGAGGACTTCGCCCAGTAACGACCTGGATCTCGGGAGCTATGCGCCGCGTTTGGTGGGTTGCTCGTCGTCCTGGTGCTGGGAACCGGCGCGCTCCTGGCCGGCTGCCAGCCGGGCAAGCCGCCCCCGCCCCCTCCTCCGCCATGCCGCGAGACACCCACCGGCGGTGAAGCGCTCGGTACGCAGCGGTACCGGGATCCCGTCTTCACCCGTCGAATGCGATCTGGTGTACGGGCAGGCGCCCGACGAGCACGGTGCCACCCAGAAGCTCCGGCTCGACGTGTACGAGCCCGCCGGCGACACCGCCGCGGCCCGACCCCTGCTCGTCTGGCTGCACTGGGGCGGCTTCATCGGCGGCAACAAGGCCGAGCCACCCCATCCGGAGTACGCGTCGCGGTTTGCCCGCCGCGGGTACGTGGTTGCGATGGTCGAGTACCGGGTCCGCGAAGGCAGCACGTTCGACTACCACCCGCCCTTCGCCGCCGGCGACGCCGAGCTCCTATCGCCACCGTCGGCATCTCGGCCGGCGGCATGACCGCCCTCGCCGTCGACTATGACGAGACCGATGTCGGAACCAGCGGCAACCCCGGCTACCCGTCTGACGTTGCCGTCGCGATCGCACTCGAGGGGTGCGCGCTCGACCTCTCCTGGATCGACGGCGGCGAGGGCCCCGCCCTGCTCGTCCACGCCACCGCCGACACGGGCGTGCCCTTCACGTGCGCGCAGGACACCGCCGACAAGGCCAACCTGGTGGGGGACATCGCGGTTCTCGACCCCCGCTCGAGCGGCGAGAACCACGGGTTCACGGCCGACCCCAACCAGGCCGTGGCGGCGGTCAGCCAGTTCCTCTTCGCCCGCCTCTAGGCGCCGGCGTTCTGCCGTCAGGGTCGTCCGGCCGGTGTCGTTGACGCCCGGGGGAGGGGGCGGTACCGTCGACACCCCCGTAACTACCGCCGTGTGATTCGGGCCTTCCAGAGCGAGGACTTCCTCATGGGCACCACCGCCAGCCGCAACCAGCCCCCTCGGATGACCCAGGGCTCGCTCCTGGATGGGAACGGCGACGAGGTCGGCTTCGGCGGTCCCCAGGTGTGCAAGATCGTCGGCATCTCCTACCGGCAGCTCGACTACTGGGCCCGCACCGACCTGGTCCGGCCGTCGCTCGCCGACGCGCACGGCAGCGGCACCCAACGCCGCTATTCCTACCGCGATCTCGTCCGGCTGAAGGTCATCAAGAACCTCATCGACGCGGGCGTCAAGCTCCAGACCGCGCGCAAGGCGATCGAGTATCTCCGCGGGGACCGCGGCGACGACTGGGCGTCGGCCAGTCTCGTGCTCAACGGCGCCAACTCCGTGCTTGCGCGCGACGGTGAGGCGCTCGTCGACGTCGTGCGGCACGGCCAGGGTGTGCTCAACATCGTGTCGCTGGGCCAGGTCGTCGACGAGCTCGAGGCCAGCATCCACGAGCTGACCCCCGACGACGTCGCCGCGTCGCCGGCCGAGCGCGGCCGGCGGGTCGAGAGCGGATAGCCGCCGGGTGGGCGGAGCGGGATGACCGACGATCGCCTGCCCCACGAAGACGTGCGCTTCGCGCACAACTCGGAACGCCAGTTCGCGAAACTGCTCGACTTCTACGGGATCGCGTGGGAGTACGAGCCCCGCACCTTCACGCTCGAGACCGACGGCGAGGGCCGACCGGCGCAGGCGTTCACGCCCGACTTCTACCTGCCGGCCTACGACCTCTACATCGAGATCACCACGCTCAACCAGAAGCTTGTGACCAAGAAGAACCGCAAGGCGCGCCGCCTCCGGGAGCTGTACCCCGACGTGCGGGTGAAGGTCCTGTACCAGCGCGACTACCTCCACCTGCTCGTGAAGTACGGGCTCGAGGCACCGTCGCAGTTGAGCGAGCAGCTCGGCGAAGGCGCACCGCTGCGCTTCGACGTCGAGCCCCGCCGAGACACCGACGGTGGCCGAGAGGCGGAGACGGCCTGAAACGACAGCCACCTAGGCTGCCGCGGCATGAGTGAGGTCGACGGACCGCTCCGTCACAGCCCGCTGGACGCCGAGCACCGGGCGCTCGGCGCGCGCATGGTGCCGTTCGGCGGCTGGGAGATGCCGATCCAGTACGAGGGAGTGCTGGCCGAGCACCGCGCCTGTCGCGAGCGGGCGGTGGTGTTCGACGTCTCGCACCTCGGTTCGGTGCGGGTGCAGGGGAGCGGGGCGCGTCCCCTCCTGCAGTGGGCGCTCACGAACGACCTCGGGCGGATCGACCCCGGGAAGGCGCAGTACACCCACCTGCTCGATCCTGACGACGCCCACGTGGTCGACGACATCATCGTCTGGTGGGTGGCCGACGACGACTTCCTCGTGATGCCGAACGCGTCCAACACCGGGCCACTGGTGGCGGCGCTGGAACGCGCGGTGTCCGAGCACGCCGACGGAGCCGAGTGCCGGGTGGAGGACGTCACCGCCACCCGCGCCGTCGTCGCGGTGCAGGGCCCCGAGGCCCGGGCGCTGGTCGAGCCGATCGCGCCCGACCTCGCCGCCGTTCCCCGGTTCGCGGTGCGGCCGGCGGCCTTCCACAACGGGGTTGGCGACGGACACGAAGGGTTCGTGGCCGGCACCGGCTACACGGGTGAAGACGGCATCGAGTTGCACGTCCCCGCGGGGGCAGCGCCGGCCTGGTGGCGGAAGCTGCTCGACGCCGGGTTGGTGCCGGCGGGTCTCGGTGCCCGCGACACCCTGCGACTCGAGGCGGGCCTGCCACTGCACGGGCACGAGCTCGGACCCGGCATCACCCCGTTGCAGGCGGGCCTGGGTTGGGTAGTGCGCTTCGACAAGGGCGAGTTCCGGGGTCGCACCCCGCTGCTGGCCGAGCGCGAACGCGGCGTGCATCGCAAGCTCCACGGCTTGCTCGTCGACGGTCGCCAGGTGCCCCGGTCGGGTCAGGCGGTGTTGCGCGGCAACAGCGACGAGGCGATCGGCGAAGTCACCAGCGGGAACTTCTCTCCGATGCTCGAGCGGGGGATCGCGCTGGCGTTCCTGCCTCCCGACGTCGACGACGGCGCCGGCGTTTCGGTCGACGTGCGGGGCCGCCGCGTCGCCGCGACGGTCGTCAAGCCTCCGTTCGTGCGTCGAGACGGGTAAGGCCGGGAGCGGGGAATAGGCTCCGGCGGATGTCGACGGTGCGTTTGCCCGATCTCGAGCAACCCGACCGGTTCGTCGCCCGCCACGTGGGCCCGACGCCGGAGGAGCAAGCGACGATGCTGGCCGCGCTCGGCCTGGCGTCGCTCGACGAGCTGCTCGACCGGGCGGTACCCGACTCGATCCGGTCGCGGGAGCCGCTCGACCTACCCGCGCCGATCGACGAGGCCGAGGCGCTCGCCCGCCTGCGCGAGCTCGCCGACCGCAACCAGGTGTTCACCTCGCTCATCGGCATGGGCTACGCGGGGACGCTCACGCCGCCGGTCATCCTGCGCAACGTGCTCGAGAGCCCGGCCTGGTACACCGCGTACACCCCGTACCAGCCCGAGATATCGCAGGGCCGGCTGGAGGCGCTCCTGAACTTCCAGACGATGGTGGCCGACCTCACCGGCATGGAGCTCGCCAACGCGTCGCTCCTCGACGAGGGCACCGCCGCCGCCGAGGCGATGGCGATGTGCCACCGGCTCAACGGGCAAGCGGGCTCCACGTTCGTCGTCGACGCCGAGTGCCACCCCCAGACGATCGACGTGGTGCGGACGCGAGCGGAGCCGATCGGCGTCGACGTGGTCGTGGGCGATCCCGGCCGCGACCACCAGGACGGCGTCTTCGGTGTGTTGGTGCAGTACCCGGGGACCGGGGGAGAGATCCGCGCCGACCTCGGCGCCGTCATCGAGCGGGCCCACGAACACGGCGCGCTGGTCGCGGTCGCAGCCGACCTGCTCGCGCTGGTGCTGCTCACGGCCCCGGGGGAGCTCGGCGCCGACGTGGTGGTCGGCTCATCGCAGCGGTTCGGTGTGCCGCTCGGGTTCGGCGGGCCCCACGCCGGCTACTTCGCCACCCGCGACGCTCACAAGCGCACCATGCCGGGACGCCTGGTCGGGGTCTCGGTCGACGCCGCCGGGCGGCCCGCGCTCCGGCTGGCGCTCCAGACCCGCGAGCAGCACATCCGGCGGGAGAAGGCCACGAGCAACATCTGCACCGCGCAGGTGCTGCTGGCGGTCATCGCCGGGCTCTACGCGACGTATCACGGCCCCGACGGCCTGCGGGTCATCGCGCAGCGGACGCACCGGCTCACCGCCATCCTGGCCGAGGGGCTGCGGGCCGCCGGGCTCGAGGTCGTCAACCGGCACTTCTTCGACACCCTGACCGTCCGGGTGCCGGGGCGGGCGGACGAGTTCGTCGCCGCCGCCCGAGCCGAGCGGATCAACCTCCGACGCTTCGACGCCGACACCGTGGGCGTCGCGCTCGACGAGACCACCACGGCCGACGTGGTCGCGCGCGTCTGGCGCGCGTTCGGCGCCTGGGCGTCGGTGGAGGAGCTCGATACGCACGGCGTGCCCGCGGGCATCCCGGAAGGGCTGGCCCGCACCTCCGAGTTCCTCACCCACCCGGTCTTCGATCGGTATCACTCCGAGACCGAGATGCTGCGCTACCTCCGCCGCCTCGCCGACCGCGACCTGGCGCTCGACCGCACGATGATCCCGCTGGGGTCGTGCACGATGAAGCTCAACGCGACCGCCGAGATGATCCCGGTCACCTGGCCCGAGTTCGGCGGGCTCCACCCGTTCGCACCGCTCGACCAGTGCGCGGGGTACCTGGAGCTGTTCACCGAGCTCGAGCGCATGCTGTGCGAGACCACCGGCTACGACGCGGTCTCGCTCCAGCCCAACGCCGGGTCGCAGGGCGAGTTCGCCGGCCTACTCGCGATCCGCAAGTACCACGAGAGCCGGGACGAGGGCGAGCGCGACGTGTGCCTCATCCCCGCGTCGGCGCACGGAACCAACGCCGCCAGCGCCGCCATGGCGGGGATGCGGGTCGTGGTGGTCGCGACCGACGACGAGGGGAACATCGACTTCGACGACCTCAAGGCGAAGGCCGACGAGCACGCCGACCGGCTCTGCGCGCTCATGGTCACGTACCCCTCGACGCACGGCGTGTTCGAGTCGCGGATCGGCGACGTGTGCGCGCTCGTCCACGAGTACGGCGGCCAGGTCTACCTCGACGGCGCCAACCTCAACGCGCTCGTAGGCGTGGCCAAGCCGGGCAAGTTCGGCGCCGACGTGTCGCACCTCAACCTGCACAAGACGTTCTGCATCCCCCACGGCGGGGGAGGGCCCGGGGTCGGGCCGGTCGCGGTGCGCGAGCACCTGGCACCGTTCCTGCCCGGCCACGGCCAGCGGCCCGAGGCGGGACCGGCCGACGGCGGGTTGGGCGTGATCGCGGCCGCGCCGTGGGGATCGGCCGGCATCCTGCCGATCTCGTGGGCCTACATCACGATGATGGGAGGCTCCGGTCTGCTCACCGCGACCCAAGTCGCCATCCTCAACGCCAACTACGTCGCCCACCGCCTGCGCGACCACTATCCCGTGCTCTACACCGGGCCCGGCGGGCTGGTCGCGCACGAATGCATCCTCGACCTGCGCCCGATCGCCCACGACACCGACGTCAGCGTCGAGGACGTCGCCAAACGTCTCATCGACTTCGGGTTCCACGCGCCGACGATGTCGTTCCCGGTCGCGGGCACGCTCATGATCGAGCCCACCGAATCCGAGAGCCTGGCCGAGCTCGACCGGTTCTGCGACGCCATGATCGCGATCCGCGAGGAGATCACCCGGGTCGAGCGGGGGGAGTGGAGCGTCGAGGACAGCCCGCTGCGCCACGCGCCCCATACGGCCGGCGACGTCGCCATCGACGACTGGCCGCACCCGTACCCGCGGGAGCTGGCCGCGTTCCCGGCGGGGTCCCCCCGAACCGACAAGTACTGGGCACCGGTGAGCCGGATCGACAACGCCTACGGCGACCGCAACGTCATGTGCGCCTGCCCGCCGGTGAGCGACTACGCCGACGACTGATCAAGCGGCGTGGGCCCGCCTGAGGACCCCTGGAGCGCCGCCCGGCTCAGGGGAGAGGGTTCGACCTGTCCGAATCTCAGGGATCCTGGTCTACTTGACATAACCGGGATTATGGGCGTTGCGCAGGCGGCCGCCTGCGGCCGCCGGAGTGGCGCCGCCCAGCGCGACCTATGAGTTGCGGCCCGGCATAGCGTCGGAACCGGCATGAGGACACTGATCGTCTCCGAGTTCGTGACGCTGGACGGTGTGCGGGCGACCTACGAGTCCTTCGCCGGCGCCTGGCCGACCTACACCGGCCAGTTCGCCGACACGATGAACGGCATGCCCAAGGTGGTGGTGTCGAGCACGCTGACCGACCCCGCCTGGAACAACACCACGGTGATGCCGGGCGACGCGGTCGAGGGAGTGACCGCGCTCAAGGCGCAGGACGGCGGGCCGATCCTGGTCGCCGGCAGCAAGACCTTGGTCCACACCCTCCTCGACGACCTGGTCGACGAGCTCCGGCTGATGGTGTTCCCCGTGACCATCGGCGCGGGCCTGCGCGTGTTCCCCGAAACGACCAAGAAGACCGCGTGGAAGCTGACGGACACCCAGACGTTCCCGTCCGGGGTCCGGGTCGACACCTACCACCCCGCCTGACCTACCAGGGCCCTCCGGTCGAGTCGATGACCTCGCCCGTGATCCACCGGGCATCGTCGGTGCAGAGCCAGGCAATGAGGCGGGCGGCGTCGTCCGGCTCGCCCCACGCCGGCACTCGGGCGCGTTGCTCCGGGGTGGCCCAGCCGGTGTCGGTGGCTCCGGGGTTCACGGAGTTGACCGTGATCCCCCGCTCGAGCAGTTCGGCCGCCAGGGTGGGGTGACCTGGTGGATGGCGCCCTTCGTGGCGACGTAGCCGAGCTCGCCCGGCATCGGCCACCGGTGCTGGCCCGAGGTCATCATCACAACCCGGCCGCCGGCGCGGCCGTCGTGCTGCGCCGCGAACGCCTGCACGAGGAGCAGTGTCGCCCGGGTGTTCACCGCCCATTGCGCATCCAGCTCCTCGGCGGTGGTCTCCATCAGACCCAGGTGGTCGCTACGGGCGTGGTTGGCAACCAGCACGTCGACGTGACCGAGTGATGCGACCGCCGCCGCCATGACGGCCGCGGGCGCGTCCGGGTCGAGGAAGTCAGCTTCCATCACGTCGATGCCGTCGGGATCCGCGCCCCACGGCTGGGCGGCGTCGTGCACCGACCAGCCGCACAGGAAAAGGTCGGCGCCCATGTCGGTCAGACGTCGCGCGACCGCCGCGCCGATGCCTATGCGACGGGAGACGCCGGTGACGACCGCGTATCGACCCTCGAGTGGAAGTTGAGACATACCTGAGCCTCCTGGGAACGGCCGTCGGAGCCGACGGCGACGTCTGTCCGCGAGTCAGAGGCTCAGCCCACGTTGCGACGTTACCCCGTCTCCTCGCGTCTCGGTCCGAAGATTCACCGGCACACGTACACGTCCACTGCGGTCACGATCCGGAACGTCCCCTCACGATCGAGGCGTGATCGCACCACCTCCCCCACCGACGCGATCACCGGTTCCCATCCGCCGGCCGGGTCGTAGAAGTCGCGGGTGGTCTCCACGTAGTCGACGACCGGCGCGACGTCGTCGACGACCACCTCGGCGTTGAGCTCGTGGCGTTCGACGTCAGCGAAGGCGGCGAACAGACTCCCGGGGTCGAAGCGCTCGCGGTTCCGAGCCCACCGCAGCCCGCTCGGTGCGAGCGCGTCGTCGACGATCTCCCGCAGACCGTCCAGATGGGTGGGGCCCAACGTGGACACCACCGCGGTACCGCCGGGTCGCAGCACCCGCCGCAGCTCCGCCACCGCGGCCGCCGGATCGCGGGCGTGGTACAGCATGTGCATCGCCAGCACGACGTCGACCGCGCCGTCGGCGACCGGGAGCGCCCCGACGTCACCGGCGGCCCACCGGGCTCCCCCTTCACGACGGCGCGCTTCGGCCAGCATGCCGACCGACCGATCCAGTCCCACGAGGGTCGACGTCGGCTGCCGCGCCGCGAGCCGTGCCAGCGCTTCGCCCGGCCCGCAGCCGACGTCGAGCACCCGGTCGCCGTCGGTGTAGTCGGCGAACTCCGGAACGATCTCGTGCAGGTCGTAGCGCGGTCGCTGCCACTGGTAGAGGTCGATGCGGCCCCGCAGCTTGGCGCTGTCGCCGTACGCACGATCGAGCACGCTCGCGTCGGCCGCCTTCGGGTCCTGGCTCACAGGGGCGGCTCGACACCGAGGTCGACGGCCTCGGTCGACTCGAGGATGTGGTGGTCGACGAGGAACTCGAGCAATCCGTCGACAAGGTGCATGCCGTCGAACTCGGCGAGAGACACCCACGCGACCTCGGCGGCGTCGTCGCCCGCCACCGGGGTCTGCGCGGGGTCGAGCACCGACACCGCAAAGTCCAGGATCACGAAGTGGTGCGCGTCCCCGATGCGCTCCACCCAGCCGAGGAACCGCTCCACGACCACCTCGATGCCGGTCTCCTCGGCCACCTCGCGCACGACCGCCTCGTGCAGCTCCTCGCCCACCTGCACCCGGCCCCCCGGCACCGACCACTCCCCCGCCGCCGGGCCCCGCCCCCGGCGGACGAGCAGGACCTCGTTGTCTCGGAGCGCGACCGCGCCGACGGCAACCTCGACGACGTCACTCACGCGTCGCTCCGGCCCGAGTGCCGGTGCATGATGATGGCTCGGGCGGTGAAACCCGACCGCTCGAAGAAGTTCTTGGCCGACCGATGACCCGGCAGCGCGAGCGCATCGATCCCGACACAGTCGTGTTGGTCGCAGAACGCCACCAGGTCCGCCGCCAACGCCTCGCCTACCGCCACGCCGCGGGCCTCGGGCTCGACGAAGAGGTCGGTGATGACTCCCAGGTTCGCCCCCGAGCGCAACTGCTCCACCTCCGCCGCGCCGAAGCCGATGATCGCGTCGTCGATCGTCCCCACGACCAGGCAGGCGTCGTCCCGGTCGAGCAGCGCGCGGTATGAGTCCTGGAGCGGCTCGGGCCGGCTTTCACGCACCGCCCACAGCGCGCCGCCCTTCATGGCGGTGAGCTCGGTCCGCATGAGCCGGGCGAGCTCGGCAATGCGGCTCAGGTCGGCGGGTGCGGCCGCGCGGCTGGCCTCCACCGCGTCAGGAGATGAGCTGGTCGATCTTGAACAGGATCGTGCGGCGACCGCGGTTGGCTTCCTCATACGCGCGCACCGCCGCGAGGTCGCTTGCGGGCAGGCCGTCGAGGCGCTCCACCACCTGGGACGCCGAGAGCTCGTCGTAGTCGGGGATCGCCAATGCCTGGGCCGCCGCCCGCTGCACCGTGGTGTCGACCGCCGGCTCGGACTTGGGACCGCGGTCCGGTGCCGCCGGGGCCGGCCGGGCGTTCCTGGTCTCCGGAGCCGCACTCGATCCGTCACCCGGCACCACGAGGCCGGAGAAGGCCTGCTCGGCCAGCTCCCGGGCACCGCGCAGCCCCTCCTCGACCCGGCGGCGCACGTCGGGTGCGAAGCCGAGCGCGGTCTCGCCGAGCGAGCGCGCCCCCGCCGCGTCTTTCCCGACCTTGCGTCGCCGAGACTCGAGCTCGGACCGACCGCGCGAAACGAAGACCTTGAGGAACGTCGGCACGGTGTCGCGCACGTAGAGCGCGAGACCGAGTGGCCCGTACACGAGAAGGTCGAGCGCTCGTTCCGCCGGGTTCTGGTCGTCGGTCACCGGACCATCCTAGGACGAGCCCGGTGACGTGATGCGAGACGGAGGAACCCACTTCCAGCGCCCGTACGCGGCCGCGACGACGAGTGCGATGCCACTCGTCCAGATCACCCAGTCGCCGTAGCGCACGTACGGCGTCTGGCCGGTCGTCGTGATCACGTCGCCGGTCACCACTTCGTTCTCGAACAGCTCAGTCGCCTGACTCAGGTCGCCGCGCGCGTCGATCCGCGCGCTGATGCCCGAGATCGACGCCTGGACGAGCGGTCGCCCGGTCTCGGCGGCGCGCATCTGTCCGAGCGCGAGGTGCTGTTCGGAGTTGGCGGAGCGGCGGTACGACCGGTTGTTGGTGGTCACCACGATGAGCTCGGATCCGTCGCGCACGAAGTCGCGCACCAGCGGTCCGAAGGCCGATTCGAAGCAGATGATCGTGCCCACCCGGTGCCCGGCGACCTCGAAGACGCGGCGCCCCTCCCCGGGCGCGTAGTCGTACGGGATCCGGTCGAGGATGCCCCCCCAGTCGAGGAACCGTCGCAGGGGCACGTACTCCCCGAACGGCACGAGGTGCTGTTTGGCGTAGGTCCCCTGGAGCTCGCCGTCGGGGTCGAAGAGGAGGTTGGTGTTGTAGTCGCGCCCGTCGGGCGCGGGCAGCAACGCGTTCACGAGCATGGCGGAGTCGTGGGCGGCGCCGATGTCGGTGATCCGCTTGCGAATCACCGGGTCTTGCTCGGGGTTGCGGTTGAGCGACGACTCGGGGAACACGATCAGGTCGTACTTCCCTTCGATCGTGGCGGCCAGCTCGAAATGCTGCTCGACCACGACCGCTTCGAACTCGATCGGGTCGGTGATGTCGCGGTTCTGGTCGTTGCCCTGGATCGTCGCGATGCGGAGCCGACCGGTTTCGGTCGGCTCGTACCGGAGCCCGTGGCCTAGTCCGACCGCGATCACGACCGCGGCAAGGCCGGCGGCGGCGAACGACAGCGGCCGCCAATCTCGGCCGCGGGCGTCCATGAACGCGTCGAGGAGCAGACCGTTCACCGCCACGACCAGCAACGTGACCAGCGCGACACCGCCCCAGCTCGCGAGCGATCGGGCCACGGGAAAGTCGTGCAGCGCCGCGCCCGTCTCCCCCCACGGCAGGCCGCCGAACGGGAACCGGTCGCGTAGCTGCTCGAACAGAACCCACGCCGCCGCGGTGAGCCACGGGGAGCGGAGCCCGAACCGCGCCAGCCCGGCGAGGAGCGCCCCCGGTGCCGCGATGTAGGCGCCGCCGGCCAGGATCAGGGGGACGTAGGCGACCGCGCCGAAGTACACGATCCAGGAGAGGATCACGCTGAAAAACGCGAGCCCGAAGAAGAACCCGTAGAGCGCGGCCTTGCGAGGGGTGGCGTCGCGCCACGCCCACAGCAGCGGGATGATCGCCACCAGGGCGAGCGGGCCGAGGTCGAGGCCCGGGAACGCCGCCGAGAGCAGGAAGCCCGATCCGATCGCGGCGCCGATGCGCCATCGGACCGAGGCATCCCACCGGGGCCAGTGCGGTCGCCAGCGCTTCCGGGCGCGTCGTGATGGGGTGGGCTCGGGCCGGTCTGCCTCCGAAGGGGCAGCCGCGGTGACGGGTGTGGTCATGCCGCCGGACAGGATCGCGCGTCGCGCACTAGGCGCAGTCGCGGCACAGCATCCGTTTCTCGTCGGCAAGCTGGTTGCGGGGCAACACGAGGAAGCAGGACGCGCACAGGAACTCACCGGGGCGCCGCGGGAGGATCTTGGCGGGTCCCTCGCCCGGCTCGTCGGTGTCGATCTCCTCCTCCTCGACCGCCTCCTCGTCGTCCTCGAGGGTCGCGGCGGCGGTGCGCTCCTTGAGCAGCACGTCGAGCGGCTCCTCGACATCGTCAGGATGGAGCTCGTCGTCGAGCTCGAGGACGACCTCTTCTTCCTCGGCGGCCTCCGGCGCCGCCGGCGTCGGCGTGGCCGGCTCGGCGTCGTCGGCGACGTCGACGGCCGCGTCGAGATCGACAATGTCGATCGCGGCCTCGTCGAGATCGGGGGCGTCGAGGTCCTCTTCGAGCTCGTCGTCGAGGTCCTCTTCCTCCTCGAGCGCGTCCTCGTCGGGTTCGGGCTCCGCGTCGAGCTCGTCCTCGTCCTCGTCCTGCTCCGTCAAACCGTCGCCTTCCAGTCTGAGGGCCGCGGAGTATAGGTGGCGGCCCTCGCGCGAACCCGCGTAACGCAGGGGCGTGCCCGCGGCATTCCCCGTCGGAGGACCGGCCGAGTGACGGCAGACGCCGATGCGAGGTGAAGCGGGGATCCAGGAGACCGTTGGGGCCACTGTTTGGCCCGCGCCGCCCGAGCAGCGGGGTTATTCCAGCGTTCTCTACTTGGTCTCCTGGACCCCCTACGCCCCTCGAGCCCCCTTCCGACCCAGCTACCGCGGCGTCGACACCATCGGAAGGCCCACGACCGGCGAAGGTGGCAGGGACGGGTGTAGTACGCCCGAGAAACGGCGTGCTGTCAAGCGGGGGAGGCACCGGGCGCGCCTCCGTGACCAGCACCGTCGCGCGTCGATCCTGGTCATGGGATCGCGACTTTTTTTCGCGGTGGCGCCCGCCGCGCTCAGGGGCGGGACGCCGCCCGGCGCGCCTCGGCCGCCCGCTCCGACGCCAGTCGTTCGAGCTCGTACGTGGTGTGGTCGACGTGGCTCATCGCCGCCGCCAGGGCCCGGTGCCCCGCCTCCTCGGCGATCAGCCGGTGCATCTCCTGACAAACCCTCCGGTAGACCGGATGCCCCTGCGGTGATGTACGTAGCTCGATGAGGTGCATCGCCTCGCGGGCGTTCATCTGCATCACGAACCTCACGCGATACGCCAGCGCCACGGCGTAGGGGGCCTGGTCCGGGAAATCGCCCGCCATGGCGTCGTAGAGCGCGGCCGAGCGGGCCATGGCCTCGTCGAAGCGGTCACTCAACCCCGCCTCGGTCACGGCCTCGGGGACCTCGTAGCCGTGACCGGGCGAGAGGGCCTGCCACTCGATCGTGAGCATCCGGTGGCGCTGGAGGTCACGGAACGCCCCGTAGTCGGCTAGCACGTCGAAGCGGTAGCCGACCCGCTCGAACGCCCGCCCGGGCTTGTGACGACGGTTCTCCCGCTCCCCCACGTACGCCCGCAGCAGCGCCTCCCGCTCCTGCTCGGGCAGTCGGCGGACCCGGGCCAGGACCTGGTCCTCGGGGAGCGACGTGTGCGGGTAGCAGATCGCGGCGAGGACCTTGTCCTCGGCGTCGGGATCGAAGTCGGTGAGGATCACCGCCGGTCGAGGCTCGGGTGCGTCGCCCTCGAAGAGGCGGGCAACGATGGCGGCGGTGTCGTTTCGTGTTGCCGCGAGGTAGCTGGTCCAGGCACCCCCGCGCTCGGCCCGGTCGACCCGAGTCAGGAAGGACGGGATGACCTTGCGCAGCTCGCTGAGCATCAGGTCGGCGTACCGGCGCGCCTCGGGCAGGGGGTGGGCCCGCATGCGCAGCAGCAGCGCCTCGAACGCCTGCCCGGTCCCATAGATGCCGACGTTCGAGAGCGTCGCCGCCGGGAGGATGCCGCGGGCCACGTCGCACGCCTTCGCCTTGATCGTCTGCTTGTAGACGAAGTCCGAGTCGCCGGGCTCCTTCGGGTAGCGCTCCCGGGCCCAGTCGAGCAGCGCGGGGAGCATGCCGGTGTACGTGTCGAAGCAGGCGTCGAGGTCGGCGACGTAACGCGCGCCGATCCGTGAGCGCAGGACGTCCGGGTCCCGGTGGTACCGGTACTTACCCCCCAGCCGGTTGTCGTACGGGATGTAGCGCGTCGACTGCTCGAGGTAGGCCATGAGCCGGCCCCACTCGAGGATCTTCGTGAGCAGGTTGGACGCCTGCTCGCACGCGAGGTGCACGCCGCCGAGCTGGGCGACGGAGTCGTCGCCATACTCCAGGAAGACCCGGTCGTAGAGCTCCTCGGCTCGCTTCAGCCCCACCGTGGCATCGACGCCGAGGTCGCCGGTCAGGTCGAGGTCGCCGACGAACTCGTCGAGGAAGAGTCGCCGGAGGCTCTTCGGGCTGCGGGAGTAGCGGGCGAACAGCGCGCCCTTCACGACCTCGGGCAGGTTGACGAGGGCGAAGACGGGGCCGTCGAGGTTGGTGAAGTACGGGCGGAGTGTGTTGGCCTCGTCGTCATTGAAGCGCTCGGCCACGTACAGCATGGGCTGGCGATGGTACCGGCGCCCCTCCCCGCCCCCGTGGACCTAGATCAGGACCCAGATGGCCGCGGGCAGGACCTCGACCGAGAGGCCCCGGATCTGGCCCCAGGGCTTCCCGTCGGCCTCCAGGGGCGCCGGGTGGCCGTGAATCCGGACCTCGACCCGCCGGCCGGTGAGCTCGTGGATGCGGGGATGCGGCACGTGGGCGCCCTGCGGGAGGCGCCGGCGCATCGCCCGTCGCTCCGACCGGCCCAGCTCGTACACCTGGATCTCGGCCCGGCCGTCCCCGGGGTGGCCCCGGGGCACGAGGTCCAACCCGCGCAGGTACTGGCCACTCGCGATCACAACCGCGACCGCCCGACCGCCGAAGCGTTCGCGGCCGTCGACCGTCACCTGGACTCGACGGGACCGGTCCCACCATCGCATGCGGTCCGGCGGCGTTCCCAGGACGGCCGCGTTGACGGCGATCTCGGGACGCTGATCGAGTCGAAGCCCGTCGATTGGAACCTCGAGCGCGCCGGAGCCGGCTTCGTGCAGCCCGATGGCGCGGGCGATGTCGGAGCCCGGAGCGGGTCGGAAGGCCACGCGGGCGCCGGGGCGGGCGGCCGCCACTGCGGCAAGGGCGGCGTCGCCTCCCGCGACCTCGGTGTCGACCGGTCCCGATGCGGCGCGCCCCCAGGGTTCTCCTTTGCGGACACGGCTCACCCTTTCCCGCTCTCGGCCCTTCGGGCCGGGCCGCTCGGGCCCCGGCTCGCTGTGGCGCTGGGTACCTGCGCCGCGGTCGCTCGCCTCACACCGTCACCACGCTCGACGCCGCCACGACGCCGCGCAGGCACGCGGCGGCGGCCGCGGTCGCGCCGGCGGCGGTGCCGGGGGCGGGCGCGACGGTCGCGATCTGGCGCAGCAGGTCGATGCACTGCTTCACGTTGCGGACGAAGTCTCCCCCGGTGACCTCGTCGTCGTCGGCCAGCACATCGGCGAGCTCCTCGCCCGCGACCCAGTCGTGGAGCAGCGCCGCGAACCCGGGGTCGGGCGGGCGCGTCTCGGGGAGCCCGGCGTCGTCTTCGTTGTGTGACAGCTCGCGCCAGATCCGTTCGATCTTGTGTACCCGTGCCGCCACTTCGCGGCTCGGCCACTGCGGCGCCGGCGTCGGGCCGTCGGAACCCCGCCGCTCGTACGTGAAGCACGAGACCACCGCCGCCAGCGCCGGAGACTCGAGCCCGTCGAGTAGGCCCTCGCGCAGAGACTCCGCGAGGAGCAGGTCGGTCTCGGCGTACAGGCGCGCCAGCAGCTCGCCCCCCTCGGTCAGCGTCCATCCGTCCACATAGCCCCAGACCTCGAGCACCCGCAGGACCCGATCGAACTGCCGAGCGATGCTCTCGGTTCGGCTCCGCACCCGGCGTTCGAGCCGGGCGATGTCGCGCTCGAGCCGCTCGGCGCTCCCGGCGGCCCGCAGCCGGCCCTCGCGGCCGGGGTCCGACGCCACCGGGTGGGCCGCGACCGCTTCCGCCAGGTCAGCCGCGCGGTCGGCCTCGGCGCTCGGTGCCGGGCCGGTCTCGCCGAAGGCGGCCTGGCGGAGCCGGTCGGCGACGATCCGCCGGAAGCCGGGCTTGCGAGGCGCGTACGGTTCGGGCAGCCCGATCGTCGCCGCCCGCACCGGCGGGCCGTCGAAGTCGGCGGCCCCGAGCCGGACCAGCTCGCGGGAGGTCGTCACCGCGAGCACCCGGGCGGCGCCGCTCCGCCGGCGGTCGTGGCCGACCACGGCCACCGGACCGCGCCGGCCGCGGGCGACGACCACGTCGCCCCGGCGCAGTGCCTCCAGCGCGGTGCAGATGCGCTGGGGCGCGCCCCGCTCCCCCCGCACGGCCGCGAGGTCGCCGACGATGCGGCGGTACTCGGCGATGTCCCCCGGTCCGCGGCCGGCGGACGCCCGGTGGCGTTCCAGCAGCTCGCGGTTGCGCTCGAGCTGGCGTTCCAGCGAGACCACCGCGCGGTCGGCATGGAACTGCGCGAACGAGAGGTTCAGCAGATGGTGGGCGACGTCGGAGGGATACCGACGGACGAGGTTGGCGGCCATGTTGTAGGTCGGCCGGAACGACGACGTCAGGGCGTACGTCCGCCGTGACGCGAGCCCGGCCACCTGGTCGAAGGGGACGAACGGGCTCCAGCACACGACCGCGTAGCCGCGCTCGTCGATCCCGCGCCGCCCGGCTCGTCCGGTGAGCTGCGTGTACTCCCCCGGGGTCAGGAACTCGTGCCGCTCGCCGGTGAACTTCGAGAGCCTCTCGATGACCACCGAGCGGGCGGGCATGTTGATCCCGAGCGAGAGCGTCTCGGTGGCAAACACCATGCGCACCCGCCCGGCCGAGAACGCCTCCTCGACCGCCTCCTTCATGGGCGGCACCATCCCGGCGTGGTGGGCGGCAAACCCGGCTTCGAGCCCGGCCCGCCAGGCGTCGTACCCGAGGACATGCAGGTCCTCGTCGGCCAGGCCGGCGGTGTGGGCGTCGGCGATGCGGGCGATCTCCGCCCGATCGGTGGGGTCTGTCAGGCGCATTCCCGACGCCAGGCACTGCTCGACCGCCTGGTCGCAGCCCGCCCGGCTGAACACGAAGTCGATCGCCGGGAGCATGTCCTCGGCCGCCAGCCGCTCGACCGTCTCCACCCGACCCGGGGTGCGCAACCGGCGGGTCGGCCGCCCCCGACCCCGACCCTGCCGGCCGGGCGGAGCGTCGAGGCGGGCCGCCTCCGGATTGGGACGCACCTCTCCGCGCTCGCCGGCGCCGCCCTCTCCAACGACAAAGGTCGGCAGCAGGTGCAGGTCGTCGGTGCCCCGCTCCCCCACCAGGTACAGATGCTCGAGCTCGACCGGCCGCCGCTCCTCGATGACCGCGCGGGTCTCGCCCCTGACGGTCTGGATCCACTCGGCGAACTCCTCCGCGTTCGAGACCGTCGCCGACAGGCAGACGAGATCGACGTCGGCCGCGAGGTGGATGATCACCTCCTCCCACACCGCGCCGCGGTAGAGGTTCTGGAGGTAGTGGACCTCGTCGAGGATCACATACCGCAACCCGTCGAGCGTGGGCGACCCCGCGTAGATCCGGTTGCGCAGGACCTCGGGGGTCATCACGACCACCGCCGCCTCCCCGTTGATGGCGTTGTCCCCGGTCAGAAGGCCGACGCGCCCGGCGCCGTGCACGCGCGCGAGGTCGCCGAACTTCTGGTTCGAAAGCGCCTTCAACGGCGTGGTGTAGAACGCCTTGCCACCGGCGGCGATCGCGAGCTCCACGGCGTACTCGGCGACGACGGTCTTGCCCGAACCGGTGGGCGCGGCGACGAGCACCGACTCACCGGCGTCGAGGGCGTCGAGGGCTCGAACCTGAAACGGGTCGAGCGGGAAGCCCCGCGCCCCCTCGAAGGCAGCGCGTCGCCCTGCGCCCGACCCCCCGCTCACGGGGCCGGCGCGGCCGTGCTCGCCGGAGCCGTGTCGACCGGCACCGAGTCGGTCGGGATGAAGTCGGTGGGCAGCGTCTCTTCGGGTAGCGGCACCGAGACCGGTGGCGTCTCAGACGTGTCGTCCCCGGGGCGCAGCACGATCAGGAGCACGACCGTGACCGCGAGCACGCCGAGCCCGCACAGGATGGCCACGGCGACCTCGCGACGGTTGCGGGGCGGGCGGTACGTGCCCGGGCGGCGACGGCGGGGCGGACTCAACGTTTCATCACTCTCCCGATGATGATGCACACCTCGTAGAACAGGTACATCGGTCCGGCCATGAACAGCAACGAGTAGGGATCCTGGCTGGGCGTGATGAAGGCGGCGAAGATCACGATGATCACGATCGTCGCTCGCCGCCACCGGCGGAGCTGGGCGGTGCTGACCACCCGGGCCAGCAGCAGGAAGGTCAGCACCACCGGGAACTCGAACGCTACTCCGAATGCGATGATCATCAGCGTGACCAGCGACAGGTAGCGGTCGGCGGTGAGAAGCGGCTCGAGCTCGGATCCGCCGATGTTGAGCAGGAAGTCGAGCGCCTTCGGGAGCGTGAGCATCGCCACGAGGCCGCCGGCGGCGAAGAGGACGACGGACGAGAGAACGAACGGGATTGCGTACCGCTTCTCCTTGGGGTGGAGCCCCGGGGTGACGAACCGCCACAGCTGGAACAGCCACACCGGCAGGGCGAGCACGAAGCCGCCGTAGGTCGCGACCTTGAGCCGGGTGGCGAACGCGTCGAGCGGTCCGGTGAAGATCAGTGCGTCCTTCTGCCCGTCGGTTGCGTCCTCGTAGTAGTCGATGAGGAATCGGATGATGTCGAGCGAGAAGATGTAGACAACGACCGCGCCGATCGTGATCGCGATGACGCAGATGATGATCCGACGTCGAAGTTCGGTGAGATGTTCGACGACCGTCATGCGGCCGCCGTCGTCGCGGTTCGCCACGGCGGCTGCTACGGAGTCGGGTCAGCCGGCGGAGTCGCGTCCGAGGGCGGTTGCGCGTCCGCCTTTGGCGGCAGCATCGGCGTCGTGCTGCGCTTGTCGTCTTCGTCGTCCTCCCGCAGCACCTCGTCGATGTCGCGGCGGAGGTTGGCCTGGAACCGCTGGACCTCACGCCATGCTTTGGCGGCCTGGCGGGCCACCTTGGGGATCTCCTTGGGCCCGAACACCAGCAGGGCGACGACGAAGATCACCAGGATCTCGAGCGGGCCGACTTGGGGCATGCCCGATCATGGTAACCGTGGCCTCTCCCCGGCCCGGAGGCGGCGGTAAGCCGCAGTGACGCGGTTTAGGCGCGCACACCGTCGCGGGGACTTTCGATGGCGGCGAGCGCAGCGCGGAACGCGGCGTAGTCCTGAAGGCTCGGGCCGAAGTCGTCGTGAGTGTGCCGACGCACGACCAGGGCGACGGTACCGAGGCCGGCGAGGAGAGCGACCAGCGCGGCCAGGGCCAGCATCTCCGAGAGTCCTATCCGGACGTCGAGCGCCGGTCGGTGCTCGCGACCTCGTCCATCCAGTCGTCGCGCTGGAGCACGACGTGGAAGTCGAGCAGATCGTCGTGCGTCAGCGCGGGCCCGGTGCGGGGCTCGCGCAGCTCGGCGGGACGGCGCCACATCTCGAGGCGCACGCCCGACGAGACGAGCAGGTCGACGATGTGCGAGCTCGCCGGCTTGGCCACCGGGGCGTCGCACTCGGAGCAGCGGAACCAGTAGGCGCCGGTGTCGTCGTCGATGCACACGCGCACCGTGAGGTCGGCCGCCGTCAGGCGGACATCTCCACAGGTCGGGCATTGAGCTCGAATCGTCGTCATCGGGGGCCCTCCAGTCCCATCTGGGACAGCATCGGCAGAGCCACAGGCCACCTTGAGGAGCTGCCATCCATTGGGAGGAGCTGCCATCCACCGGCAGGCCGCCGGGGTGCCCCCCCCCCGCGCCGCCCGCAGCGGGCCGCGCGGCGACCCACGCCACCGCCCCCCCCCAGGGGGCGCGCGGCCAAGATGCGGAGCGCCCC
>JBQTGU010000036.1:0-5258 GCA_052390575.1 Actinomycetota bacterium | reverse complement strand
TCACGGCGGCGTCGTCGATCCGCTGGCCCAGGCGCGTGCACACGAAGAAGACGTAGAGCAGCCCCACCAGCACCGCGCACGCGACCGCCAGCGCAAGAAGTCGCCGGGCCGCGTTACCCGCTGGAGCTGCCTGCACCCGCGCTCTGGTCGTAGGTGGGCGCGCCCTTGGCCCAGTCGGGGCCGCTCCCCCAGTCGCGGCGGGTGCGCTGCTTCGGGTGGTCGGGGTCATGCTGCGCGCACGCGTCCACGTACGCCTGCATCGTGCGCTGCCCCTCGGGCAGCGACCAGAAGTCCTCCTCAAGCGAGAACCGGCCGTCCCCCGCGTACTGGAGCACGGTCATGCCGGGGAAGTCGATCGGCGGCTGCGAGGCGTCCGGGTGATCGCGCCGGTTCTGCATGTACACCACGACGCGGCCGCTCGGGTCGCAGACGTTCCACTCGTAGACCGTGTAGAGCTCGCCGAACTCGGCCATGATCGGCTTGATCCAGGCCCGCACCTCCTCGCGACCGTGCTTGTCGCCGAGGACGTGCTCGATGTAGGTGACGTCCTCGGTGAAGAGCTCGACCCAGGCGTCCCAGTCCTCGTTCACCGCCCCCGCCTGCCAGTAGGCGCGGAACGCCTGCTCAACTTCGTCGAGGTCGTAGGTCGTCAACGTGGTTCCCCCTCGTCAGGACGTGTGCGGGCGGCGGCGGCCGCGCGGGCGCTCCTGCATGCGGCGCAGGATGACCTGGCGGCGCTCCTGAAGCTCGCGGAACGTGAGCTGCTCGATGTCGGCCGACAGGCCGAAGCCGGCCTTGACCGCGTCGAGGTCGAGCGCGGCGCGGGCGGGGTCGAGGCCGATGTCGCGCACGATCCGCTCGCCGTGGTGCTCGGTGAAGTACGTGTACAGGTGGGCGATCTCACCGAGGATGTCGACGTCGGGCGCGAGCGTCGCGGTCGCCGCGTTCAAGAACATCAGGTTCTTCACAAACAGCATGAGCTCCTTGGGCGCGCGGGCGCCGTAGCCGAGCAGCTTCTTGGTCAGGTCGCTGAGCTCGGCGACGAGCTCGTCGGCCGACATCCGGGTCGGGTCCTTCACCGGTCCGTCGAGACCGAGGTCGTGGACGACCGCGTCCAGGTCGGTGTCGGGTGGGAACGCGCCCAGGTCGCGCAGCGCGGCCAGTTGCCCGACCACGTCGCCGCTGGTTCCCGAGACCAGCAGGCGCAGGAACGCCAGCCGTTGGGGCTCGTCGAGCCGTCCGGTGATGCCGAAGTCGAGCAGGACGGTGCGGCCGTCGGGCTGCACGAACAGGTTGCCGCCGTGCAGGTCGCCGTGGAAGACGCCGTGGAGCATCGCCCCCTCGAGCGCGGCGATGAGCCCCGAGCGCAGCAGCGCGCTGGTGTCGATGCCGGCGGCCTTCATCGACTCGACGTCGTCGAAGGCGAACCCCCGGAGGCGCTCCATGACCAGGACCCTCCGGGTGACGAGCGTGGGGTGGGGCCGGGGGACGACCATCGTTCGCTGCCCGGTCTCGGCCAGGACCCGGGCGATGTCGAGCATGTTCTCGGCCTCGAGGCGGAAGTCGAGCTCCTCGACGATCGTCTCCGCGAACAGCTCGACCAGCGCGGGCGGGTTGGCCAGCGCCGACACCGGGATGCGGCCCACCAGCTTGGGCGCGAGCCAGGCCATGGCGGAGATGTCCGACCGCACCAGGGCCGCCACCCGGGGCCGCTGCACCTTGACGACGACCTCCTCACCGGTGGTGAGCCGGGCCGCGTGCACCTGCGCCACCGACGCGGCCGCCAGCGGCTCCTCGTCGAAGGACTCGAACAGCGCGTGGAGCGGGCGGCCGAGGTCGCGCTCGACGACCGCGCGCACGTCGGCGAACGACTCGGGGGGAACGTGGTCCCGCAGCAGGCGGAACTCGGTCACGAGCTCGGGCGGGAACAGGCCCTCGCCGCCCGAGAGGATCTGGCCCAGCTTCACGTAGGTCGAGCCCAGCCGCTCGAACGCGCGCCGGAGACGCTGGGAGATCCGGGCGCGGGAGTCGGGCCGGCGGCGCTCGCGGAGGTACCAGAGGCCGACCGCGGGGACCAGCGCCCGCAGGACCCGGGTCAGGCGCCCGAGCGGCGGGATCCGTCCGGGCCGGAGCAGCCGGGGGACCTCGGCTCGGGTCCGCGCCCGCTCGACGTCGAGGCCGGCGGCCCACTCGAGCCGGTCGGGCTCGACCACCCAGGGGCCGTGATCGCTGAACGCGCCCAGCGCCAGGTCGGGGGAGGGGACGGCCGGCTCGGGCACGCGGCCAACGTAGACGCCACGCGCCGGACCCCCGCCCCTGGGGGGAGGAGCGGGGGTCCGGACGGGGGGCGGGGCGACTGGCCCCGCCGTCAACTCAGCCGGGTCAGGCGCAGTTCGCCCACGGGGCCGAGCCACGCTGGCTGTACAACGCCGCGGCCCGGGCGTCCTGTTCCGCCGGCGGGGCGGCGGCGGGGTCACCGGTGCCACCCACCGACTCCCAGGCGGTCTGGGAGAACTGGTAGGCGCCGCGGTAGGTGCCGCCGCGGCTCACCGAGCTGTAGCTGCCGTGCGACTCACACTCCCGGATGCACGCCAACGGGTCGGCGCAGCGGCTGCGTCCCGAACCGGAGCCCGAGCCCTGGCGGGCGGCCTCGGCCTGGCGGGCGGCGTCCATCACCTGCCAGTACCGCTGGATCTCGGCCTGGGCCAGGGAGTCGGCATAGGCCGCGGCGGCCGCGCCCTGCTGAACCGCTTGGGCGTCGCCGTAGACGGGGCTGCTTTCCGGAGCGCTTGAAGGGGCGGCGGCCGGCCGCCCCGCATCGAGGCGTTCCCCGGATGCGGGGCTGTCTCCTCGGGCGATCTGGGTGACGGCGACAGCGAGGCCGAGGGCCAGCACTGCCGGGCCGACGGCGGCGACAAGTCGGGTGCGCATGGACGTTCCTCCTGGGGTTGGGGACCGTTTCTGGGCTGGGCCCCGGCCCGGGGCCGCGCGCGACCACAGACCGGGGATTTGGGGAAGAAAGCCGGAAAACGGGGAGCTACGGCGCTCGACGCCGCGAGCCCGGCTTTCTGATCGCCAACGGTAGTTGCCCACCGGGGGCGGACTCCGAAACCTACCGGCGAGTAACCCCCGGAACTACAGGCTTGTGACTCATGTCACCGCAAGGCCTGGCGGCCGATTTACCAGAACCTGGAGGTCAGCCGCTCGGGGTGAAGCGCACCGGGAGGTGCTTGATCCCGTTGATGAAGCCGGACCGCAGGCGCTCGGGTGGGCCCGCGAGCTCGAGGTCGGGAAGCCGGCCCAGGAGCTCGGCGAACATCGTGCGGATCTCGAGCCGGGCGAGGCTGGCCCCGAGGCAGAAGTGGGTCCCGAACCCGAAGGCGACATGGTTGTTGGGGACCCGGGCGGGGTCGAAGCGGCCGGCGGTCGGGCCGAACACACCCGCATCGCGGTTGGCCGACCCGTAGTACACGACCACCTTGTCGCCCTCGGCGATGGCCTGGCCCGCGAGCTCCGTGTCACGGGTGGCGGTGCGACGGAACTGCATGACCGGGCTCACCCAGCGCAGCATCTCCTCGACCGCGGTGGGCAGGAGGGCGGGGTCGGCGAGCAGGCGGTCACGCGCGTCTGGCCGCTCGCACAGCGCCTGGAGGCCGCCCGAGATCAGGTTGCGGGTCGTCTCGTTCCCGGCGATGACGAGCAGGAAGAAGAACATGTTGAACTCGATGTCGGTAAGGCGCCGCCCGTCGACCTCGGCGTGCACGAGGACGCTGCACAGGTCGCCGGTCGGCGCGGCTCGCTTGCGCTCGGCCAGTTCGTGGGCGTACTGGAACATCTCCACCAGCGCGACCTTGGCGGTGATGTCGGCCTGGGCAGCGTCCTCGGAGCCGTACTCCGGGTCCTCCATCCCGATCAGCCGGTTGCTCCAGTCGAACAGCCGCCCGCGGTCCTCGCGGGGAACGCCGAGCGTCTCGGCGATCACCTGGAGCGGCAGCTCCGCCGCCACCTCGGTCACGAAGTCGCACTCACCCTTGGGGGCGACCGCGTCGACGATCTCGGTCGTCAGCTCGGCGATGTGATCGCGCAGCGACGCGATCATCCGAGGAGTGAACGCGCGGTTGACGATGGCGCGGAGCGCGGTGTGCTCGGGCGGGTCCATGTGTATGAGCTGGAGCCGCATGCCATCGAGGTCGTCGGGGGGCAGGTCGGCGACGAGCGCCGAGCCTTGCCACGACGAGAACAGCCCCGGGTCGCGCGACACGGTCACGACGTCGTCGTAGCGGGTCACCGCCCAGAAGCCGGGCCCGTCCGGCTCGGGGTTGCGGTGGACCGGATCGTGCTCGCGCAGCCACGCGAACCACTCGTGGGGAACGCCGGCGACGAACGTGTCGGCGTCGTTCAGGTCAACCTGGCGGACGCTCATCCCGGCATCGTCGCACGCCCGGCCGCTCCCGCCGGGCCCGGGCTACTTGGGGGGCGGGTCGCTGCCGGGCTGACCCTTGTCGATCACATGGTCGGTCCAGCCGTTGCCGTCCCAGTAGCGCTGCTCGTGCCGTCCGGCCGGGTCGGGGTGCCACGCCGCCGGCGATCCCGGCGCGCCGGCCGGGGCCGGCGCGGCTGCGGGCGCGGGAGCCGGCGCCGGCGCGAAGCCGGGAGCGACCGCGCCCGCCGCGGCGACGCTGCCGCCGAGGTTGCCGAGCACACCGGTCAGCCGGGTCCGCATCGCCGGGTTGGCGGCACCGTTGATGTCGAGACGGGCGCCACCGCCGGCGGACTGGGCGGTGATGGTGAGCGTCTCCTCCTCCTTGACGAGCAGCACGAGGAAGCCGACGCACGTCAGCAGGCCGGCGACGATGCCGGTGATGAGCGCCCACTGGGGCATGAACTTGCGCGTGAACACGACCGAGGTGGGGCTGGTCGCGACCATCGTGTAGCCGGGCACGCCCGCCAGCCCGGTCGTCACCTGCTGGACGACTTCCTCGGGTCGTCCGGGAACGTTCGCGGTCTGGACGTGCTGCTGGCCGGCCCCGGTTTCCATGATCGATCAGCCCCTTGGCTCAATGCCGAAGGGCGGTGTCTACCCGATCGCGCGCGTCGCTTCAAGAGCGCCGATAGGTTGACGCGTATGCGCGTCGGGGTCTCGCTGCGGACCAGCTTCTTCACCGACGACGTGCGCCTCGGTGCGCGCTGGGTCGTCGAGCGGGCCCGGGCGGCATGGGACGCGCAGCTCGACTCGCTGTTCGTCGGCGACCACCACG
>JBQTGU010000035.1:0-48730 GCA_052390575.1 Actinomycetota bacterium | reverse complement strand
CTGGCGGGCTACTTCGTGCTGGAGGGGGACGTCGAGCGGGTCCGGGGTGACCTCGCCTTCGCCCAGTCCATCGTCGAGACGGGCTGGTTCCGGTTCTCCAGTTCGGTCCCGCCCGACTACAACAACTTCGCCGGGATCGGCGCCACCGACAGCGGCGGTCCCGCCAACCAGTTCCCCGACGCCCAGACCGGCGTGCGCGCCCAGATCCAGCATCTGATCGCCTACGCGGACCCGAACGCGAGCTGCACGGTGCCGCCCCTGCACAATGCCTGCGTCGATCCCCGCTTCGACCTCGTCTCACCCCATGGCCGGGCGACGGCGTGGAACGACATGGGCAACGGCAACTGGGCCACCGACCCGACGTACGCGTCCAAGGTGATCGCGGTCTACAACCGCATGCGGGCCTATGCCGGCCTGCCGCCGGTCTGATCCGATGCGACGCCTCCCGCTCCTTGCCCTCGCGCTCGCGGTCGTGGTCGGGGCCGGTTGCGTCCAGCCGCCCCCGCCGCCGCCGAACCCCACCAGCGTGATGGGCCCGTCGTCGCTCACCGCGGAGCAGATCGCGGCGTGGTTCCTGGCCGAGTTCCCGGGCACGCGCCCGTACATGGCCAACGCCACTCCCCAGGATCTCGCCGCGCTCTTCGTCTGGGAAGGCAAACAGGAGAACGTGCGCGCCGACATCGCGTTCGCGCAGTCGGTCGTCGAGACCAACTGGTTCACGTACGGCAACCAGGTCCAGTGGTGGCAGAACAACTACGCCGGCATCGGCGCGTGCGACAGCTGCAGCGGCGGGATCGCGTTCCCGAGCCCGCAGTCGGGCATCCGGGCCCAGATCCAGCACCTGCGCAACTACGCCGACGCCGGGTCGCGCACCTCCAACCTGCACAACCCGCCCGTGCCCGAGCTCTACAACCCGCCGAGCAAGTTCAACACCTTCTTCAAGAAGGGCGCCGCCCCCGACTGGACGGTGATGGGGAACGGCAACTGGGCCAGCTCGACGACCTACGCCACCACCGTGCTCACCATGTACAACCGCATGCGCGTCTACAATGGCTTGGCGCCGGTTTAGAACGTCAGCATCACGCGGACGGGGCGGTGGTCCGACCCGACGTCCGGCAGCACCTCCCCGTCCTTCGCTTCGATGTCGTCGCGGATGAGCACATGGTCGATCTGGCTGTGGGGTCGGTGGGCGGGCCAGGTGCGACCCCGGATGGCGCGTCGCCAGCCTCGGAGCAGCGCGACCGCGGGCGGGCCCCAGAAGTTCAGGTCGCCGACGACGACGGCGCGGCGATCGGGCGGCGGGAGTTGCCGGCGGAGGCGGGCGAGCTGGATCGGCGGGCCGTGCGGGAGCCGGGACGTCAGGTGCACAGCGATGAGCTCGAGCGGTTCGCCGCCGACGTCGAGCTCGAGGTGCAGCGCGCCGCGGCTCCGGGCCGGGTCGCCCGGGACCCGGGGGATCGGGATGTCGGGGAGACGCCGGGCCGGCAGCCGGGTCAGCACGGCCAGTCCCTTCTCACCGGTGCCCGAGCGCACCAGGTGCGGCCAGGGCCGGATCACGGCCCGGCCGAACGGCGCCTCGTGGAACTCCATCCGCCGAGCCCGCGCCGCCACCTCCGCCGCACACTCGCCCGCGTCGGGCCGGTACGACTCCTGCACCACGATCACGTCGGCGTCGAAGTCGCCCAGCGTGCCCACCAGGTCGTAGGGGTCGCGCGGGGGTTTCTTGTTCTTGACCCAGGCGCCGGGGACAGAGATCGGGCGCGGCCGCACGCCCGCGTGCGCGTTGAACGTGACGATCGTGAGCTCGGGAATAGCGAGGAGGCTAGGTGGCCGCAGGGAGGCGGACGACGAACCGGGCGCCGCCGCCATCCCCGGGGGCGTCCTCGATGGTGACGGTGCCGCGGTGGCGCTCGACCACCGCCCGCACGATGGCGAGTCCGAGGCCGGTGCCGCCGGCGTCGCGGGCGCGGCCCTCGTCGAGGCGGGTGAACCGCTCGAAGACGCGCTCGCGGTCGGCCGGAGAGATGCCGGGGCCGTCGTCGTCGACCACGAGCTCGACGGTCCCGTCATCCGACCGCAGTCTCACGTCGACTGCGTTCTCGGCGTGGCGCAGGGCGTTGGCGATCAGGTTTCGGACGACGCGGGCGAGCTGGGGCCGGCTGCCCCGCACGCGCCCCGCGAGCACGCCGCCGGTCCGCACCGTCGCGCCGTCGACGCGCCCCGCCTCCTCCAACACGACCTCGTCGATGTCGACCGTCGTGGTCGGCAGGGCGGGGCCGTCCTCGTCGAGGCGAGCCAGCTCGAGCAGCTCGCTCACCGTTTCCTCCATGCGCTCGTCCTCGTCGAGGATGCGGGCCGCGATCTCGCTCCAGTCGGCGGTGTCGGGACGGCGCAGCGCCACCTCGACCGTCGCCCGGATGGCGGCGATCGGGCTCCGCAGCTCGTGCGACGCGTTGGAGACGAACTCGCGCTGGCGCGCCGACGACGTCTCCAGCCGGTCGAGCATGCGGTTCATCGTGCGGGCGAGCCGCCCGACCTCGTCGTCGGCCGCCGGCTCGGGGACGCGCCGGTGCATCGTGGTTCCGCTGATCGCGTCGACCTCGGCCCGGATGGCCTCGACCGGCCGCAACGCCCGCCCGCTGAGGTACCAGGCGATCGCGCCCACCAGCAGCACGAGGATCGGGATGCCGACCACCAGCGCGCCGGTGACGCTGTCGACGGTGCGCTCGACCTCGTCGAGCGAACGCTGGGCGATGACCGTGATCGGCCCGTCGGGGGTCTCGACGACCGTCTCGGTGCGGACCCGCCGGCCGGTGGGGCCGGGCGCGCGCCGCTGGCCCGGAGGGAGGCCGGGCACGGTGGTTCGTCCATCGGCGCCTTCGACCACGATCTGCGGGAAGCCGCCCGGCGGGGGATTGAGCAGCTCGACCTCACGTGGCGGGGTGCCCCGCTCGAGCTGAGCGGCGATCGCTTCGACCTGCTCGCGGTCGGCGTCCTTGATGCGGTCGACGAGCGTGGTGCGCACCGCGACGACCAGGCCGATTCCCGCCAGGGTCATCGCGACCGCGAACACGGCTGCGGCCAGGAGGGAGATGCGCACCCGGACCGATGCGAACGCAGCTCGCATCTCTATTGCCTCGCTCGCTGCGGCGCAGGATACCTGCGCCGCGGTCGCTCGCTCGGACGCCAAGGTTCACGGCGGGCCATCGCTACTGCCGCTCGCACCGTTCAGCCGGCGCCGAGCCGGTACCCGGCGCCGCGCACGGTCCGGAGCGTGTGGAGGCCGAACGGCTCGTCGATCTTGCGGCGCAGGTAGCCGACGTACACCTCGACCACGTTGGGGTCGCCGGCGAAGTCGATGCCCCAGACGTGGTCGAGGATCTCGGCCTTCGACGCCACCGTGTCGTCCCGCCGCATCAGGTACTCGAGCAGGGAGAACTCGCGCGCGGTGAGCCGGATGTCAGCGTCGCCCCGCGTGCACGTGCGCGTGCCCGGATCGAGGACGAGGGTCCCGAGCGTGAGCACCGGTGGGCGGGGCGCGCTGCCGCGGCGCAGCAATGCCCGCAGCCGCGCGAGCAGCACCACGAACGAGAACGGCTTCGAGAGGAAGTCGTCGGCGCCGGTGTCGAGCGCCTCGGCCTCGTCGTACTCACCGTCCTTCGCGGTGAGGATGAGGATCGGTGTCCAGACCTCCTCGTCGCGCAGCGTCCGGCAGACCCGGTAGCCGTTCATGCCGGGGAGGAGCACGTCGAGGACGATGACGTCGTACGAGCCCTCCCGGGCGCGCCAGAGGCCGTCGAGGCCGTCGTGCTCGACGTCGACGTCGTAGCTCTCGGCGGCGAGGCCTTCGGCGATGGCCGCGGCGAGGTGGACCTCGTCCTCGACCACCAGCACTCGCATCCTTCGATTGTGCCTGGTCAGAGGGCACGTGATGGTGCGTTCCCTGAGAGAAGTCTCAGGCTCACAGCCTCTTCTCAGGGCCACTTCGGCACACTGCGGAGGTTGACCACCTCCAGGGGGACGTGACATGAGCACGCGGATGCGACCGGTCGGGATCGTGGTGGCGGCGCTGGCGTCGATCGGCCTGCTGGCCGGCGCCGGCGCGGTCGGCGCGCAGGAGGACGACGGCGGCGACCGCCCGCCCGAGCTCACCGACGAAGAGCGCGAGGCGCACCGGGCCGCGTTCGAGGAGTTCCACGCCTGCATGGCCGAGCAGGGCGTCGAGCTCCCCGAGCGACCCGCGGGCAGGCCGGGCCCTAAGGAGGAAGGTGAGGGCGAGGTCGAGGAGGCCGAGGCGCCCGACATCGACCGTGAAGCCGCCGAGGCCGCGTTCGAGGCGTGCCGCGACCTGGTGCCGCCGCCGCCTGGCGTCACCCAGGAGGAGCTCGACGCCCATCGCGCCGCGTTCGATGCGTACGTGGCCTGCATGGCCGAGCAGGGTGTCGAAGCCGAGCCGATGATTCCCGGCCTTGGTCCCGTCGGCGGCGACGAGGAGCTCTCGGAGGAGGACCGGGCGAAGGCCGAGGCCGCGTTCGAGCAGTGCCAGGAGCTCGTGCCACCGCCGCCGGGTGTGTCAGCCGAGGAGTTCGACGCCCACCGGACCGCGCTGGAGGAATTCCGCGCCTGCCTGAGCGAGCAGGGGATCGAGACGCCCGGGCGCGGCATCCCCGGTGTGCCCGGAAGCCATCCCCAGAACGCCGAGCCCACCGACGAGCAGCGCGAGCAGTTCGAGGCCGGAGCCGTTGCCTGTGGCGAGCTCCGGCCCGAGCTCCCCGGTGGTCACCGTCCTGGTCCCGGGAAGGAACGCCCGGAGGCTCCCGCCCCCGCGTAGCCCTTAGGAGCGCTCGCGCGCGTCTTCGAAGCTCTGGAGCACCTCGGCGTCGACGAGGGGAGCCTCGGGCCCATAGGTAAGGACGGCGGTGCCCCGCGCGCCGCAGTGCGGGCACTCCAACCCGACGACCGCAACCATGTCGTCGGGGTCGGACGCCCCTTCGAGACGCTCCAAGTCACGGAGCACGGTCTCGTCGGCGGGGGAGAGTTTGTGGCAGGCGACGCACTCGACCTGCGCGCCGTCCCGCGGCATGAACTGGCCGGTGAAGCCTTTCGCCTCGAGATCGCCGAGCACCTCAAGGATGGTCCGGTCGGCGCCGTTACCCATGAGGGTCATCGTTGCCAGTGTCGCACGGCCCCGCAAACCGCTCGGCGCTGGACTACGATGGTGAAAGCGAGCCCGAACCACGCTCGCGGGTCGATCTCAAACGCTCCTTCGTCCGGTTCTCGTGCACGGAGTCGCCGTGAGGCTCGACCCACCGCCGCCAGGAAGGCGGCGGGCACGACAACTACAACCTGACGAAAGTGAGCACCACCACATGAGCACCACCTTCGCCGCGCTGGGCGTCTCGCCCGATCTCGTCGTGGCGCTCGAACGGGACGGCATCACCGACCCGTTCCCCATCCAAGCACTGACCATTGCCGACGCCCACGAAGGGCACGACCTCTGTGGCAAGGCCAAGACCGGCTCGGGCAAGACGCTCGCCTTCGGGCTGCCCCTGCTCGAGCGGGTAAGCAACGCCGAGCCCCGCCGGCCCCGCGCGCTCGTCCTCACCCCCACCCGCGAGCTCGCCAACCAGGTCAAGACGGTCCTCGCCCCGCTGGGCAAGATCCGCCAGCGGCACGTCATCGCGGTCTACGGCGGCGTGTCGATGGAGCCCCAGATCAAGGCGCTCCGCAAGGGCACCGACGTCGTCATCGGTACTCCCGGGCGGCTCATCGACCTGATGGAGCGCAAGGAGCTGTCGGTCGCGGCGGTCGAGGTGCTGGTCATCGACGAAGCCGACCGCATGGCCGACATGGGGTTCATGCCCCAGGTCCAGAAGCTGCTCCACCGCATCGAGTCGGAGCACCAGACGATGTTGTTCTCGGCCACCCTCGACGGCGCGGTGAAGCGACTCGTCGACCGCTACATGCACGACCCCGTCTTCCACGAAGTCGAGTCCGACGAGCCGACGGTCGAGGAGATGGAGCACCGCTTCCTCAACGTCCACCAGATGGACCGGGTGAAGGTCGCGGCGGCGATCACCGACAACGTCGAGCGTTCGCTCCTGTTCGTGCGGACGAAGCGGGGCGCTGACCGCCTCGTGACCCAGCTGCGCAAGGAGGGTGTGCGCGCCGGCGCCATCCACGGGGACCTGCGCCAGGGCGCGCGCGAGAAGGCGCTCGCGGATTTCCAGACCGGGAAGCTGCCGGTCCTCGTCGCCACCGACGTCGCCGCTCGCGGCCTCCACATCGACGCCGTCGACGTGGTCATCCACTACGACCCGGCCGAGGACGAGAAGGCGTACCTGCACCGCTCGGGCCGCACCGCCCGGGCCGGCGCGGTGGGAGTGGCGGTCACGCTGATGCTCTGGAACCAGGAGAACTTCGTGCATCTGGTCCAGAAGCGTCTCGGGATCGACGAGCCCATCGTCGAGATCTTCTCGAACGACCCCCGTCTCGCCGACCTGCACGCGTTCGGTCGCGAGACCGAGGCCGTGTCCGCCTAGTTCCACCATTCTCGAGGCTCCAGGGTGCGGATTCCGCACCCCACAGCCTCGAGTTTGCGGCTAGCGGCGCACGATCCGTACGTCGGCGGGATCGGCTGCGACTTCGGGGTCGAGGACGTCGATGGTGCCGCGTCGGCGAGCCTCGGCGAGGTAGCGCTCGCGCGTCCGCCGGTGGAGCCGCTCGCGCTGGACCGTCCGCCCGCGAAGCACCGCCGCGATCACCAGCCCGGCCGCGAGGAACATCGCGAACACGAGGAGGAACGGGAAGCCGGTACCGTCGCCGCCCTCGTCCTCCACGTTCTGACGCGGCGGTTTCGGCGGCGGACCTTCTGCCACGGGTGCGTTCGGCCCCTTCGCGCCCGTGGGCGGGATCGGGGGGGAACCGAGCGGGCGGGGCAGGCCAGCCAGCGCGACCAGGCGGGCCTGGAGCGTGGTGACCCGGGTCTCGGGGAGGAAGTTGCCGGTGCCCTCCGAGTCCTTCGTGTCGAAGCCCCGGTCGAGGAGCGCGGCGGCCGCGAACGTCGGGTTCTCGGCGTTGAGCACGACCGCGATGAGCTCGCGGCCGTCGCGTTTGGCCGACGCCACCAGCACCGCGCCCGCCTTGGCGGTGAACCCGGCCTTCAGGCCGGTGGCATCGGGGTAGAAGAGCACGAAGTCGTTGACGTTCTCCGTCAGCGCGGTCTCGTCGCCGTCGGGCGTGATCACCCGATAGTCCTTGAGCTTGACGATCTCGGCCAGCTCGGTGGAAGCGAGGACGTTGGCGCCGACGATCGCGAGGTCGTACGCGCTCATCACGCTCCCGCCCCGGTAGGCGCTGCTGTCGTCGATGCCGGCGGGGTCGGCGAACGTGCTGTCCTCGAGGCCCATCATCTCCCCGACCCGGGTCATCTCGGCGATGAACGTGTCGAGTGAGCCGGCGGAGCCCTCGGCGAGCGTGTAGGCGGCGTCGTTCGCCGACGAGAGCAGCATGGCCTGGACAAGGTCCTCCGACGCCCAGGTCGTGCCCTCGCGCATGCCGATGGTGGGTTCGGGCGCATCGGCGGCGGCGGCGGTGGTGGCGACCCGGTCCTCGAGCGGGATGCGCTGGAGCGCGGTGAGGGCGGTCATCAGCTTCACCGTGCTCGCCACCGGTAGCGGCCCGTGCGGGTTCTTGGCGTCGAGGATGGCGCCCGAATCGGCGTCGACGAGCATGTACGCCAGGGGCTCACCGTTCTCCTGAGCGGGGCCACCGGCAGCCCGCGCCGGCACCATGACGGCGACGAGCGCGCTGCTGACGAGAGCCCCCAGCACCCGCTTCACGCGGCCCAGGGTAGAAGACCGATCCCCGAATTGGTGCCCCGGGCACCGGGTGGCATGCGACGATGGCCCCGAGATGGAAAGGGTTTCGCGGCGGATCTCCGCCATCGCCGAGTCGGCCACCCTGGCGGTCGACGCCCGGGCCAAGGCCCTGAAGGCCAGCGGTGAGAACGTCATCGGCTTCGGCGCGGGCGAGCCCGACTTCGCGACTCCCGACCACATCGTCGAAGCGGCCGTCGCCGCCTGCCGCGACCCCGCCAACCACAACTACACGCCCACCGCCGGTCTCCCCGAGCTCCGGGAGGCGATCGCGGCCAAGACCAAGCGCGACTCGGGCTACGAGTGCGCGGCGTCGCAGGTGCTCGTTACCAACGGCGGCAAGCACGCGGTCTACAACGCGTTCCAAGCCCTGCTCGACCCGGGCGACGAGGTGATCGTCCCGGCGCCGTACTGGACGAGCTACCCCGAGGTGATCAAGGTCGCGGGTGGGGAAACGGTCGCGATCCCCACCCACGACTCGTCCGGCTTCCGAGTGACGCTGGAGCAGCTCGACGCCGCTCGCACGCCGCGTACCAAGGCGTTGCTGTTTGTCTCACCCAACAACCCCACCGGTGCGGTGTACCCGCCCGAGGAGGTCGAGGCGATCGGCCGCTGGGCGGTCGAGCACGGCGTGTGGGTGGTCACCGACGAGATCTACGAGCACCTGACGTACGGGGAGCACCGGTTCTCGTCGATGCCGGTGCTCGTGCCCGGGCTCGCCGACACCTGCGTGGTGCTCAATGGCGTGGCCAAGACCTACGCGATGACGGGCTGGCGGGTCGGCTGGATGATCGGGCCGCCCGACGTCGTGGCCGCCGCCACCAACCTCCAGTCCCACTCGACGTCGAACGTCGCCAACGTGTCGCAGCGGGCGACGATCGCCGCCCTCACCGGTGACCTCGAGGCGGTGGCGATGATGCGGGCGGCGTTCGACCGGCGGGGCACGGTCATGCACGAGCTGCTGAACGCGATCCCGGGGGTCACGTGCATGGCGCCGCAGGGCGCGTTCTACTGCTTCCCGTCGTTCGAGGGTGTGCTCGGGCGCGAGTACGAGGGCATGACGCCGCACACGTCGCTGGAGCTCACCGCGCTCGTGCTCGACGAGGCCCGGGTCGCGATCGTGCCCGGCGAGGCGTTCGGCGCGCCCGGCTACGCCCGGCTCTCGTTCGCCCTGAGCGACGACGACTTGGTAGAAGGCGTGCAGCGAATCGCGAAGCTCTTGGGGGAATGATGCGCCGGATCACCGTGGTCATCGGATGTCTGGCTCTCCTGTTGGCGGCGTGTGGCGACGACGACGGCAGCACGACCGCCGAAGAGCAGCTCGAGGACGCGCTCGAGGACGTCGAGGACGGCGAGATCCCCAACGCGCCGGGCTCCGAGGAGGCGTGCAAGGTCGTGAAGCAGGACGACGTCGAGGCGTCGTTCGGCGGGGACGTCAGCGAGGGCACCGAGGATTTCGCCGGCTGCAACTTCGAGGTCACCGGCGGTGACGTCGGGGTCGACGGCAACGTGTCGGTCCGGATCGAGCTCACCGGGGGGCTCGATGCCGGCGACGTGTTCGAGTCGTCCCAGGAGGGGTACGACCCCGCCACGGTCGAGGACGTCGACGGGGTCGGCGACGGCGCCTACTACGTCGAGGGTGTCGGGGCGCTCACGGTGGTCGCCGGCGACACCTTGTTCACCGTGCAGGCGGTGTTCCTCGAGATCGGCACCGACGCCACCGTCGACCAGGAGGACCTCCAGGCGCGCGTCGTCGAACTGGCCGAGGTCGTCGCGGGAAGGGTGTGACCGACGGTGACGGCACGGGTCCTCGTCACCGAGCAGCTGGCCGCGTCCGGCATCGACGCCCTGCGGTCCGCCGGGCTCGACGTCGACGAGCGCGTCGGGCTCGCGCGTGAGGAGCTGCTCGAGGCGGTGAAGGGCGCGGCCGCGCTCATCATCCGTAGTGCCACCCAGGTCGACGCCGAAGTCCTCGAAGCCGGCACCGACTTGGTCGTCGTCGGGCGGGCCGGCATCGGGCTCGACAACGTCGACGTCGAGGCGGCCACCCGTCGCGGCGTGATGGTCGTGAACGCGCCCCAGTCGAACGTGCTGTCGGCGGCCGAGCACACGATCGCGCTCATGCTCGCCCAGGCCCGCAACGTCCCCCAAGCCGATCGCGACCTGCGGGCCGGTGCGTGGAACCGCGCCCGGTGGGAGGGGGTCGAGCTCTACGGCAAGACCCTCGGCGTCGTCGGGCTGGGTCGGGTCGGCGTGCTGGTCGCGCAACGGGCGCACGCCTTCGGGATGCGCCTCGCCGCCCACGACCCCTTCGTGAGCGCGGAGCGGGCCCGGCAGCTCGGCGTCCAGCTCGTGCCGACGCTCGAGGAGCTGGTCGCGATGGCCGACTTCCTCACCGTCCACCTCCCCAAGACGCCCGAAACGATGGGGCTCATCGGCCGGGACCTGTTGGCCAAGGCGAAGCCCACGCTTCGCCTCGTCAACACCGCCCGGGGCGGCATCGTCGACGAAGTCGCGCTGGCCGAGGCGGTGCGCGATGGGCGGATCGCGGGCGCGTCGCTCGACGTGTTCGAGTCCGAGCCCACGACCGAGTCACCTCTCTTCGAGCTCGAGCCGGTCGTGGTGACGCCCCACCTCGGCGCGTCGACGGCCGAAGCGCAGGACAAGGCGGGCCAGACCATCGCCGAGCAGGTGGTGTTGGCGTTGGAGGGCGACTTCGTGCCCTACGCGGTGAACGTGGCCGCGAGCGAGGCGAACGAGACGGTGCGGCCGTTCCTCCCGCTGGCCGAGCGGCTGGGCGCACTGTTCAGCGCGCTGGCCGACGGGATCGCCGACGAGCTCGACGTGAGCTACGAGGGCGAGATCGCCGACTACGACTGCCGGGTGCTCACGCTGGCGATCCTGCGGGGTGTGCTCGCCTCCGTCGTCGACGAGCCGGTGTCGTTCGTGAACGCGCCCCAGCTGGCCGACGAGCGCGGCCTGACGTATCGGGAGACGACGTCGACCTCGGCTCGTGATTACGTGAACCTGGTGACGCTCCGGGGCCGGGTCGGCGGGCGCGACGTGCACGTGGCCGGCACGCTCGCCGGGCACCGGGGCGAACCCCGCATCGTCGGCATCGACGACCACGCCATCGAGGTGCCCCCGGCCGCCCACATGCTGGTGGTCCGCAACGAGGACGTACCCGGGATGATCGGACGGGTGGGCAAGATCCTGGGCGACGCCGACGTGAACATCGAGGACATGCGGGTGGGCAAGAGCCCGAGCGGCGAGGCCGCCCTCATGGCCCTCACGACCAGCGTCCCGGTGCCGACGGCGGTGCTCGAGGAGCTACGGGGGGAGCCGGGCATCGTCGACGCCCGCGCCATCGAGCTGGAATAACCAAGTGCCGCTAGCGGGCCGCCTTGCGGAGGCCGTCGGACTCGGCCGCGGCCTCGTCGCGGTAGCAGCGGTCGGGCTTGGTGCGGTCGTAGTTGGTCCCGCCGGGGACGTGGAAGATCTTGCTCGACATCTTCGCCTTGACCGGGTGCGTCGTAGGGCAGGTCTCGCCGTTGGGCTCGACCCATGCCGGCGCCCCCCCGGGCTGGGCGTCGCCCGCGAGCGGCGGCGCCGGCGGCGCCTTCTCCTCGGCCCGCTCGCGAGGCTGGGGTGGGTAGGGGAACGGCTGGGCCTCCCAGCCGACGCCCGGTTCGCTGCGCTGCTTCTCGAAGTACTTCCAGATCGCGTACCCGATGCCGGCCAGCAACCCGAGCCTGAACACTCGCCTGACGAACTTGCGCACGGTGGACCCCCTTCCCGGCGCAGTCTCGCGCGCGTCGGCGCATGTGAGTTGACTTCTCCCCGCGGTCCTGCGACGATAAGCATTCCTATGACGAAGGAACTGCGCACCCAGAGCCTCCTCCTTACGTAGCTGCGAGCGCCTTTGGGTGCTCGCGGACGCCTCCTCGTGCCTTCGGGCCGAGGAGGTTTTTCGTTGGCAGAAACCGGAATCGGGAGACCGAGATGAACCAGATACGGATCTTCGACACCACCCTGAGGGACGGCGAGCAGTCCCCCGGCATCTCGCTGGACGTCGCCGAGAAGCTCGAGATCGCTGAGCAGCTCGCCCGCCTGGGCGTCGACATCATCGAGGCCGGGTTCCCGATCGCGAGCCAGGGCGACTTCGAGGCGGTCGAGGCGATCGCCAAGACCGTCCAGGGCTCGACCATCGCCGGTCTCTCGCGCACCGGCTTTGCCGACATCGACCGGGCCTGGGAGGCGGTGCAGCACGCCCAGCGGCCCCGCATCCACGTGTTCATCGCGACGTCGCCCATCCACATGAAGAAGAAGCTCCGCATGACCGAGGACGAGGTCAAGGAGGAAGCGGCGGCGGGCGTGAAGCGGGCCCGGGGCTACTGCGAGGACGTCGAGTTCTCGCCCGAGGACGGCAGCCGCTCCGATCCCGACTTCATGACCGAGGTGTGCCAGATCGCGGTCGACAACGGCGCGACCACGATCAACATCCCCGACACGGTCGGGTTCGGCGTGCCCGAGGAGTTCGCCGAACTGATCGCGTTCGTCCTCGACCGGGTGCGGGGCGACTACGTGGTCTCGACCCATTGCCACAACGACCTCGGGCTGGCGGTCGCCAACTCGCTGGCCGGGGTGAAGGCGGGCGCCCGCCAGGTCGAGTGCGCCATCAACGGCCTCGGGGAGCGGGCGGGCAACGCCGCCCTCGAAGAGATCGTCATGGCGATCACGACCCGCAGCGACTACTTCGGCCACGTCGAGACCAACGTGCGCACCGAGGAGCTGTCCCGGACGTCGCGGATCGTGTCCCGCCTGACCGGCTACCCCGTTCAGTACAACAAGGCCGTCGTCGGCCGCAACGCGTTCGCCCACGAGGCCGGCATCCACCAGCACGGGGTGCTCGAGGACCCCGAGACCTACGAGATCATGGACGCCAACACCGTGGGCCAGGAGGCGGCCCAGATCGTGCTGGGCAAGCACTCGGGGCGGCACGCCTTCTCCGACTCGCTGGCGAAGATGGGGATCCGGATCCAGGGCGACGCCCTGAACTCGGCGTTCACGCGGTTCAAGGAGCTCGCCGACCGCAAGGTGCAGATCACCGAGGCCGATCTCGAGGCGATCGTGGCCGAGGAGCTCGGCGCCGGCTACGTGCACCGCTACGACATCGTCAGCCTCGACTTCCACGGCGGGACGAGCTCGACGCCCACCGCCAAGGTGGTCCTCAGCGACGAGACCACCAAGGTCGACGCCGAGGCGTCGGGCAACGGGATGATCGACGCCGCCATGGCCGCGATCGCCGAGGCCACCGGGGTCAAAGGCCGGCTCACCGACTTCGCCGTCGCCGCGGTCACGGGCGGCGGCGACGCCCTGGGAGACGTCGTGGTCCAGCTCGACGCCGACGGGATCAAGGTGTCGGGTCGGGGCGTGTCGACCGATGTCGTCGAGGCCTCGGCGCGCGCCTACCTCAATGCCGTCAACAAGGTCGTGCGCCTGCGGGAGCGGCCCGACACCCGTGATGTAGAAGTCGGGCCCTGATGGCACCCGCGCAGCCGGTCAACCGGTGGGTGGAGGCCGACTGGGCGAAGCGCTACCTCTCCGAGCGGGACGGGCTCCCGCACCGCATGGAGGGGTTCGCGGTGCTCCTGGAGGTGCTGCCCCCGGCACCGCGGCGGGTGCTCGACCTCGGCACCGGCGACGGCTACACGCTCGGCCTGCTCCGGGGGGTGTACCCCGGCGTCGGGGGCGTGGGGCTCGACTTCTCGGCCGAGATGCTCGGGCGCGCCCGGGAGCGATTCAGCGGCGAGGACGGGGTCGAGATCGTCGAGCACGACCTCGACAAGCCGCTACCGCTGACACTCGGTCGATTCGACGTCGTGGTCTCGAGCTTCGCGATCCACCACTGCGTGCACGAGCGCAAGCGCTCGCTCTACCGGGAGGTTTTCGATCTCCTCGAGCCGGGCGGCGTGTTCGCCAACCTCGAGCACGTCGACTCGGCCACGCCCGAGCTGCACCTCGAGTTTCTGACCGCGATCAACTACACGACCGAGCAGGACGATCCGTCGAACAAGTTGCTCGAAGTCGAGACCCAGTTGGGTTGGTTACGCGAGATCGGCTTCGAGAACGTGGACTGCCACTGGAAGTGGCGTGAGCTCGCGCTGCTCTGCGGGGTGAAGCCCCGCTAGCGGACGCTGCTAGTTGACGGGTGTCGCGACCTGCTCGCCGGCCCGGCCCTTGAGCGCAGCGGCGATGGTGATCGCCAGCTCACGGGTCGGTTCCCGGTCGAACAGGTAGGCGAGGAACTCGTGGTACGTCATCGTCGCTCCTGGTCGTGAATCAGCTGTCGCGCGCCTTGAGGCGCTCGGCGAGGGTTCGGGGCTCGCCGTTGGTGGGCTCGGCGGGGCGCTCGCTCGGCAGCGGACCCTCGAAGCGGAACACCTCGGCGTCGCCGGCGGGCTCGGGGGTGCCGGGAGCGTCGGGGGCTTCGAAGCGGTACTCCTGGCAGCTGTCCTCGGGGACGTCGGCGGGAAGCTCCGCCGTTGCCGGCGACTCGTACTGGTACTCGACCGGCTCGGAGGTCTCGAAGCCGTACTCGCTTGCCGCGGGCTCGGGCTCGGGGTCGGCCTCGATTTCCTCTGCCTCGACCACCTCGGCCTCGAGGGCGGGCGTCGGCTCCATCCACGCGTCGTGGCCGTTGGTGGACGGCTCGGTCGAGATGTCGTCCTCGGCCGGGGGGCGCCAGGAGATGTACTGCGGCACCTCGGCGTCGGGCTCGTACTCGGCGACCGGGGCGGGCGGCTCGACCTGGTACTCGTCAACCGGGGCGGGCGGCTCGACCTCGTACTCGGCGACCGGCGCGGGCGCATCGAAGCGGTACTCGATCGGTTCCGGCGCCGGCTGCTCCACTGGCTGCTCGAGGGGGCGGTGCTCGATCGGGTCAGCGGGTCGGTACTCGATCGGCGCCACTTCGGGCTCGGGAACCTCGAAGCGGTACTCGATGGGCGCGGGCTCGCCGGTGGGCTCGACCGCGGCGCCGGCCGCGACCGGTACGCGTACCGGGAGCGGCTGGGGCGCGGCCTCGAGGCCGACGGCCTCGAAGTCGGGCTCGGGCGGGAACTGGAAGTCGGGTGCGGGGGCAAAGGCGACGGGCTCGGGCTCGCCACCCATGAACGCCTCCTCGAGCGCCGACCGCTCGAGTTCCTCCGCGGCCCCCTCGCGCAGCTCCTGGGCCGTGCGGGACTCCGTGGCCTCCGGCGGCGCCTGGACGACGGCTGCGGCGATGGCGGCCAGGACCCGGTTGTCGAACTCGTTGGCCACGTGGTCGAGCAGAAGCTCGGCGGACCGGGACAGGCCGAGCTCGACCAGCTGCTGGCCGGCCTGGGCGCGCTCGGGCGGGTCGAACGACTGGAGCGACTCGAGTTGCTCCTTCATCGTGAACCGACTCGCGCCAGTGCGCCACCCGAGGCGGGACTTCGTCTCCGTGAACACCGAAGCCTCCTTCTCATGCCCGGGACCTCCCTCTCCTTCTTGAGGTATCGGGCGCGGGGCGGCCCCGATTGAGCGATTTTCAGGCCCCGGGCGGGGTCCCGTTCCCGTTGGCGTGCCACCGGATCCCGACCGGTGCGGGTGGCGGCTCGGCGGGCCCCGGGTCGGCCCAGGCCACCGGGGTGGGCTCGGGCCGGGGCGGGGGCGGGGCTGTCACGAGGACCCGGGTCGGTTCGGGCCGGGCGGGTGGAGGCGGGGCCGTCAGCACGGCACCTCGGGGCGCCGGGCGGGCCGCGGCCGCCGGCGGTGCGTCGCGGACGACCGGGACGGGCGTCCCGCCCATGACGAGCGGGGTGGGGCCAGGCGGTGGCGTCGGGGCTGGTGCCTGCTCCTCCTCGTCGTGCGACCACACCACGATGTCGACGGGGTACGCCTTGACGACCCGCCACGTCGCTGGCGCGGCGGGCGCCACGGTGGGGGCGGGCGCCGGACGCGCGACCGGTCGCGGTGCGGCCGGTGGGGCTGCGACGCGGGGCGCGGGGGGCGCGGGCGCCGGCGGGGGTGCCGTGGCCGCGGGCGGGAGGAACGCGGGCGCGGCCGGCGCGGGGACGACCGGTGCGGGTGCGGGCGCGGCGGGGCGTGGGGCAGGCGGCGGTGGGGCGGGCGCAACCGGGGCCGGCCGGGGGGCCACCGGCGCGGGCGCGGGGGCGACCGGCGGCGTTGCCGGTGCGACCGGCGCCGAGGGGCGCGCGACTGGAGTGGGCTGGGGAGCGGGAGGCGCAGGACGCGCGACGACCGGTGCGGGTGCCGGTCCCGGCGCGACCGGTGCGGGTTGCGGTGGGCGCGGTGCCACCGGCGGCGCCGGCGCGGGCGCGGGGGCGGGGGCCGGAGCGGGAGCGACCGGAGCGGGCGGGGGAGCGGGAGGTGCCACCGGCGGAGCGGGCGCGGGGGCCGGAGCGGGAGCGACCGGCGCGGGAGCAACCGGCGCGGGCGACGGAGCGGGAGGTGCGGGGGGTGGTGCCGCCGGCGCCGGTGCGACGGTGCCGACCCGGCCGCTCACGACCGCGGCGGCGGGGAGGGGAGCGACGGTGCCCCAGCCGTTCTCGGAATCGAGCGCGGGCCGCCCGGAAACGGGCGCGGGCGCCATGGCTTGCCGACGGCTGCGGTTCATCTCGGCGAGGGCCCAGGCCCGCAACTGCGCCTCTTCGCGCTCGGGCCGGGGCTCGGTCGGCGCGTCCAGCACCGCCCGGGCAATCGTGGCGAGCACGAACTCGCTCTCCTCGTCGGCGATGTGCTCGAGGAGCACTTCGGAGCTGCCGCTGAGGCCCCGCTTCACCAGGTCGCTGGCGGCGCGGGCTCGAGCCTCGGCATCGGGGGACTCGAGCGGGCGGACGTGGCGTCGGCTCGGGGCCTTTGCCCGGGCGCGCTTGTTCCCGCCTCCCCACGAGGCACGTTTCCGCGAGCCGAAGAACTCGGTCCGCGTGTCGTCGAACCCCATCGCTCCTCCACGAGCCCGGGCACTTACTCGTGGAATATCGGCCGTTTTCGGGGTGAACCTGAGCCCCCGACCTCAGCTCGGCGTGACCTCCGGGGCCCACGACGGCCGGTCGGCCTCGTAAGCGGTGATGTCGCGCTCGTGCTGGAGGGTCAGGCCGATGTCGTCGAGACCGTGCAGCAGGCGGTGGTGGTGGTGGTCGTCGAGGTCGAAGGGCTCGTCGAGATCGATTGCCGGCACCGCCACCCGCCGGTCGACGACGTCGACGACGATCTCGATCGTGGGGTCGTCCTCGACCGCCCGCATGATCCGCTCGACCACCGGCTGGGGCAGCTCGACCGGTACGAGGCCGGTCTTCAACGAGTTGTTGCGGAAGATGTCGGCGAAGCGGGACGAGATCACCGCGCGGAAGCCGTGGTCCTGGAGGGCCCACACCGCGTGCTCCCGGGACGACCCGGTGCCGAAGTTCGGCCCCGCGACGAGCACCTCGGCGCCCTCGTAGTGCTCCTGGTTGAGCACGAAGTCGGAGCTCTCGCGCCACTCGGAGAAGAGGCCTTCGCCGAAGCCGGTGCGCTCGACCCGCTTGAGCCAATCGCTCGGGATGATCTGGTCGGTGTCGACGTCGGACCGGTCCAAGGGGACCGCGCGAGCGACGATCTCGCGCACCTTCTCCATCAGTCGAGATCCGCCGGGGTCGTGAAGCGGCCCGCGATGGCGGTGGCGGCGGCGACTGCGGGCGACACCAGGTGGGTGCGACCGCCCTTGCCCTGGCGCCCCTCGAAGTTCCGGTTGGACGTCGATGCGCACCGCTCGCCCGGCGCCAGCTTGTCGGGGTTCATCGCCAGGCACATCGAGCAACCCGACTCGCGCCACTCGAACCCGGCGGCGGTGAAGACCCGATCGAGTCCTTCGGCCTCGGCGTCGGCCTTCACCTTCATCGACCCGGGCACCACCAGCGCCCGCAACCCGTCGCGCACCCGCCGGCCCCGAACCACGTCGGCGGCCGCGCGGAGGTCCTCGACCCGCGAGTTCGTGCACGAGCCGATGAACACGGTGTCGACCTCGATGTCGCGCATCGGCGTCCCCGGCTTCAGCCCCATGTAACCCAGGGCCCGCCGGGCCGACTCCTGCTGCGACGGCTCGGCGAAGCTGCCCGGGTCGGGCACCGCGTCGTCGATGGTGACCGTGTGGCTCGGGTTCGTGCCCCAGCTCACCGCCGGGCGCAGGTCGGCGGCGGCGAGCGCCACCTCCTTGTCGAAGTCGGCGTCGGGGTCGGTGACCAGCGAGCGCCAGTCGTCGAGCGCCCGCTCCCACTCCTTTCCCTTGGGTGCGAACGGGCGGCCCTCGAGGTAGGCGAAGGTCGTGTCGTCGGGCGCCACCAGCCCGGCGCGGGCGCCGGCCTCGATCGACATGTTGCACACCGTCATCCGGCCCTCCATCGAGAGGGCGCGGATGGCCGAGCCCCGGTACTCGATGACCGAGCCGATCCCGCCGCCGGTGCCGATGCGGGCGATGATCGCGAGCACGACGTCCTTGGCCGTGACCCCGCCCGGCAGATCGCCCTCCACCGTCACCGCCATGGTCCCCGGCTTGGCCTGGGGGAGGGTCTGGGTCGCGAGCACGTGCTCGACCTCGCTGGTGCCGATCCCGAAGGCGAGCGCCCCGAATGCGCCGTGGGTCGAGGTGTGGCTGTCGCCACACACGATCGTCATGCCGGGCTGGCTGAGACTCTGCTCGGGCCCGATCACGTGGACGATGCCCCGGCCGGGGTCGCCCATCCCGTACAGGCGGATCCCGAACTCCGCGCAGTTGCGGGCGAGCGCCTCCATCTGCTTCGCCGAGACCGGATCGGGCGGTGGCCCGTCGGCCCCGGTCGTGGGGTTGTTGTGGTCGATGGTCGAGACGGTGAGATCGGGCCGGCGCACCCGCCGCCCGTTCAGCCGCAACCCGTCGAACGCCTGGGGCGAAGTGACCTCGTGCACGAGGTGGAGGTCGACATAGAGGAGGTCAGGCTCGCCGTCGGCGCGGCGCACCACGTGGCGCTCCCAGACCTTCTCGGAGAGAACGGGCATGGGCCCATTCTCGCGGCCATCGGACCGGCCCGGCGCACCTTCTTTCGCGCTCTCGGCGCCTTCGGCGCCGGGCCGCTGGCCCCGGCTCGGGCGGCGCAGGATACCTGCGCCGCTGATCCTCGCCTCAGGTCCGGGCGCGCCCAGGGCGGCGGGGAGGTCGGCCCGGCGGTTGACGCCGAGGCGCTCGAAGGCGGCCTGGAGGTGGTTCTCGACCGTTCGCACCGAGAGGCCGAGCTCGTCGGCGATCTCGACCGCGCTGCGCCCGTCGGCGGCGAGCTCGGCGACCTGCTGCTGGCGCCGGCTGAGGCGGGGCTTCGTTCCCGTCGGCAGCGCGGTGGGCTCGATCGCACCTTCGCAGGCGGTCCGCCAGCGCCCGGCGAGCTGCGCCGCCCGCTGAGAGATGGCGGTGAGCCCCTGGTCGGCGGCGAGCACCGCGGCCCGGGCCGAGGCTTCGCCCGCGGAGAGCTCGTGGCCGAGGGCGCCGAGGTCGCCGGCGGCGGCGAGCATGGCGCCGGGGTCGGCGGCGAGCACCGAGGTTGCGTAGGCCAGGATCGCGTCGGGGACCGTCCCGCTCAGACGGTCGCGCAGCGCCACCGCCCGCTCGGCGATCTCGCGTCCGCCGCCGGCAGTCAGCGCGTCGAGGCACATCGCCGCGGCGCCGAGCGCGAACCCGAATGCCGCCGCAAGATCGGCGATCGACTGGAGCAACTCGACCGCGCCGGCCCGATCGCGGGCCGCGAGGCGACTCCACGCCACCGCCCACAGGTGCTCCACCTGATCGCCGGTGGGCTCGCCCAGCGCGACCAGCTCGGTCGACGCGCCCACCGCGTCACCCGCCATCGCGCGCGCGTGCGCCAGCCCGGCCTGGGCGGCCCGCCACCGCCGTCCGCCGGGGTGCAGGAGCGGATCGGCGCGCGCGTCGCGGAAGCAGGCGATGGCCGCGACCGGGCGTCCCCGGACGAGCGCGAGCCGGCCGGCGGCGAGGTCGCCGCCGCTGCGGGCGGTCTGGTCGCCGGCAGCGAGGGCGACGGCCCGGGCTCGGCGCACGATCTCGTCGGGCGTCGTCCATGCGCCCGTCGGCCATGACCGCCATCGCCCGGACCTCGACCAGCAGGGCAGTGAGGACCGGCGTCCCCGCCCGGGCGGCGAGCTGCCGGGCCCGCTCGGTCTCCTCGACCGCGCGGTCGCTCGGACCGGCGGTCAGGAGCACGGCGGCCCGCGCGATCGAACGCCGTACCGCGACCTCGGGTACCGGTGAGCTCACGTCGGCGTCGGGGTCGCATTCGAAGGCGCGTCCGGCGAGCGCGGGCAGCAGGCCCGACGCCGCGTGCAGCACCTCCGGCCACGGATCGGACGGGCGGGCATCGAGGCCGGCCTCGAGCAGTGCGCGGCCGCGCCCGACGTCGCTCGTAGACCACGTCAGCAGCTCGGCCGCGCCCAGCGCCGCCCGCGCCCGCGCCACCGGGTCGGCCGAGCCGCCCGCCTCCTGGTACGCGGCCTCGGCGGCGGCGGGATCACCATGCGCCTCCGCCACCCGAGCGAGCACGAGATGGACCGCGGGCGAGGCGCCACCCGTGAGCGCGTGCCGAGCGAGCCGGTCGGCGCCGTCGAGGTCGCCCAGCGTTAGCGCTCGATCGGCGGCCGCGGCCGCGAACTCGCCGGGCACGGGGCGATCGGCCTCGACCCGCCACCGCAGCACGCGCGTGATCTCGACGGCGGAGACACCCCCGGCCTCGGCCGCGTCGACGAGCCGGGCGTACCAGGCCCGGCGGGCGGTCTCGGACAGCCGGGCGCGCAGGGCATCGCCGTACAGCCGGTGCGCCAGCCGGGCCGCGCTGGTCTCGTCCCGTTCGACCAGGCCGTTGCGTTCCAGCCGGGCCAGGACCGCCTCGTCGATCACGTGCTCCGCCACGGACGCGGGGAGGGGTTCCGCGACCGCCAGACCCGCGAGCGCTCGGCGGGTCTCGGCGTCGAGCGGCGCCAGGCGAGCCTCGACCAGGTCGTCGAGGCGGGGGCTGGGGCCGCCGGTCTCGGTCAGGTCCCAGGCGCCGTCGCGCTCGCGCAGCCGTCCTTCGACGAGCGCGGCCCGCACGAGCTCGCGCAGCCACAGCGGGTTGCCCTCGCTCGCGACGGTGAGGGCGTCGACGACGCCCCGGAGGACGGGGCCATGGAGCGCGCGGGCCAGCAGGTGCGCAACGTCGTCGGCGTCGAGCGGACCGAGCGTCAGTGTGAGCAGCTCCGGGCGCGTCCAGGCGCCGGGCGGCCGCCGGCCCCGGGGATCGTCGGTGCGGACCGTGAGCACCACGACCGGTTCGCCGGCCGCGAACACGCGCTCGAGCGCCCCGGCCGCCTCGTCGTCGAGAAGGTGCGCGTCGTCGACGAGTAGCAGCCCGCGGTCCATGCCCTCGTTCGCGCGTGCGGCGGCCTCGCCCACCTCGAGGGCGGGGGCGTCGCCGTCGACGTGCTCGACGGGCCAGCCCTGCCCGGCGAGCTCGCGCCCGAGTTGTCGGGCGAGCTGGGTCTTGCCCATCCCGGCCGGCCCGACCAGGGCAATGCCCGAGATCTCGCCCGCGTCGATGCCCGCTCGCAGGGCGGCGAGCTCGTCGTCGCGTCCGACGAACGGCCACGACTCGCCCGGATCCGATGGCGGCGGGGCGATCCCCTCCTCGGTGCGGACGAGGTCGGCGAGGGCGGCGGGCAGCTCGTCTCGGGAGCGAACCCCGAGGCGGCGGTAGACGTCTTCGATGTGGCGGTCCACCGTGCGCGCGGAGAGATAGAGCCGTTCGGCGATTCGTACCCGGGCCACGCCCGCAGCCGCCAGCACCGCGACTTCGCGTACCCGGTCGGTGAGCTCGGGCCGGGGGACGGCCCGGAGCATTGGCGGGCGCGCTCGCTCGCACCGTGCCGCGGCCGCGTGGGCCCGACGCGCCGCCCGGGCGGTCTCGCGCGGTTGGCTGCGCATGCCGGCCCGTCCCGCCCACGCTTCGGCTGCCAGCAACCATGCCTCGATGTGCTCGAATCCCTCGGCCGCCCGTTCGATGGCGTCGACGTCGGCGCGGGCGATCGCCTCGATATGCGCGACCCGTAGCGGAACGAGCGCGCCGTCGCAGGCGCGGGCGTTGTCCGAGAGCAAGTCGAGCGCGCGTCGGGCATCGCCGAGGCGGGCAAGGTCGTGCAGGCAGCCCGCCTCGAGGACGAACTGACCGCTGGCGCGCGCGGCCGCGGCGGCATCCTCGAGCGACTGCGACGCGGCTTGGAGCCGGTCGTCGGCGACGTCGACCCACGCGAGCAGCCGCTGCGAGTCGGGCTCGTACAACCGCACCGGGTGCGTCGGGACGCGGCTGAACGCGTCGGCGGCGGCGCGGGCTGCGTCCCGGTCGCCGGCGAGGGCGGCCGCGCCCGCCAGTCCGGAGTAGGCCCACGCCAGGTACCCGTGCATGCCCTGCTCGGCAAAGCCGGCCACGGCGTCGCGGAACCAGCGCACCGCGCTGCGCACCGCGCCGCGCAGGAGCGCGGTGCGTCCGAGCGCGAGCGCGGCCCACGCCTGCACGGTGCGGTCCCCACGGGCAACGCTCTCCTCGTAGACGGGCAGGACCGCGGCGTCGGCGGCATCGAAGTCACCCGCTTCCATGTGCGCGATGCCGGTGACGACGTGGACGAGCGCGGGGGTGACGGTGCGCGGCTCTCCCATGACGGCCCCGAGCGCGGCCGCGCCGACCGCGGTGGTCTCCAGCGCCTGGTCGGTTCGGCCGCCGACGGCGAGTGCGACGCCCACGAGCGTGGCCGCGTCCGGAGCCGCCAGGGCGACGCCCAGGTAGGGCTGGGCGGCCGCGATCGCGTCCTTGAGCCGAGCGGCGTGGAGGTGGATGTTGGCGGCGAGGGCGTCGAGGCGGGCCGCCCACAGCGGATCGGCCACGACCCGGCGCGCGTTTTCGACGGCCTGGCGGGCATCCGGCACGCGGTCCAGGTTGGTCAGGGCGGTGGCCAGTTGCTCGGTGGCGATGACGCGCTCACGGTCGTCGCCGGCCTGGCTGCATGCGTCCTGCGCGACCCGGGCCCGGCCCTCGATGTCGCCGACGAGCTCGAGCGCCGATCCGAGCACGAGCGCGGCCGCGGTGACCCGCCCGTCCTCCCACGCCGCCCGGGCGAGGCCCACCGCCAGGGAGATGTCGTTGCGCGCCAGTGCCACCTCGGCGGCATCGACGAGGAGGGCGAGGTCGTCGGGGGTGCGGGAGCCGCGCTCGCGGCAGGCCTCGCCCCGCACCAGGAGCGCGTCGGGTGTGCGCACGTCGTCGCGGTCGAGCACCGCGGCGAGCTGGGCCCGCCGGACCCGCGTCTGCTCGGCGGTGAGGGTGGCGCGCACATGCTCGCCCAGCAGGGGGGTTCCCGGCCGCCACGCGAGCTCGCCGCCGTCGTGGTCGGCTTCCACGAGCCCGCGCTCGTCTGCCGCGGTCGTCGTGTCGGCGCCGACGACGCGGGTGAGCACGGCGTCACTCACCCGTCCGCCCACCGCGACGATCTCGGCGGCGACGAGGACGTCGGGCGGCGCGCCCTCGAGGCGGGTGCGGACGCTCGGCGGCAGCGCGGCGACCAGCGGGAAGCCGGGTTGCAGGGTGGCCACCGCGCCGCGGTCGCGGAACCACTCGCGCTCGACGGTGGCCTCGAGGACCGCGATCAACTCGGCGGGCACTCCGCCGGTCCAGTTCGCGAGCCGCTCGACCGAGACGCCGTCGACGGGCAGGCCGGCGGCGTGGGCGGCGAGCTCGGCGACGTCGGCGCGGTCGAGCGGCTCCAGGTCGACGCGTTCCCAGTCGCCGTCGCGCCACGCCCGGGTCACGGCCTCGGGCGGGGGCGTCCCCGACCGCAGGGCGCCGAGGTGTCGGAGCCGGCCGGCGGCGACCGCGTCGACCAACGCGCGGGCGTCGTCGTCGACCCGCTCCAGGTCGTCCACGACGACCAGCGCGCCCGGAGGCGCGTCGGCGGCGGGCCAGCCGGTCACGACCCGGAACCCGGCTTCGGCGGCACGTTCGGCACAGACCGCGAGGACGCGGCTGCGCCCGATGCCGGGGGGTCCGGCGAGGACGACGGCCGGGACGCCGCCGGTGAGGAGGCCGAGGACGCGGCTGACGACGCGCTCGCGTCCGACCAGCGGCCACGCCGGAGCCGCGGTGACGGTCAGGGTCGCCACGAACGCGGACCGTAGCCTCCGTTCCCGCGCGTGGGTAGGTCGCTACTCAGTGCAGACGTCGCCAACGCGACAATCAGCTCGCTGGGCGGACGCTGATCACCTCGACCTCGAACGTCCGGCGCGGGCCCTCGTAGCTCACCACTTCGCCGGGGCCGTGGCCGAGCAGCGCCTGGCCCAGGGGCGAACCGATCGAGAGCACCTCGTAGGTGTCGTGGCGCTCCTCGATCGACCCGACCAGGTACGACGTCGTGTCGTCGTCGGCCTCCATGCGCACCTCGACGATGGTGCCGGGCGCGACCACGTCACCCGCTGAGCCCTCCACGACGACCGCGTTCTTGAGCATGGACTGGAGCTGGCGGACCCGCGCCTCGTTGTGGCCCTGCTCGTTCTTGGCTGCGTCGTAGTCGGCGTTCTCCCGGATGTCGCCGTGCTCGCGGGCACGCTCCAACCAGGCCGAGATCTCCTTGCGGCGGGCACCCGCCCGCTGCTCGAGCTCGTCCTGGAGACGCTGGTGGGCCTGGGGGGAGAGATGCGCCTGTTCCACGAGGGAAACCAGGCTAGCGAACCGCACTTTGCTCCCCTGCTCTTGGCGCTTAGCCCTTCTGGAAGAAGATCTGGAACTCCATCTCGCCCTCGTCCCTGATGCTCGCCACCGCCGGCGACGTGGGCGCCTCGATGCCGTAGTCGCTGAACACGATGTGGAGCGTGCCGACGGCCTGGATGAGCTCGCCGTCCCAGCGGCCCTCGATCGGGATCTCGACCCGCTTCGTGACGCCGTGCAGTGTGAAGTCGCCGACCGCGGCGACCGGGACCGTCTCACCCGCCGTCGGCTGCTCCGGAAGCTCGATCGGCTCGGCGAGCACGAACGTCGCCTCGGGGAACTGGTCCGACTCCAACCCGCGCCCCTTGATGGCGTTGTCGCGCATGTCCTTGTCCGATTTCAGCGTCTGCAGGTTGGCGGTGACCGAGACCTCCTCGACCCGGTTGCCCGTGATCGTGAACGTGCCGGTGACGTCGGCGGTGCGGCCGGTCGTGGTCTGCTCGATCGCCCCGCCGACCAGGACTTCCTGCACCCGGTAGCCGACGAACGACGGCGACTCGGCGGGGCCGGCGAACGCGGTGTAGGTCCCGTCGAGCGTCCCGCCGTCGACGACCTCCGTCTCCTTGATCTTGGCCTTGGGCTCGGGGTCGCTCTCGATGAAGACCTTGTAGACCGTGAACAGCCCGAGCGCGATCACGACCAGCCCGCCCACGACGCCGATCAGGATCTTGGTGAGTCGACTCATGCCCGCACGGTACGCGGCTAGGGCGTCTCCGGGGCGTCGGCGCCGGTGCGGCCGGCGAGGCGATTGGCCCGCCAGGCCCGGATCACCTGGAGCAGCGGCCGGCGCTTGCGCCGGGTGTCGGCGGTGAGCGCCGACTCCACCACCTCGTGCCGCTGGACGTACGTGGACAGGAACGCCTGGCCGACGGCCGCCGCCGGCAGCGCCAGCACCGCCCCGACCGGTCCGAGGATGGCGGCGCCGGCGATGACGGTGCCGAACGCGACCGCCGGGTGCAGCTCCATCGTCTGGGCGGTGATGCGCGGCGCCAGCAGGTAGTTCTCCACCTGTTGGTAGACGATGATGAACCCGAGGGTCCAGATCACGTCGACGGGTTCGTTGAGCGCCGCGATCGCCACCGGCAGCGCGCCGGCGATGTAGGTGCCGACCACCGGGACGAACTGCGAGATGACTCCCACCCACAGGGCGAGGGCCAGGGCGTAGGGAACACCGATGATCGTGAGGGCGATCCAGGTCGCGATGGCCGAGAGGCCGGCGAGCAGCGCGCGCGAGTAGATGTACCCGCCGGTCTTGTCGATGGCGAGCTCCCAGGCGCGCAGGACCTCCCGCTGTTGCTCCGGGCGCAGGACCGAGCACACGGTGCGTCGGAGCCGGGGACCGTCGGCGACGAGGTAGAAGGTGAAGAGCGCGACCGTGAACGCCTGGAACACGCCCCCCAGCACCGCGGTGGCGATGTCGGCGGCGTTGTTGGCGGCGAACTCGCGCAGCGGACCGTCCTCGGCGGTCAGGTCGTCGATCGTCTCCTCCATGTCGATCTCGGCGTCGAACCAGTCCTTGGCGTAGTCCTCGATCTGCTCGCCGTAGCTCTCGGCGTCGTCGGCGAAGCTCGAGACCTGATCGACCACCAGCACGCTCATGGCCGCGACGAAGCCGATGATCGCCACGATCAGCGCCAGGAACACCATCCCGGTGGCGACGCCCCGACGCCAGCCCCGGCGGGCCAGGAAGTTGACCGCGGGCTCGAGCGCGAACGCCAGGAACAGCGAGACCAGCAGGATGAGCAGCAGCGGTCGCAGCTGCTTGAACAGCGCGTAGATGCTGAAGAGGGCGGCGACCCCGAGAAAGAAGAGGAGGATCGCGCGGGGGACCCATCCCGGTATCGGCTCGCGCTCCCGACCGCGCAGGGTCGGCTCGGGGCTCGGCGCGTCGTCGTCGGCGATGGTTCCAGTGTAAGGCGGTGTCCCCGGGGTGGAGCCGGTGGTACCCTGACCGACCCATGCACCACGCGACCGTCATCGTCATTCAGTAGCGAACGCCGGCTCCGGCGTTCGCGTCTCGACCGTCCCTTCGGGGGCGGTTTTTCGTTGCGGAACAGGAGACAGTTGACCCACAAGCTCGGGATCATCGCCGGCGACGGCATCGGGCCCGAGGTCGTGGCCGAGGGCCTGAAGGCTCTCGACGCGGCCGGGGTCGGGTACGACGCCGTCCCGTTCGACGTCGGCGCCGGTCGCTACCTGAGCACCGGTGAGGTCCTGCCGGACGCGGTGCTCGACGAGATCCGTGACGTCGACGCGGTGCTGCTCGGCGCGGTCGGGCATCCCGACGTGCCCCCCGGTGTCCTCGAGCGCGGCCTGCTGCTCAAGCTGCGCTTCGACCTCGACCTCTACATCAACCTGCGCCCGTTCAGCGCGGCCGCCAGCGCCTTGAACGACGGCGTCGACATGGTCGTCGTCCGCGAGAATACCGAGGGGACGTACGCGGGCGAGGGCGGCTTCCTGCGCAAGGGCACGCCTCACGAGGTCGCCACCCAGGGGTCGGTCAACACCCGCATGGGAGTGGAACGTTGCGTCCGGTACGCCTTCGACCTCGCCGGGTCGCGGGATCGCCACCACCTCACGCTGGTCCACAAGACCAACGTGCTCACCTTCGCCGGCGACCTGTGGCAACGGACGTTCGACGCCGTGGCCGGCGAGTTCCCCGATGTCGCCACCGCCTACAACCACGTCGACGCCGCCTGCATCTACTTCGTGCAGGACCCGGGCCGCTACGACGTGGTCGTCACCGACAATCTCTTCGGTGACATCCTCACCGACCTCGGTGGAGCCGTCTCCGGCGGGATCGGGCGGGCGGCGTCGGCCAACCTCAACCCCGCCCGCACCGGCCCCTCGCTCTTCGAGCCCGTCCACGGCTCCGCCCCCGACATCGCCGGTACCGGCAAGGCCGACCCCCGGGCTGCGATCATGTCGGTAAGCCTGCTGCTCGACTTCCTCGAGGAGGCCGAGGCGGCGGCCCGAGTACGGAAGGCGGTCGCCGGCGCCGATGACGTAGCCGGTACCACGGCAGAGATCGGCGACGCGATCGCAGAAAGGGTGTAGGCGCCATGCCTATCGAGAAGACGGCGAAGATCTGGATGGACGGGAAGCTCGTCGATTGGGACGACGCCAACATCCACGTGCTCACGCACACGCTCCACTACGGCTCGGGCGTGTTCGAGGGCATCCGCGCCTACCCGACGTCGGACGGTCCCGCGGTGTTCCGGCTCACCGACCACATGCGGCGGCTCCACCAGTCGGCGCACCTGTTCCTGATGGACCTGCCGTACTCGGTCGAGGAGCTGGTCGAGGCGACGCGCGAGACGATCAAGGTCAACCAGGTCGACTCCTGCTACATCCGTCCGATCGTGTACCTCGGCTACGGGGAGATGGGCCTCAACCCGCTGCCGTGCCCGGTCAACGTGTCGATCGCGGTGTGGCCGTGGGGGACCTACCTCGGTGACGAGGGGATCAAGCACGGCGTCCGCATGAAGATCTCGTCGTGGCGGCGGATGGACCCCAACGTCAACCCGGTCGCGGCCAAGGGGACCGGCATCTACATCAACTCCAGCCTGGCCAAGGTCGAGGCGATCAAGGCCGGGTACGACGAGGCGATCCTCCTCAACACCCAGGGCTCCGTCGCCGAATGTACGGGCGAGAACCTCTTCGTGGTGAAGGACGGCGCGTTGCTGACCCCGCCGCTCGCCTCCGGCGCCCTCGAGGGCATCACCCGCGACTCGGTGATGACGATCGCGCGCGACCACGGCTACGAGGTGCACGAGACCGACCTGCTCCGCAGCGACCTCTACGCCGCCGACGAGGCGTTCCTCACCGGCACCGCGGCCGAGATCGTGCCGATGCGCTCGGTCGACGACCGCGAGATCGGCGAGCCGGGCGAGATCACCCGCAAGATCCAGGAGACGTACTTTGCTGTCGTCCACGGCGAGGTGGAGCAGTACAAGCACTGGCTCGACTATGTCCGTCAATGACGCACCGGTAGCGCGCGAGCCCGGCCTGCCCGAGCGGGTCGAGATCTTCGATACGACCCTCCGTGACGGCGCCCAGCTCGAAGGGATCTCGCTCACGGTCGACGACCAGCTGCGCATCGCCGAGCAGCTCGACTACCTGGGCGTGCACTACATCGAGGCGGGCTGGCCCGGCTCCAACCCCAAGGACGACGAACTCTTCCGCCGCATCCACTCGGAGCTGAAGCTCACCACGAGCACGCTGGTCGCGTTCGGCTCGACCCGGAAGGTCAAGGGCAAAGTCGACTCCGACGACACCCTCCGTCATCTCGTCGAGTCGGGGGCGCCGGCGTTCTGCATCGTCGGCAAGACGTGGGACTACCACGTCAAGGAAGCGCTCCAGACCACGCTCGACGAGGGTGTCGCCATGGTGGCCGACTCGATCGGCTTCCTCCGCGGCCACGCCGACCGGGTGCTGTTCGACGCTGAGCACTTCTTCGACGGGTACAAGCGCAACCCCGAGTTCGCGCTGGCGGTCCTCGAGGCCGCCGCCCAGGCGGGGGCCTCGCACCTCGTCCTGTGCGACACCAACGGCGGGACGCTCCCGCACGAGATCGAGCGGATGGTGCGGGCGGTCGTCGACTATTTCGGGCCCGACGTCGTGGTCGCCGTGCACCTGCACGACGACGCCGGCACGGGCGTCGCCAATGCGCTCGCGGGCGTGCGGGGCGGGGCCACGCAGGTGCAGGGCACGATCAACGGGTACGGCGAGCGCACCGGCAACTGCAACCTTACGACGATCATCCCCAACCTCACCCTGAAGATGGGGGTCGAGACGATCCCGCGTGACCGACTGGAGCGGCTGACGCCGGTTGCCCACCACGTCGCCGAGCTGGTGAACATGGCGCTCAACCCCCAGGCGCCGTTCGTGGGCCCGTCGGCGTTCGCGCACAAGGCCGGGCTCCACGCCAGCGCGCTGGCGCGGCGCCCCGACGCGTACGAGCACGTGCCTCCCGACGCGGTCGGCAACAGCACCCGCGTGCTGGTGTCGGAGCTGGCCGGGCGGAGCAACCTCGCCATGAAGGCCGAGGAGCTCGGCATCGAGCTCGACGGTCCTGGGCTCAACGACATCATCGACTCGCTCAAGCGCCTCGAGCACGAGGGTTATCACTTCGAGGTCGCCGACGGGTCGCTCGAGCTGCTGATGCGCCACGCCACCGGCTGGCGCCAGCCCTGGTTCCACGTCGAGTCGTGGGAGGTCATCGTCGACGACGCCCGCGACGAGGACCGGCTCTCGACCCAGGCGATCGTGAAGGGCCGGGCCAACGGCCACACGTTCCACGAGATCGCCGAGGGGAACGGGCCGGTGAACGCGCTCGACCAGGCGTTGCGCAAGGCGGTCGGGAACCGGTACCCCGCGCTCGAGAACGTGCACCTCACCGACTACAAGGTGCGAGTGCTCGACACCGCCAAGGGCACCGGCGCGGTGACCCGGGTGCTGATCGACAGCACCGACGGCGAGCAGACCTGGACCACCATCGGGGTGGGCGAGAACATCATCGAGGCGTCGTGGCAGGCCCTCGAGGACTCGCTCGTGTACGGCCTGCTCCGCGCCGAGCTCCGCTCCTAACCTCCCGTTCTTGCGCGCCGCCCGCGCCGAAAACGGCGCGCTGAGCGCGCAAGTTCGTGTCGACAAGGTGTGGTAACACCTGACGGTGCCGACCGATCCGTACGTCCCCGAGCGGCTCGAGGACGCGCCCCGGCAGCTGCCCAACCTTGCGCCCGGGGTGAAGATGCCGCCGGCGAAGCCGTGGCGTGCGACCCGTCCCGGCGACCTGCCCGCGGGCCAGCCCCACGGGAAGCTCCTCGGCTCGCCCGGCCCGAACGTCGGGTACGCGATGACCCTGGCGAACCGGGAGCGGGACCGCCTCGCCCTCGGTCCCCACGAGCACGCCGACGACGCCCTCGCGGTCGTGGCCGAGTTGGCGATGAAGCGGGCGGCATCGTACGGGCGAGCCCCGGTGATGCCCGACATCGACGTCGCCCTCACCCTGCTCGGGTACAAGGGCGAGGCCCCGTCCGACTGGGTCGAGTGGCGCTCGCGGGCAGTCCACGGCGCCCACCACCATTACGACGTCCGCCGCGCCCTCGTGGACGCCGCGCCGCTCGACGTCATCCGGCTGCGCCCCGACCAGGCCGCCGCCCACGTCGACGAGTTCCGCCAACAACTCCGCGCCGCCGCCCCGATCGGGGCATGACCGACTTCGCCCTCTCCGACGAGCACGAGGCGTTCCGGGTCGCGGTCCGGCGGTTCGCCGAGAAGGAGATCGCCCCCCACGCGGCCGAGGCGGACAAGAAGGAGGCGTACCCCCAGGCCTCCTTCGACGCCTACCGGGACTCGGGCTTCGTCCGCTCCATCTATCCCGAGGAGTACGGGGGCGACGGGGGCGACACCCTCACCTACGCCCTACTGGTGGAGGAGATCGCCCGGGTGTGCGCCTCCTCCTCTCTCTTCGCGCTCATCTCGCGGCTCGGGATCACCGCCCTGCTCGCCGAGGGGAGCGACGAGGTCAAGGCCCGGTACGTCCCCCGCATCGCCTCGGGGGAGTGGCAGGCCAGCTACTGCCTGTCCGAGCCCAACGCCGGTAGCGACGTGGCGGCCATGACCACCCGGGCGGTCCGGGACGGCGACCACTACGTCCTCAATGGGCGCAAGGCCTGGATCACCAACGCCGGCTTCTCCGACCTCTACACCGTGTTCGCCAAGACCGACCTCGCGGCCGGGCACCGGGGGATCAGCGCCTTCGTGGTCGAGAGCGGCTTCCCCGGGTTCTCGGTCGGCAAGCTCGAGCACAAGCTGGGTGTCCGGGGGTCGCCCACGGGCGAGATCGTCCTCGACGACGTCCCTGTCCCCACTGCCAACCTGATCGGGGAGGAGGGGCGGGGCTTCCACTACGCCATGGCCGCCCTCGACCGCTCCCGGCCCATCGTGGGCGCCCAGGCGGTGGGGATCGCCCAGGGCGCGCTCGAGGTCGCCGCCCGCTACGCCGCCGAACGGCGCCAGTTCGACCAGCCGGTGGCCGACTTCCAGGGCATCCAGTTCATGCTGGCCGACATGGCGACCCAGCTCGAGGCGGCGCGCCTCCTTGTCTATGCCGCCTGCGCCCGCGTCGACGCCGGTGGGCAGGGCATCGCCCGGGCGTCGGCCATGGCCAAGCTCATGGCCTCCGACACCGCCATGCGCATCACGACCGATGCCGTGCAGCTCCTCGGTGGGGCCGGCTACACCCGCGACTTCCCGGTCGAACGGATGATGCGTGACGCCAAGATCACCCAGATCTACGAGGGCACCAACCAGGTCCAGCGCATCGTGATCGCCCGCCGCCTCCTCGAGGAGCTGGCCGCCCGCACGTAGCTCGCTGCCGCGCGGCGACCGGAGGGAGCTCGCCAGCGAGCGAGCGCCCGCGGGCCGGGTATCCCGGCCCGCAGCGAGCGAGTGAGTAAGGAGGGCGCGCCCCTACACTCGATTCGTGCCCGATGCCCCGCGCGTGCGGTTCTCGCCTGCTCCCACGGGGTCACTGCACGTCGGATCGGCCCGCACCGCCCTGTTCAACTGGCTGTTCGCCCGCCACCACGGCGGGACCTTCATCCTCCGCATCGAGGACACCGACCAGGCGCGCTCACGAGCCGAGTGGGTCGACGGCATCCAGGACACGCTGCGCTGGCTCGGCCTCGACTGGGACGAGGGTCCGATCCTCCAGAGCACCCGCTTCGACCGCTATCACGTCGCCGCCGACCGGCTGCTCGCCGAGGGCAAGGCGTACGAGTGCTACTGCACCGAAGAGGAGGTCAAGGCGCGCAACGACGCCGCCCGGGCCGCCGGCCGCACCCCCGGGTACGACGGCCACTGCCGCGACCTGAGCCCCGAGGAGCGCGCCGCCCTCGCGGCCGAGGGCCGGCCCCGCTCACTCCGGCTCCGCACTCCCGACGACGGGGTCAGCAGCTTCGACGACGCCATCCGGGGCACGGTCAGCGTCGAATGGGCCAACATCCCCGACTTTGTCATCGTGCGCTCCGACGGCACGCCGCTGTTCTTCCTCGCCAACGCGGTCGACGACGTCGAGATGGGCATCACCCACGTCATCCGGGGCGAGGACCTCCTCGACACCACCCACCGCGTCCTGGCGCTGCGGGCGGCGATGGGCGCTGCCGACCCTCCTGTCTATGCCCATCTGCCGCTGATCGTGGGGGCCGACCGGGCCAAGCTCTCCAAGCGCCACGGCGCGGTCGCGCTCGAGGACTTCCGCGACCAGGGCTACCTCCCCGAGGCGGTCATGAACTACCTCGCCCTGCTCGGCTGGGCCCCGGAGGACGGCCGCGAGGTCCTCGACGCCGACGAGCTCATCGCCGGGTTCGAACTCGCCCGGGTGACGCACGCCGCCGCCGCTTTCGACCACCAGAAGCTCGACTGGATGAACGGCGAGTGGATACGCCGGCTCCCGCTCGACGAGCTCGAGGAGCGGGCCCGACCCCTGGCCGAGGCGCGCTTTGACGGCGGGCTCGACGCCGACACCTTCCGCGGTGCGCTCCGCATCGGCCAGGAGCGGGCGGTAACCCTCGCCAGCCTGGTCGACCAGATGGACTTCCTGTTCGTCGACGAGGCCGACTTCGAGATCGCGCCCGAGTCGTGGGAGCGGCTCGTCGGCACCGACCGAGTCGGCGAGATCTTCGACGCCGTGATTCAGCATCTCGAGGGGTGCGAGTGGACCGTTGACGCCATCGACCTGCGCCCGGTCATCGAGGGTCTCGGAATCAAATCCCGCAAGGCGACGCCCGCCCTCTACGCCGCGGTCGAGGGTCGTCACGCCGGTCTGCCGCTCTTCGACTCCATCGAGCTGCTCGGCCGCGAACGCACGCTCGGGCGTCTGCGTGCCGCCCGGAAGCGCCTCGCCGACACCTGATGCTCCGCTACGTGAGCTGGCGCATCGCGTTCCGGGTCGCGTTGGTGCTGGTCGCAGCGGGTTTTCTGTACTTCGCCGTCACGTTCTTCCAGGTGTGGCGGGCAGCCCGCAGCGACGACGCCCGCCCGTCGCAGGCGATCGTCGTGCTCGGCGCGGCTCAGTACGACGGGCGGCCGTCGGCCGTGTTCCGGGCCCGACTCGACCACGCCGTGGACCTGTACGAGGACGAAATCGCCCCCACGATCGTCGTCACCGGAGGAAAACAGGAGGGGGACAGGTTCACGGAGGCGACCGCCGGCGCCGACTATCTCGTCTCGAAGGGCGTGCCCGATTCGGCCATCCTCAGGGAGACGACCAGCCACTCGTCCTGGGAATCTCTGTCGGCCACCGCGAATTTTCTCGAGGAGCGGGGCATGACCCGAGTGGTCCTGGTGTCGGATCCGTTCCACTCGCTGCGCATCGAGTCGATCGCCGACGAGCTCGGCCTCGACGCCGTGACGTCGCCGACCCGCACGAGCCCGATCAGCGGCGCCAGCGAGTGGTGGCGCTTCGTCACCGAGACCCTGCGGGTCGGCGCGGGTCGGATCTTCGGCTTCGGTCGCCTCGCTCGCCACGGCGACCGGGTCGGAAAGCTCGTCCCCGGACTGGGTATCCTGGCCGGACCTTCGGGGGTGGTGTAATCGGTAACACAACAGGTTCTGGTCCTGTCGTTGGGGGTTCGAGTCCTCCCCCCCGAGCGCATCAGCGCAGGTCAGAGCGCTGATTCGGGCACCGAAGGGTGCGCCCGGCCCCGTCGTCTAGTGGCCTAGGACGCCGCCCTCTCAAGGCGGAAACGGCAGTTCGAATCTGCTCGGGGCTGCAACAGGGCCCGGTCGACGACGTCGACCGGGCCCGATCGCGTGCCACCGCGCTCGCGTGCCGCATTCACCACTCCACCCGCGGCTGCGCATCCTCGACGGGCAGCGCGCAGGGCAGTCCGACGAGCTCGACGGGGTCGCGCGACACGTTCGCGGCGCGCACGGAGACCACTTCGCCCTTACGCGCGCCGGTCGTGATCGTCAGATCGAGCGCGACGGTGCCGTCGGCGCGCGTCTCGGCCCATACCACGAACGCGTCGTAGGTGCCATCACCCACCGGGATATCCACCAATTGCATGCTCGCGCTTGTTACCGTTGTGTGCAGGGTTCAGAGCGTGATCGCGCGCTCCTGACCCCGTCCTCAGGAGGGGAGCGCGCGTGGCGCGATGGGGCGGAAATGCTTGACCTCGGCGCGTGAATGCGTTCAACTTTTCAGATACACGTTGAATCGGAGGTTCCAGCGTGAACAAGTCAGAACTCGTCGACAAGGTTGCGAACGCAGCAGACCTGAGCAACGCGGCGGCGCAGAAGGCTGTCGACGCGCTCATCGCCACCGTGCAGAGTGCGGTGTCGCAGGGCGACAAGGTCACGCTGCCAGGTTTCGGCGCTTGGTCTCGTACCGAGCGCAAGGCACGCATGGGGCGCAACCCGCGCACCGGCGAGCCTGTCCAGATCGCGGCGTCAAAGGGCGTGAAGTTCACGGCAGGTGCCGGCTTCAAGTCCGCCGTGAAATCGTAGGCGGGGAGCGACACACGTCGTGAGCGCCTACAGCAAGACCAACCCAAGAGAAAGGTGGTGACCGTGCCTCCGGCGAAGAGACGCACAGCACGGAAGTCAGCAGCGAAGAAGACGGCGCGCAAGCCGGCGAAGCGGCGCAGGAAGTCAACTGCCCGCAAGACCACGGCACGGCGCCCGGCGAAGCGGCGCAGGAAGGCCGCGAAGAAGGCTCCGGCCAAGCGGCGGCGTCGCCGCAAGGCTGCGGCCAAGAAGGCCCCTGCGAAGCGGCGTCGGCGCAAGTCGACGGCCAAGAAGGCTCCGGCCAAGCGGCGTCGTCGTCGCAAGGCTGCGGCCAAGAAGGCCCCGGCGAAGCGTCGTCGGCGCAAGTCGACGGCGAAGGCAGCTCCGGTCAAGCGGCGTCGTCGCCGCAAGGCCGCGGCCGCTCCGGCCAAGCGCAGGCGCCGTCGTCGCTAGCTGACGCGAGCACTTGGTGAAGGGGGCCTCCGGGCCCCCTTCATCGCGTCTAGAGGAGGTGCCATCCTCCGACAGGGGGCCGGGTTCCCCGGCCCCCGGACCGCCAGCTGCGTGCGGGAGCGGCGAGCGAAGCGAGCGCGACCAGAAGAGCTAAAGGTCGTCGAGCAGCTTGAAGCTCTCGGCCAGGGCCAGTCCGGCGGGGGCGCCGGCGGCCTCCGCCTCGTCCCGGACCCGGGCGGCGAAGGCGTCCCGCTGGGCATCGAGGTCGGGGCCGTCGGGATCGATCGCCATGGTGTTGCGCCACTGGCTGCGGTGGCAGAGCAGGGCCTCGACCTTGGCGTCGAGGAACCGATCTACCCCCTCGAAGTGGTCGGGCTCCTCCGCCTCGAACAGCAGGAGCCGCTCGGGCCGGTGCGACCCCACGCCCTGGTCGGGGAAGAAATGGGGGTCGCGGGCGGCGACGATCCCGTCGGTCACCAGGAACCCGGCGGCCCGGTGGTCGGGATGCAGTCGGTAGCGGGCCCAGGGGTCGTGGCCCAGCACCACGTCGGGGCGGACCGTCCGAATGACCTCGCACACCCGGGCCCGCTCCGCCCGCCCGGTCTCCAGCTCGCCGTCGACGAAGTCGGCGAAGAGCACCTCGGAGATGCCGAGCGCGGCCCCCGCCTTCTCCTGCTCGCGTCGCCGCTCCGCCACCAGCGCGGCCCGATCGGCGTCGGGGTCCCACGAGCCCTTGGAGCCGTCGGTCAGCACGAGGAAGTGGACGGTCGCGCCGGCCGCCGACCACTTGGCCAGCGTCGCCCCGCAGCCGAACTCGGCGTCGTCGGCGTGGGCGCCGATCGCCAGCGCCGTGCCCGGCACCGGCAGGTCGATCGAGAGCTCCTTGTTCACGACCAGTCGCGCACGCGGAGCTGCTCGAGATCGTCGGGCACGTCCACGTCGAAGGCGAGGTCGGGGTCGCGCACCACCCGCACCTCCAGGCCCACCCGCTCCGCTTCGGCGAGGTGGCGCAGGAAGGAACCGGGGCCGTAGGCGAACCGGAACGGCACGCCGACCGGAACCGAGAGCACGGGTGTGCCGTCCTCGCGGTGGCAGGGCACCAGCGCCACCACCGGGTCGTCCCCGTCGCCCGCGACCGGCTCGAGCGTGCGGGCGAAGGGAAGGTCGGCGTGGGCGATGACCGCCCGTACGCAGCCGCGCTCGGCGAGGTAGGCGCGCCCGTCGGCGGCGGCGGCGTCGAGGCTGCCGGGGTCGGCGATCGTCGCCACGCCGAGCTCGGTCGCCCACGCCTCGACTTCGGCCGCGCTGGTCACGACCACGACCGGGAGCTCGCCCGCGGCCGCGACCACGCGGTCGGCGAACCGGCGGGCGAGAGCGGTTCGCTCGGCGGGGGCGAGCCGTTCGGCGAGGCGGGCCTTGCCCAGCGCGAACGCCCGCACCGGGACGACCACGCCGGCGCCGCGGTTCATTCGAGAACTTCGAAGGTGCGGGTGACCGGCTCCTGCCGGAGGAGCTCTCGTACGCGCACGAGGGACTCGGCGACGGCCCGGGAGTCGAGCGCCCTGTCCATGGCCGCAGTCGATTTCCAGCGTGAGATCACCAGGCCCTCGACGAGGCCGCCGGCGTTGGTCTCGGTGTTGACGAGGAGCTCGACCGACTCGCAGCCGACCTCCTCGAACGCGGGCTTGATGTCCTCCACGAAGATGCGCTGGACCTCGTCGCTGTCGGCAGGATCGACCGCGGAGTAGAAGAACCGGACGAACACGAAGCTCAGGCCTGCCAGCCGGACTTGGCGAACATGCCCTTCAACTCGGGGCTCGTGTCGAGCCGCATATCGTCGCGATCGAGCTCGCCCGCCAGCCGCTCGCCCTGACCGGGGTACCGGAACGTCACCCGGATCAGGTGGCGGTCGATCTCGAGGACGTTGTACGACGGGCGCACGAACCCCCGCAGCCGGTGCGTCGACACCGTGCCCGAGTTGACGATCAGCACGCCGTTCAGCAGCCAGACGAACGGGACGTGCTTGTGTCCCGACAGCACCATGTGCACGCCGCACTCGGGCAGCAGGGCGAGCACGTCGCCGGCGTCCCAGACGGTGTTGCGCTCCCGGCCGGTCCCGGGAACGGGAACGAGATGATGGTGCAGCGCCAGGACGTTGAGGTCAGCGCCCGGCTCGAACTGCTTGCGGATCCACGAGTAGCGCTCGCGACCGATCTCGCCCTCGGCCAGATCGGGCTTGCTCGAGTCGAGGGCGACAAGGGTGACCGAGCCGGGCGCCTCGGGCGCCAGGCCGGTCTTCAGCCGGAGGACCCGGTCGCCCTTCTCCTCGACGTCGCCGACACCAAAGGTGTCCCGAAAGTGCAGGTAGCCCACGTTCTTGGCGTCGTGGTTGCCCGGGATGATGACCGTGGGCAGACCCGACTCGAGGATCGGCTGGAGATAGCGCTGCGCGTCTCGGAACTCGTGCGCGTACCCCTCGGAGGTGAGGTCCCCGCCCACCAGCATGACGTCGGGGGCGAGCGCCATGACCTCGTTCACCGCCGCTTCCATCAGGTCGGCGTCGAAGTAGGGCGAGCCGCAATGGATGTCGGAGAGTTGCGCGATGACAAACGATTCGCGGCGCATCTACCTGCATATGCTACTGACCGTGGAGCTCTTGTACGGTCTCGCCCGCACCGTTCTGCTCCCGCCGCTCCACTTCGGGATCAAGTGGACAATCGACGGCGCGCAGCGCATCCCGGTACGCGGGCCGGCGATCCTCGCCAGCAACCACATCTCGTACCTCGATCCGCTGGTGCTCGCCTACGTCGCCGACCGCCGCCACCGGAAGGTGCGCTTCCTCGCCAAGGCGGAGCTGTTCGACAGGCGCGGCCTCGGCTCGGCGCTGCGGGCGGTCCACCAGATCCCGGTCGCGCGCGGCACGAAGGGCGCCGCCGGCTCGCTGACGCACGCGGTGGATGCGCTGGAGCGCGGCGAATGCGTGACCGTGTTCCCGGAGGGAACGATCTCGCTCGACCTCGAGCCGATGGTCGGGAAGTCGGGGACCGCCCGGCTGGCGGCGGCGACGGGAGTGCACGTGACACCGATCGGCCTGTGGGGCACCCAGCGCATCCTGTTCAAGGGGCGCAAGCCCCGGTGGCGGTGGGGCATCGCCGAGACGGTCGTCATCGGCGACCCGGTGCGGGTCGGTCCCGATGAGAACGTGTACGTCGCCACCGACCGGATCATGGCCGCCATCTGCGCCTGCGTCGCCCGCGCCCGCGAGCTGTACCCGCAGCGGCCGCGTCCCGGTGACGACGGCTGGTGGGTCCGCCCACCCGAGACCGCCCGGGTGCGTTCGGCACGGAGCCGGGCGGCATGACCCGCGTCTCGGTCATCGGCGCGGGGTCGTGGGGCACCGCGGTCGCCGCCATCGCCTGCGGCAACGCCGACACCGTCCTCTGGGCCCGCCGGCCCGAGTTGGCCGAGGCGATGCGCGACACCCACGAGAACCCCGAATACCTGCCGGGCCTGCCGCTGCCCGAGTCGCTCGGATTCACCGCCGACCTCGAGGAGGCGTGCGCCCGGGCCGAGGTGCTGGTGCTCGGGGTCCCGTCGCACGGGATGCGGGCGGTGCTCACCGAGGCGGCGCCATCGGTCGGGGCGGCCGTGCCGGTGGTGAGCCTCTCCAAGGGGGTCGAGCAGGGCTCGTTGCGCCGGATGACCGAGGTGGTCGACGAGGTCCTGACCGACCACGACCGCGGCCAGGTCGGGGTGCTCACCGGCCCCAACCTCGCCCGCGAGGTCGCGGCGGGCCAGCCCGCGGCCTCGGTGGTCGCGCTGCGCGACCCCGACGCTGCCACCGCCCTCCAGTCACTGTTCATGTCGCCCACGTTCCGCGTCTACACGAACCCCGACGTCGTGGGTTGTGAGATCGCCGGCGCGCTCAAGAACGTCATGGCCATCGCGGCCGGCATCGCCGACGGCCTGGGCTACGGCGACAACACCAAGGCGGCCCTGTTGACCCGCGGCCTGGCCGAGCTCACCCGCCTGGGCGTCGCGCTCGGCGGTGAGCCCCTGACGTTCTCCGGCCTCGCCGGCATGGGCGACCTGGTGGCGACGTGCACGAGTACCCAGAGCCGTAACCGCACCGTCGGCGTCGAGTTGGGCAAGGGTCGCTCGCTCGACGACATCGTGACCGAGATGAAGATGGTCGCCGAGGGAGTCAAGACGACCGCCGCCGTCCTCGAGCTCTCGAAGCGCGCCGGCGTCGAGATGCCGATCGCGTCGTTCGTGGGCGCGGTGCTCTACGAGGGCGCCCAGCCCAAGGACCTCGTCCTCGGGCTCATGCTCCGCGAGGCCAAGGCCGAGCTGCACGGCATCAGGTGATCATCGGGACACTCGGTTCGGCCGCCCGGGCCCACGTCGACCACCGCGGCCGGGTCACGTCCGAGAACGGGCGGTGGGAGCTCGACTGGTGGATCGGCGCCGAGGACCGCCGCCACCTCCCGACCACTGAAGCGGCGGTGCGCCAGACCCGGCTCGGCCCGGCACCGGTCACGGAGACCGCCATGCGAGTTCCGGGCGGGGACGCGGTGCAGCGCGTGTACGGCGTCGGCGGCCCCGGCGACTTGATGATGATGGAGGTCGAGAACGCATCCCCGGTGCCCTTCGCGGTTGCGTTCGTGGCGCGCGGCGGACCGCCGTTGCTCCTGCCGCGACCGCCGTTGCGACGGGAGCCGGTCGACGGGGGCGAGGCGATCGTCTATCCGGTGGCCCACCGGACGGTCCGGCGGATCGCGGTCGCCCTCGGCGCGGTCCCGGGTGCGGTTGATCTCGATGGTCTGCCGACCGCCGAGGGCGTGGTGAGGGGGTGGGACGCGCAGCTGCGTCGGGGCATGCAGGTCGACCTGCCCGACGAGCGGGTGCAACGCGCCGTCGACACCGCCCGGGCGGACGTGCTCCTCGCCGGTCGCGACGTCGCCGCGCTCGAAGACTGGGGCTTCGACGACGAAGCCGCGGCTGCGTGGGCGCGGCTGTCGCTCCGCGGGCGACGGGACGCCCGCGTCCGCCGCTCGAGCCCGGCGCGGTGGGTCGACGTGGAGGCGCAGCTCGATGACTCCTCGGGCCTGTTGGTCGAGTTGCGCGCCCTGCTCACGCACGAGGCCCGCGGGACGGTCTCGCTCCTCGCCGACCTCCCGCCGTCGTGGCGCGGCCGGAGCATCGAGGTCCACGACGCGCCAACCCGCGCCGCCGGCCGCATCTCCTACGCGGTGCGCTGGCACGGCGAGCGCCCCGCGTTGTTGTGGGAGGTCGAGCGGCCGGGCGTCCACCTGCAGGCCCCCGGGCTCGACCCCGAGTGGTCGACGACCGAGCTGCGAGGCGAGGCGCTGCTCGCGCCGGTGAACACGCCGGTGTGATGGCGACGATCGAGTCGTTCTCGAGGCCGTGGTGTGCGGGTTTCGCACCGTGTGGACTCGAGAACGGAGGGGCTCGGTCAGTCGATCCGTAGCGTCGCGATCTGGCAGGGGCGGAGCGACACCGCGCCCTCGAACGGCTCGACCGGTCGGCCCAGCAGGTCCACGACCCAACCGGTCGCGGGGGCGCCGCCCTGCTCGACGTCGGCGGTCACCGACTCGGGCGCGGGATTGAACACCCGGACCAGGAGTCCTCCGGGCTCGCGCGTGACCGCCGAGATTTGCGCGCCTCGGACTGCCAGCGCCTGCCCGGTCGGGGGGCGGGCGGCGCCGGCAACGCCGCCGCCCCGGGCGCGCTCGAGGGGGACGAGGAACTCATCCGCCGCGTCGTAGAGGCGTGCTGCGCGCCAGTCGCCCCGATGAGGGAGCACCGCGTATTCGAGCGCCCGGTGACCCTGGATCTGCGCCCCCTCCACCGGCATGGGCGGACCGGCGGGGTCGGGCCGGAGCGGGAGCGCGATACGTGACAAGTAGCCGGTGGCGCGCAGCAGCGTGAGCGCGAGCTCCGTACCGTCGTCGACCACCTCGTACTCGAGCAGCCCGTCGTGGAGCAGCGCGAGGCCCGTCGTTCCGTCGGACGCGTCGACGAAGCGGCGTGAGACGAACGTCGGCAGCCCGACCTCGCCGGGCCCGCCCTCGACGGTCAGACCGCGACGCACGACCGCGAACGCGCATTCGGCATCCGACCTGTCGACCGCGGCCGGCAGCGGGAAGTGTGCCCGCAAGCGGTGGTCGCGGCAGACGTTGTCGAGCTCGGTGCGGACGCGGACGAACCGCTCACCGGTGCGGAGCTCGAGCGTCGTCCGCACCGGCACCACCACCGTCTCGTCGCTGCGGTGGGAGCACGCGATCGCGTCGCCGATCGCATGGGTCGGCCAGCGGTACGTGGCCTCCACAAGCACGCGGGCGCGTACCGGACCGGTCTCCAGGGTGGTGACCGTCACCGACGCGGGCCGGTCGACGAAGAGGTCCTCCTCGGCCGGGGGTGAGTAGTTGTAGGTGTCGCCACCGTCGCCGCCGTCGACCAACCGGCCCAGGCCACGCAGCGAGAGCCCGTCGAGGGTGTCGATCGTGAACGTCGCAGTGTCACGATCAACCGTGACCGTAAGGTGCTCGTTGGCCAGCGCGACCGTTCCTTCGCCTGCCGTTGGGGAGGTGGCGGGGCCGGCGGTGACCGCGGTGGCCGGGCCCTCGCCGTCGACCGGCCGGTACGTGCGCCACCCGCAGCCGGGGACGGCGTCGGCGGCGAACAGCACGTCGCGCGCCGTGGGCAGCTGCACCCGGAACCGCACCGTCGCCCCCGCCTCGCCCAGGGCCAGCACCTCTTCGCGCACGGGCTCGAGGTCGGCGGTGGGCTCGCCGCGCGGGACGCCCTGGAAGACGAACTCGACCAGCCCGTCGTCGTGGTCGGCCCGCTCGTAGCCGCCCACCCGGGTCCCGGCGAACTCGGGACCGCGCATCATCTCCAGCACCCACCGCACCTTCTGGCCGGTGACGGTGGCGGTGAAGCCGTCGCCGCCGATGGTCCCGATGACCTGCGCCGGGCAGGGGGCGCCGTCGTCGGTGGCGGCGAAGTGCACCGGCCCCTCGCCGGGCACGAAGCCCCGGATCAGTCCGCCCCGATCGGCGGCGGTCGGGTTGGCGACCACGGTCGACGACGCCGGCGCGTCCACGTCGGCCGCGAGCACGTGGAGTGCGTCGCGGGTGAGCGTGTCGCCGATCTGGCGGGCCTCGTAGTAGCGCACGAGGACCTGGTCGACGACCTCGTCGTCGCTGCACGCGCACGAGGAGTCATGGGCGCTGTTGAGCACCAGGTTGCGCCAGGCCACGTCGAGAAGAGCGCCCGGGTAGTCGTCGGCGGGAAGCAGGAGGGCGGACAGCGGCTCGGCCCGTCGCTCCAGCGCCCGCTCGGCGGCGGCGCAGGCCTGATGGACGTCGACCCGGTTCGACGCCACCCCCATCAGCACATTGGCGCGGGCGCCGGAGCGCAGCTCGCCCGGCCACGTCGTGAGGCCCTCCGTCGGTTGCGCGCCGAGATACTCGGGGAGCGACGTGACCACGAACCGGTAGTCGTCCTGGATCTCGTTGGCCTCCGCCACCACCCGTCCGAGCCAGGGCTGGGGGAGCTGGTGGTCGGTGCCGTTCATCAGCAGCAGCGCGCCGCCGGGCAGCACGGCCGGGCCGAGCTCGAGCTCGTAGCTGCGGGCGCGGGTGACGAGCGCCTTGGCGTCGTCGGGCAGGTCGCGCCCGTTCGAGTAGGAGCCGTACAGGTACTCGGCCCGCACCCGCGAGCCGTCGGGCGCCTCCCACCAGAACGCCGTCTGGGTGATGGCCGACGGCACGCCCCGCCACACGACCGCGTGCTCGAGCCCCGCGAGTCGCAGGATCTGCGGCATCTGGCCTACGTGGCCGAACATGTCGGGCAGGTACCCGACCGGCATCGCCCCGCCCAGCTCGGTGGCGCGCGCGAACCCCGCCTGGAGGTCGCGCACGATCGTCTCGCCCGAGACCATGAACTCGTCCATGAGGATCATCCACGGGCCCACCGACAGCCGGCCGCTGGCGGCCAGCCGCCGGAGCGCAGGGGCCGCCTCCGGCCGGATCTCGAGGTAGTCGTCGAGCACCGCGGTCTGGCCGTCGAGCATGAACCGGGCGTACGACAGGTCGCGCTCGAGTAGCGGCAGCAACTCGTCGAGCAGGCGCACGAGCTGCACCCGGAACGCCTGGAACGGCGCGTACCACTCGCGGTCCCAGTGCGTGTGCGGAACGATCCCGACGGTGCGGGGGGTGGAGCCGGACATCGCGACCAGGATACGGGCGCTCAGGTCGAGGTCCCCGCCCACTCCCTTCCCATCGCGCTGGGGCGCACCTCGTAGCCCACCCGCTCGAACCACCCCTCGTCCATGGCCACCTCGAAGCTGTGCTTCTCGATCGCGGATGCGGCAGGAACCGTCGCGGGCGTCACCGGCACCGGTGGGGTGGGCGGAGGCAGGGGCGGCCCGCCGTCCTCGGTGCAGATCGGGGACGGCTCGCCGATGGGGATGTCGAGATCGAAGCCGACGTCGCGATCCGGTTCCTCGCCCAGCAGGCTGGCACCGAGATTGCGGGCGTTGCGGTCGCGCGAAGTGAGGAACCAGGTGTCGCCGTCCTTGCCCGGCCCGCGCGCCGGCGCGCCGAGGAAGCGCCACTCGAGGAAGCGCAGCACCGAGGTGTGGTCGTACAGGTGGTGGTCGACGAAGCCGCGCCGGGCGTACGGCGACGCGATAACTGCGGGGACGCGGAACCCGGCCTGGCCGAAGTTGTCGGCGTCGACCGGGTTGGCCAGGTCGTCGGGCAGGATCGGCGGGGGGACGTGGTCGAAGAACCCGCCCCACTCGTCGTAGGTGACGATGAACGCGCCCCGCTTCCAGTGCTTCGACTCCGCGAACGCCTGGAACACGTCGCGCAGGAAGCGCTGGCCCGCCCGGATGTCGGCGTGGGGATGGTCGTCGGTGCGGTTGCCGGTGAGGAACGCGGGGTCGACGAACACGACGTTCGGGAGCGTGCCGGCGGCGGCGTCGGTGAAGTAGGCGTCGATCGGGTTGTTGTAGGCGACCAGCCGGTTACCCCAGAGGGCGATGACGGGAAGATCGGTCCCGTAGTACTTCGCCGGGACGCCGGCCGCGCCCAGCCGGTCCCAGATCGACGCGAACGGGTACCCCGCGGTCTCCGCCGGCACGACGTTGACCTTGTATCCGCCCGACTGCGCCGCGTGGAGGTAGGCCCGGTTCGGGTACGTGGGGCCGAGCACCGACGCGTGCCACTGGTCGAAGACGGTGAACTCGCGGGCGAGCTCACCCAGGAACGGCAGCGCATCACGCTCGTAGTAGCTCAGGGCGTAGACGTCGTTCGCCGCGCCGGCGGAGAGGAAGCCGAAGTCACGCTGGGCCCGGCCCTGGTCCCACTGGTGCCCGGGATCGAGGTGGCCGCAGCCGCGGTAGGGGTTGGGCTCGCCCGTCTGCGTGAGCCAGGGCGCGGTCTCGAAGACGGCGCCGTCGGGGGCGGCGAACTCCTGGCGCTGGTTGCCGTCGACGTGGAAGCGCCGGCCGTAGCGCTCCTTCCCCCGCTCGAGGTAGCGCTCGTCGTCGGCCAGCCACCCGAGGTAGTGGTCGAACGACCGGTTCTCCATCATCGCCACGACGACCGTGTCGATCGGCGCCTCCTCCGCCGGCCGCTCGAGCAGCCCGCGGGGCTGGTCCCCGCGTCGGCTCGACCTCGTGAGCAGATGGGGGCCGCCGACGATCGCCGCGCCCGAGAACAGGGCGGCATTGCGGAGGAACTCGCGTCGCTGCACGGACGGAATCATGGCCCAAGCGACGCCTAGATTGCCGGGCGTGCCGACCCGCGTTCGCGAGGAAGGCGGTTACTTCCTCGAGATTCTCGCCCTCACCGCGTTCGCGTTCGCCCAACCGCTGCTCGACGTGTTCGGGCGCAGCCCGGAGACGTTCGTCTTTCGGGACGCCGGCCCCCGGGACATCGTGCTGTTCGCCATGGTCCTGTGCCTCGTTCCTCCGTTGGTCGTCGGCGGCTGCGCCGCCGTGGCCAACTGGTTCGGCCGGGACGCCCGCAAGCTCGTCCAGACGGTGGTGGTGGGCGCGCTGTTCGGAGTGCTGCTCCTCGTCGTAGTCAAGAAGGTCTTCAATACCCGCGGCGCGCTGCTCGTCACCGTGGCGGTTGCGGGCGGCATCGGGTTCGGCGCGCTCTACCACCGCGCCGATGCAATCCGCCTGTGGCTGCGCTACGCGTCGGTGGCGCCGCTGGCGTTCGCGCTGCTGTTCCTGTTCGCGTCGCCGGTCTCCCAGCTCCTCTCGGTCGGGTCGGGTGCGTCCGCCGACGTCGCCAGCGCCGACACCCCCGTCGTCGTGCTCGTGCTGGACGAGCTGCCCACCAGCTCGTTCATGCGCACCGACGGGACCATCGACGCCGAGCTCTTCCCCGGCTTCGCCGAGCTCGCCGGCGACGCCACCTGGTACCGCGACGCCACCGGGGTCGCGCTGCGCACCTTCTACGCCGTCCCCGCGATCCTCACTGGTCGGTTCCCCGACAACGCGGTCGTGCCGGTCGCGAGCACGTACCCGGCCAACCTCTTCACCCTCCTGGGTGGTTCGTATGACGTGCATTCGGGCGAGGCACTGACCCGGCTGTGCCCCGCCCGGATCTGCGGGGACGCCGGCCAGAGTGGGGCCCTCGGGCCGCTCCTCGGGCAGGCGTCCGAGGTGTGGACCGAGCTGTCGTCGCCGAGCGGGGTCGAATCGGATCCCAACGAGAGCCTGGTCGAGGAGCCGGCGGGTGGCCACGCGACCGACCGGGCCGAGGACGACGAACGGTTCGACTTCGACATCGACGTCCGCAACACGACGCCGGCCCGCTTCGAGGAGTTCCTCGCCGGCATCGAGAACGGGTCGGACGCGACGCTCGACTTCCTGGATCTGATCCTGCCGCACTCGCCGTTCCAGTACTACCCGTCCGGGGTGCAGTACGACGACGACGGCGCGCCCATCGGCCGGGGCCGCGGGATCGAGGACACCTGGACCACCGACGAGGGCATCGTGCGCCTTCTCCGCCAGCGCCACCTGCTCCAGACGCAATACGTCGACACCCTCGTCACCCGGATGCTCGATCGGCTCCGCGACCAGGATCTCTACGACCGCGCCCTCGTGATCGTGACCGCCGACCACGGGGTTGCGTTCGAGCCGGGCGAGAGCAGCCGCGGCGGCGACAAGAACGCGGTCCAGCCCTCCTGGCCCGAGATGGCATCGGTCCCGCTGTTCGTCAAGGCCCCGAACCAACAGGAGGGGGCGGTCAGCGACGCCAACGTGCTGAGCGTTGACATCCTGCCGACCGTCGCCGACTACCTCGGGATCGACTTGCCGTGGGACGTCGACGGCCGCTCGGTCCGAGGCGAGCCCCGGCGTACCGCCGACAAGGTGCTCTACACGTCGAACGCCGCCGGTGGATCCGAGCAGCCGGGCTCGCGTCACGAGGTCGACGGGGTCGAAGGCGCGCGCTACGTCCGGACGCGGGGCGTCGACACGCTGCGGGCCGCCGGCGACCCGCAGTGGGCGCTGTACCGCACCGGCCCGTTCCCCGAGCTGGTAGGCCAGCCCGTCGCCGGTCTGACGGTGGCGGCGGAGCCGACCGGGCCAGTGGACGTCAAGCAACCGGAGCGGTTCGAGTCCGCCGCACCCACCGAGGGGAGGGTGCCCGGGGTCGTCTACGGCACCCTGGGCGACGGCGTCGAACCCGGCGCGCCGGTCGCCTGCGCGGTGAACGGCACGATCGCGGGCGTGTCGCCCCGGTTCACCGATTCGCGGTCGGACTTCGGACTGCTGCCACCCGACTTCCTCTGGCGCGACGGGCAGAACGACGTGTCGTGCTTCGTCGTCCGCGCCGTCGCCGGGGGAGTGGAGCTGGTGCCCCTCCGCCGGTCGTAGCCTGGGGTTGTGAAGGTCGCGCTGGGGTCCGACGACAAGACGCCCCTGACCGATGCGGTGCTCGCCGAGCTCTACGAGCGCGGTCACGACGTGACTCTCGTGGGCCCGCCGGCGGGCGAGGCCAGGGAGTGGGTCGAGGTCGGGCGCCGGGTGGGCGAGCTGGTCGCAGGGGGTGAGGTGGAGACGGGCGTGCTGTTCTGCTGGACCGGCACCGGCGCGTCGATCGCGGCCAACACGGTGCCGGGCGTGCGGGCGGCGCTCTGCACCGACGCCGCTACCGCCGCCGGCGCCCGCACGTGGAACGACGCCAACGTCCTCGTGATGGGCTTGCGCCTCGTCAGCCCGGACGTGGCGCGCGAGATGCTCGACGCCTGGTTCGAGACCGAGCCCGACCCGGACGAGGCGGCCACGATCGCCCGGCTCGAGGCTGGCTAGGCTCCCGCTCGTGCCGACCTACGTGATGTTGACGACGCTCGGTCCCGACGGGTGGGCGACCGTGCGCGAGCACCCGGAGCGGATCGCCGAGGTGACGACCGAAGTCGAGAAGATGGGCCTGAAGGTCGTAGCCCAGTACGGCCTGATGGGCCAGTACGACTTCCTCAACGTGATCGAGTCACCCGACGAGCAGACGATGGCGCGCGCCGCGATCACGCTCGCGGCGCGCGGAACGATGCGCACCACGACGTTCCAGGCGATTTCGATCCCCGACCTGATCGCGGGACTGAAGAAAGACTCGGGCTAGCGGGCTCTCTGCCCTAGACCCACCACATCGACGACGAGCGCTTCTTCTCCTCGCGCACATCGTCGTCGACGAAGAGCGCGGGGAGCACCGAGCCGTCGGAACGGCGGCGCACCCGGTAGCGATCTTCGCCCTTGTCCTGCACGACCTCGACGAGCTCGAAGCCGCGCGCCCAGCGCTGGTCGAAGCGGGCTCTTACTTCGACACGGACACCGATGTTCACACCGCGAGGGTAACAAGGGCGGTCGGGCGTTGTATAGGCGAAACGGACATCCGAAACATGCTCTTTACGTCTTGGTAGCTTCGCCGACATGGTGCCGCCGGCCTCCCCTCCAACGACGGCCGCTGCCGTTGTCCCGGCAACCACCCC
>JBQTGU010000034.1:0-2593 GCA_052390575.1 Actinomycetota bacterium | reverse complement strand
GTCGGGGTCTCGCTGCGGACCAGCTTCTTCACCGACGACGTGCGCCTCGGTGCGCGCTGGGTCGTCGAGCGGGCCCGGGCGGCATGGGACGCGCAGCTCGACTCGCTGTTCGTCGGCGACCACCACGTCACGCCGGTGCCCTATTACCAGAACACGCCGATGCTCGGCCGGGTGCTGGCGGAATGGGGCGACCGGCCGTTCGGGGCGCTGTTCCTGCTGCCGCTCTGGAACCCCGTGCTTGTCGCCGAGCAGGTCGGGACGCTGGCCACGTTCGCGCCCGGGCACTTCATCCTCCCGTGCGCCGTCGGCGGGGGCGAGCAGCAGTTCGCGGGGATGGGCGTCGACCATCGTCGCCGGCCGTCGCATTTCGAGGCCGGCCTCGACATCGTCCGGCGCCTGCTCGCGGGCGAGACCGTGAGCGCCGACAAGCCCTACCGGGTGCGCGACGCGAATATCTCGCCGATCCCGCCCGAGCCGGTAGAGGTGTGGATCGGCGGGATGGCCGAGCCCGCGGTCGACCGCGCCGCCCGCCTCGGCGACGGGTTCCTCGCCAACGCCGATCTCACGCCCACCCACGCCCGCGAGGTGCTGGACCGCTACCGGGAGCGCGCCGCGACGCACGGTCGCGAGCCGACCGCGGTCGCCATCCGCCGCGACATCCACGTCGGGGCGGACGACGCCGACGCCGAGAAGATCGCCGGTCCGATCGTCGCCGCCGGCTACCGCGGCTTCGACCCGTCGGCGTGCACGTACGGCGGCGTCGAGCGGGTCGCGGAACGCTTCCGCGAGTACGCGGCGATGGGGTACACCGACGTGATCGTGCGCCATCTCGCCGAGGACCACGCCGAGGTGCTGAAGAGCTACGAGCGCCTCGCCGAGGTCAGGCGGTTGGTTCGGGAGGCCTGAGCGCGGTGTCGAGCACCGAGAACGCCGCGATCGCGCGCCTCGAGTCCGGGTCGACGCCGGCCTGGAGGTACGCCATCAGCAGCGCAAGGACGATCGACTCCAGTCCCTCGGAGAGCAGCACGGGGTCGACGTCGGCGCGCACCTCCCCGGTCTCCTGGGCCGCCGCCAGCTGCTCGGCGTTGTCGGCGACGATCTCTTTCAGCGACGGGATGTCGAGCAGCCGCCCGAGGACCTCGGGCTCCTGGCCGGCCAGGACTCGCCGGGCGAGGGGATGCTCGTCGAGCCGCTCGACCAGGGTGGCCACCAACACGCCGAAGCGCTCGATGATCGGCGCGTCCGGGAGGGCGGCCCGGGCTTTGTCGATCAGGGCAGCGGCGTCGGCGTCGACCGCCGCCTTGAACAGGGCCTCCTTGCCGGCGAAGTAGGCGTAGGCGGCGGCCGGGGTGAGGCCGGCCTCCCGGGCGATGTCGGACACCGAGGTGCGCCGGTACCCGTCGGCGGCGAAGCGCCGCACTGCGATCTCGAGCAGACGGGTCCGGGTGCGCTCACCCTTGCCGACCGCGACCGCCGCGGCAGCGAGGACGTCGGCCATAGGTCCATTCTGCCAGTCCAGGCGGGTGTTTTCGAGGATTTGATGATTCTCGTTGATTTTTCGATTCTGTGGGGTAGGGTGAGAGCATGACTGCAACCGCGACTACGACCCCCACGACGACCCCCACTCCGACGGCTGCCACTGCGTCCGACCGAATCGGGCGGCTGTCGACCGCGTCGGTCCGCAAGGTGCTCGAGCCCGAGGACATGTTCGACTGGTCCTCGCTCGGCTCGGGCCAGGTGATCGCCGACGAGCTGCTCACCACGCGCGGCCTCGACCTCGACCTCGACGCCGACACCAAGGCGCGTCTCTCCCGTGAGGAGGTGGCGGCCATGCTCGAGATGGGGATCCGCTTCGAGGCGGTCCTCAACTCCGGCTTCGCGCTCCAGATCGCGGAGTGCCGCGACGTCTCCGATCCTCGGGTCACCTACATGCTCCACGAGATCGCCGAGGAGACCCGCCACCAGCGCGCCTTCATCCGACTGGTGGAAGAGCTCGCCCCCAGAGCGAAGAACCCGCTCGCCCGGGGTGTGTTCGATCGGGTCGCCACGTTCAACATCCGGCGCTTCATCAAGATGCCGGCGTTCCTCATGGTGCTGGTGCTGGCGGGTGAGGAGATCCCCGACCTGCTCCAGAAGCTCGCGTCGGAGCACCCCGACACCGACCTGCTGCTGAGAGACGTGAACCGCTACCACCGCCAGGAGGAGTCGCGGCACCTGTCGTTCGCCCGCACGACCCTGCCCGAGCTGTACGACAACGCCGGCCGGCTCCAGCGGCTGCGCATCCGCTACTTCGCTCCGCTGATCATCGGGGGCCTGTTCGCGACGTTCGTGCACCCGGGTGTGTACTCGTCGGTCGGCCTACCCGGGTTCAAGACCTGGCGGGCGGTGAACCGCTCGCCCGAGCGGGTTGCGGTTCGGCATTGCGCCACCCGCAACATCCTCAAGGCGCTGCTCGACGCCGAGATCTTCACGCGCGGCCGGATCCCTCGTGGTTGGCGCAAGCTGTGCGGCGTCGACCGCCAGGGCGAGCCGATCCCGGGTGACGTGCCCCTGCCCGGCGAGGCGGTTGTCGCGGCCTGACGCGCTAGCGGCT
>JBQTGU010000033.1:0-69311 GCA_052390575.1 Actinomycetota bacterium | reverse complement strand
CTCACCGCCCTGGCCGTCGTCGGCCGGGAGGTTCCCGGCATCGAGCTCGGTACGTCGGTGATCCCGACCTACCCCCGCCACCCGATGATGCTCGCCGCTCAGGCGCTCACGACCCAGGCGATCTCCGACGGCCGCCTCGCCCTCGGCATCGGCCTCTCCCACCAGATCGTGATCGAGGGCATGTACGGCTACTCGTTCGAGAAGCCCGTGCGCCACATGCGCGAGTACCTCGAGATCCTGGTGCCCTTGATCCAGAAAGGTTCGGTGTCGTTCCAGGGCGAGATGCTCTCCGCCAACGGAGGGCTCCAGATCCCGGGCGCGACGCCGTGTCCCGTGCTGCTGGCCGCCCTCGGGCCCAAGATGCTCGAGCTCGCCGGCGGTGTCGCCGACGGGACGATCACCTGGATGACGGGCCCGGCGACCCTCGAGGGGCACACGGTGCCGGCGATCAAAGCCGCGGCCGAGCGCGCCGGCCGTCCCGCGCCCCGGGTCTGCGCGGGCCTGCCCGTGTGCGTGACCGACGACGTCGAGTCCGCACGCGGGCGAGCGGCGAAGGTGTTCGAGATCTACGGCTCGTTGCCGTCGTACCGGGCGATGCTCGACCGGGAGGGCGCCGAGGGACCGGCCGACGTCGCCATCGCCGGGGACGAAGCGACGGTCACGGACGCGCTGAAGCGTCTCGGCGCCGTCGGCACGACCGACTACCTCGCGGCCGAGTTCGGCTCGTCCGAGACCGAGCGCACCCGCACGCGCGAAGTCTTGCGCTCGCTCCTCTGACCGTGGGCGAGGAGCCGCGCTCCCCGCTCGATGCGCTCGGCGCCCTCGCGTCGCAAGAGGTCGAGGTCACCGACGCGCTCCGCCACGTCGAGGTGTACACGATGGCGGGGTTGCTGACCCTGCTGTGGCACGGCGAGCCCGACTTCGAGCGCGTGGTGGTGATGTGCGGCGGAGCGATGGGCGGCATGCTCGGTCCCGCCGGTGGCCTGTACCACGACCTCGGCACCCGCTTCGCCAAGGACGGCATCGCCACGATCCGGGTGGGGTACCGGCAACCGAACGACCTGCGCACGTGCGTTCACGACCTGGTGGCGGCGGCCGAGCTCGCCGCCCGCCACGGCGGCAAGCGGTTCGTGACCGTCGGCCATTCCTTCGGCGGTGCGGTCGCGATCCGGGCCGCGATCGTGCTCGGTGACGACTGCGCCGGCGTCGTGACGCTGTCGACGCAGTCGGCCGGCTGCGAGGATGCCGGACGACTCGGCTCCACTCCTCTCCTCCTTCTTCACGGCGAGCGCGACGAGCTGCTCCCGCCCGAGACGAGCCACATGGTCCAGGCGCTCGCCGGCACCGGCGAAGTCGTGATCCTCCCGGGGACCGGCCACCTGCTCGCTGAGGCCGGCGACGAGTTGCGCGAGCGGCTGGGCGCGTGGATCCCCGAGCGGCTCGCGGCCACGGCATGAGCCAGACCCTGCGCGCCTGGGCGTCGGCCCTCGCCCTCGGGATCGTGCTCGTCATCGCGCTCGAGGCCTGCAGCGACCAGGACATGGTCACGAAGCCATCGAAGCGACCGAGCGAGGACTTCGTGCCGGAGGCGACCGACTTCCGCAACATCCACACGATGACGCCGGTGCGCGAGTTCTTCATCGACAACCGTCTCGGTCATCTCGACGAGGCGCTCGACGTCGCCAACTCCCCCGACGGCGGCGAGTACCCCGTCGGCACGATCATCCAGCTCGTCCCCCAGGAGGCGATGGTCAAGCGGCGCGCCGGCTTCAGCGAGGCCACTGGCGACTGGGAGTTCTTCTTTCTCTCCGTCTCGCCCGATGGCACGGTCATCGAGGTGCGGGGCACCGACCAGGTCGTCAACCGCTTCGGCGGCAACTGCGCCAGCTGTCACGCGCTGGCGGATCCCGAGTTCGACTTCGTGTGCGAGCAGGACCACGGCTGCGACCCGCTCACGATCGGCCGAGACATCATCAACGCGGTTCAGAAGGCCGACCGCCGCCCGTTGACCTGATCAGGTCCCGGCCATGCGCTCCACGACGGGCGCGAACGACTCGAACTGGTCGTCGCCGACGACGACGTACGAGACGCCCCACTCCTCGCGGCGCTGCACGAGCAGGTCGCAGCACTCGTCGACGGTGCCGACGAGGGCGACGCCCGACTCGAGCGCCTCGTCGGCCTCGAGGCCGAACCCGCCCGCGACCGCCCCGGCGAGCTTGCGCCGGTCATCGGTGATCGCGCACACGAAGTAGCGGATCTGGAGCTCGAGGTCGTCGAAGCGGTCGCCGGCGCCCTCGCGCACCCACTCGATCTTCTGCTTCGTCATGGCCGCCAGGGTGTCCTGCACCGCGTCGGGGCTGATCTCGCCCTTGCGCAGGTTGGGGTTGATCCCGACGATGTCGGCCTCGCGGCCCGCCAGCTTCAGCAGCTTGGGCCCGCCGCCGCCGACGAGGATGGGCAGGGGCTGCTGGGCGGGCTTGGGGCTGCCGTTGTAGTCGGTGATCGTGTAGTGCTTGCCGTCGAGGCTGAACGGCTTGTCGCCCCACGCGCCCTTCAGGATCGCCAGCGCCTCCTCGAGCCGCTCGATGCGCACGCCCGGGCGGTCGTAGGGGAAGCCGAGGGCGTCGTAGTCGATCTTCTGCCACCCGGCACCGATGCCGGCCTCGACCCGTCCGCCCGAGAGCACGTCGAGGGTGGCGAACTCCTTGGCGACGACCGCGGGGTGCTTGTAGTCGTTGCCGAGGACGAGCGTGCCGACCCGCAGCGTCTCGGTCGCCTCGGCCGCGATCGAGATACCGACCATCGGCGCGAGCTCGGTGTCGATGAAGTGGTCGGGCATGTAGAGCGTCGAGTAGCCGAGCGCCTCGATCTTGCGGGCCTTCTCGCGCCAGGCCGCGCCCGAGTCGGCGCCGGCGAGCTGCACTCCGAAGCGGAACGTGCGGTCGTGGGGCATGGGTCTCCTAGGTACCGGCGAGCTTGGCGACGACCGGGGCGAACTCCTCGATGACGTCGACGCCGACGACGTGGTAGCTCATGAGCCAGCGCTCACGCCGGGCGACGAGGTCGTCGATCATCTGGTCGGGCGTGCCCGCCAGCACCACCGGCGCTTCGAGCGCTTCGTCGGGCGTGACGCCGAACGCCGGCGCCATCGCCTCGGCGAGCGAACGGCGGTCGTCGGTGAAGTGGGTGAAGCCGACGAACGTCTGGATCTCGAGGTCGTCGAAGCGGTCACCGGCGGCTTCGCGCACCCAGGCCAGCTTCTGGTCGACCGCGGCGCCGGTGATGGACCGGGCGGCGTCCTCGCTGGTGGCGGTGCCGCCGCGGAGGTTGGCGTTGATGCCGACGATGTCGGCCTCCTGGGCGCCGAGCGACAGCACCTTGCGGGCGCCGCCACCGACGATGATCGGCGGGTGCGGTCGCTGCACCGGCTTGGGCTGCCCGTCGAGGTCGGTGATCGTGTAGTGGTCGCCCTGGAAGGTGAAGGGCTTGTCGCCCATGAGCCCCTTCAGGATCGCGATCGACTCGGCCAGGCGGGCGATGCGCACGCTGGGCTGGTCGAGCGGGATGCCGGCCTTCTCGTAGTCGGCGGTCATCCACCCCGCGCCGATCCCGAGCTCGAGTCGCCCGTCCGAGAGGAGGTCGAGGGTGGCGGCCTCGCGAGCGAGCACGACCGGATGCTTGTAGTCGTTGCCGAGGACGAGCGGCCCGATCCGCAGCGTCGCGGTCGCCTCGGCGACCATCGCCATGGCCGGCATCGGCGCGACCGGGTGGTCGACGAAGTGGTCGGGGACGAACCAGGTCGAGTAGCCGAGATCCTCGGCCGTGCGGGCCTTCTCGCGGTACGAGTCGGCCGAGGCGGCGTGCGACGCCATCACACCGAAGCGGAACTTCCGGTCGTGGGGCACGGGGCGTGAATCTAGCGCCCGGTCGAACCGAACCCCTGGGTGCTGCGCTGCGTGGGGTCGAGGTCGTCGACCTCGTCCCACTCGACCGCCTCCACCTTCTTCACGACGAGCTGGGCGATGCGGTCGCCCCGCTTCACCTCGTAGGGCGCGGCCGGGTCGGTGTTGACGAGCACGACCTTGAGCTCGCCCCGGTACAGCGGGTCGATGAGCCCGGGGGTGTTCAGGCAGGTGACGCCGTGGCGCAGCGCCAGGCCCGACCGGGGGAGGACGAACCCGGCATACCCCGCGGGGATCGCCACCGCGACACCGGTCGGGACGACAGCGCGTCCGCCGGCGGCGTCGAGACGCGTGTCCTCGCGGGCGTGGAGGTCGTAGCCGGCGTCGTCGGGGTGCTGCGCGGTCGGGAGCGGTAGCTCGGGGTCGAGCCGCCGGATCGGGATGCGCACGAGCGGACGTTATACGGCGGTCCTATCGTGGCCGGTGTGCGACGGCTGATCATCGGCGGCGTCCTCGCCGCTTCTCTTCTCGTGGTGCCGGCGACACCAGCGGCGGCGAAGACGACGGTGAAGGTCAAGGGCGACGACGTGACGATCACCGTCCACGTCGACTGTGTCGGGTGCACGGAGTGGCCCGCACCCGGCGGGGGTGACCTCGCCAAGTACTGGAAGAAGCAGGCGGAGATGGCCTGGAACGCCGCGTTCGACAAGTTCTCGTACTGCAACAAGTACAAGTTCAAGCTCGAGATCGACATCGAGGCCGGCGGCTATGACCTCCAGGTGAGAGATGGGGCGCACCAAATCCAGGTCCAGGAGCCCGGCAGCGGCTACGGGGGGGCCGGCTGGGACGGCGTGCTCGAGCGGACCCCGGGCGGCATCCCGGGCCAGTCCTCCCCCGACGGGACCCGGTACTACACGGACAATGGCGGTGGCATCATGCCGGCCGACGCCACCCCGACCGTGATCTCCCACGAGTTCGGCCACGTGATCGGTCTGGGTGATGACCGCGACGCCAGTGGGAACGTGCTCTCGGGCCGGGACCGGACGCTCATGGCCGGCGGGTCGACCAACAGCGACGGGAAACCGAACACCGAGAACTCGCGGTTGAAGATCGACAAGCAATTGATCGACCGCATCGGCAACCAGCTCGCCAACCTCGGCAAGATCAAATGCGGTGCGGTCTGGAAGGGCCCGATCCGCTCGACGTATAACAACGTGACCCCGTGCACGGGCTCCGACGAGGGGACGATCACCGTGAGGGTCGTGGGTGATAAGGACGTCTCGGGAACGGTCGCGGTGTCTGGCTCCTTCACGTGCCCCACCGAACTCGTCACCGTCACCGGCGCAGGGACGGTGACATTCGGGGTCACAGGGACCTTCACCGGCGACGAGTTCCGGCTCCTGTGGGAACCGCCTGTCGTGACCACGGGAGACGGCCCCTCCGCGTATTGCGGGGCGATACGTAAACGGCCGATCGTCGTGCCGGTGACGGAGCGGGGAACCGCCCAGGCGAGCTTCGAGGAGGCCATCACGGGCGGGCAGTTCACGTGCGAGATCACGCTCGAGCGCCAGCCCGACGACGAACCGGTCGGCTGAGCATGCGCCGCGCCCTTGTCGTCGTTCTCCTCGCGGTCATCGCGTCGGTCGCGCTCCCGGCCGCGCCGGCGGCGGCCGAGACGACGGTGGACCCGAACGGCAACGTCGTGAGGATCACGATCCCGGTCGACATCGTCGGCGCCGAGGGCAAGACGAGCCCCGACGGGACGATGTCGCTGGTCGACTACTGGGAGAAGATCCTCAACGACACCTGGGGTGCCGCATTCGGACAGATCCCCTACAAGAACTGCTACCGGCTCGAGTTGAAGCTGAAGCTCACGGCGCAGGGCCGCAACTTCGATTCCACCGACGGCCGCCACCGCATCATCGTGAGCGCGCCCACGGGCGGGCTGACCTTCGACGGCACTGGCTTCGACGGAACCAAAGAGACCAGCCGCAACCGCACCACCGGCGACAGCACCGGGTCCCTTGAGAACGACCGCGACGGCGCGATCCCCGTCGACGCCGCCCCCACCGTCGTCGCCCACGAGTTCGGACACCTCATGGGGCTGGGCGACGATCGGAAGGACGGAGCGCCCAAAAACGGGCGGGACGGAACGATGATGGTGGGCGGCGTCCCCGGCGTCGACGTCAACGTGGTGCAGCGCATCGACAAGGTCCTGATCGACCGGCTCGGGTCGATCATCGAGCGCTACCTCAAGGATCAAGGCAAGAAGCTGCCCAAGTGCCAGGCCTGGAATGGCCCGATTAGGACGACGTATATGGCGAGCATCGCCGGGGTGACCTGCACCGCCGAGGAGAGTGGCAGCGTCACGCTCGGGGTGGTGGACGGCGAGGTCTCGGGCATCATCGAGGCGTCGGGCTCGGAGACGTGCACCGGCCCCGCGAGCACGATCACGGAACCGACCGCGATAGTCCTCCGCCTGATCGGCACGTTCGAGGACAGGGAGTTCCAGCTCGACGTCAGCGAGGTCATCGGCGACCACGCGCTGACGCCCTCCTGCATCACCGGGATCATCGAGATCCCGGTCGAGCGCGGGACGGGCTCGGCCGAGCTCGTGGGCAACTTCGTCCCCGGCTATACGACGACGTGCAACCTCATGGTCGAGCGCCAGAGCGACGACGAACCCGTCGGCTGAGCATGCGCCGCGGACTTGTCATCGTTCTCGTCGCGGTCATCGCGTCGGTCGCGCTCCCCGCCGCGCCGGCGGCGGCCGGTACCACGGTGGACCCGAACGGCAACGTCGTGACGATCACCATCCCGATCGACGTCGTCGGCGCCGAGGACAAGACCAGCCCGGACGGAACGATGTCGCTGGTCGACTACTGGGAGAAGATCCTCAACGACACGTGGGGCGCAGCGTTCGACACGATCCCGTACAAGAACTGCTACCGCTTCGAGTTGAAGCTCAAGCTCACCGCGCAGGGCCGCGATTTCGATTCCACCAAGGGGCGACATCGCATCCTCGTGGGCGCGCCCACGGGTGGCCTCACCTTCGACGGGACCGGTTTCGATGGGACCGAGGAGACCAGCCGCAATCACGCCACCGGTGACGGCACTCGCTCCCTCGAGCACGACCGCGACGGTGCGATCCCCGTCGACGCCCCACCCACCGTCATCGCTCACGAGTTCGGGCACCTCTTCGGCCTCGGTCAGGACAGCGAGAACGGGGCCCCGAAGTCGGGGCACGACCTCGACGACGTGATGGTCGGCGGCGTGCCCGGCGCCGACCTCACCCGGAACCCGGACATCGACAAGAAGGTGATCGACCGCATCGGCAAGATCATCGAGCGCTACCTCAAGGACCAGAACAAGAAGCCACTCCCCAAATGCCAGACCTGGAAGGGCCCGATCAACGGGTCTATCTCGGCACCGGGATGCTCACCGACGAATCCCTCCGTCGAAGGTGACATCGAGGTTGGGGTCGTGCGGAATCGGGTGGTGGGCACCGGGAGCTGGGTCGAGCAGGCGTACAGCTGCGGAGGCACCACGGTGGGTCCGTTCGACCTGAGTTTCCCGATCACGGGTACCAAGACCGACGATCAGTTCAACCTGGAGCTCGGGCCCGATGCGCTCTCGATGACCATCGTGGACTCCACGGCGAGCGGGAGCTTCGAGGTGTTCGGTGCCGGCGGCTTCGGCTCGAGCCTCACCTTCACGCTGACACGCGAGAACGGCGAGGCGGTCGGCTAGGCGCGTCAGACCAGATCGGCGGCGAGCTCCTCGCGCTGCTCGTCGGAGAGTTCGGCCTCGGCCGAGTACTCGGGGTGCCCGACCACGATCCGGGCGGGACCGCGTCGTAATGCCTCGGCCTGCTCGGGTGTGAACGGGAACCTGAGGTAGTGGACGGTCGACGTGATCTCCTCGCGGGTGAGGCGCTCCTCGTCCAGCGGCACACACTCGACGTCGGGTGCGTCGTCGAAGCGGAACCGCACCGCCCGCTGGATGCCGACGAGCTTGGGGAGCCATTCGTAGAGCTTGGTCTTGTCGTCGATCTCGATGAACAACGTGCCCGAGAGCTCGCCGTCGTCGGGGATCAGCTGGTTGTAGGTCTCGACCTCGTGGGCGATCTGCTCGTCGCTCACCATGCGCTCGGCCCGGGCCATCTCCTGCACCTGGAAGCGCATCGTCTCGGTGTTCTCGAACGTGATCGTGAGCAGCTCGCCCAGGTGGATGCGGCGGCGTTTCTTCATCGCGATGATGCGGGCCCGGAACTCCTCCCGCTCGCGCTCGTACTCCCGCACGTCCTTGATGTCGGCGACGCTGAGCTTCTGCACCCGGGTCAGCTCCCTTCATCCAGCCCGTAGGCGCGGGCGAGCACCTGGAGCGGGTGGGCCGGCCGCTTCTGCGTCTCCTCAGCGATGGCGGTGTTGGCCAGCTGGCAGTCCCCCACCACGAGCTCGGCGTCGGACTCACGGTGCGTCTTGTGGTGGTCTGGTGACCGGTTCGACGTACCCGGTCACCAGGCCGGGGACGTCGATCAGGCGAGGTCGAAGCGATCGAGGTTCATGACCTTGTCCCACGCCGCCACGAAGTCACGCACGAACTTCTCCTTCGAGTCGTCACATGCGTAGACCTCCGAGAGGGCTCGGAGCTGGGAGTTCGAACCGAAGACGAGGTCGACGGCGGTGCCGGTCCACTTGATCTCGCCCGTCGCGAGATCGCGACCCTCGTATACGTTCTCGGACGAGACGGATGCCTTCCACTCCGTGCTCATGTCGAGCAGGTGCACGAAGAAGTCGTTGGTCAACGTCTCGGGCCGGTCGGTGAAGACGCCGTGTGCCGATCGCCCGAAGTTGGCGTTCAGGGCACGCATGCCGCCGACGAGAACCGTCATCTCGGGAGCGGTCAGCGTCAACAGGTTGGCCCGGTCCAGCAGCAGAGTCTCCGCCGGCATTTTCTCTCCGGCTCGGAGGTAGTTGCGGAACCCGTCGGCGGTCGGTTCGAGCACGGCAAACGGCTCCAAGTCGGTCTGCTCCTGCGAGGCGTCCGTGCGCCCCGGCACGAACGGAACCGTGACGTCGTGCCCGGCGTTCTTCGCCGCTTGCTCGACCGCCGCGCCCCCGCCCAGAACGATCAGGTCAGCGAGCGACACTTTCGTTCCGCCGGACTTTGAGCTGTTGAAGTCCCGCTGGATCCCCTCGAGGGTCTGCAGCACCGTGGCCAGTTCACCCGGGTCGTTGACCTCCCAGTCCCTCTGTGGCGCAAGCCGAATCCGAGCACCGTTCGCCCCGCCCCGCATGTCGGTACCGCGGAAGCTGGCCGCCGACGCCCAAGCGGTGGACACCAGCTGGGAGATGGACAGTCCCGATGCGAGGACCTTGCCCTCGAGGGCAGCGGTGTCCTCTGCCCCGATCAGTTCATGATCGACCTCGGGGATGGGGTCCTGCCACAGCTGCGGCTCCGGAACCCACGGGCCGAGGTAGCGCGAGACGGGCCCCATGTCGCGGTGCAACAGCTTGAACCACGCCCTAGCGAACGCGTCTGCGAGCTGGTCCGGATTCTCGTGGAAGCGCTTCGAGATCGGCTGGTAGATCGGATCCATCTTCAGCGCGAGGTCCGTCGTCAACATCATGGGGGCGTGCCGCTTCGACGGATCATGAGCATCGGGCACGGTGCCCTGGGCCGACGGATCCGTGGGAGTCCACTGCTTCGCACCGGCGGGGCTCGTCGTCAGCTCATACTCGTAGTTGAACAGGTTGTCGAGGTACCCGTTGTCCCACTTCACCGGCTCGTTGGTCCATGCGCCCTCCAACCCGCTGGTGAGCGTGTCGGCGCCCTTGCCGCTGCCGAAGGTGTTCCTCCAGCCGAGGCCCTGCGCCTCGACGGGGCAACCCTCGGGTTCGGGACCGACGTACTCCTCACCGACCGCACCATGGCACTTGCCGACCGTGTGGCCGCCGACGATGAGCGCAACCGTCTCCTCGTCGTTCATTGCCATACGAGCGAAGGTCTCTCGAATGTCCCTGGCGGCAGCCAGCGGATCCGGGTTGCCGTTGGGTCCCTCCGGATTCACGTAGATCAGGCCCATCTGCACGGCGCCGAAAGGATGGGCAAGCTCCCGGTCGCCGCTGTAGCGCTCATCTCCGAGCCAGGTGTCCTCAGAGCCCCAGAAGATCTCGTCGGGCTCCGAGATGTCCTCGCGCCCGAAGCCGAAGCCGAACGTCTGGAACCCCATCGATTCATAGGCACAGTTGCCGGCGAAAATGATCAGATCGGCCCAGGAGATCTTCCGGCCGTACTTCTGCTTGACCGGCCAGAGCAACCGGCGCGCCTTGTCGAGGTTCGCGTTGTCGGGCCAACTGTTGAGGAGGGCAAAGCTCTGAGCACCCTCGCCGCCACCGCACCGGCCATCGGCGATGCGGTACGTGCCCGCGGCGAGCCACGTCATCCGGATGAGGAGCGGCCCGTAGTGGCCATAGTCGGCCGGCCACCAGTCCTGCGACGTCGTCATCACCGCGAAGATGTCCCGCTTCAGCGCGTCGAGGTCGAGGGTCTTGAACTCCTTTGCGTAGTTGAAGTCAGCGCCCATCGGATTGGACGGGGTCGCGTGCTGCTGGAGCACGTGCAGGTCCAGCTGATCCGGCCACCAGTCCCGGTTCGTCCTGGGCCGAGTCGGCTCGGGAGTTGGGGAGGGGATTACTGGATTCTCGCTTTCGCTGCCGCGGTCAGACACGTCGGTCCTCCTCCTCGCTGTTTCCTTCTGATGGCTCATTGCTATCGGGACTCGAACTGGTCTCGCACTTGGCGCAGCGGCCGCGGAAGTTCACCTCGACCGCCGAGACCGAGAAGCCGTCGCGCAGCTTCGGGGGCACCCGCAACGCCGGGAAGTCGAGCGGGAGGTCGCGGACCTTGTCGCACTCGGTGCAGATGAGGTGGTGGTGGGCGTGCTCGACGTTGGGGTCGACGCGAACGCTGCCGGTGCCCAGGTCGAGCAGGGTCACCTGGCCCATGGCCTCCAGGTCGTGGACAGTCTGGTACACGGTCTTGAGCGAGATCGTGGGCATCTGCGACCGGGCGGCGTCGTAGAGCAACTCCACCGTGGGGTGCCCGTCGTTGCCGTGCAGCAAACGGAAGATCGCCTCCCGTTGCGGGGTCACCCGCAGGCCCCGGTCCCGGAAAAGGGTGGTGAGCTCGTCGGCCGTCTGCATGACGCCCGCAGACTATTGACAACGGTTGTCTATTGCCAACTCCGGGCGGAACCCCCGGCGTTCTCGAGGCTGTGGGGTGCGGAATCCGCACCCTGTGGCCTCGAGAAGGGGCTACTTGGGCGGGGCGTACTTGCTGCCGCCGGCCTTCTCCATGGCCTGGACCGCCTCGTCCATCGTCATGAGCGGCGTGGTCGCGAACGCCTTCACTCCCCCCTGCGCCGCCACCGACATCGAGAAGCTGGCGGCGCTCACGTTGTCGGGGAAGTCGACGATGGCAACGAGGTCGTACTCACCGAAGGCGATGTAGCCGACGTCCAGCTTTCCGCCCAGTCCCTCAATGGCGGGTCGGACGATCTCCATGCGGTCTTGGGGGCTCTTGGTCATCGCCGCCCACGACTCGGGCGTGTAGGCGGTCTGGATCAGGTACTTGGGCATGCTCGTCCTCCCTCAGGCTTTCCGATCGTCTCAGTCTCTACGAGCGGGCTTGTTCGATCCAAGCCTCGCGCAGTTTGGGCTTGCGCACTTTGCCGTTCGGATCACGCGGCAGCTCGTCGACGAACTCGACTACGCGGGGCCGCTTGTAGTCGGCCAGGTGCTCCCGCACCCAGGCCACGACTCCGCTCTCGTCGAGCTTGGAGTCACCCGCCCTCTGCACCACTGCGTACAGCACCTCGCCCCACTGATCGTCGGGAAGACCGAGCACGGCGCAGTCGACGATCTCGGGATGGCGGTGGAGCACGTCCTCGACCTCGCGGGGATAGATGTTCACCCCGCCGGAGATGACCATGTCGCTCTTGCGGTCCGTGAGATAGAGGTAGCCCTCCTCGTCGAGGTAGCCGGCGTCGCCGACCGTGAACCACTCCCCCCGGTGTGCGCTCGCGGTCTTGTCATCGTCGTTGTGGTACTTGAACGACGACATCGCCGGCTTGGCGTAGATGGTGCCCACCGCGCCGGGACCGAGCTCGTTGCCGTCGTCGTCGAGGATGGCGAACTCGTTGCCGGGGAACGGCTTGCCCACGCTGCCGGGGTGCTCGAGCCACTCCTGCGGCGTGATGACGGTGCCGCCCCCCTCGGACGCGCCGTAGTACTCCCACACCTTGTCGGCGCCGATGAAGTCCATGAACGCCCGCTTGAGCGGCACCGGGCAGGGCGCGGCCGCGTGGACGACGATCCTGAGCGACGAGAGGTCGCCGGCGTTCCGTTCGTCCTCCGAGAGCTCGAGGATGCGGGTGAAGTTGGCCGGGACCATGTGCGTGTTCGTGACCCGCCAGCGCTCGATCAGCGCCAGGCACTCGGGCGCGTCCCACTTGGGCATGACGACGACGGTGGCGCCGAACGCCAGATGCATCTGGCCCCAGAACAACGGACCCATGTGGTACGAGGGACCGACGAGCAGGTGCACGTCGTCGGGGCCGAGCCCCCAGCGCTCCCCCGACGCCGCCACGCCGACGGCGCGCCGGCGGAAGTCGCCCTCGCCGATGGCGACACCCTTGGGGCGCCCGGTCGTGCCGGACGTGTACGCCATCACGGTGGGCCAGCCGTCGCCGACCACCTCGGGCGGCTCGACCTCACCGTCCGACGGCGCGGCTGCCAGCGCCTCCTGATAGCCGTCGCCGACCACGAGTCGGGGGACGTCGGCAACGTCGGCGAGCGCGCCGGTCAGGTCCTCGGCGACGACGACCGCGGTGGCACCCGAGTCGCCCACGACCCAGCCGGCCTCGTCCGCCTTGAAGTGGATGTTCACCGGCACGACCACCGCGCCGAGCCGGCCGGCGGCGTGCACCGCCTCGAAGAACTCGATCGAGTTCGGGGCCATGATCGCCACCCGGTCGCCCCGGCGGACGCCGAGGCCGCGGAGCGCGTGCGCGCCCCGGCGGGCGCGGTCGTCGAGCTGGGCGTAGGTGAGGGTCTCGTCGCCGACGCGGAGCGCGACCTGATCCGGTCGGATCCGGGCCTGGGCGAGGAGCCCGGCGGAGTTGTCGGTATCTGACACGTCCGTCATCATGCCGCGATGGCGCTCCTGGTCGGCAACGTGCTGCGCCACGCCGCCCGCCACGCGCCTGATCGGCTCGCCGCCACCCTCGGCGACGAGGAGCTCACGTTCGCCGAGCTCGAGGACCGGGCCAACCGGGTCGCCCACACGCTGACGGCGCAGGGCGTCAGGTACGGCGACCGAGTGGCGTGGTGGGGCGACACGTCGTTGGAGGCGCTCCCGGTCTTCTTCGGTCTGGCCAAGCTGGGAGCCGTCTTCGCGCCGGTGAACGCCCGGCTCGGCCCGGCCGAGGCGGCCGAAGTCGCCGGCTACGCCCGGCCCCGCCTTCTCGTCGTCGACGACGAGCGCGCCGAGGGTGCCCGTGAGTTGGACCTTCCGATGCTGAGCCACACCGAGTTGGCCCATGCCGCGGGCGGGGCGAGCGCGGACGACATCGATGCCCCCGACCTCGAGGAGCGCGACCCGCACGTCATCTTCTTCACCAGCGGCAGCACCGGCCGGCCCAAGGGCGTCGTGCTGTCGCACCGGGCGAACATGCTCCGAACCCATCCGCAGCTCGCGGCCGAGACCGAGGGCGGGCTCGTGTGCATGTTCCCCCTCTTCCACATGGCGGGCTGGACGCTGGCGCTCGGGTGCTGGCAGACGCGGCGACCGATCCACTTCGTGCGCGTCCCCGATGCCGACTCGCTGGTGAGCACGGTCGCCCGCCGGCAGGCGACGCGCATCTATCTGATCCCGGCGGTCTGGGCGCGGGTGCTCGAGCGCGGCGTCGGCGACGAGCTCGCCGGCCTGCGTGAGGCCGACACGGGAACGTCGGCGACTCCTCCTGAGCTCGTCGCCGCGATCCGCGACGCGCTCCCCCACACCGTCACCCGCATCTTCTACGGCTCGACCGAAGCCGGTGCGGGCACTGTCCTCGCGCACGTCGACGTCTTGCGGAAGCCCGGCAGCGTCGGGCTCCCCCAGGCCGGTGTCGACGTACGCCTCACCGACGAGGGCGAGGTGTGCGTGCACAGCGAGCTGCTGATGGACGGGTATTTCGAGCAGCTGGACGAGACCGCGGCCGCGCTGCGCGACGGCTGGTACCACACCGGCGACGTCGGCGCCCTCGACGACGAGGGCTACCTGTCGATCATCGGGCGCGCCCGCGACGTCATCCGCACCGGCGGCGAGACCGTGGCGCCGAGCGAGGTCGAGGCGGTGCTGGCCGACCATCCCGCTGTCAGCGAAGTGGCGGTCGTGGGGGTGCCCGACCCGCAATGGGGAGAGGTGGTGTGCGCAGTCGTCGTGGCCACGCCCGGCGCCTCCGTCGACGTGGAGGGGCTGCGGGCCCACTGCGACGGCCGGCTGGCGGGGTTCAAGCACCCCCGGCGGCTGGCCCTGGCCGACGAGCTGCCCCGGACTCCAGCCACCGGGCAGATCCAGCGGACCCTGCTGGTGGAGCGACTCCTGGCGGAATAGGATTCCGTCCATGCAGAACGCCGTTCCGGTCGGGGTCGCCGACCGGGCCGTCTCCCGGTCGCTGGCTGCTCGCCACGAGGCCTACTCGGACGAGGTCCGCCGGCTGGTCGAGGCCGGGTACGCGGTGATGCGACGCACCGGCGGGGTCGACCCCCGGGTCGGCGACATCGTGCGGGAGGCGGGGCTGTCGAACCAGGCCTTCTACCGCCACTTCCGGGGCAAGGACGAGCTGCTGCTGGCCGTGCTCGACGACGGGCGGCGCCGCCTGGTCGGGTACCTCGAGCACCGCCTCGCCGGGATCGACGATGCGCGCGAGCAGGTGCGGGCGTGGATCGAGGGCGTCATCGAGCAGGCCCGCCACCGCGACGCGGCCGAGAACACGCGGCCGTTCGCGCTCGGTGCCGCCCGGCTCGCCGACCGGTTCCCGGAGGAGATCCTCCACTCCCGCGAGCTCGTGCTCGCGCCGCTGCGGACCGCGGTCGAGAGCATCGGGGGCGACCCGCAACGCGATGCCGACGCGATCTACGAGCTGGTGATCGGTTCGATGAACGAGGCGCTCGTGCAACGGACCGCGCCGTCCGACGAGGACGTCGCCCACCTCGTCGAGTTCGCGCTGAAAGGCATCGGCTGCCGGAGCGAGCGACCGCGGGCCGGGTATCCCGGCCCGCAGCGAGCGGAGCAATAGAGATGGAACGCGAGTTGCTGCTCACCGGGATCGGCGGCCAGGGCGTGCAGCTCGCGGCCCAGGTCATCGCGCGGGGCGCCACACTCGAGGGGCGCAACGTGATGCTGTTCGGCGTCTACGGCGGCGCGATGCGAGGCATGAACACCGACGGCACCGTGGTCGTCGGGGACGCTCCCCTTCAGTCGCCACCTCTCGTGTCGCGCACGTGGTCGGCGATCGCGATGCACGACAAGTTCTGGGCCCCGGTGGCGCGCAAGCTGCGGCCGGGCGCGCTCGTGCTGGTCAATGACGCGACCTTCGAGAGCGCACTCGACACCGACGCATACCGCGTGTTCAGGGTGGGTGCGACCGAGCTGGCGGCGGAGCTCGGCAACGAGATGGGTGGCTCGATGGTGATGACGGGTGCGTACATCGGCATCACCGGGCTGGTCGGGCTGGACGCGACGATCGAGGGGATGCGGGAGTCGATCCCGCCGTACCGCAGCCAGCACATCGCCGCCAACGAGGTCGCGATCCGGGCCGGCTACGAGCAGGTGGATCAGCTGGCGGCGCCGGCGTGGGAGCACGAGGCGGCCCCCGGCATGACGACGATCAAGAGCCGCGGCACCGTCACCATCGACACCGACGTCTGCAAGGGCTGCGAGCTGTGCATCACCGCCTGCCCGCCGCGCGTGCTGTCGATGACGGGTGGAGACGAGGTCAACCGCCTCGGGTACCGCGTCCCGCAGCTCCATCCCGGGTGCACCGGGTGCGCCGCCTGCCTGATGGTGTGTCCCGACTTCGTGTTTGAGGTGTTCCGTTTCGCGGAGCCGGTCGTCACCGAGGTGGAGTCGTGAGCACGACCGTCACCGCCGATCGCCGGTTGATGGAGGGGTCGGAGGCGATCGCCGAGGCCGCCATCGCCGCCGGGTGCCGTTTTTTCGCCGGCTACCCGATGACTCCGTTCACCGAGCTGCTCGAGCACATGGCCCGGCGCCTGCCCGAGGTCGGCGGCACCTGCATCAACGCCGAGAGCGAGCTCGAGGCGGTCGGGATGGCATGGGGCGCGCTGGCGACCGGCGCCCGCGCCGCCACCGGCTCGACCGGCCAGGGCCTCTCCCTCATGCAGGAGAGCTTCAGCGAGATCACCCTGGCCGAGCTGCCGCTGGTGATCTTCAACATGGCACGGGGGCAGCAGGACTACTTCCAGTCGACCCGGGGCGGCGGCCACGGCGACTACCGCCACATCGTGCTCGCCCCGCTCGACATCGCCGAGGCGGTCGAGCTGACCCAGCTCGCGTTCCACCTCGCCGACCGCTGGCGCAATCCCGTCCTCGTGTACGGCGACTACCTGCTCGCCCACACCAACGAATCCGTGTCAGTCGCGCCGATCGAGTTCGGCGAGCTGCCGGCGAAGGACTGGGCGGTGGACGGCTCGCTCGCCGGCACCGGCCGGTCGCGCAGCATCTCGCCGCTCGGGTTGGGCAAGCACGGCAACGAGGGTCCGGGGATCGAGCGTCACCTGCGCCAGGTCGCCGAGAAGCTCGCCGAGATCGAGCAGACCGAAGCCCGGGTGGAGACCGCCCACGTCGACGACGCCGAGACGGTGGTTGTCGCGTTCGGGACGCCGGCGAAGTTCGTGCGCTACGTCGTCGAGGAGCTGCGGGCCGACGGCGAAAAGATCGGCTTCGTGCGGCCGATCACGCTGTGGCCGTACCCGTACGGGGCGGTGCGCGAGGCAGCGGAAGGCGCCCGGGTGGTCGGCACGTTCGAGCTGTGCGCGGGCCAGATGATCGAGGACGTGCGCCTCGGCGTCGGCCACGACGTGCCTGTCGTCGGCATCGGCGGGATCTCGACCGACGGTTCCGGCTTCGGGGTCGGCCCGCTGCTCGACGCCGAGATCATCCGGGACCGGGTGCTCGCGCTGCACCGCGGCGTCGAGCTGCCGCCCTTGCCCATCAACGATCGGGGATAGAGAGGACGCCATGACGACCGACGCGCTGCCCACCGGGCCCGTCCTCGACACCTCGGTGGCGCCGACCGGAGCCAGGAAGGTCGGCGACCTCAAGCCCGACCTCCTCCTCACCCAGGAGCACAACCTCTGTCCTGGTTGCGGCGAGCCGCTCGCGCTGCGGCTGTTCCTCGAATCGCTCGAGGAGCTGGGGGTCGCCCAGCGGTCGGTGATGGTCGCCGGCATCGGCTGTTACACCGCGTTCACCGCCACCGTCGACCTCGACCTGGTGCAAGCCCTGCACGGGCGGGCGCCCTCGGTCGCCACCGGCGTGAAGCGCATGCAGCCGGACGGCGTCGTCTTCACTCTCCAGGGCGACGGCGACATGGTGAACGAAGGGCTCCAGGAAGTGCTGCACACGGCGGCACGGGGCGAGCGCGTGACCTGCATCCTCCTCAACAACGGAGTGTTCGGCGAGACCGGCGGCCACATGACCGCCACCAGCGTGCTCGGGCAGCGCACCAAGAACTCGCTCGACGGGCGGGATGCCGAGTACCACGGCTACCCCATCCTCATCGGCGACCTGGTTGCCCGGCTCGAGGGCGCGACCTACGTGGCCCGGGGCTCGGTGCACAACGCCGGCTCGGTGGCGCGCACCAAGAAGATGATCCGGCGGGCGTTCCAGACCCAGCTCGACGGCAACGGCTTCACGTTCGTCGAGGTGCTCACCATGTGCCCGACGGGGTGGTTCATTCCCACCGGTGAGGGGCCCGACTACATGCACGAGACCCTGGGCGAAGTACACGTCATGGGCGAGCTCAAGGTCGACGGGGTCGTGAAGACCACCGAGGAGCTGCACGACGAGAACGTGCGCAAGCAGCGCGAGGTCGAGGCCAAGCTCGCTGCCGGCGGGTTGGACGAGTAGTCAGACTGCCGCAGCGGCGCGCCTCCGCGTCCCGGGGCCGGTCCCGATCACGCCGCCGATGACGACCAACGCCAAGACACCCGGGACGATCAACCACCACATCCCCAGAGCGGGAAGCGCCCCGAGGACAATGAGGACGTCAGCGAGCACGATGTGCTCCGACGGCTTGGACACGCGAGATTGCGAGCGGACGGGGCGGCGTCTCGCGACCACCGCGACGCCCGCGAGCGTGAGCACCCCCGCGGCAAAGAGGAAGAACGAGCTCATGGCGCCGAGAATCACGGCGACCACCGCGAGCAGGGCCACGAAGCCCAGCCCGATCCGGCGGCCCAATGTCGATCCACCAACTGGCTGGTCGACCGCGATCGACGATTGACCGGCCCGCCACCGCAGGCGCAGCCCTACGAGCAGGGCGGCAGTCAACGCAAGGATGATGACCGGTCCGATCGCCTGGCCCGGCATCTTGCCGTTCTTGTCGGTGATGACCCAGACCGCGAGCAGGACATTGAACAACGCGACCAGCACTGCGAACGGCGTGAACCACGCCTGGGTCACCGTCGCCCACAGCGCCCGTAGGCCGGTGAGCCTCCCGCCGATTGCCTCCATTGTCCTGCGCTCCTCTCTCCGCCAACTGACGTCGGCGGGAACACCTCGCAACGTCCGACCCACGATCGCCGCCCCGGCCGCGCCGGTGGTGCGGTGCTCGTGTAGGTCGCTGTCGATCTCTTCGTAGCGCGCTGTCCGCACTTCGTCGGACAGGCCGCGCGTGTACGCCCGGACCCACCCGCGGGTGAACCGCTCCGCGGTCACGGCATCGCCGGGCCCGGCCGGTAGGTCGGGCGTCGCTGTTTGCCCTCGGCGCCGGCCCGCGTGACTGCCGCCGCGCCCGTTCCCGTCAGGCGGTAGAGCCGCCGGCGGGGTCGACCTTCGGCCTCGGCGAGCTCCGGCTCCTCCCACCGGCTCTCGAGGAGGCCGGCGCGTTGCAGGCGGGCGAGGGCCTTGTAGAGCGTCCCGTGGGCGGTCAGCCGGCGGGCGGCGTCACGGTCCTGGATCGCCTTGGCGATCGAGAACCCGTGGAACTCGGGCTCCCCCGTCTGCATGGCCTCGACCCCGGCGCCGAGGATCGAAAGCTCGAGCGGGAGCAGCGCCCCCGGCTTCCGTCTGACCATGGGACATTTATAGGAAGATATCTTCGCATTGTCAAATCGGGGGGCAGGCGCGGTATGCATTCCTCGACTTGGCGTCCGAGCGAGCGACCGCGGCCGGGGTATCCCCGGCCGCAGCGAGCGAGGCCCTGGAGATGGATTTCGTGTATCCGGCCGAGGCCGAGGCCTTTCGGACGGAGTTCCGGGCCTGGCTCGACGGGCACCTGACCGACGAGCTGCGGGCGCGGCCGACGGTGTTGAACTGCGCCCCCGGCTCGCCCGAGCTCGAAGCGCTGCGGGAGTGGAACCGGGAGCTCGCCGAGGCCGGGTACGCCGCCATCACCTGGCCGCCCGAGTACGGCGGCCGGGGCGCCGGGATCATGGAGCAGGTCGTGTTCGCCGAGGAGATGCACCGTGCGGGCGCGCCGGGCACGGTCAACATCATCGGGCTGTCGAACATCGCCCCCGCGATCATCGAGCATGGGACGGAGGAGCAGAAGCGCACGATCCTCCCCCGCATGCTGCGGGGCGACGACATCTGGTGCCAGGGGTTCTCCGAACCGGATGCCGGGTCCGACCTGGCGTCGCTGTCGATGTCAGCCGTGCTCGAAGGTGACCACTTCCTCGTCAGCGGCCAGAAGACGTGGAACACGCTTGGTCACCTGGCCAACTGGTGCGAGCTGCTCGTGCGGACCGATCGGGACGCGCCCAAGCACCGGGGTATCTCGTGCCTGCTCGTCGACCTGACGTTGCCGGGGATCGAAGTGCGTCCGCTCGTGACGATCGCAGGCGACCAGGAGTTCAACGAGATCTTCTTCACGGACGCGCGAGTGCCGAAGGAGGCGTTGCTCGGCCCGCTCGACGACGGCTGGCGAGTCGCGATGACGACGCTGGCGCACGAGCGCGGCGGCGTTGCGGCCCTGCACCTCGGGCTGCGGAAGAACATCGGCGAGCTGCTCGACGAAGCGAAGCGGATACCGGTTGGCACCCACGGTCGAACCGCTGCGCAGGACCCGGTGCTGCGCCAGCGCCTCGCACGCGTCTACCTCGAGGGCGAGCTGCTCAAGCTGCTCTCGGAGCGGGCGATCTCGGGCGCGCTCCACGGCCGGGAGCTGGGGCCGGAGTCGAGCCTGGCCAAGCTCGTGTGGAGCGAAGCGGCGCAACACCTGGGCGAGGTCGCCGGAGACGTCCTCGGTCCCGACGCCAACTCCGGACGGTGGGGCCGTGACCGGGTGGCGATGCGGTCGTACACGATCGCGGGCGGTACCACCCAGGTGAACAAGAACATCCTCGCCCAGCGCATCCTGGGGCTTCCGCGCGGGACGTGAAGGTGGCACGCTCTCACGCGTGACCGAGCTGAACGCCCACGAAGCCGTCAACCTCTACTTCGACGAGGCCGCCGGCCTCATCGAGCTCGACGACGAGATGGCCGACATCCTCAAGTCGTCGTACCGGGAGATCGCGGTGCAGGTGCCGGTGCGCCTCGACTCGGGCGGCCTGCTCGTGGTCAAGGGCTATCGGGTGCAGCACAACGGCGCCCGGGGCCCGTACAAGGGAGGGATCCGCTACCACCTCTCCGCCGACCTCAACGAGATCCGGGCGCTGGCGGCACTGATGACCTGGAAGACGTCGCTGCTCGAGATCCCGTTCGGCGGGGCCAAGGGCGGCATCGAGGTCGACCCCCTCCCACTGAGCCAACACGAGCTCGAGCGGATGACCCGCCGCTTCACGCTGGCGATCAGCCACGTCCTGGGCGTCTACCGCGACATCTGCGCCCCCGACGTGAACACCAACGCCCAGACGATGGCGTGGATGATGGACGCGTTCTCGGGCAAGGAGGGGTACACACCCGCGATCGTGACGGGGAAGCCGCTCGACTTCGGGGGCGCGCCGGGGCGCGAGGCCGCCACCGGGCGGGGCTGCGTGTACGTTCTCGAGTCGGCCACCAAGCACTGGAGCGTCGACCTGTCGAGCATGAAGGTGGCCATCCAGGGGTTCGGGAACGTGGGCTCGTGGGCGGCGCTGGAGCTGGCCGACCGGGGCGTCAAGGTCATCGCCGCGTCGGACATGTACGGCGGCGTGTACCACGAGAACGGGCTCGACGTGCACGCGCTGGCCGCGCTGTCGCGGGAAGGGCGGTCGGTGAAGGAGGCCGAGGGCGTCGAGACGATCACCAACGAGGACCTGCTCGAGCTCGAGTGCGACGTGCTGATCCCGGCCGCGCTCGGTGAGGTGATCCGGGCCGACAACGCCGACCGGATCAAGGCGGGGATCGTGGTGGAGGCGGCCAACTACCCGACCACGCCCGACGCCGACAAGATCCTCAACGACCGCGGTGTCCGGGTGATCCCCGACGTGCTCGCCAACGGCGGCGGCGTGACCGGCTCCTACTTCGAGTGGACCCAGAACATCCAGCAGTTCACCTGGAAGGAATCGCGCTTCAACGACGAGCTCGAGGAGAAGCTGCGCGACGCCTTCGAGTCGGTCGCCGGTTTCGCCGACTACCACAAGTGCTCGATGCGGGCCGCGTCCTACGCCATCGGCATCGGGAGGGTCTCCAAAGCCGCCCGCATGCGCGGCTACATCTAAGCCGCCTCTCGTTCTTGCGCGTTCCGCGCGCCAAAAACGGCGCGAACAGCGCGCAAGAACGGTGGGGCGTCAGAGATCGGTGGTTTCCGCGAGGTCGGCGGCCTTCTGCATCATGTCGAGGACGATGGGACCGAACGCCTCCATCCTCGGGTTGTCGGCGCCGCCCTCGACGTAACGCGCGTACCCGCCCTCGAGCACGATCGCGATCTTGAACCGCGCCAGGATCTCGTAGTAGTCGATCTCGTCGACAGGACGGCCGCTCTCGCGCTCGTAGTACTCGAGCGCCTGCTCCCGTGACGGCATGCCCGTGTAGTCGACGTACCCCGCGGTCGCGGGATTGTCGGTGTCGCGCGGCCAGCCCATGATCACCCACCCCAGGTCGAGCAGCGGGTCGCCGACCGTCGCCATCTCCCAGTCGACGATCGCCGCTAGCCGCGCCGGCGCGCCGTTGGCGAACATCACGTTGGCGAACTGGTAGTCGCCGTGGATGATGCCGGGCTCGTAGCGGCTCGGCTTGTGCGCCCGCAGCCACTCCGACGCCACCTCGATGCCCGGTAGCTCTCGGATCTTGAACTTCGACAGGTGGGAGAGCCAGCGGTCGACCTGGCGCTCGTTGAAGCCGTCGGGCTTCCCGAACCCCTCCAGGCCGCGGGCGCGCCAGTCGACCTTCGACAGCTTGGCGATCCCGTCGACCAGCTGGTAGCCGAGCCCGGCGCGCGCCTCGACGTCCTCGTCGAACGGCGCCGGCCACGTCTTGCCCATGCTCATGGGGGACCAGCCGTCGATGAAGCCCATGAGGTAGAAGGTCGCGCCCAGCACGCTGGTGTCCTCGCATGCCGCGATCGCCTCGGCGTGGGGCACGTCGGTGCCGTTGAGCGCCGACAGCACCCGCCACTCGCGCAGCATCGTCTCGTTGCGCCCCGGCGGCACGATGCGGGGCGGCCGGCGCAGCACCATCTGCTCGTCGCCCCGGGTCACCTCGAAGATCTCGTTCGACGCGCCCCCGCTGATGAACCGGGTCGTGATCGGGTCCCCCGCGCCGGGCAGCCCCTGCTCGTCCATCCAGCGCGCCAGCGCGTCCTCGTCGACCAGCCCCTCGGTGCGGCCGGCGTCGTCGGCGTGCTCCCAGACGTCGCTCATGCTCACAGCCCCGACCTCACAGGTTGCCGACCTCGAGATCGAGCAGGTGGGCGAACTTCTCGCGTGCCTCGGCCCGCCGCTCGGGGAGGTGCGCGCTGGGCCACAGCCCCTCCGCCGGCTCGTAGCCCTTCAGCACCTGCCGGGCGATCGTCACCTTGTGCACCTCGGTGGGCCCGTCGGCGATACCCATGATCGGCGCCGCCATCCACATCCCCGCCAGCGGCATCTCGTTCGACACGCCGATCGCGCCATGGGCGTGCATCGACCGGTACACGACGTCGTGGAGCACCTTGGGCGTCGCCACCTTCACGCCCGCGATCTCGGTGCGGGCCTTGTGGCCGTCGGAGTTGTCGATCGTCCACGCCGCGTGCAGTACCTGGAGCTTGAACTGGAGGATCTGGATCCAGGACTCGGCGATGGCGTCCTGCACCATCTGCTTCTTCGCCAGCAACTCGCCCTGGGTGGTGCGGCTGAGCACCCGCTCGCACATCATGTCGAACGCCCGCTGGCACATCCCGATCGTGCGCATGGCGTGGTGGATGCGCCCGCCGCCCAACCGGGTCTGCGCGATCACGAACGCCTGGCCTTCCCCGCCGAGCAGGTTCTCCGGCGGCACCCGCACGTTCTCGTAGCGCACGTAGGCGTGCGAGCCCTCGCCCTCGGGCTCGCCGCCGAGGCCGACGTTGCGGACGATGTTGACCCCCGGCGTATCCGTCGGGACCAGGAACATCGACGTGCCCTGGTACACGGAGACGTCGGGATCGGTGACCACCATCACGATCGCGAACGAGGCGTAGCGCATGTTCGACGAGAACCACTTCTCGCCGTTGATGACCCACTCGTCGCCGTCGCGCTCGCCCCGGCACCGGAACTGCTGGGGGTCGGCGCCGGCCTGGGGCTCGGTCATCGAGTAGCACGACGAGATGCGCCCGTCGAGCAGCGGCTGGAGGTAACGCTCCTTCTGCTCGTCGGTGCCGTAGTGGGCGATGATCTCGGCGTTGCCGGAGTCGGGCGCCTGGCAGCCGAACACGCTCGGCGCCCACTGCGAACGCCCGAGGATCTCGTTCATCAGCCCGAGCTTGAGCTGGCCGTACCCCTTCCCGCCGAGGTCGGGCCCGAGGTGGCACGCCCACAGGTCGCGCGCCTTCACCTCGTCCTGGAGCGGGCGCACCGCCTTCTCGTGGACGGGGTGGCTCTTGTCGTAGACGAGGTGCGAGCTGAACGCGAGGTCGAGCGGCTCGACCTCGGTCTTCACGAACTCGGTCATCCAGTCGAGCTTCTTCTGGAACTCGGGCTCGGTCGAGAAGTCCCACGCCATCAGAAAGCCTTCCGTTCGCTCGTCACAACGTCCCTACGTTCATGGTCGTCTCGCCGCCCATCGGGCTCTCGACGGTGGTGGGAGCGAGCGTGAGCGTGCGTCCCACCAGCTCCTCCTCCTCGGCCGACGCGAGCAGCTCGGCGTCGAGCAGTTTGGCGTACGTCCGGCCGCCTTCGGCCAGATCGCACACGGCTACCCCCCACTCCGGCCCGCCGTCGCGCCCGTGAACGACCGAGTACGCCGCCACTGTGGCCTTGCCGTCGTACGTGTCGGTGATCGCGGTCTTGCCGGACGCGTGCAGCTGCGACTGCACCGCTTCCTGCTCCGGCAGCGCGACCGGGCCCGGTTCGGTCGAGTACACGCTGTAGACGTGCTTCGTCATGTGCATCCCAACGCCGCTCACCATGCCGTACGAACCCGGATCGCGCCGCAGCACGTCAGCCATGGTGGCAATCGAGTGGGACATGTAGTTCGAACCGGCGCCGCCGTGGTACGGCAGCCCGCCGGTGACCGTGAGCGGACGGGCGTCGCCGTCGCTGAGCCCCAGCGCATCCCGGGCGAAGTTCACCGACGACGAGAAGCAGCTGTAGAGATCGAGGTGGGCGACGTCGTCGATGCCGACGCCCGCGCCCCGCATCGCCTCGCTCGACGCCGCCGCCATCGCCGGCGACCGCCACATATCGGCGTGCTCGGCCAGGTAGGTCGGGTCGGTGGCGTAGCACCAGCCCCGCAGGTACACGCGCCGGTCGGCGGGGACGCCGAGCGCGTCGGCGGTCTCGTGGCTGGCCAGCAGGACGGCCGCGGCCATGTCGACGTCCATGATGGAGACCATGTACTTCGTGTACGGGTAGCCGACCATGCGGTTGTCGGCGGTCGGCGTCACGACCTCCTCAGCCGACCGCTCGACCCGGAACCACGCGTTCGGGTTGGCCGCCGCCACCTTCGTCATCGGCGCCATGACGTCGCCGAGGTCGCGGCGGTAGTCGTCGAGCCCGACGCCGAGGTGGCCCCGGCGGGCGTTGTCGAACACCGCGAACGTCAGCCACGCCTGGAACACCTCGTGGGCGACCTCGGCGGGGTGGAACGGCGCCTCCCACGGGAACGGCCGCTTCTTGGTCGGCTTGAAGCTGTACGGCGCCCGCTCGCCCCGCTTCTTGTACGCCCGCTGCGTCGCCAGCGCCTCGGCGCCGCACACGAGCGCGCAGTCGAGGTCGCCGCGGAGGATCGCCGCCGCCTGCTCCTGCACCAGCACCTGGGGTGTCGTCCCGCCGATGCCCGAGTAGTAGGCCAACCGGGGGGCGATGCCGAGCCGCTCGGCCAGCCGCGCCACCGGGTCGTCGTACTGCCAGGTCTGGCAGTACACGACCTGGACGCTGTCGAGCGCGGCGAGGACGTCGGCGCGGGCACCGGCGTCGGCGGCGGCCGCCCGCGCCACCTCCGCCCACATCGCCAGCGGCTCGGGTGCACCCTGCTCCCCCACGTCCTCCGGGTGCCACGTGCGCTGGCCGACGCCGATCAGACACGGCGCCCTCGGGTCGACGCTCACTTGCCCTGCCACTTGGGCGGACGCTTCTCCGCGAACGCCTTCGGGCCCTCCTTGGCATCCTCGGTCGAGAAGATCTCCGAGCTGATCTGCGACTCGTTCTTGTACGCGTCCCGCAGGCTCATGCCCAGCCCCTCCCAGACGCTGCGCTTGGTCGCCTGCACCGCCAGCGGGGCGTTGGCGGTGATGCGACGGGCGAACTCGTACGCCTTGTCCATCAGCTCGTCGCGGGGAGCGATCGCGTTCAGGAACCCCATCTCGTAGGCCCGCTGCGCCGGGATCAGGTCGGCGCAGAGCAGGAACTCCATCGCCTGGGGGAACGGGACCTGGCGCGGCAACCGCACTGTCGTCCCGCCGCCGGCGAACAGCCCCCGCTTCGGCTCCATCACCGCGAACTGCGCCTCGGGACAGGCGACCCGGATGTCGACGCCGCCGAGCATCTCCATCCCACCGGCGGTGCAGAACCCGTTGACCGCGGCGATGATCGGCTTGTACAGCTTCGATCCCCTCAGGACCGCCTTGGTCCCGTCGGCGAGCTCGTACCCGCCGATCTCGGCGACCTTCCCCTCGGCGATCTGGCTCTGCACCTTGGTGATCTCGGGGACGTACTTCTTGAGGTCGGCGCCGGTGAAGAAGGCGTCGCCCACGCCAGTGATGATCGCGACCCAGGCGTCCTCGTCCTCGCCGAAGCGGTCCCACGCCGATCGCAGCTGGAAGAAGTGCTCCATGTCGGCCGAGTTGCGGGCCTCGGGCCGGTCGATGGTGATGAGGACGATGTGCTCGTCGTCCTTCTCGTAGTGGATCGGCATACGATCCCTGACACGATAGTCAGGTTCGTCGCGGGACCCCCGGGAGCCGCCGGTGCGCGAACACACCTACTCGTTCGTCATGCCGCACTCGGCCGCCCGCATCTGGGCGCTGTTCCAGGACTACGACCGCTGGACCGACTACGCGCCGATGGTGAAGCGCGTCGACGTGCTCTACCCCGGTGACGAGCACCACAACGGCCGGCTGCGCCGTGTCATCTACAAGATGCCGTTCGGACGGGAGGGCTCGGCGCTCGAGCTCGTCACCGCCGTCGAGCCCGAGCGCGGGTACACGTACACGATGATCTCGAGGGAGCCCGGCAACGACCAGACCGGGGCCATCCGGCTCGAACCGCTGGGCCCGAACGAGACCCGCTTCCGCTTCGAGGAGCGCTACCACCTGACGAAGCTGCCGTATCGCTGGTTCGAAGGCCCGATCTACAAGTTCATCAACCGCCAGAACGAGGCCAGCATGCGGCGGGCGTCGGAGTGGCTCACCGACCACCCCGAGTACCGCCCCGACCTGACGGCGAGCTAGGGGTCTCGCGCGAAATCGTTGCCGTGACCACAGGAAGATCGCGCAACCCGCTAGTACCATCTCAGGCACTGCGGGGAGGTCGGGATGCGCGCACATCGCCTGCCCGACGAGCGACTGGTCGTGCCTATGCGGTGCGAGGGCCGGTCGTCATTATTGACGCGCCAACGATGACGCGCGACGCCCGATGTGCCCGGGTAGGCGGGCAGCGAGGGGTGGGGCGACATGAGTGACACGTCGGCTGAGGCATTCGCGAGGCGCGTCCAGAACCTCCGCCGAGCGGCCGAGGACGAGCTGCAGAGCCGCATGCGCGACAACCGGTGGGAGTCGTACTCGGGGCCGTCGCGGCCGTTGCGGCGGATCGCGGCCGACGCCCGCAAGGCGGGGCACGGCGAGCTGGCCAGCGCCCTCGATCGGGCGGCCGACGCGGTCGCCGCGGCGCGTAAGAAGCTGCCCGACCGCGACGACGTCCCGCCTATGAGCAAGCGCGCCGCCGAGGACCTCCGCGCCGCGCTGAAGGCAGCCGAGGACGCTGCCACGCCCCCGCCCGTCGTGACCCCACCGGCGGGAACGACCACCGCGCCACCGGAGGCCGGGGACGCGGCTGCCCCGACGGGCGAGCCGCCGACCCCGACGCCGACGCCGCCCACCACCGACGCCGCGCCGCCCACCGATACCACGCCCGCCGGCGACGAGACTGCGGGGCCGCTGCCCTACGACGCCGCCGCCGCGGGCGAGGAGCTGGGCACGCCCGAGCAGCCGCGCACGCGCCTCGGTGACCCAGCACCGCCCGGGTGGAGCCGCGACTCCGCGAAGCCCGGGTTCTGGCGCGCCCCGCCTTACGACACGTGGAGTGAAGCCGACCACGAGTTCCTGAAGGCCATCGGCGAGGCCGACGAGAAGGTCGACCAGAACTCGATGTTCGGCCGATCGCGGACGAGCTGGATCGCGCCGTCGCGCAGCCCGGGCGGGTTCGTCGCCACGATGGCCGGCGCTGGATCGGTAGTCGCGAGCGTGTTCGTGTTCCTCGGAAGTGGCGGAGGCGACGGCACTACTGCTCCACTGGCCCGCGAGGTCAGCACCGAGGTCAGCATCGTGGTCACCGGCACCCCGCCCGAGGGTTTCGCGTTCGACGACGCCCGCGGCGCCTTCGACGCCACGGTGAGCGTCGGCGATCAGGGGATGCTCGACCTCTCCGGTGAGGTCAGCCTCACCAACGAGGTGCGCACGACCGACGGCCGCTGCCGGTACGAGACCACGAGCAACCGCACAATCGACGGCTCCGTGGACCCGCAGACGGGCGCGGTGCAGGGCACGATCGAGCGCACCGGGAGTCTCCGCACCGTCGAGGGCGACACCCTCTGCCGCCAGAACGACACGCCGACTGGGCCGCTGCCGCCCGAGCGCCTCGACGGCATGCTCGACGTCGGCACCGGACGGTTGCAGGTCAACGCGGCCGACACCACGACCGACGTCGAGATCGTCGGCATGTTCCCGCCCCGACGCCTGCACGACGTCGTCACCCGCACCACCGGCGACCGCGACGGCGCCCCGCCCGACGGTGACGTCACCGCCACTGGCAACGCGACGACCGACCCGCCTCCGCCCCCGCCGGGCGTAACGGTCGAGCCCGCGATGGGGACCGTGGAGTTCCGGTTCTTCCCCGACGGGATGGGGACAATCGGCTTCGTCTCGATGTCGAGCCTCGACGCAACGAGCACCGTGGACGGCTGCTCCGTAGCGGGCACCAGCCTGGGCAACAGCAAGGGCACGGTTAACCCGGAGACGGGTGCGCTGCGCGGCACACGCGAGCATGTGACGTCGCAGCGCGTCACGCAGGGCGGCCCGGAATGCGCCGATCTGAACATCACGCGCGAGCGCCTGCCCGACGAGCCGGTGCGAGGCACGGTCGACTTCGACACCGGGAAGGTCGACGCCACCGCGACGGGCGAAACCCCGGACGGACCGTTCCCCACCAACCTCGAGGCGACCGCGGATCCGGCCGGACTCGGGGCGCTGCGCGACGCCGCACTGGGCACGACCGATGCCGGCGACGGCGACGACGGCGACGTCGGCGGAAACGTCCCGCTCGGCGTGGGGTTGCTTGCGGGCGGCACGCTCGTCGGGGCCGCGGGGGTTCGCAGTTTGCGCCGAGGTCCGGGAGTCCCAGCGACGGTGGCCGGCGCCGCCCAGCTGGTGAGCGAGGCCCGCGTCAACGCCGAGGCGCACCATGGCGAGCAGGTCGGCCGCCGGACCTGGCGGCGCGACGTGGTGCGGCCGCTCGAGCAGGCCCCGAAGGTGCTCGAGCGCGCCGGTGCCCAGCCGGAGCAGGTCGCCCAGGTCGCGAACGTGGCGACCGAGGCGCGTGACCTGGGCCACGGTACGACCGCGCTCTCGGACCCGTTCGACTCGTCGTCGAACTCGGAGAGCGGGATGACGACAATTACGCCGCCCCCATTCTTCAACCAGCTGGAGGACGCAGAGCGGAGGTTGCGTGAGGAGGCGGAGAGCCAGCGGGCCGCGAGCGGTATCGACGAGGTGATCCTCTAGCCGTGGTCGCGGTCGCGGCGTCGGGTACGCGCTCCGTGCACGATACCCGGCTCGGCACGCGGCTCGACAACGCGTTCGCGGCCGTGTGCAGTGGGCACCGAGCACCGGTGGCGGCCGCCGCCGCGGTACTCGTCGACGGCGAGCCGTTGTGGTCCGCGGCGCGCGGGCCCGCGACCCCGGCGGGCGAGTCGACGGCGACCACGACCGCGTTCCCGGTCGCGTCGCTTACCAAGGTGGTCACGACGGTCGGCGTGCTCACGCTCGTTCGCGACGGCGTGCTCGACCTCGACGCTGACGTGAACGGCTACGTCGACCGCCCGGTGATCGCGGCGTCGGGCGGCGCACCGGTCACGCTGCGGCACCTGCTCACCCACACGGCCGGCCTCGGTATCGCGGGCCGCCGCCGGGACTTCCTCGTGCCGTGGCGCACCTGGGGTGAGCGGCGCGCCGCCCCGCGCCCCGCGGCCGAACTGCACGGCCCGCGGCTGCGCACGCTCAGCGACCCCGAGACCAGCTGGACTTACGGCAGCCACGGCCACGGGGTGGTAGAGCGCGTTGTGGAGGCAGTGACCGGCCAGACGTTCCCCGCCGTGATGGCGCGCCGCGTGCTCGCGCCGCTCGCCCTCGTCGGCTCGGCGTACGGCGGGCCGCCCCCGGGCCGACTGGCGGGCCGGGGCTGTCGCCGGCGCCGCAAGCGGATCAAGTGGTGGGCGCCGCGGGCCTTCTCACCGGTCGCCGGGGGCGGGCTCTGGTCGTGCGTCGACGACCTCGCCGCCCTCATCGCCGAGCTCGTCCGCAACGGGGACGGCTTGCTGCCCGTCGAACTCCGGCGCGCGCTCTTCATCCCGCAGCCGTTCGCCGGCGCGCCGCACCCGTTCCAGGCGCTCGGGCTGCACCTCGACGGCCTCGCCGACGACCCGGTCGCGCACCACGGCGGCCACTGGTGGGGCGTGCGCGCCACCCTGCACATCGCGCCGGCGAGCCGGGCGGCGCTGGTAGTGATCAGCACCGGCGCGCCTGTGGGCAACCTCGCGTGGCGTCTCGGACGCGGGCTCGCCGAGCTCGCGGCGCCGCCGTGCTCACCGGTGCGCCGCGCCGCGCTAGCGCCCGCGGAGCTCGCGGGTACGTACCGGCCGCGAGGCCGCGTGCTGGGGGCGCTCACCCTGTGGCTCGCGCTCGGCGGCCGGCTGCGTGTGCTCGCCGAAGCCGGACGCCTCCACCTGCGGAGCCGGTGGGGACCGCTGCGACGCGGGGTGTCGCTCGAGCCGCTGGGCGACGACCGCTACGCCTACGCCGTGATCGGCGGCGCGCACCGGGTGGTCGCGTTCCGCGCCACCCGCTCTGGCACCGCCCTCTTCCTCACCTCACCGCAGGCCGTCGTGTGGCGCGCTGCCGCTCCAAGAGGCGTTTAGGCGCGACCGAGGTAAAGCGCGACGGTCTCGTTAGGGGTTTCACCTCGGCGGAAAGCGATCCGGCGGCTGCCGGACGGGCCGTCCTCCTCTTCCCCGATGACGATCGTCAGGACGGAGTCGGCGTTGTCGCCGGTGAAGTCGTGGGTGGAGTTGAGCTGCCGCGGTGGGATCAAGCCCGGGCCAACCACGAAGTCGACCCCGGCGCGTTGGAGCGCGGCCATCACCGCCGGGCTGTACGGGTCGGCAAAGCGGGTGCGGCCCTCGACGAGCACGGTGCCGTCGAAGTCGACGTCTCTGAGCTGGCCTTCGAGGTCTCGGGCGACCGGAATCGACTCCGGCGGCGCGCTGATGCCCTGGTCGCTGGTCGGGAGGTTCCAGCCGGCGAAGACCACCGCCACCAGCGCGCCCGCCAGGACCGGTGCGAACGCCGGGGTCGGGTAGCGCCGCACGATCGTCGTGAACACGAGCAGCGCGATGAACACGCTGAGGGGCCACAGCCACCGGAACTGATGAGCAGTCGTGCCGAACGCGCTCACCGGCGCCCGGCCGGCGGTAAGGAGCGCGACCGCGAGCGCGACGACGGCAGTCGTCACCAGCCTGAGGTTCATCCGGTCGGCTCGCCGGCGGGCGTCCCACGCGGCCCACGCCAGCACGGCGCCCAGAGCGACCAGCGACACGATCGCGAGGGCGATCGAGTTGGGCCGCCAACCTCCCGGCGCGCGTGCCGCGAAGCCGGCGTCGTGGAACGTCGGCCGCAACCAGAAGGGCGGCAGCGACACCACGCTGGCCACCACCCGGGTGCCGAGCCCGAACCCGATCGCGTCGGCCGGGTCGCGGGTGCTGTCGGCCAGCCGGGACAGGTTGCCCTTCCCGTCGCCGGTGAACTGCTCCCACAGCGGCTGGGCCCAGCAGGCGACGAACACCACCCCCGCGACGACGCCGAAACCCTGGACCCGTCGGCGCAAGGCCGGCCACGCCGCCGCATCGTCTTGATGGCGACGCCGCAGCTCGAGGACGAGCCCGACGACCGCCCAGATCCCCAGGACGGGCACGAGCACGACGTAGCTCAGGTGGGTCTGGAGAACGAGGCTTCCGACACCGGCGGCGATCGGGAGGGCCACAAGGTCGGCGCACGTGACCGACCACACCAGCACGAGGAAGCACAGGAACGGGAGGACGACGCCGTACGGGTTCCACGGATCGAGGAGCAACTCGCTGCCCAGCGACCACGCCAGCATCGACGCACCCGCGGCCGCGGCCGTCCCGATGACCGGTCCCCCGCGGCGGTAGGCGAAGACGGCGATGCCGACGATCGCGAGCGCGTTGATGAGAGCGATCCCGACCGCGATGCCGGCGCCACTGCCGACGATCCGCACCGGCAGCGCCAGGAAGTCGTCGAGCAGCGGGCCGGGATGGTTGACGTCGGTGCCGGCGGCAGCCGAGGCCGACGACCAGGTCCCGATCAGCGGCGGCTTGGAGCTGAACACGTCGCGCGCCCGGATGGTCTGGAGCGCATTGTCCCCGACGGGAACCCAACCGCGGTCGATCGCGCGGAACGCGGCGACGACCACGGGAACGACGGCGGCAACGACGGACGCGACGAACAGGCGGAACGGCGTCACGTGGCGGCGCACCCGGGGAATCTATTCCTCCTCGCCCGCGGCGGAGGTTCGGGCACGGCGCGGCGCCGTCGGTACGATCACCCCGACATGACAACCGCCGTCACGGAGCTCAGTGCTTTCTTCCCCGCCCACGACGAGGCGGCGAACCTCGAGGCGACGGTCGACGCCGCGCTCACCGTGCTCAAGGGCCTGGCGCTGCGGGAGTTCGATGTCATCGTGGTGGACGACGGCAGCACCGACGGGACCAGCGCGATCGCCGACGAGCTGGCCGAACGACACGACAGCGTGCGCGTGATCCACCACGACACCAACCGGGGCTACGGCGCCGCCCTCCAGAGCGGGCTCACGGCCGCCCGGCTGGAGTGGATCTTCTACAGCGACAGCGATTGCCAGTTCGATCTGTCCGAGCTCGCGCTGCTCCTCCCGTTCGCCGAGGAGAACGACGCGGTGATCGGCTACCGGGCGAATCGCTCGGAGGGCGTGGTACGCAAGGTGAACCAGTTCCTGTGGACGCGGGTCGTGCGCGCCCTCGTCGGGCTGAACGTGCGCGACGTCGACTGCGCGTTCAAGCTGCTGCGTCGCTCGTCCGTCGAGGCGATCCGGCCGCTGGCCTCGGAGGGTGCGGTCATCTCGGCCGAGCTGCTCGTCAAGCTGCAGCGGGCGGGAGCGCGCATCAAGCAGGTCCCGGTGACCCACCATCCGCGTCCCGCCGGTCGACCGAGCGGCGGGAGCCCTCGGGTGATCGCCCGAGCGTTCCGCGAGCTGTTCCGGTTGCGACGACGGCTCCGGTCGGCGGGTTAGTCGCACTCGGGCGGACGCAGTTCGCCGTCCACGCGATACACCACGCTCTCGCCTTCCCGCTCCACCTCGGTCACCGACGCGTCCTGGGTGAACCACTCCTCGGGCGGTCCGGCGGCGAACACGACACCGAAGTTGTCGAGGACGACGTAGCGGTACTGGCCCTCGAGGAGGGCGCGCCACCGGGCGCACGGCTCGGTGTCACGCCCGCCCGCGCCGGCGAGCTGGGCGACACGGTTGGAGAGGTCGAGCCCGAACATGGGCAGGACCTCGACCGTCCCGATCACCGCCACCCGCGAGTCGCGCACGGCGCGGAATCGCTCGTAGATCCGGTCGCTGTGCAGGCCGGCGTCGACGTAGCGGTGGTCGAGGTAGTGGCGCTGCATCCACCAGCCGCCGCCGACGGCGCCGACGGCAACGCTCGCCGCCAGCGCCACCAAGAGCGCCGCCGACCGCGCCGGGCGGGCGAGGAGGGCGGCGCCGACGAGGACGGCCAAACCGACCAGCACCGCCGGCACCAGCTCGTCGGTCGGCCAGGCGTCGATCCGCTCGCGATGGGGTGACGTCGCGCCCACCACCACGAGGCCGCCCAGCGCGATCAGCAGCGGGCGGCGCCAGCGCAGCCGGCCGACCCGTTCGAGCATCACCGGCAGGAGCACGAAGCCGACGAGCAGGGTAGGGGCGAGGTAGCGCACGTTGAAGCTGAAGCTCAGCCCGGCCGTGTTCGGACTGAGGACGTAGCCGACCACACCGGCGAGAGCGGCTCCCCCCGCGAGCCTCTCGAGCGCTCGCCCGCGCCCGAGGGCGAGGACCGCGCCCCCCAGCCCGAGCGCGAGGACCACCGGCCACGCCCGGCCGAGCGCGTCCCACAGTCCGGGGATGTAGTTGTCGCTCCACTCCGACGCCTCGAACAGATGACCGACGAGCGCGGGACCGCTCTGCTCGGCCCGTTCCGGGAAATGCAGCGGGCCGAGCCGGACGTCGAAGAACGGCAGCGGGTTTTCGGCCACCACCCAGTTCCGGACGAACCAGAAGCCGCCGAAGACGACCAGCGCGGCCGACCATGCCGCCGCGACGATCCGTTGCCGGGAGCGCAGCGCGAGCACGACCACCCCCACAGTCAGCACCGCCACCGGGACGACCACCGAGAGCTTCGTCCCGACCGCGAGCCCGGCCGCGATCCCGGCCAGCGCGGTCGGCCTCGCCGCGAGGTCACCTTCGAGCAGGAACGCGACCGCCGTCAGCAAGAGGGCGGCCGCGGCCACGTCGTTGGACGCCTGGCCCGGGTTGGTGCCGGCGAGCGTGGGCACGCCGAGCACCACCACCGCGCCCAGCACGCACAGGGGGCTGAGCCCGGCGCGCCGGCCGATGCACCAGGCCGCCAGCAGCGCGAGCGCGGCCCATCCGAGGTTGACCACCGGCGAGAGCACGTCGCGGTCGAAGGGCATGATCGACACCGCGTGCACGAGCTCGGAGTTGAAGGGGAAGTAGCGGGACTCGGAGTACCCGAGGTGCTCGATACCGGTGAACGAGCCCTGCTGGAGGAACCGGGCCGCGAACGGCTGGTGGTACCAGAGGGTGTCGGGATGCGTCATCCCCGACCCGACCGCCACCGCCACGTGGGTCGTCCATTGGGCGGCGACGAGCGCGGTCGCGAACGCGGCCACCACCCATTCGTCGGGTCTCCGAGGGGTTTTGGCGTCAACTGGGTCGCCGATACTCCCCGTATTGACGCCAAAACGTGCGGCGACCACGCCCATACCGATCCCGACGACCACCAGCGCCACCAGCATCGGACCCGGGCTGAAGGCCCCGACGGCACCGACCAACTGTGCGACCCCGATGAACGCGCCCAGCGCAAGGACGACCTCGGCCAGCCGCGCCGGTGCGCCGGCCCACGCAGGGAGCAGGGCCGCCCCTACGCGGCCGGCACCCCATCCCAGGGCGACGGCGACTGCGGCGATCGCCACCACGCCCGCGAGGTACGTGGTGGCGCCGAGTCCGGCCGCCAGCATCAGGCGCAGCCGTCGGGGTCGAGCGCGCCGTCGACCCGGAAGACGACCGCGTCACGATCGCGCAGCACCTGGGTGACGGCCGAGTCGGACACGAGCCACTCCTCCGCCGGGCCCGGCTCGGTCCAGGGCTGGCGACCCATGACGATGTAGCGGTAGCCGCCGTCGGCGAGGACGTCACGCCAACCGGCGCAGAGCTCGGCCTCCGAGCCCAGCTCCGGCCCCCGTACCTTCGACGCCCGGTTCGACACGTCGAGACCGAACATCGGATAGAGCTGCTCGGTGCCGAACACCGCCACCTTCTCGTCGTGCACGTCGCGGAAGACGGCGTTGGCGGAGTCGAGCGCCAGCCCGGCGTCGTCCCCGTATCGGCGTTCCAGATATCGGTCCTGCACGAGCCAGCCCGCGCTCCCGCACACGACGACCAGTCCCGCGCCGACCACCAACGCGGTGCTCCGGCGGCGCAGCTCGGCGCGTGAGAGCACCCACGCGCCCGCGACAACGGCCGCCGCCGCCAAAACGGCGGCGAGGGCCTCCCCGCGCGCCCACGCGGGGAAGTCGTCGTAGCGACCGATGGCGACGTTCACCACGGCGACGGCCGCCATCGTGATCCACGCCGCCCGGCGCCAGTGGGTCTCCGCCTCGGCGAGCTTGAGCGCGAGCAGCGCGAACCCGATCAGCAGCACGGGCGCGACGTAGCGCAGCGTGTAGACGAACAGCCCGCCCTCGAGGTCACCGGTGCCGGGGATCGCGGCATAGGCAAGGACACCGGCGAACACGCCCGCCCCCGCGAACCGCTCGATGGGGCGGCGCCCGCGCCAGACCCCGAGCGCGGCACCGCCCAGCGCGAGCACAAGCAGGACCGGCCACAACCAGCCCAGCGCCTCGGCGAGCCCGGGGAGAAAGAAGCGGCGCCACACCGACCGGTCGGTGACGAAGTCGAGGATCGTCGGATGGCGGTCGATCTTGGCGTCGAGCGACAACGGGCCGAGGTGGAGCTCGAAGTACGGCGTCGGGTTCCCGTTCACCACCCAGTTCCGCACGAACCAGTAGCCACCTGAGAGCGCCAGGCCGCCGCACCAGGCGCCCGCGGTCCACCACCGTTTCGCCCGCACCGCAAGGAACACCACGCCCACGGTCAGCACCGCCACCGGCGCGGCCACGGTGAGCTTGGTGCCCAGCCCGATACCGGCGGCCACCGCGGCCAGCCCGGTCGGCACCGGCGCCAGCCCGCCCTCGAGCAACAACGCGAGCGCGGCCAAGAACAGTGCGCCGGTGGCGAGGTCGTTGGACGCCGACCCCGGTTGGGTGGCGACCAAAGTCGGGAGCCCGAGCACCACGACCGCGCCGAGCACGCACAGCGCCCCCACTCCGCGCCGGCGGCCGATGCACCACGCGGCCAGGAGCGCCAGCGCCGCCCATCCCAGGTTGATCAACGGCGAAAGGAAGTCGTTGCCGAACGGCAGGATCGCCAGCGCGTGGTAGAGGCTCGAGTTGAGAGGAAGGAAGGAGTGGATCTCCGTCGCGAGGTCGCCCAACCCCGAGAGCTTGCCCGTCTGCACGAACCGCCCGGCGAAGGGACCGTGGTACCAGAGGGTGTCGCCGTCGGTCATGCCCGTACCCCACGCCGACGCCACGTACGTGAACCACTGGGACGCGACCAGGGCCACCGCGAGCACCGCCGCCCCGACCTCCTCTCTCGGTTCGCGGCGAACGGGTGGCTCCGGTGCGACCACGGGCGTCGATCCCGTGCTCGGCGCCAGCCGGCGCCCGACCACCCCCATGGCGACGCCCACCCCCAGGCAGCCGAACAACATCGGGAACCGCTCGAACGCGCCGAACGAGCCCAGCAGCTGCCCCAACCCGACGGGCACCGCCACCGCGATCACGATCTCGGCCAGGCGCGCCGGCGGACCCGTCCACTCCGGCATGAGCGCGCCCCGCAACCGCCACGCGCCCCACCCGAGCGCGACTCCGACCGCGAGGACCGCCGCCGTCCCTGCCAGGTATGTGCCCGCGCTCAAGGCAATCGCTTCAGGGCCCGCAGCAGGCCGAGCCGGACCGGCGACTGGTGGTGCGACCCGTGCACCCCGTCGAGCTCGTCCCGATGGGCGAGGAACCATTCGTACGACTCCACCACCATCGACTGGTTGGAGTGCGCCGGCGCCCACCCGAGCTCCGACTGCGCCCGGCTGGTGTCGAACCACAGCGACTCCCCGTAGAGCAGCCAGTGGTAGGCGGCGAACGGCGCCAGGCCGAGCTGGGCGAGGGCCTGCATCCCCGCCTTGGCCGGACCGGCGGGGAGCGACCGCACCCGCGAGCCGGTGCCGGCGTGGTCGACCAGCGCTTGAAGCGTCTCGCGCATGGTCCCGAACTCGGTCGCGCCGACGTTGTACACCGCCGGCTTCTCGCGTTCGGCCGCACGCAGGCACGCTTCGGCGAGGTCGTTGGCGTGGACAAACTGGTAGCGGTTGGAGCCGTCGCCGAGCACGTAGACGGGCGCGCCCTCGGCCACGAACTCGAACAGCACGGCCATGATCCCGAGCCGTCCGTGGCCGAGGATCGTCCGCGGCCGGACCACGGTGACGTCGAGCCCGCTCTCGATCGCCTCCCGGCACAGCAGCTCGGCCTCGAGCTTCGCCCGCCCATACGCCTCGAGCGGGCGGCAGGGCGTGTCCTCGGTAACTGGGTTGGACTCGGGGATGCCGAACACCGCGCTCGACGACGTGTGCACGAACTTGGTCACACTGGCGTCGCGCGCCGCGATCAAGAGGTTGGCGGTGCCCACGACGTTCACCGACCGGAACAGCGCCCGGTCGCGCGCCAGCGGGACCTGGGCGACGTTGTGGAGCACGACGTCGACGCCGTCGCACGCAGCCCGCAGCGCGTCGCGGTCGCGGACGTCGCCCGCCAGGTACTCGACCGATCCCTCACGGGCCGCGGGCGGGTTGACGTCGAAGATCCGCACGTGATCGCCGCGCGCCACAGCCCGGTCGACCAGGATCGTCCCGAAGTAGCCACTCCCCCCGGTGACGAGGGTGGTCGTCACAACTCGTCGCCCCGTTCGAGGCACCAGCGGATGCTGGCCCGCATCCCCTCGACCAATCCGGTCGCCGGCTCGTAGCCGAGGTCCTTCCGGGCCCGGGTGATGTCGCAGGCGATCGTGTCCTTCAGCTCGCCGAGCACGTGCACCGGCTGCACGTACACGCCCCGCCCCTGCAAGACCCGGTCCACCCATTCGGCGACCACCCCCGCGCCGCGCGGGAGTCGCGGTTGGCGGGCCGACACGATGAGTCCTTCCGCTTCGAGCGCGGTGCGCACACCGGCGATCACCTCGCGCAGCTCGTACGGCTCGGCGTCGGCGATCCAGTACGCCTTTCCCGGCGCTGCCTCCGCGATCTCGGCCCGCAACAGCCCGTCGACCAGGTTTCCCGTGTACACCATCGACCGTTGCTGGGTGCCGTCGCCGACGAGCGGGAAGCGACCCCGCCGGATCGTGGCGAAGAAGCGGGTCTGGCGGGGCGGTTGATAGGGGCCGTAGAACCAGGGCGGGCGCAGGATGACGGTGGGCAGGTCGCCGCGGTCGTGACTGCGCTGGACGAGCTGCTCGGCTTCGAGCTTCGACTGGCCGTACGCGAGATAGGGGTTGTAGGGCGACTCCTCGGTGAAGCGGTCGTGCGGCGTCGGGTTGGCGCCGAAGGGCGAGTTCGACGACACGTGCAGGAAGCGGGAGACGCCGGCGCGCCGGGCACGGTCGAGCATCAGCTGGGTGCCACCGACGTTCACGTCGAACAGCTCGCGGGCCTGGCGCGCCGGATGGATCACGCTGGCGGCATGGAACACCGTCGCCTTCCCCACGCCTTCGAACAGCCGATCGGCGACGGCGGGATCGCGCACGTCTCCGACCACGGCTTCGACGCTCGGGCCCGCGATCTCCACCAGCGCGGCCTCGTCGGGCTCGCGGACCAGGCACCGCACCCCCTCGCGTTGGTCAGCGAGGGCGCGCACGAGGTTGTGGCCGAGCCATCCGGCCGCCCCCGTGACCACGGCGACGGCCGGCGTCGGGACATCGGGGTCGATCTCAGGCCTCCGCGAGGAACTGGTCACAGTTGCGGGCCGCGATCGCCATGATCGCGGCCTGGGGGTTCACTCCGGGTGCGTCGGGGAGCAGCGACGCGTCGTTGACGCGGAGGTTCCGGTGCCCCCACACCCGGCCGAAGCTGTCGGCGCCGGTGCGGGTGCGGTCCTCGCCCATTCGCACGGTCGACGTCAGGTGAACGGTCATGAGGTTCGCTCGACTGCGCGAGACACCGCTCCACCACTCGATCAGCTCCTCGGGCCGGCGCACGACCGGGCCGCCCCGCACCGACGGGTACAGCTCGGTGGCCCCGGCGGCGAGGAGCACCTCGCCCAGGTTGACCAGTCCGCGGGCGAGCCGGCTGAGGTCGGCGTCGGTGAGCCGATAGCTCACGAGCGGCGCCCGCAGCCCCGGCACGCCGATCACGCGCCCGCTGCCCTCGGTGCGGATGGCGGCGTAGTAGACGCTCACGTTCTCCCAGTCGGCGAGGGCGTCCTCGAAGTCCATCGACGATTCGGCCAGCGCCATCGCGACCTGGCCCCGCCGACTGGCCGATCCCCCGATCGAGACGTTGGGCCCGAACTCGGTGATGACCTGCATCGGCACACCGCCATGGTCGACCGGATGCGGGAACCGGGCGGCGATCTTGATCATCGGGTGCACCTTGAGCCCCGACCCGACGCGGGAGCGGATGCCGCTGCGATGAAGGAGCGCGGGCGTCTGGATCGCGCCGCCGCACACAAAGACGTGGTCGGCGCGGATCATCAGGTCCTCCACCCGGCCGTCCTCGGTGCGCTGGCAGCGGACCCCGATCGCGCGTCCGTCGCGCCGCAGGATCCGGCGCACGCGACAGTTCGGGATCACGGTGGCGCCGGCGTCGACCGCGCGTGGCAGCAGGGTGCGCGACATCGTCTGCTTCACCCCGCGCCCGGCGGCGTCGTACCGGAAGACGCGTTCGTATTCGACCGCCTGCCATCCCAGCTTCGTGGCGCCCCGCTCGAGCAACGCCGACGACGGCGGCGGCGCCCCTGGCAGCCGCGAAACCGTGAGCTCACGCTCGGTCTTCTCCGCGTACCGGTCGAGGGTGTCGGGCTCGAACTCCTCGATGCCGTACTCGTGGCGCCAGGCCTCCGCCAGGTAACCGGGGAGGCGGTGGTAGAGGCCGCTGTTGATCTCGGTGCTGCCGCCGACGCAACGGCCCTCGGCGTAGGCGATCGCGGGCGAGCCGAGGGCGGCGGCGGGGTGATGGCGGTACTTGGCGACCATCTCCTCGAGCGAGAACGGCTCCATCGCGTCGGCGTCGACCCACGCGCCCTCCTCCACGACAGTCACATCGCGGCCCGCGCCGGCGAGCGTGGCCGCGGTCACGGCGCCGCCGGCCCCGGAGCCGATCACCAGGACGTCGGTATCGAGCGTCGTCACGTTGCCGCCTCGGGTGCGAGCTCGTGCTCGGCGAAGAGCACCAGCGAGCGCAGCAGGTGCACGTACTGACGTACGGGGCTGAGCCGGCTGTTCTCCCACGCGTCGAGTTGCGAGCCGAGGCCGTGGCCGGGAGCGAGCTTCTGCCGCAGGCATACCCACGTCCCGAGCACCAGGGATTCGGCCGCCACCCCCGCCCGCAGATGCTCCGGCATCGATTGGAGCGAGCGGTCGACGTAGGTGAGCACGGCGGACCGCAGTTCGGGATCGGTGCTGGTCACGAGGGACGCGACGACCTCGCGCTCGAAGCCCAGCATGACCAGCCAGCCTAGACGGTGTCCTCTCCCGTCCCTCGTTCGGCCGTCATGCGAAGATTGCCGCCGTGACCGACCGTCCACGCGCGCTGGTGACCGCGCCCTTCCGTGGTGAAGGCCTGGAGACCCTGCGGCGGATCGCCGACGTGGTCCTCGACCCGTGGATCGACCAGGAGCCGCTGCGCCTCTACAACTCGGCGCAGCTGGCCGAGCGCACTGATGCCGAGGGCGCGAACGTCGTCATCGTCGAGTCCGACTCGGTCAAGGGGCCGGTGCTCGAGCTGCCGCTGGTCGCGATCGGGTCGTGCCGGGGCGACCCCAACAACGTCGACGTCGAGGCCGCGACCGCCCGCGGCATCCCCGTGTTGCGGGCGCCGGGCCGGAACGCCGATGCCGTCGCCGAGCTCACCGTCGCTCTGGTCCTCGCGGTGAACCGCGGGATTGTCGCCGCCGACGGCGACGTGCGCCGGGGCGACGTGTACAAGGACGGCAGCATCCCCTACCAGCGGTTCCGCGCCTGGCAACTCGCCGGACGCACCGCCGGGCTGGTCGGGCTGGGCGCGGTCGGAAGAGCGACGCGCTGGCGGCTCGAGGGACTCGGCATGCAGGTGATCGCCCACGACCCGTACGCGGCCGACGCCACCCATTCGCTCGACGAGCTCCTGGCCGAGGCGGACGTGGTCTCGATGCACGCGATGGTGACGCCGGAGACCGCGGGGATGATCGGGGCCGAGCAGTTCGGACGCATGAAGGACGGTGCGATCTTCGTGAACAGCGCCCGGGCCATGCTCCACGACACCGACGCGCTCGTCGCCGCCCTCGAGACGGGGAAGCTCGGCGGCGCCGGCCTCGACCACTTCGAGGGCGAGCACCTCCCGGTCGAGCACCCGCTCGTCGGCATGGCCAACGTCGTGCTCACGCCGCACATCGGCGGCGCCACCTACGACACCGAGGCCAACCACTCCAAGCTGATCGCCGACGGGCTGGCCGAGCTGCTGGCCGGCGGCAAGCCCGACAATCTGGTGAACCCGGAGGTCCTCACGTGAGTCCCGAAAAGCTGACGGCGCAGGAGACCAAGGAGATGGTCCTCTGGACCGCCAAGGAGATGCTGCGCACCAACCTGGTCGAGGGCACGGCCGGGAACCTGGGGGCGCGCCTGCCCGACGGCAACGCGGTGCTGACGCCGTCGTCGCTCGACTACATGGAGATGACGCTCGACGACCTGGTGGTCACCGACCTCGACGGCAACGTGCTCGAAGGCGAGCGCGGGCCGACGACCGAGAAGGCACTCCACCTCAGCGCGCTGCGCATGCACGACAACATCGACGCCACCATGCACTGCCACGCCAAGTTCGCCACCATGTTCGCGGTCACCCGCCAGCCCATCCCGGCGGTGATCGAGGAGGTGGTGGTGTTCATCGGCGGTGACGTCGAAGTCGCCGATTACCGCACCACCGGCACCGACGAGCTCGCCGAGGAAGTCGCCAAGCGGGTGGAGGACCGCGCCGCGGTGCTCATGGCCAACCACGGGCTGTTCGCGGTGGGCAAGACGCCCAAGGACGTCCTTCACATCGCGTCGCTGGTCGAGCGCACCGCCGAGATCGTCTGGGGCGCGCGCCAGATCGGCGAGGTCGTCCCCATTCCCGACGAGGTCAACAACACCTTCGCGGGCTACTACCGCTTCGGCCGCACCGGAAAGTTCTGAGCGCGAAGCGGCCGGCCCGAAGGCCGGCCGCTCTGCGTACGCGTTGCCCGGCGTCAGTAGGCGATGAACACGGCGCCCTGGACGGACGAGGTGTTCAGGCCGGCGCTGACGTTCGACGCCGACGCGTGGGCGAAGCTCGCGCCACCACCGCCACCGCCACCACCGTCGCCGGCGCCGGTGCCACCGCCGCCACCACCGCCGAAGGCGAAGCCACCGCCGCCGCCGCCGCCGTTGTTGTTGCCGCCCTTGCCACCCTCGGGGTTCACGGAGGCGTTGCCGGTCATACCGGCGTTGCAGGTCGCGCCCCCGGCTCCGCCGGCACCCTGGGTGCCGCCTCCGCCGCCGGTGCAGGTACCCGTCCCGTTCGCGCCCGCATTGCCGCCACCGGCACCACCGGCCCCACCGGCTCCGGTAGCACCACCGCCGGCACCACCACCGCCGCCACCAGCGGCAATGAGCACCGTGGCACCGCGGCGCACTTCGGACTCACCGCCACCGGAGCCGCCGCCGAGCCCGCCGGCGGCCCCCGCACCACCCCCGCGGCCCTTGCCGCCGAGTGTGTCGGGCTCGCCGCCCTTGCCGCCGTTGTTGAGGTCGACGGGAGCACAGCCGACGTTGACGGTGAGCACCTCACCTGGCGTCACCGGGAAGGTCGCGCTGGCGGAGCCACCCGGGCCGCCGGCGCCGCCGGCGTTTGCACCGCTCGCTTGGCCGGCCGCGCCCGCGCCGCCCAGCGCGGTGATGCTCAGTTCCGTTACTCCGGCCGGGACCGTGTAGTTCTGGCTTTGCTGCACGGCGCCCGCCACGCAGTTGAACGTCGCCCGCACCTGGGGCGCCGGCTTCTTCGCCGGAACACACGCCGCGAGCGCGAGCGCCCCGCCGGCGAGCACGATCATCGAGAGGCGGGCGTACCGCCCGGGGGTGACCTTGGTCATCTGGACTCCTTCGGTTGGCCTGCCCGATTGAGGCCGTGAGCGGTATTCAACCAACCTCAGAGTCCGCCCACAAGGGCGCAGGTCAGACCTTCGCGAGCTCGGTGAGGAACGCGTCGGTGAAGCCGCGGTCGCCGAACGTCGTCGCCTCGAGCTCGTAGTGGTCGCCGGTCGAGGTGACGTCGATGGTCACCTTGGTGGCCATCTTGCCGGCCTCGGTGGCGATCTTCAGATCCTTCTGCTCCCAGGTAGCCAGATGATCTTTGATCTTCCAGCCGCGCCCGCCGGGCTTTCCGCTGAACGCGTAGACCTTGTCGGCGGTCAGCGCGATCACGGCCATCTTCGTCTGCTTGAAGATCGGGCCGCTCGCCAGCCCGCCAGCCGACTTGTTCGCTTTGCGCTGCTCGATCATCCCGGCCAGACCGCTCAGCTGGCCGAGCCCGGTCGCACCCCACGTGCCCGCAGGCTGCAGCATCCCGACCGCCAACACCGGCTCGGGGACGTGCGGCTGCACCGTGTTCTTCATCTTCTGCACCCAGTCGGTCATCGCCAGCTCCTTGTCGTCGTCGGCCGCTGCGATCGAACCAGCAACTTCGACGCGGCGCCTGAGTAGCGAGTACTCATTTCGCGAGGCGCGGCGAACTCACCCCAGCAGCGGCTCGAAGTTCGCAAGTGATGCCCGATCCCCGCTGGTTGGTCTACGTCCGCGGCGCTACAGCTCCATTTCGCCGAAGACGGGCGACACCGAACAGAGCCCCGCCGATCAGCGCCACGGCGACGACGATCCACACGGTGAGGAGTGCAATCGGCTTCAGCATCCCGACGTCCTTCACCTCACCCCTCGCGTTCGAGCAGATCAAGCTGAAGTTGATGCCCCTTGACGGCGCGCCGGTACTGGGGTTCCTCGTCTCGGTCTCGGTCTCGTAACGCACGACCTCCGAATCGGGGAGGTCGTTGGGACACAGAACCGGCGCCGTCCACTTCAATGCTGTCGGGATAGCTCACGACGACGAGACCAGCCACGCCGAAGAGGATCAGGGGAACGAACAGCACTAGCACCGTCTTGCCGACTGGGCCGAGGTCGCCCCATCGCAGCTGCACGACCTGGCCAGACTCGTCGGCGGACATCCTCTTAAACCACGCGAGACGACCTCTGCGAGCCATATCGCCCCTCCAAACGCGAACGACCTTCCCGAGTGGTATTGGCCAGTGGCTAACCGAGCGCGAGCGCGACCTTGCTCGGGTCGGCGGGGTCGTAGCGGACGTCGACGGTGTTGCCAACCCGAATCTGAGACAGCTGCAGCGGCCGCACCGTCGTCACGGCCTCGCTCTGGAATGACGAGCCGCTCGTCGGCCGCACCTCGAGCAGAACCCGAATCTGCGGCATCTCGTTCACGTACGTGCCCGTCTCCTGGGCCTGCAGGATCTTGGCTTTGGCCGACTGGCCGGTGCTGAGCAGCCGACGGTTCGCCGCCACTGGGCCAAACGCCTTGCGCACCACGAACAGCGCGGGGACCACACTCACCACGATGATGACGATGATGATCAGACCAATCATGACGAACCGGACCTCCATCGGTGTGCATCGTCTTGAGGTCTGAGCGAACCACGAGGGAGCGGGGATGTCATGAGCAACCGTTGCTCAATTCGCGAGACAGGCCGGCCTCGCCGTGATCTCCGGAATGAGCAACCGTTGCTCATGCCCGACAGCCGCCCAGATGGTCTCATCCGATCTGAGATGGATCCGGTCTTCATCGCGCTTACGGCGCTGGGCGGCGCCGCGGTCTTCGTCGGGCTGGGCTGGGGTCTGGTTCGCCGCGCTCGCCGGTCGACCGTCATGGGCGAGCCCGACGGTCAGCCGGTCATCGTGAACCCAACCGGGGGAATCGTGGCCTCCGAGAGCCTGAGCGACCTCCTCGTTCGCGGCACGCCCGCCATGGCCGCGCTGGTCGGGACGTTCGAGACCGGCATGAAGACACCCGACGGCGACGACGTCGTCGGCCTGGTGCTGAACGTGCACGAAGCGGGACAACAGCCCTTCCAGGTACGCGTCGCCCAGCGCATGGACCGACACCAACGCGCCCGGCTGGTCACTGGCGCCGTGTTCCCGGTGAGGCTCGATCCCGGCGACGTCCGCTCCGTTGCAATCGACTGGGAGCGGGCGGGGAAGGGATCGGGGCGAACGTCTAGGTGAAGGCCCTCACCGCGTCGTCGGCGAGCGCGGCGGCCAGCTCGCGGCGGCTGGTGACCCCGAGCTTCTGGTACACGTGCTGAAGATGGTTGTGGACGGTGCGCACCGAGATCGAGAGCTCCGCAGCGATCTCCTTGCTCTCGTACCCCTTGGCCGCTAGGGACGCGATCTCGCGCTCACGCGCGCTGAGCACTCCCGCGGGGCCGGCGAGCGCCAGCGCGGGAGTGTGCGCCCCGTCACACCGGCGCGCCAGCGCACTCACCCGCAACGCGCACCGCTCGGCGAGGCGGGACCGCCCGGCCCGGCGGTAGGTCACCGCCGCCTGAGCGGCAGCTTCGGCTGCGAGCAGGAGCGCGCCCAGGCCCTCGAAGCCCTTCGACACCTCGTCGAGCGCGTCGCCGTCACCGGCCGCGAGCGCGTGGCCGTGGGCGGCCTGAGCGGTGGTCAACTCCCCGTCGACGCGGCACGCCATTTCGTCGAGGGGCTCGATGACCTCGGTGCCGTCTCCGAGACGTACGCAGTCGTGGAGGGCATCCGCCGCCGCCGGAAAGGCACCGATGCTCCGGGCTCGGCTCGCGTGCTCGTGGAGGAGGTCGCGCGCCTGCGACAGCTCACCACGGAGTGCGGGGACCCAGGCCCGGGCCCGGTCGATCTCGACGTCGTACACGCGTAGACCGGGCCGACCGGCGTCGAGCTGAGCGAGGACCTCGTCGAGCTCCGAGCGATCGGCCCGCCATGCCGCGGCGAGGGCGCGGCCGGCCTGGCACCACCGGCGAAAGGACCGGCCGCCGTCGCCCAGGTCTCGGAAGAGGGAGCCCGCCTCTGCGTACCGGCGTCCCGCCTCGACCAGCCGGCCCTGGCGCAGGTACACCCGCCCGAGTGCCATCGCGAACCAACCCGGGCCCCACGCGTAGCGGTCCTCGACCGCGTGGTCGTACCCGGCCAGGCCGACTGACTCGGCCTCGCTGAGGCGGCCCGCGTCGGCGAGGGCCTGGGTCCGGCACGCGAGGTGCATGTCCGGAACCGCCGGCACGGCCTCGGCGGACAGCGCGAGATGCAACGGGTACGCCCGCTCGCCCAGGGCGAGCGTCGCGTCGAGCTGACCGGCCAACATGAGCACGGGCTCGACGGCGACCGCGCCCTCCACCAGCACCTGCCCGTCGAGCCGCTCGATGAGCTCGCGGATCACGGTCAGGGCACGCTCGGCCGAGCCCCGATAGAACTCGTACGACATCCGCCGGAACTCGAGGCGATCGTGACAGACGGCGTCGACGATCGTCTCCGCGGTACTCACGACGAGGCGCTCGGCCTCGTCGGGCCTGCCGAGCCCCCACATGAGTGCTTCTCCGATCATGAGCACGAGTCGCGTGCGCTGCTCGTCGCCCGACACCGTCCCGATCATCGACTCGAGCACCTCACGAGCCTCATGGTGGCGGCCGAGGTCGAAGAGCACGTCGGCGAGCACCAACGCCGCCTCGGCGCCACCGTCCTGGTCGAGCGCGCGCCGGGCGAGGCGCTCGGTGAGCGCGGCGTCGTTCGCCGCGTGCGCCTGCCGCGCCGCCTGCAACCACGCCGCAGGCTCGGCGGTGCCGCCACTGTCGAGGCGCAGCGTTGCGAGCCGCAACACGTCCTCACGCCGCCGCCCCCCGGTTGCGTCGAGCGCGCCGGCGAGGATGCCTTGGAGCCGGCTCCGACCCAGCGCCGCCATACCCTGTCGCACGACCTCGCCGTACAACGGATGCGCCAGCCACACGAACCGCCGCCGCCCGTCCACGGTGACCCGTAGCAGGCCTCGCCGCTCGAGGCGTTCCAGCACCTCGTCGCAGCACAGGTCCCTGAGCGGGGCCAGGCCCATCGGCTCCGCCAGCGCCACGGCGTCGATCGCGTCACGCTCCGGTGCCGAGAGCCCAGACAGTCGCTCCTCGACCAGGTCGACCAGGCGCGCCGTGGACGTCACGGGATGTGCAAGCCACCACACCCCGTCAGTGCTGACCAACGCGCCACAGTCGGCGGCCGCGAGGAGCAACTCGCGAAGCATCAGGGGATTGCCCTCGCTGAGCACGGCAAGGTCGCGCACGGTCGCTCCGGCCACCGGACCCGCCAGCGTCGCCGAGACCAGGTGCTCGATGTCGTCGCGTCCGAGGGGCTGGAGGTCGATGCGCTCCGCCCCACTGTCCTTCCACAGGCAGACGACGGGGGCCGGCGTGGGCTCTCCCGTCCTCACGGTCACGATGGCGAAGACCTCGCCGGCCGTCACCACCTGGTGCAGCACCGTCGCCGACGCCGCGTCGAGCAGATGTGCGTCGTCCACCAGCAACGCGAGGCGCCGATCGGATCCCAGCGCCGCGATGCTGCCTGCGGCCCGTCGCAGCGCGTCGATCCCCGACGCCGCCGGCTCGCTCTCGGAGACGAGCGGTGCGAGCGCGCCAAGCGGGATGCCGGCAGCGGCCGTGGTCGCCACCGTCTGCGCGGTCGTGAAGCCACCAGCGCGCGCTAGCTCGACGCACTCACAAGCGAGCCGGGTCTTGCCGAGCCCGGCCGCTCCCGCGATCACCACGCCGACGCCATCGGGGCGGTCGAGTGCGCGCCGCACCTGCTCGCGCTCGGAGTCACGACCGACCAGCGGCCAGTCGCTGATCTCGAAGATCGGTGCCCGCGCCTCCATACGGCAACCAAGGACGGTACCCCCAGCCCGCACCCGCGCGGCGCGATGGCGCGGACAAATCGGACGTTTCACGGCGCGTGCTCTTTCCCCGCACGACACCTCGAAGAAATGAGCAGCGATTGCTCATGACGCCTACACCGCGTCGTGGTCTTCTGCGTCCAGCAGGACAACCAACGTCCAGGGAGTTCGCGGGCGGGAAGGCGGAGAGTCCCGCTGACAGCGTCGAAGGGGGCCCGGCGATGAATATCCGGCATTGGATGACACCTCGACAAGTGCTGGCGGCGATTGCGGTCATCGGGTTTGCCGCGGTGGGCGCCTTTGGGGGTCTGGCCGGGGCGGCACCGACCACGCAAACGTTCTCCTTCACCGGCAGCAGCCAGCCATTCACCGTGCCCGCCAATGTGTGCCAGATCACGGTGACCGCCCTGGGCGCACAAGGCGGTGGCCTCGCCCAGCCCGCGGCCATGGTCGGCGGCCCGGGGGGCAGCGCCACCGCCACGCTCGCGGTCACACCGGGTGAGGTCCTCCAGGTCAACGCGGGGGGTCAGGGAGGCGCGCCGACCGGCGGGACCGGTGGTGCCGGCGGCTTCAATGGCGGTGCTGCCGGTGGCACTGGCGCGGCCACCGCCACCGACACCCCCGGCTTCGGTGGCGGCGGCGCTTCCGACGTGCGGCGGTCGCCATTCAGCACTGCGAATCGAGCCGTGGTGGCCGGCGGAGGCGGGGGGGCCGTTGGCGGTGCCCTCGGCGGCGCGGGCGGTCTCGGCGGCGGCACGACCGGGGGCACCGGCGCCGGCTTCGGTGCCGGCGGCGGGGGTGGCGGCACCCAGACGACCGGCGGCACTGCTGGTGCCGGCCCCGTTGCCGGAGCCGCTGGCGATACGTCGGGCACCGGGAACGGCGGCGCCGGTGGCAGTGGCGTCCCTACCAACAGCGGCGGTGGCGGCGGAGGCGGGGGCTTCCACGGCGGTGGGGGCGGCGGTAGCGGCGGCGGCATACCCGGCCAGGGCAGCGGTGGCGGCGGCTCCGGCTTCACGCCCGGTGGCACAGGCCTGACCAGCGGTGTGCGTAACGGCAACGGCCAAGTCACGATCACCTTCGATGCCGCGGATCCCGCGGGTGGCGCGTGTGCGGCGATTCCGGGCGGTACCACTCCGGGCGGTACCACGACTCCGGGCGGTACCACGGGGGCACCTGGGGCACCGCCGCCCGTCACGGCGACGCCGCGGTTCACTGGATAGTACCCGATTCGGGCGGTTCGCGGTTCTCTCAACGGGGATCGTGGCGGTGGTAGCAGCGTGCGGGCCGGTGAAGAAGGCGCCGCCGCCGCCCCAGTTCCAGACGCTGCTCTTCGCGTGTACGCACGGCGTGCAGACGTGGACGGTGCCGGCGGGACTGACCCAGGCGGTCTTCGATCTCTTCGGCGCGCAAGGGGGAAGCAGCACGGCCCCGTTCCCGGGCGCCGGTGGCAAGGGGGGACGGGCGACCGCGGCCATCCCGGTGACGTCCGGGGAGAGCATCCAGGTCAACGTGGGCTGCGCCGGCGGCGACGGCTCCGACGCCGGTGGTGGTACCGGTGGTACCGGCGGGTTCAACGGTGGCGGCGCCGGCACCAGCGGCGGCAGCGCGTTTGGTGCGGGGGGTGGCGGCGGCGGCTCCGACGTTCGGCAGGGCGGTACCGCCCTCATCAACCGCATGCTTGTGGCCGGCGGCGGCGGCGGCGGCGACGATACTGCCGGCAGTGGGGGTTCCGGGGGTCATCCGAGCGGCGGCAACGGCGGCGGGGGTCCCACAGCGGGAGGTGGCGGGACGCAGAGCGCAGGCGGTACGACCGCTGGCTGCGCGGCCTGTGCCGGCGCGCTCGGCACAGGCGGCCCGGCCGACCCAGCCGCTGCTGGTGGCGGTGGTGGCGGCGGCCTCTTCGGTGGCGGCGGTGGCTCCGGGGAGGGCGGCGGCGGCGGCTCGAGCTTTGGCCCGAGCGGGGCGACGTTCGAGAACGGCGTGCGCCCCGGGCACGGCCAGATCAAGATCACCTTCCAGTTCTGAACGGGGAACGACGCGTGCTGGCCACGTTCGGCCTGGCGAAGCACTCACCGAGGGCGGTGTCGCGGTGAAATTCTCCAACGAGTCCGGGCAGGTCATCTCGTTGAACTGGGGGGACCTCGGTCCCGTCGGGAGGACCGTGGTGGCCGTGGTGGGCCTGCTGTTCGGTGGCTTGATCCTCTTCGGCGTCGTGACTTTCGTGGTATCCGTCTATCCCGACAGCCTGAAGTTGACGGCGCCCATCCTGTGCCCTGACGACCTCCCCGATTCGGAGGTCGGGCGCTACCGCACGGGTACCGACCCCCCCGGCCCGCGGGGCGAGGGCGTCAACTTCAGCCTCATCTGCTCGAACTCGCGCGGCGAGTTCAAGGACCTCGGGATGCAGAAGCCACTCGCACTGCTCACGGTGTGGATCGTCCTCGCAATGGGGGCGATCGTCGGAGTTCTGTTCGCCATCTCCCGTCTTCGGCGTCGGAGAGCTGGGTCCGGGATCCCCTGACTCTCGTTATCCCGCGTCGCGAACCGTCTCCAACGCCTTCCCCACGTCCTTCACCTGGCACGCCGCGAGAGCGGTCGCGAGCGAAGCCGTGGCAAGGACGGTCACGAAGAGTCGGGTCAGGCGCATGGCGGGCTACTGAAGCACGACTAGCTTCGTCGGCCATGGGCGATCCGGCGCGGCGCTACTTCTCGCCCGAGATCGAGACCAAGCCGCGCGAGCAGATCGAGCGCGAACGTGACGAGAAGCTGCTCGGTGACCTCCTCCCGTGGGCCTACGAGCGCTCGGCGCTGATCCGGGAGGTCTGGGGCGAGGCCGGCGTCACCATCGACGACATCCAGACGATGGACGACTTCCACCAGAAGGTCCCGTTCATGTCGAAGGACGCGGTGCGCTCGTTCCGCGACCGCCACCACGATCCGTACGGCGGGCTGCTGTGCCTCGACCCGGGAATGACCGAGGTGTTCAGCGCGATCTTCTCCACGTCGGGCACCACCGGCGACCCGACGCCGGCGCCGTACGCGGGCCGGGGCCCGAGCATGCTCGTGCGCGAGTTCTGGGAGACGGGCTGCCGCCCCGGCGACCACTTCGTCGAGATGCTGTTCACGTTCCGCGGCCCCGGCATCCACGACACGATCCGCGGCATCGGCGCGACGCCGATCTTCCTCGACCACTCCCCCGCCGAGGTTCCGCAGCTCGTGCGGTTCAGCCGCGAGCTGCGCCCCACCGCCTGGTACAACCTCTCCGGCCCGCTCGTGCTCGCGCTCGAGCAGCACGTCGCCGAGACCGGCGCCGACCTCGCCGAGGCGTTCGCCAGCTACCAGGGCGTCATCTTCGCGGGCGAGCCCATCGGCCCCCGCGCCCGCCACATCGTCGAGGACGAGTGGGGCCTCGCCCTGTTCGTGCAAACCGGCGTGGGCGACGTCGGCGCCGCCACCGAGTGCCGCGAGCACGACGGCTGCCACTTCTGGGAGGACACGTGCTACGTCGAGCACCTCGACCCCGATGGCGCCGCGCCCGCCGGCGACGGCGAACGGGGCGAGCTCGTCGCGACCACGCTCATCGACAAGATCGCGCCGCTGGTGCGCTACCGCTCCGACGACCTCGTGCGCGTCACCCGCGAGCCATGCGCCTGCGGCCGGACCCACGGACGCCTCTGGCCACTGGGTCGCAAGGGCGACGAGGTGATCGTCGCCGGCCGCTCGGTCCTGCCCGGTGACGTCTGGGCGGCGGTCGAGAGCGTGCCCGAGACGAGCGCGGGGCTGTTCCAGGTGATCCGGACCGGGCGCGAGGTCGACCGGCTCCGCCTCCGCGTCGGGTACGCGGCCGAAGGACCGAAGGGCCTCGCCGACCTCCGCACCCGCGTCACCGACGCGGTCGAGGCCGCAGTCGACGTCCAACCCGACGTCGAGCTGGTCGAGAACGAGGTGCTGCTCCGTCAGGGTCCGCCCCACAAGATCCCGCGGGTGGCCTCCTCATGAGGTCGCGCTCGCTCGGCGGCAGGATACCTGCCGCCGCCCTTCGGGACGCTCGCCGCTCCCGCGCAATCCTGGCTGCAAGTCTGTGGATGGCAGGCCTTCGACCATGACGTTCGCGGCCGCGTACGAGGACCCGCCGCGCGCCTGGGGCGTCGGCCGGCTCGTCATCGGCGGCGAGGTCACACCCTGGCCGGTGTCGCAGCACGACATCGACGACGAAGCCGAGTCGCAGGCGCCGCGCCTGGCCGCCCTCGGTGTCGGCTCGGGTGACCTGGTCCTCGTCGTGGCGATGCTCTCCGAGGCGATCCATGCCGTCCCACTGGAGAAGGCGGCGGGGAAGCTCGGTGCGCTCTACTCGTCGGCCGACGCCACCCCGCCCGACGCCTTCCGCGTCGCGTACCTCGTCCGCCAGCTCGAGCCCGCCGCCGTCATCGGTGTGAACGGAGCCGTCCTCGAGGGACTCCGCGATCTCGGCCGCGAGGCCAGCGAGATCCTCGGACCGGTGGCGGGCCACGTTGCGACCGCCGACGGCGTCGCCTACGACGAGCTCACCCGACTCGGGCTCGCGCCCCGCCGATGGGTGAAGCTCGGGCCCACCAGCGCGTGGGAGGAAGAGCCGGGCACGCTCGACTACGACCGGACCCGCTGGGACGCCATCGAGGTCGACGGTGAGATCGCGCTCACGAACGCGACTGATCGCCTGACCCCGTGCGATCGATTGGCGACGGGGATACGCGGGCGGGTGACGAGACCGGGGCGGATCGTGCTCGGCTGACCGGCACCCTGTGGATCTTCACCTTCCGTTCAGGCCCGCTACCCCATCCGTCCACCTCCCACGTAAGCTGCGGCCAGGACGGACAAGGGAGACCCATGCGCACGCTCGCCTACCTGGACGCCGGCTCGGGCAGCCTGATCGCGTCGGCGATCGTCGCCGGCTTCGCCGGGATCGCCGTCGTGTTCAAGACCGGGTTCAGCAAGATCGGGATGCTCTTCTCCCCCAAGCGGCGCCGCGAGGCCAAGGAAGCGAAGCTCGCCGCCGCGACGGATGACGGCTAGCGAGTCGACGGCAGGGTTCCGCGACGAGCCGGCGTCGTTCCGCGACCCGGCATCCAGTGTCTTCTACTCCAACGGGCGGGTTCTGCGTGGGCTGAGTGAGCGGGGCGCGGCCGACTGGGCCCGGCTGGCCGACACCGAGTTCTTCACCCGGCTGGTGGCCGAGCACAAGGCGGTGACCACCACCGTCGTCGAGCCGGGCTCGCTGCCCGACAACGAGCCGTGGTCCCGGTACGACGTCGTGCTCGAGCACGAGCGGATCCCGTTCGTCTCCTACCCGTACGAGTGGACCTTCGAGATGCTGCGCGACGCCGCCGCCCTCCATCTCGAGATCCTCCTCGCCGCCCTCGACGACGGCATGACGATGAAGGACGGCTACGCGTTCAACGTCCAGTGGCGCGGCTCGACCCCGACGTTCATCGACATCGGGTCGTTCGAGCCCGGCGGCGGGCCGTGGGTCGGCTATCGCCAGTTCTGCCAGACCTTCCTCTACCCCCTGCTGCTCGAGGCCCACCTGGGGGTGCCGTTCCAGCGGTTCCTCCTCGGTCACCTCGACGGGCTCGAGCCCGGCGACATGCGCCGGCTGTTCAGCGGGCGGCGACGCTTCAAGAAGGGCGTGTTCCGCAACGTCTACCTGCACAGCGTCATCCAGGACCGGGTGACCCGCAGCACCCAGTCGGTCCAGCAGGATCTCAAGAAGGCCGGCTTCTCGACCGAGCTCACCAAGGCGACGGCGAAGAAGCTGCTGAAGCTGGTCCGGGGCCTGCGCTCGAAGCGATCGGCGTCGAACTGGGCCGAGTACCGCGACACGTGCTCGTACAGCGACGCCGAGCGGGCGGTGAAGGAACGCTTCGTCACCGACGCGGCCCGGACCCGTCGCCCCGGCCTGGTGTGGGACCTCGGCTGCAACGACGGGGCATTCGCCCGCCTGGCGGCCGAGCACGCCGGCTACGTCGTGGCGGTGGACGCCGACGACGTGGTCATCGACCGGCTCTACCGCTCACTCCGCGACGGTGGCCCCACCAACGTGCTCCCGCTGGTGATGAACCTGGTCGACCCGTCACCGGGGCGGGGTTGGCGCAATCGCGAGCGACGCCCGTTCACCGACCGGGGCGCGCCCGACCTCGTCCTCGGCCTCGCACTCGTGCACCACCTCGCCATCGCCGCCAACGTCCCGCTGGCCGAGGTGGTGGCGTGGCTCCGTTCGTTCGACTGCGCGGTGGTGGTGGAGTTCGTGGCGCCCGAGGACCCCATGGCGCGACGACTGCTCGCCAACAAGCCGCCGGGACTGCACGATGACTATCGCCCCGACGCCTTCGAACGGCTGCTCGAGGATGCGTTCACCGTCGAGCGCCGCGAGGAGCTGCCCGGCGGGACCCGCACGCTGTACCTCGCAACCCCGCGCCGATGAGCTCCCCCGGGCAGGGGGTCCCGAGCCTGGGCGACCGGCTCCGCGAGGAGCTGCGCTACTTCATCGAGATCGTCGCCCTCACCGGGTTCGTGGTCGCCCAGCCGGTCCTCGACGTGTTCGGGCGCAGCCCCGAGACGTTCGTGTTCCGGGGCGCCGACCGCGGTGACATCGTGATGTTCGCGGCCATCGTCGTAGCGGTGCCGCCGCTGCTACTGGGCGCGGGTGCCGCGCTCACGAACGTCGCCGGGCCGAAGGCGCGCCGCGGGGCCCAGGTCGTCGTGCTGAGCGTGCTCTTCGGGGTGCTCGCGCTTCAGATCGCCAAGAAGACCACGGGACTGCGCGACGGCGTGCTGCTCGCGCTCGCGACCGCCGCCGGCATCGGGTTCGCCGCCGCCTACTTGCGCGTCTCGCCCCTCCGGTTGTGGGTGCGCTACGCGTCGGTCGGGCCGGCACTGTTCCTAGTGCTCTTCCTGGTGGCGTCGCCGGCGTCGGACCTCGTGCGTACCGGAGACGCCAGCGCCGCGCCCGCGGGCGAGTCCGGCGACGGCGCCCCGGTCGTGATGTTCGTGCTCGACGAGCTCCCACTCGCGTCGATCATGCGATCCGACGGGACGATCGCCGCTGACCTCTTCCCGAACTTCGCCGAGCTCGCCGCCCAGAGCACCTGGTATCGGAATGCGACCACCGTGGGGCTGCGCACCTTCTACGCCATGCCCGCGATCCTCACCGGCCGCTACCCCGACGGCCGGGAGATCCCAGTGTCGGGCGCCTACCCGGAGAACCTGTTCACCTGGCTCGACGGCAGCTACGACATCGAGGCCGACGAGACCATCACCCGCTTGTGCCCGCCGGTGGTCTGCCCGCGCGGCGCGGAGTCGACGGTGCCCAACCTCATCGACGACGCCCGCGAAGCATGGAGCCAGGTCTCGTCGCCCAGCGAGATCGACGTGAATCCGACCGAGTCGCTGGAAGAGCCGATCGCCGACGAGGGCGACCGCCACTTTCATCGCCAGGCGCGCGCCGACGGCAGGGCGAACACGCCCGAGCGGTTCGAGAAGTTCCTCGACGGGATCCGGGCCGACGACGGCTCGTCGCTCGACTTCCTTCACCTGCTGCTCCCCCACGGGCCGAGCCGGTACTACCCGTCGGGCGCGACCTACGACTGGCACGGGATCCCCGGCGGTCGCGGCGGCGGCAACGGCGATACCTGGACGACCGACAGCGCCCTCGTCGCGACCCAGCGTCAGCGTCACCTGCTCCAGCTCCAGTACGCCGACTCGCTCGTGGGCCGGTTCATCGACCGCCTGAAGAAGCAGGGCGTATGGGACGAGGCGGTGGTCGTCGTGACCGCCGACCACGGCATCGCCTATACGCCCGGTCAGAGCAGCCGGGCCGGCGACGCCGACGCCATCCAACCCAGCTGGCCCCAACTGGTGTGGGTGCCCCTGTTCGTCCGCGCGCCGGGGCTCGAGGCGGGCGTCGTGAGCGACCGCAATGTCCAGACCATCGACATCGTGCCGACCATCGCCGACCTCGCCGGCGTCGAGCTGCCGTGGGACGTCGACGGAATCTCGGCCGTCGGCACGAAGGAACGCTCCGCCGACACGAAGGAGTTCCTCAACTCGTGGAGTGACAGCGGCGTCGAGAAGCCGGGCACCCGCCGGCCGGTCGACCCCGCTGCCGGCAACGCCGATCTGCGCGAGAACACGATCGACCGGTTCCTGCCGGACGGAGCCGACCCCAGGTGGGCGGTGTACCGGGCCGGGCCCCATCCCGAGCTGGTGGGCACGACCGTCGCCGAGCATGCGGTGGCGAGCGCGCCGTCGGGGTCGGTCGACCTCGACAAGCCGGGGCGGTTCGAGGACGCGTCGCCCTCGGACGGCAAGGTCCCCGGCGCGATCTGGGGGACGGTCGACGGCGTCGACTCCGCGGCGAGTGATGTGCTGGCGGTAGCGGTGAACGGCACCATCGGCGCGACGACCACGGTGCTGCGCGACACACCGGGCCTGGGCTTCTCGGTGATCCCGCCCGACTTCCTCTGGCACGACGGCGCCAACGACGTCGCGGTGTTCCTCGTCGTCGACCGCCCCGACGGCACGGTCGAGCTGCGCCCCCTGCCGCGGGTCTAAGGCCTGCCAACCACCGGCGCGCCGCCAGCATTGTGCGGGAGCGGCGAGCGGCCCGAAGGGCGGCGGCAGGCATCCTGTCGCCGAGCGAGCGCGACCAGGAGAGTTGGCCTAACGCTTACGGATCAGCGTCAGCCCGTCGCTGATCGCGAGCATGGCGGCGTCGACGCGCTCGTCGGCCACGACCATGTCGTTGAACACGCGGATGGCAAGCGTTCCCTCGTCCTTGGCCTCGGGGTTCACGACCTCGCCCATCCAGAGAACGTTGTCGACCAGGATGGCGCCGTTCGGGCGCATCCGGGCCAGCACTTCCTCGTAGTAGTTCGGGTAGTTGGGCTTGTCGGCGTCGATAAACGCGACGTCGTACACCTCGTCGCGGGGCAGCGACCGGAGCGTGTCGAGCGCGGGGGCGAGGCGCAGCTCGATCTTCGACGCCACGCCGGCCTTCTCCCAGTGCCGGCGGCCGATGGCAGTCCACTCCTCGTTCACGTCGCAGCACAACAGTCGACCGTCGTCTGGCAGTCCCCGGGCGATGGCGAGGGCGGAGTAGCCGGTGAACGTCCCGATCTCGATCGCGTTGCGCGCTCCGACGAGGCGCGTGAGCAGGGTCATGAACGTGCCCTGCTCCGGCGCGATCTGCATCATCGAGATGCCGCCCAGCGCCGCGGTCTCCTCGATCAGCGATCGCTGCACATCGTCGAGCGGATCGCCGTGCGCGAGCAGGTAGTCGTGGATCTCGGGTGACAGGAAGAAGGACTTGACCTCAGGCATGCACCATCTCCGGTTCCGATCGGCTGGGAACGGCATCGGGAGTCGGCGTCCGGTGCCCGTCCCGCCGGCTGATCGCGATCATGCAGCCGAGGGCGAGCGCGTAGGCAAGGAAGCCGGCCCAGTAGGCGGCGGCGATGCCGAGGAAGAGCGCGATCACCACGCCGAACACCGACGCGCACACGGACGTCGCGCCGTTGATGCCCCAGAGGAACGCCGTCGGCGCCCCCGGCCTGGTGGCAGCGGCACGCATGCCGATGGCGAACGGCATGCCCATGACCAGCCCGAGGGGCATGAGGAGCGCCACCGCGACCGCGACCCGGACCGGCGTGGTGGCGTCGTCCATGCCGTGAATCACCGCCGGTGTCGCGAACCCGAACACGGCCACGACCGCCATGAGCACGAGCAGCGGGACGACGAACGACGCCGGTCGGTCGGCGCGGACGAACCGCTCGGTCAGCATGCTGCCCACACCGCTGAAGAGCAGCACCGAGAACAGCACGACGGTCAGCGCGTAGGTCGGGTGCCCCAGGAAGATGCTCAGCCGCTGGAGCTGTGAGATCTCGATGAGCAGGAACCCCAGACCGATGCCGGCGAAGTACCCGTAGAACGGGAACATGCCGCGGTGCGCCGAGCGCCGCGTGGTGAGCAACAGCGGCACGACGATGCACAGGGCGGTGAGCCCGAGCACGGTGAGGGCGAGCATGCCGAGGACGAGCACCGGCTGGGTCACTTGCTGGTTGCCGACGCCGCCGCGATCGAAGATGTCGTCGACCTCCGCCATCTGGAAGAAGAACGGCCGGTTGTCGGTGGGCGCCGAGACGTTGGCCTCGAATTTGTCGACGGCGTCGCCGGGCCCGCCGGGAGCGGCCAGGCCCTCGAAGCGCTCGTCGAGCGCGATGTCGGGGGTGAGGATGGGCGTGAACGCGAGGCGGCCCACGGCGTCGTTCACCGCGGCCACGTCCGCGGCCGAGAACGGCTCCGGGCTCACCAGCAGGGTGGCGATGCTGACGCCGAAGTCGCGCGGGGGGCCGTGGTAGATGAGCATGTGCTCGCGCGGATCGGCGACGCCGTGGTCGTGGAGCGCCTGGGCCGCCAGCGCGGTCGTCCGGTACGTCTCCAGCGGCTCGGCGTTCCCGACCGTGTTGTACCAGCGGGAGACCGAGAGGATGCCGTTGGGCGCGAGGCTGTCGAAGAACACATCCCACGCTTCGGTTGTGTACAGCGAGTTCTCGCTGAGCGCGTACGCGCCCGCCGACGTCGCCGCCCAGGTGTCGATGAGCGAGATCTGGATGATGTCGTAGCGGCGGTCGGTGCGAGCGAGGTAGCTGCGCGCCTCGTCGTTGACGAGCGTCACGCGCGGGTCGCGGTCGAGGTGCCCGGTGAAGTCGCCGAAGGGACCGTTGACGATGTCGAGGATGTTGCCGTTGATCTCGACGCCGGTGATCGAGCGCTGGTCGAACTCCATCGCCGAGAGGACGTCGCGCCCCCCGCCGACCCCCACCACCAGCACGTCGGCGTCTTCGCGCGCGAAGTGGGCCAGGTTGGTGATGTCGTAGCGCAGGAAGTCGGTCTCGTCGGGGTCGCCGTTGTACTCGGTCAGGACCGTCCCGGCGGTGCTGTCGATCAGCATGCCGAGCTGGCTGACGACCACGTCCGGCGGCAGCGTGTTGCTCAGCCCCGGGCTGGCCGGGGGGATGGGCGTGTCCGGGTCGCCGTCGACCGTGACCCGCGAGAACGCATTCCACTTCTCGTAGTCGTGCTCAGGATCACTCTGTTCCTTGGCCCACAACACCCGGAGGTACGGGTTGCCCTGCGAATGCAGGCGGCCGTTCACGACCGCGAACCCGCCGAGGAGGACGACGACCACCGCGGCGAGGGCGAGGCCACGGCGGCTGCCGGCGTCGGCGGCGAAGACGAGAGCCGCCGCGGCGGCGAGCGCACCGACGCCGATCACCAGGCTGGGGCCGTCGAGGACCGCGAAGGCGACCACGAGCAGGACACAGCCCAGCCCGGCGCCGACCAGGTCGGCGGCATAGAGCCGGTTGACCCGCTCCGGGAACCGGGTCAGCGACAGGCAGACGACGATGCCGCTGAAGATGAACGGGATCGAGATGACGACGCAGGTCGCGACCACCGACAGCGCGCCCTCGAACGTCCGGTGCGGGACGAACTTGATCGACATCTGGATTGCGAAGCAGATCGCGATCGAGACCCCGAAGAGCAACGAGAACAGCCAGAGCTGCTGCTTGACCCGCGCGGGCGGGAACCGGTGCGGGAGCAGGTACACGATCAGCGCCCCGACCGTCATCCCGAAGAGCGCGACCGAGATCGCGACGAAGGCGAAGTGGTACCACATGGTCACGCTGAAGATCCGCGTGAGCGCGATCTCGTACATCAGCGTGCTCAGCGTGACGCCGAACAGGCCGGCGTAGGTCCCGAGCTTCGCTGGCGGCGCGGACTGTGGGCCGGTGGCCCGGGGCGCGTCGCTCACGCGCCGGAGCCTAGGCGGGGCCGGTCAGCGCCAGCCGGTCAGCGGCACTCGGCGCCGGCGCAAGCGCGGAGCCGGGCCAGCTGTCGGGCGAGCCGAGCCTCGACGGTCGCGAGCTCCGGGTCGCCGGAGCGGTTCTCGAGCTGATCGGGGTCGGCGACGAGGTCGTAGAGCTCGCGCGCGCCGTCGACGTACTCGATGTACACGTACCGCTCGGTGCGCACGCCCTGATAGGCACCGGAGCGCGCGTCGAACGCCTCCAGCAACACCGGGAGGTCGCGCGGGTCGCGACCCGGCCGATCGAGGAGACCCTGGAGCGACCGGCCGTCCACCCGCCGCAACGACTCGGCGCCGGTAAAGGCGAGGATGGTCGGCGCGAGGTCGACGTTGGAAACAAGCGCGTCGGTGGTCGCGCCGGACGCGACGCCGGGGCCGCGGACGACGAGCGGCACCCGGATCGAGGGCTCGTAGGGGAAGACCTTGCCCGACGCCACCCGGTGCTCGCCGTGCAGGAACCCGTTGTCGGACGTGAACACGATGAGGGTGTTGTCGATCTCTCCCGTGTTCCGCAGGGCGCGTACAACCGATGCCACTCCTTCGTCGACCGCGAGCAGGCTCTCGAGGCGACTGCGGTACCGGCGAGTGATGATCTCGACCTCGGCCGGGTCGAGCGGCGGTTGCCGCGCGACCTGGGGCGGCTTGTCGCTGACGTCGGCCTCGTCGAACGACGGCGGTTGCGGCAGCGGCTCGGCCGCGAACGCTCCCTGGTGGCGGCCCGCCGGTCGGGCCAGCCGGCGGTCGAGCGCCCGGTGGGGGGCGACGTACGCGAGGTTGAGGAAGAAGGGCCCGTCCTCGGACTCACGCTTGATCGCGTCGGTGGCGAGGTCGGTGAGCACGTCGGTCTGGTAGCCGCGCTCGGGTGGCCGGTACCGCACGTTCCCGTTGTTGTTGAGCGTGAAGCCCACGTACTGGTACACCGAGTTGCCGACGAGCCCGTGCCAGTCGTCCCACGCCGGCGGCACGTGAGTCGGGTCGGCCAAGCCGTAGCGGTTGAGGTACTTCCCGATGTGGATGGTGGTGTAGCCCACGGCCTGCAGCGCCGCCGGGAGGGTCGTGCGCTCGTGCTCGAAGGCCCCGTACCCGCCGACGGACGGCTCGTTGCCGAGCACGCCGTGGTTGTGGGCGTACTGGCCCGTCAGCAACGTGGCCCGCGACGGGCAGCAGAGCGGATACGAGGCGAAGCTGTTCGTGAACGTCACTCCGTGCTCGGCCAGTAGATCGCGCACGTTCGGCATCACCCGCATCGACTCCACGGTCTGGTCGTCGGTCATGATCACGACGACGTTCGGGCGGAGGTCGATGAAGTCGCCCGATGCGCAACCTCCGAGCGATGCCGCCGCGACGAACGCGGCGACGAGGGCGACCCGGACCCGCATCCCCGGGTGTCTAGCCCAAGCGAAAGCGGGGCAGGCCGACCTCGTCCTCGAGCCGGTCGCAGGCCAGCGTGACCCGGGCACCCACGCGCAGGGTCTCCTGCGTCGCGTCGACGATGTTGGTCACCAGCCGCACCGCCTCGCCCTCGGCGCCGTCGACCTCGACCACCGCGACGTTGTAGGGCGCGACGTCCTCTACCGCCGGGTGCAGCGGCTGCACCACCCAGGTGTAGGTGAAGACGCGTCCCGTTCCCGGCAGCGTGTCCCACTCCCAGTCGAGCGCCCGGCACCGGTAGCAGCCCTCCGTCGGAGGATGCCGGTGCGCACCGCACTGGGTGCAGCGCTGGACGTCGAGCCGACCCTCCGCCGCCGCCCGCCAGAACCCGGCGTTGGTGCGGTTGACCGGGGGCAGCGGTAGCCCGGCGGGAAGGTACGGCGCGCCCTCGCGGACCGCGGTCATGCACCCGCCTTGGCGTCGGGAAGCTCGAGCCCGTAGAGCCGGGCGGTCGTGTCGAACGTGATGCGGCGACGCTCGTCCTCGTCGACACCGGCAAAGATGCGGGCGAGCGTCTCGCGCGTGTGCGGCCACGTGCCCTCGGGGTGGGGGTAGTCGGACGCCCACAGCAGCGGATCGATTCCGGTGAAGTCGCGGTTCACCACGCCGGCGCCGTCGTTGCCGAACGTGACATGGCCCTGGCGCCGGATGTAGAAGCTCGGCGGCTCGGCCAGCTTCGGCTTCACCCAACCGGCGTGCTCCTCGAACGCCTCGTCCATGCGCTCCATGAGCCACGACAGCCAGCCCGCACCGCACTCGACCATGACCACGTGCAGGTCGGGGAAGCGCTCGAGCACGCCCGACGCCGCCAGGTACGCGAGCGTGCGCTGCGCGCCCAACCCGACCTCGACGTAGTTGATGACCGCGCCGCCCGGGCCCCGCTCGTGCACCGGGTTCATCCCCGTGCCGACGTGGAAGCTCACCGGCATGCCGTGGGCCTGGGCCGCGGCCCACACCGGGTCGTAGCGGTCGGTGTTGTAGGGCGCGCCCTCGGGCGCCTGCATCGGGAGCATGACCGACCGCAGCCCGAGCCGGGCGACCCGCTCGATCTCGGCGACCGCGGTGTCGATCTCCTGCACCGGGATCATTCCGGCGCCGGCGAAGCGCGTCGACGCGGCCGCGAACGTCTCGGCCAGCCAGTCGTTGTAGGCGCGCGCCGTAGCCCAGCGGAGCTCGGGGTCGGGGATCATGTAGCCGAACAGTGCGATGGTCGGGTACAGGACTTCGCCCCACACGCCGTCCTCGTCGAGGTCCTTCGCCCGCAGGTCGGGATCGGAGCCCCCGGCACGGAACCCGGTCGCCTTCTCGGTGCGCGCTTCCGACTCGGTCGAAGGCCCGCCCATCTTGCGGGGCGGCATGCCCTCCACCACGAACAGCCAGCGGCCGTCGACCTCCTCGATCCGCGGCGCCCGCTCCTTGAGGTGCTCCGGGAGGCGCTGCACCCACAGGTCGAGGGGCTCGACGACGTGCGAGTCGGCGCTGTTCACGAGTTGGGTCATGTTCACTCCTGCTTCGAGAGGACGATGGCGCCCGACGGGGTCGGTCCGGCGCCGGCGACGACGAGCGCGACCTCGGCGCCGGCGACCTGGTTGCACGAGGTGCCCCGCAGCTGGCGCACCGCTTCGAGCACGTGGGTCATGCCGTGGAGGTACACCTCGGCGAGGTTCCCGCCGTGGGTGTTGACCGGGAGCGCGCCCTCGCAACGGATGTTGCCCTCCGCCGCGAAGGGGCCGCCCTCGCCCCGCTTGCAGAACCCGAAGTCCTCCAGGCCCATGAGCACCAGCGGGGTGAAGTGGTCGTAGATCATGGCGACGTCGACGTCGTCGGGACCGACTCCGGCCTGGCGGTAGACCTCGTCGGCGGCGGCCTGCTGGCCCGCGCTCGGGTACTCGTCCTCGGGCATGTTGTGGCCCGACAACATCCCCTCGCCCCACCGGTAGCCCCCCGCCACCGACGCGCCGAGCACCGGCACCGGCGCGGCGCGGAGGTCGCGGGCCCGCTCGGGTGTGGTGAGAATGACCGCGGCGGCGCCGTCGCTCTCCATGCAGATGTCGAAGAGGCGCAACGGATCGGCGATCATGCGCGACGCGTGGTGGTCCTCCACCGTGATCTCGGTCTTGAAGAGGGCATCGGGATTGCGGGCGCCGTTGCGGCGGGCGTTGACCGACACCTCGGCGAAGTGCTCGACGGTCGTGCCGTACACCTCCATGTGACGGCGGGCGGGCAGGGCGAACATCTGCGCCGGCGACATGAGCCCGAACGGGAGGGCGTAACCGAACGGGGCGGGCAGGTTGCCCTGGAGACCGGCGAGCGAGCGGCCGAAGCGGAGGTCGCCCTGGCTGATCGAACGCAGGACGAGCACGCACTCGGCCACGCCGGTGGCGACGGCCATGGCCGCGTTGGCGAACGCCCCGCCCATCCCCGCCCCGCCTCCGCCCCAGACCATCCCGGCGTAGCGGACCCGGGGTGTCCCCAACGCCATCTGGAGCATCGAGGGGTGGGCGGCGTCGTCGGAATAGGAGGAGAAGCCGTCGATCTCGGTGGGGTCGAGCCCGGCGTCGGCGCAGGCGTCGTGGATCGCCTGGAGGGCGAGGCGCAGCGTGCCCTCGTGGGCGAGCGTGCCCCGCTTGCCGTAGGCGGAGCGCCCGATCCCGACGATGCAGGCGCGCCCCCGCAACGCGTCATCGATCACGAGCGGCCCTTCAAGGTGGTGAGCGCGAACCGCTCGACCAGGGCGACGGCCTCGGCCCGCGTGATCGTGCCGACACCCAGGAGCCGGTCGGTGGTAAGGCCGGCGCAGAGGTGATGGATTGCGAGCGCGTCGCCGGCGGGGTCGGCGCCGGGGAATGCACCGGCGTCGCGGCCGGCGGCGATGGCCTCCTCGAGCGGGGCGAGCAGCAAGCGGACGCACCGCTCGACCTCGCCGGGGAACTCGGTGGCCACGACGTGGCGCTCGACGAGGAAGAGGCGGGTCCGGCGGGCCAGCCGGGGGTCGAACGCGAGCGCGAGGTTGGCGTCGATCCACGCCCGCACCCGTGCCTCGGGCTTGCTCGCCGCCCCCACCTTGGCCCGGAGCCGCTCGTCGGCGCGGACGATCTCCCGGTCGAACAGCGCCAGGAACAGCTCCGACTTCCCCCGGAAGTGCCGGTAGAAGGCTCGGGTCGAGAGCCCGGCTTCGGCGAGCACGTCGTCGACCCGCAGCCCGCCGTACCCCGCTTGGCCCAACACCGTCTCGGCCGCGCCCAGGAGCCGCTCGACCTCGTCGGCCGACTTCGCCCGGGCCCGGCCAGTCGACCGGTCCACCAGCTGTTTCGCAACCGATGTTTCCGCCATCGCAAACAATGTTTTCACACCGGCGATTGTCCGTCAAGCCCATCCTCCCGACGGCGGAACTTCGAACGCGCGGCCGTATCCTTCCCCCGTGCCGGACCAGCCCCGCCCCTCCCTCGACGCGCGCCGCGCCCTCCAATGGGCGCTGCTGGCGTTGCCGCTGGTGGTGCTGGCGGAGCGGGCCTGGGCGCGCCGGTGGATGTCGGACGACGGCTTCATCAACCTCCGGGTGGTCCGCCAGATCACCAGCGGCCACGGGCCCGTCTTCAACGCGGGCGAGCGGGTCGAGGCCTCGACCAGCCCGCTGTGGACGTTCGTGCTGACAGCCGGCGACGTCGTCAGTCCGGTACGGCTCGAGTGGGTCGCGGTCCTGACCGGGATCGCGTTGACGCTGATCGGCGTGACGTTCGCCATCGACGGCTCCCGCCGCCTGATCCCGGCGCGGGCGCCGGGCGAGCTGTACGTGCCGGTCGGCGCGGCCGTGCTCGTGGCGGTGACGCCGGTCTGGACGTTCTCGTCGAGTGGCCTCGAGGGTGGGCTCACGACCGCGTGGCTCGGCGCCAGCCTGTGGGTGCTGGCGCGTTGGGCACCCGAGCGGGCGCGGCTGCCGTGGTGGTCGGCGGCGGTGCTGGGGCTGGGCCCGCTGATCCGGCCCGACCTCGGCCTCTTCATGGTGCTGTTCCTCGCGGTGGTGCTCGTCGCCCGCCGACAAGAGGACCGGTGGGCCGACCGGGGCCGCTTCCTCGCCGCCGCGCTCGCGCTGCCGGTCGCGTACCAGATCTTCCGGATGGGCTACTACGCCAGCCTCGTCCCCAACCCGGCGCTGGCGAAGGAGGCGGGCGGGTCGTCGCGCTGGGGCGTCGGGTGGGACTACCTGGTCGAGTTCGTCCAACCGTACGCACTCTGGCTGCCGCTGCTCGTGCTCGCGGTGGGCGCGTACGTGCCCCTGGCGCGGTCAGCGCGGCGCGAGCACCGCACCACTCCCCGGCTCGTCGCGGGCGCGTTCGTGGCCGGCGGCCTCCTCGAGGCGCTGTACATCGTGCGGGTCGGCGGCGACTTCATGCACGCCCGTCTCCTCCTGCCCGCCTTCTTCGCGTTCGTCGCCCCCGTCGCGGTGGTACCGCTGCGACGCGAGTACGCGTTGTCCCTCCTCGTGCTGCCCTGGTGCCTGGTCGGGCTGCTGTTCCTGCGGGCCGACGCCGACGAGGTCGCCGGGTTCGGCACCGGCGAGCAGAAGGTCACGCTGGCCGACTTCGGCTGGCAGCCGGGCGGTCCGCAGCGGGCGTGGTTTGACGGAACCGGCGTCTACTACACGACCACCAAGCTCGACGCCGAGACCGTCGACGGCCGACGCGCCGAGGTCGCGAGCTACGGCCTCGGTGTCATCGGCTACTCCCTCGGCCCCGACGTGTACGTGCTCGACCTGCTCGGTCTGGGCGACCCGTTCACGTCCCACCTCGAGCTGTCGCGCCGTGGCCTGATCGGTCACGAGAAGCCGCTCCCCGCGCCGTGGATCGTGGCCCGCCTCACGTCGCCGGGGACGGACCTCACCGAGGTCGACTTCCCGTTCCCGACGCGCTTCGGCGCCCGCCCGCTCGACGACCCCGACGGCGTACCGTTCGCCGACCGGGTCGAGCGCGCCCGGGAGACCCTCGTCTGCGCCGAGCTCGAGCGCTTCCTCGACAGCTACACGCAGAGCCTGACCCCCGGCCGGTTCCTCTCGAACGTCTTCCGCGCTCCCGGCTACACCGCGCTGCGGATACCGCCCGAACCCGACGACGCCTACCGGGAGCTCTGCGGCTGACCGGTCCGCTCACCGGGCGATGACCTGAGCACCTCGACGAAGGCGTCGGCGGCGAGGAACGCGAGCGCGAGCCAGCCGAGGACGTGCACCCGGTCGAAGAACGTCGGCCACTCGAACACCGACGGGTACCAGTGCCGCCACTGCTGCACGAACACATAGAGGCCGGCGAACCCGAGTGACACCGGCGCGCCGATCGCGAGCACGGCCCGCCACTGCGGTCGGTGCACCGCGACGAGGACGAGCCCGCCGATCGCCAGGCCGGCGAGGGGGTTGACGAGTGCGCCCGCGGCCACCGCCGCGACCGTCGGACCGGCGATGCGGGCGGCGCGCGACGGGAGCGCGCCCGACGCCTGCCACGGGAGCGCGATCGCCGGGGCCGGCGTTCCCGCGGGCGCGGCTTCCGGCTCCCGGCGCCGGGGCCAGACGCCGAGGGCGAGCACGGTGCACAGCACCATCGCGAGGCCGGATAGCCCGAGGGCGATCCACACCGTCCGCTGGGGCGTCCACGTGAGGGTCACGGTCATCGTGGCGTCGCCGTTCGCGTCCGGCGTGATCAGCCACCCGTTGGCGTAGCCGTTGACGAGCTCGGAACCGCCGCGGTCGTCGCCGTCGACGGTGGCCTTCCACCCCCGGTTCTGGCTCTGCCCGAGGACCAGCCAGAACGGCTCGTCGGCGCCTTCGACCCGCAGCTTCATCTCGGTGCGACCCGACTCGACGACCTCGACGCGCGGGGCTTGCGGCCGCGTCTGCGCGACGGGCGGGACCGTGCCCCGCTCCCCCAGCGCGAGCGGGCCGCCGCCCGCTTCCGAGCCCACGGTGAGCCCATCGAGGTCGATCCCGGTGTCGGCACCGGGGGCGGCCACGAGGTCGTGGTCGCCGTCATCGAGCGTGATCGGCGTGCTCGCATCGCAACGCTCGACCGCCAGCGGTGCGAGCGCCTCGGCGGCCGCGGCTGTCCCGGTGATCCGGATCGGCACCGGCACATCGTCGATTGTGAGGAGATCGTTCCGACAGTCGGCCGGCAGCGACGTCGGCACCGGGGACCGGGTGACGCCCGGAAGGCCCAGCTCCGCCACCGCCGCCGGCGTGACGATCGGCGTGTCGGAGAAGTACTCGATCGTCTCGATCTCGCGGACCACCTCGACCGTCACCCGTACGGTGCTCGCGGTCACCGGCTCGAACGACACCGGCACGGTCGCGGTGGCGTTCTCGTCGGGCTGGTCGGCGATCTCCCCGAGGTCGACGGTGCGGGTCTGGCCGTCGCTTGTGTCGATGCGGATCCGGGTGGGCACGCTGTGGCGCCCGTCGGCAACCACCTGGAGATCGAGGTGGTCGAACGTCGTCGGCTGCGCGAGGTCCAACTCCATCCACTGCCCCGCGGGCGCACCGAAGCCGGTGCTCCACGCGGTGGCGGGGTCACCGTCGACCGCCGAGGAAGACCGGGAGAGCAGGCTCCCCGGGAGCCGCTCCGAGGACCGGGCGGTGATCCCGCCGGCGTCGGCCCCGGGCAGACCGAACAGGGCGTCGACGGCCTCGTCGGGCACCGCGGTCGAGAGCCGGGCGGTGCCGCCGAGCTCGAAGTCACGCGCCGCCGGCACTTCGAACACCCGCGCGAGCGCGAGCTCGTCCTCGGAGTATCGGGGCGGGATGAGCACGGTCCGCGACCGGTTCATCACGTACACCAGCCGGTGGTCGAGCGAGCCCGCGCCCGGTGCACCGGTGAGATCGGTCGGCATGCGCACGAGCTCCTCGACCCGGACGTCCTCGGCGCCGGGCGCGTCGTCCCGGAGCCTGATCTCGGCGAACCCGACCCCGCTGGTGCCGATGTAGTTGGCCCGCGAGCCAATGTTGTCGTCCTCGACCACGATCTCGAGCCGGCGCACGGTCCGGCGCGGGAACGTCACGGTCTGACCGGCGTCGGTGCGCGACTCGTCGCCGAGGTCGA
>JBQTGU010000032.1:0-41216 GCA_052390575.1 Actinomycetota bacterium | reverse complement strand
ACCGTTCGCAACGTAGAAGTCGTGGGTTCAAGTCCCATCACCTCCACTCCGTTGTGGAAATCACAACGTCTCCGCTGGTCATGTGGGCATTTCGAGTTCCGGTCGCCCGATGACGTAGTGAGACTCTTTCGAACCCGAGTCGGAGTGCCGTCGTGTTTGGTCGCCGACGTGGGTAAGTTCGGGTCGAAGCAGCGCACCGGGTTTGCCCGCTCCGCGGCACCGCTAGCTCTGAGCGTCATCCAGGAGCATTCCTATTCCTCTGCCAACTGGGTGGCGAGTACGAGCTTGTCCTCTTTAGGCAGGTCTAGCCGGACAGCACCCGCGAGGTGTGCCTAAAGCGGCTTTCGCCTCTCAGCCTGAAGATCGCTAACGCGTCGGCGATGCCTGCGCTCCTCGAGATCGGCGGCATTCAGCTCCTTCCTCATGGAACCGGCGAGTTCGATTCGGATGATTTCGACGCTTTCCTGATCGAGCGTGACAACGCGGTAGTAACTCGCGACCGCTCCTCTACCGGGTCTGGCTGCAGAGGGGGGACCGACATGGAAGGCCGTCGCCATCTTCCAGCGCCAAATCGAACTCGGCTCAATGTCACACATGAGGCGCCTGTCTCGTCTATGGGGTTGAACTGCTGAGTACATCCCCCTGCACGGATCAGGAACCCCACAATGCTGAAGCTGGCCCCGTTCTCGTACCACGGTCGCTACTCAGTGGTCGCGGCCTGGGTTGTGCTCCTGGTCGCGATCTCCTTCGTGACTTCGGCGGCAGGTGGCGTGTTCAAGCTCGCCCTCGTGCCGGCGACGATAGACCTCCTCGGCGACCGCAACTGGTGGTTGCTGCGCTGGCTCGACCGGATCCTGCCGGACGTGCTCGAGCGGGACGATCCGACAGGCTCGCCCTCCTCGGCTTCCTCGGCCCGGGCGGCTTGCTCGACGAGCCCCTCGAGCTCGTGCACGGGGCCGAGGACGATACCGACTGCGAGTGCGCCGCTGACGCCTTGCAGATGGCCCGCGGGTCTTCATGTGCTGAACGAAGGCACCGCGAGCCCGTCCTTACGGACCAATCCGCCGACGGAACAGACGGAGGCGCTGGCATGGCTCGCCTGGCGCGCCGCCTGGGAGGACCGCCTCGACGACCTTGAGGCCGACCGCGACCGGAAGCCCTCACCCCAGCTGATCTGGCGATGGAGACGACTCGATGAACGAGCAGGACTGGCTGACTGAGCAGTTCGAAGCGAGCCGCGCCCGGTTGCACGCGGTCGCGTATCGCATGCTCGGTTCGCATGCGGAGGCCGAGGATGCCGTCCAGGACACCTGGCTCCGCATGAGCCGTGCCGATCACCGCTCGGTCGAAGACCTCGGCGGTTGGATGACGACCATCATCGCCCGGATCTGCCTCGACCGTCTGCGTTCGGGCCGCGCGCGGCGCGAGTCCAGCATGGGATCACAGCCCCCCGAACTGCGCGTTGCCGTCGAGGAGGTACGTGATCCCGAGCAGCAGGCGGTGATGGCGGAGTCGGTCGGTGCGGCGCTGCTCTTGGTGCTCGACTTGCTAACGCCCGCCGAGCGACTCGCGTTCGTGCTGCACGATGTGTTCGCGGTGCCGTTCGACGAGATCGGTGACATCCTCGAACGCTCGCCCGAGGCCGCGCGTCAGCTCGCCAGCCGAGCGCGTCGCCGGGTGCAGGGCACGACGGGCTCCCCCGCAGTCGACCTCGTGCGCCACCGCGAGGCCGTCGAGGCGTTCGTAGCGGCCGCTCGCGACGGAAACTTCGATGCACTGGTCGCCCTCCTCGATCCAAATGCCGTCTTCCGTCCGGACGCCGCGGCACAACGGGTCGGCGACCGGCGGCCGGCCACGGGCGCGACGGAGGTCGCGCGCGCTCTGTCTCCGGGCCTCAAGGCGGCGCGGGGCGCGTTGGTCAACGGCATCACCGGCCTCGCGTGGGCCTCGCCGACCGGCGTCGTACGTAGCGTCATGACGTTCACGACTGTGCGCGGACGCATCACGGCGATCGACGTGATCGGGGAACCCGAGCGCATTGCATCGCTCGAGATCGTGCTACTCGACGCCTGATGAGGAGGTCATCAACATGATGAACGACGAGATGGTCAATGTCCGCTACATGGTCGACGACGTCGACGAGGCGATCGCCTTCTATACGAAGTTCCTCGGGTTTGAGGTGATCACGAGCTTCCCGCCAGCGTTGGCTGACGCCAAACGCGGCAACCTTCGCCTACTGCTCGCGGGGCCGGCCAGCTCCGCGGCAAGGCCGATGCCCGATGGCGCAAAGCCCGGGCCAGGCGGTTGGAACCGCATCCACTTCATCGTCGACGACCTCGCCGCCGAGGTGACGCGCCTGCGCGACGCGGGAGCCCGGTTCCGCAACGACATGGTCGAAGGGCCGGGCGGCAAGCAGATCCTGCTCCAAGACTCATCCGGCAACGTCATCGAACTCTTCCAACCCGCCGCTCGTTGACGAGGTGCGCCGCTCAGTCCGGTCGGTGTGTTCGGCCGGATCTTGATCTTCTACAGCACCATCGCCGTCGCTTCTCGCGCCGCCGCTTCTCGCGCCGCCGCTTCTCGCGCCGCCGCTAAAGCCCCTACGTCCACAGTTGCTGCCTCAAGCGAGGAAGGTGTGAGGTCGACGCCGGTCAACGATGCTGCCGCTGCGTTCCAGAGATCCCGCTAATTCGAATCCGGACGACTTCTCCGGTAAAGGGGCTCCGATCAAGCGCGACGAATAGGGCACACGGGAGCAGGACGCGATCAGCTCGCGGTGCACCGGCAATTACATCGGTCCTCGGGAACCTCGCCGGAGGCGCTCACGAACGGCCCGGTCGTGGGCGAAGTCGAACGCCCGCTTGCCGAAGCCGGTAGTACACGCTCGTCGGGTAGACGCCGAGGTGCCGCCCAATTCTCGCGAGTGACCAACCCGACTCGTAGAGGCGAGTTGCCTCGTCGATCTGTGCAGCGGTCAAAGCCTTCCGTCGCACCGTGACACCAGCACGGTCGAGGTGAGCCGCCACGGTTGTTCGGTGCAGGCCGAACTCGGCGGCAAGCTCCTGGAGCTCCTGAGTACCGCCCCGGTACTGGTCAACGAGCGCCTCGATCCCGGGTCGAGCTAGTCGGCGCTGCACCTGTCTTCTGGCAGCCCTCCGCCGGCGTAGGCCGGCCGATCGACCGTCGGTGTTGGCCCTATCGACTAGCTGGGCAAGACTGCGCCCGAAGCGTTGGTTCGAAAGCAGTCCACTCACCTCCACCACGCTCAGGATGGCTACCGCCGCTTCGCGCCGACGCCATCCTTCAGCTTCTTGAGCGCGGTGACCTTCGCCGTCTTCGATGCCGGGCGCGCCTTGAAGGTGGTCGGCTCGCCGGTGAACGGGTTCGTGCCTCTGCGCGCCGGGCGCGCCTTCACATCCTTGCGGCTCACCTTGATGAAGCCGGGACGGATGGTGACCGGTTCACCGCCACGAACGTTGCTCGTGACGACCTCCTGCAGCGCGTCGAGCACCGCGGCTGCCGTGCGCTTGTCCACGCCTGCCGCGTCGGCGACGGCGCGCTCCAACTCGGTCTTCGTCATGCCGTGTCTCCTTCTGGTACGTGCCGCTGCGCAGTGACTGCTTGGCAGGCGCACGCTTCCTACCAGGCGCCGAGTGTTTGACTGGCACCCTAGCTATCGCCCGACCCTCCGTCGGGTACCCCGGACCCCTGCCCCTTCCCGTCAACCCCTACACCTTGCGCATGCGGCGATCTTCGAGAACGCTGGCGAAGCGGAGACCAAAACCGTCGGGGTCGCGGATCGTGAAATCGCGCAGGCCGTAGTACCGGTCCCCGATCGGAACCGCGATCTCTGCTCCTATCTCCTGGGTCAGGGCCCAATACCTGTCCACGTCAGGGACCATCACCCGGACGTTGGCCGGCGGGAACGCCGGAGGAACCGGCAACGCCGCCAGCTCAGCACCGTGGAACGCGGATGGCTCCGCGAGGAAGAGGCGGTGTTCCTCCCACGTCATCTCGACGAAGTCGCCTCCGTCCCGCAGAAGCTCGAATCCGAGACGCCGGTAGAAGTCCACCGACCTTCGCATGTCCCGCACGACGATCTCCGTGACGAGCTGCTCGGTCGAATCGACGTACCGCGTCATCGCACGCGTCTCCAGGCAATAGTCATGACGATGCCGAGCATGCCATCAGCCACACTGCTCTGGTGCCTGATCGCGTGTTCTCCGAACCCCGTCTCGCCGGGTTGTACGACGTGTTCTGCTCGTGGGAGCGAAGAGACGACCTCGGCTTCTACCTGCCACTGGTGATGTCCGCGGAGGCCGTGCTCGACGTCGGCTGCGGGACGGGTGCGTTGCTGGGCCGGGCCCGGGAGGAAGGCCATGCGGGGCGACTGTGTGGGCTCGACCCCGCTGACGCCATGCTCGACCAGGCGCGCACGCGCGCTGACATCGTGTGGATCCTCGGTGACCTGGCATCGGTCGCCTGGGATCAGAAGTTCGACCTGGTCGTCATGACCGGCCATGCATTCCAGGTGTTCGTCGAGGACGACGAGATACGAGCGGCGCTCGCCACGATTCGGTCGGTCCTCACCGAGGACGGCCATTTCGCGTTCGAAACCCGCAACCCGCTGGTTCGGGCGTGGGAGGGCTGGACTCCGGACGACGCGGTCGAGGTCGTGGGAGCCGACGGTTCCGTGCGGCGGATGGCGCACGAGGCCGAGACACCGGTTGACGGGGACGTCGTCTCTTTCACGACGGCATTCACCAGTCCCGGTTGGAACGGGCCGGAGGTGAGCCGGAGCACTTTGAGGTTCCTTGATGCGGATTCGCTGGCGTCGTTTCTCCCCGATGCCGGCTTGGCAATCGAGGAGCAGTTCGGGGACTGGGACCGCCACCCGCTGACCGACACCAGCCCGGAGATCATCACCATCACCCGACCCGCTTAGCTCTTCGAGCAGCGGCGGAGGAAGTCAGTGAGCCGCGGGAACCAGTGTTCCCACACGCTGGGCATGCCGATGCAACCGTGCGGCGCGTCCGGGTACACGACGAGCTCGGCGTCGTTCCCTGCCAGCTCCCACCGCGCGGCCAAGAAGAGCGTGTCGTCCACGAGGTGGTCGTCGGCACCGACGGTGAAGAGCGCCGGCGGCAGGCCGCCCAGGTCGGCGTAGAAAGGCGAGACGTCGGGATCACGCCGATCCTCGGGCGACATGCCCGGCATGAACAGCTCGGCGAAGTACTCGATCTGCTCGACGGTGAGGATGTCCGGCCGCTCGGGTACGCCGCGCTGGCTGGGAGTGCGACCCAGGTCGTAGATGCCGAAGACGAGGTTGGCCCCGCCGAAGCGGTCGACGGCGTCATGGCGGTCGCGCAGGCGCAGCAGGGTGCAGGCCGAGAGGTGCGCGCCGGCGGACTCGCCCCCGATGAGCAGGCGGGCCGAGCCGTACTCGGCCTCGGCGCGCTCGAGGAGCCAGAGCGCCACGGCTTCGCAGTCGTCCGGGCCCGCGGGGTACGGGTGCTCGGGTGCGAGCCGGTAGTCGACGCTCACGAACGCGAGGTTGAGCTCCTTGCTCAGGATCTCGTGGAGCAGGTCGGTCATCTCGGGCGAGCCGGCGGCGAACCCGCCGCCGTGGATGTGGAGGAAGACCGCGTCGACCTGATCGGGCACGAAGGTGCGCAGCCGGAGAGGGCCGGCGGGCCCGGGGATCTCGCGGTCGACCGCCATCTCCGACCGCAGGACGCGCTCGCCGTGGGCGGCGCGCTGCTGCGCGATCCGTTCCGGTGTCGGCAGACTCGGGTCGTCGCCTTCCGCCGTGAACGAAGCAATGAACGCGTCGGCCTCGGCGCGGAGTTGTGGCCGGAGCGATTCGAGCTCTTCATCCCAGAGCACGTCAGCCGCCTCCCCGGAGCAGCTTGTCGGGCTGCTCCTCCAAGGTGTGGAGCTTGGCGATGAGCTTCTTGAACGTCTCGTCGAAGGAGTGCTGCTTGCGGGCCCGCTTCAGCGGGTTGGCGAACGAGACGATCTGGGCACCGGCGAACTCGTGCCAGGCGCCCACCTCCTTCAGCTTGTCGGTGACCGCTCGGACGAGCCCGTGCGCTTCGACCACGCGCTCGGCCCGCCCCTCTCGAACCGGGAGCGACTCGTCCAGCCGGGCGTCCATGAACCCGTCGCATTTGCGGAGGATCGGCTCGAACAAGCTGCCCGCGAGGCGACCCGACGCCGCGTAGGAAAGCCCGAGCGTGACGTAGTGCGCCTGTTGGACCGAGTCGGCAACCTCGGCGTCGTCCTCGGGCATCTCCGGCTCGGCCGCGAGCAGCTCCCGGTAGATGGAGAGCGCCACCGCCGACCGCTCACGAATGTTGGGCTCCTTCTCGACGTTGAGGGTCAGCATCCGGCGGGCGACGTCTCGGGGCGCGATCACCGCTGGGAGCCTGCGCAAGCCGAGTTCCTTGGCCGCCAGGAACCGGTGCTGGCCGTCGATGATGAGGTACCCGTCGGCGCCGTCCCGCTCGACGACGACCACGGGCGCGAGGAAGCCCACGCGGCCGACGGAGTCGACGACCCGTTTCACGTGCGAGTCGCTCGCCTTGCGTTGATGCTCGATGACTTCGAGCTTCGTCATCGGCAGGACCGCGAACGTCAGGTTGCGCCGCTTGCCTGGTTCCTTGAACGCCAACTCTTCGGGCTCGGCCATCCCGGCAGGATCGTATCGGTGAGCCCTAGATGCGGGCGGCGGCGGCCTTGGTCAGGTCGATCATCGCGGTCTCGATCGCCGGCGCATCTTCATCGCCGGCGGTGTCGTTCTCGTACTGGACCGAGAGGAGGGCGTCGGCCGTGAGCACGTAAACCTGATCGAAGTTCTCGTCGAAGAATGCATCGGCGCCCAGCTGGGGGAGGTCGTGCCGCTCGGCTTCCGAGGTCTCACGCAGGATCTGGCGATATTCCTCCTGCGCCGCGTCGGCGTCGGGCTCGAACCGCAACTCGACCCGACCGACGACCCCACCGGTCTCGGCCGAACCGTCGTCGAGGTAGTACGAGCAGAGCGCGCCCGTCTCGCTGTTCGTCGGTCTGGCCGTACCGTCGACCTCGTCCACCGGGTAGCCCGTGATGCGCGTGATCTCCGCTTCCTGGAGGAGATCGCAGGCGGAGACCCGCGTCCCGGAGCAGCGGCGGGTGCGGGCGCACTCGGCGGCCTTGTCCGCGACCGATTCGTTCTCGGGCTCGCCCAACTTCTCGATGATGATGTCGGCGGCCCGGCGTTCGATCTCCCGCTTCTCGCGGTTGGACAGCGGGTGGTCGTCGTTCCCAGAGGCGTTGGTCGAGAAGACGCGATCGCCGTGGCGCACGCTCAGGCCGTGGTCCCGGAAGTAGGCATCGTCGCCGAGGTCGTCGACGACGTCGATGTCCTGTTCCTCTTCGTCCTCGTCGAGCGTGGTCTTGCCCGATTCGAAGCCCTGGACCGCGAGCGCGCCGGTCTCGTCCTCGACGCTGACGTAATACGGCTCGCGTTCGTCCTCGTCGGACGCGTCGAGGTCGACGCCACTGTCCTCGGATGCCCACCGGCAGTAGGTGCCTCCGGAGCGATCGGTGTCTTCGGCAGGCCCGTTCGTGGGCTCCCCCAGGAGATCCTCGACCTCGTCGTTGGTGAGGAGGTCACAGGCATTGTCGGGCGCGGCGCCGTCACCGCCCCCGGCACAAGCCGCGAGTCCCCCGAGGGAGATCGCGATCGCGGCCACGCCCGCGGTCGTCCTCACGACGGTCATTGAACCGCAAGCGGCGTGTTCCGTGACGTCGCGACGGGCGCTACTGGTACCCGCTAATCGGCTGCGGGTGGGCCTTCAGACGCCTTCGACGCGGTCGCGGGCTCGGTCGGCGGCCTCGCGCTCGGATCGCTTCTGCTTCTTGGCCATCCGCTTCTCTTGAAGCGACTTGCCCTTCTTCTTGTCCTGCGACTTGTGCGGGGATTTGTCGGCCATGAGCCCTCCTTGCGAGCCCTCTGATCGTACGTCACCGGGTCACCGTAGGCTGGCTCCGTGGACGTGCGGATCGTCGGGGTGCACCTCCCGGGTCGAACCTTCGATGATCGCGGGCGCGCCGACGGCCTGCTCTACGAGAACGTGCACGTCGGGGTGCAGCGGCGCCGCGACGTCGTGGAGCTCGTCCCCGGCGACGCGCCCGGGGCAGCGTGGGAGCTGACGATCGAAACCCGCCCCACCGACGGCGAGATCGACTTCCGGGGCCCGGACGTGCAGGGCAAGCGGGGCGACCGGTTCCTGTACCTGAGCTGGGGCACGGTGGACGAGCGCGGCCGGTTCGAGATGTTCCGGCGAGCGAAGCTCATGCTGCGCGGCGTCGACGAGGAGGTCGTCCGGGCCGCGAGCAAGTCCGGCAACCGGCTCGTCGGCACCGTCGAGCTGACCGACGGCGGGGGCTGTCCCCGCTGCGCCGCGGTGTGGCCTCCGGATATCGCCTGGACGGTGGGGTGACGCGGCGGCTCAGGCCGCTTCGGCGCGCGCCGGCTCGGGCAGTTGACGGTCGGCCCGTCGGCGCCTGATCGCCCACGTCGCCGCCGCGGCCGTCGCGAGGGTGGCGAGCCCGCCGAGGGCGAGGCCGGCACGGGGACCGAACACCTGTGACACCCACCCGACGATCGGCCCCCCGATCGGGGTGCTGCCGAGGAACGCGACCGAGAAGAGCGCCATGACCCGCCCCCGCATCGCGGGCTCGGTGTGGGTCTGGAGGACTCCGTTGGCCATGGCCACGAACGCCACCCCGGCCGCGCCCGCCGGCACCAGCACGGCCAGCTCGATGCCCAGCGTGGGCGCGCCCGCGGCCACGGTCAGGAACACGCCGTAGGCGGCGGCTGCGAGCACGAGGAACCCTTGGGTCGCGGCCCGCTGGTGGGCGGCGACCAGGGCGCCGATCACGGCCCCGACGCTCAGGAAGGCGTAGAGGGCGCCGAACGTGCCGGCGTCCCCGGAGAAGGTCTCTCGCGCCAGCAGCGCCAGCACCACCTGGGCGTTGAACGCGAGCGTTCCGATGATCGCGGTCATCACGAGGGGGAGGCGCAGCGCCGGCGTCGACCACGCGTAGCGCAGGCCCGCCCGCAGCTGACCTGGCGCGCGCGGGACCGGGTCGACCGCGAAGAACTCCCGGCGGCGCATGAGGAGGAAGGCGACGATGGCCGCGAGATACGACCCGGCGTTGGCAAGGAAGCACCACGAGACCCCGGCGACCGCGATGACCACCCCGGCCAGAGCCGGGCCGAAGACGCGCGCGGCGGTGAACAGGGCGCTGCTCAGGCTGACCGCGTTCGAGATGTGCTCGGCGCCGACCATCTCGACGACGAAGGCGCGCCGGGCGGGGTTGTCGAGGGCGGTGACGCACCCGAGCAGGAGGGCGAGCGCGTAGATCATCCACAGCTCGACGACGCCGAACGCGGTGATCGCGGCCAGGAGCAGGGCGAGGCCGGCGCTGAGAGCCTGGGTCGCTACCAGGAGCCGGCGCTTGTCGACGCGGTCGGCGACGACCCCTCCCCACGCGCCCGCGAGCAGCATGGGCGTGAACTGGAGCGCGGTGGTGACGCCGAGCGCGACCCCGCTGCCGGTCATCTGCAGGACCAGCCACATCTGCGCGATCGACTGCATCCAGGTGCCGGTCGCGGAGACGAACTGGCCCACGAAGTAGAGGCGGAAGTTCCGAACGCTCATCGAACGGAACGTGCGGCGCGTCACCCGCCGCAGCCGCCGCCTCACTGGTCCTCCAGCAGACGCTCGAGGATGGCCGCGGCCCGCTCGAGCGTGGCGCGGTCACGGTCGGAGAGCTCACCGACCCGGCGCTCCAGGTACGCACTCGTGCGCGAGCGGGTCTCCTCGAGGAGCTTCCGTCCGGATTTGGTCACGTGCACGCGGGCTACCCGGCGGTCCTCGGGATCGCGTTGCCGCTCGACCAGCCCCTGGGCCCCGAGGCGGCCCACCGCGGCGGTGATGGTCGGGGGCTGGACCCGCTCGATCTCGGCGAGCTCGCCCAGGGTCAGCGGGCCGCGGCGCTCGATCGTGGCCAGGGCCGCCGACTGCGTGGGCGAGATCGGGGCCTCGGCCTGCTGGCGCAGGCGGCGGGCCAGCCGCGTCACGACCAGCCGCAGTCGTTCGGGAAGGTCGGGGGCGTCCGCGTCAGTCATCACTTCGCTCAACTAATTAGTATAGCGAAGTATTCCCCCTCACCTCTTCTTGCGCCCAGCTGCAGTCATGCCCACTGCGTACTTGCCGGCGGAGCTTCGACCGAGCGCGGCGAACCACGCCGGTCGAAGCTGTGCGAGCACTGCTGCGGTCCGCAACCCGATCGAGGCGACCTCGACCTCCGCTCGGTTGTGTGTGATCGCGTCGACCACCGCTCGCGCGACCGCCTCGGGTGTCTTGGGACGGATCGCCGTCGGGGTGGATAGACCCGCGTCAGCCCACATCCCCACGCCGCTGATCGGCCCGGGGATGATGATCGACACACCGACACCGGCGGGACGCAGATCCTCACGGATGCTGAGACCGAGGCCGCGGAGGCCCGCCTTGGTGGCGGCGTACAGACCCACCGCCGGACCGGCGGTCTTCGCGGCCATGGACGAGATGAGGACGATGTGACCGCGGCCGCGGGCGGCCATCGCGGTGCCGGCCGCACGGGCCAGGAGCACCGGTGCCCGCACGTTCACGTCGAGTGCACGGTCGATCTCCTCGACCGTGAAGTCGTCCAGAGTCCCCGTCGCCGGGAGCGCGGCGTTCGAAACCAGAAGGTCGACCCCCTGAGCGATTCCGAGCACGCGGTCGAGCTGGGCGCGGTCTGCCAAGTCGCAGGCCAGCACCTCGGCGCCCGTCTCTTCCGCGAGGGCCTCGAGCGCCTCGACCCTGCGGCCGGTTGCAACCACCGCGGCGCCCTCGGCCACGAACCGGCGGACGATGGCGCCTCCGAGCCCGCCCGAGGCGCCGGTAACGAAAGCCCGCCGACCCGCGAGCAGCCCGTTCGTCGATGTCATTGCCAGTTCACGCTCAGGTGATCACGGCTGCCGAACCGCTCGACGTGCCCGCCGACGAGGTCTTTGACCCGCTGAAGGCCTTCCTCGTCGGCAGCCTCGGCGTTGAGCGTGAGCGCGTCCGACTCGGCCTGAAGAGTGCACCGGCCGCAATCGAAGGTGATCGTTCCGTGGGTGTCGGACCATTCGACGTTCACGTGCAGGTCGGGGGGCGCCTGCTCCTCGAATCGGGATTCGTGGCGCCGGAGGTTGCCGAAGTGCCGGCAGAGCTGGGCGAGGTACCGGCTTGCGCGTTCGGTCTCGACGGTGGCTTCGGTGGTCAGCATCGTCCCGCCTCCTATCTCCCGGGGTTCGAGTAGATGCGCGCGGGGCGCACCAACGCGGCGGTGTGGCGCTCGGCCTCCATCTCTACGTCCAACCCCGCCCAGTCGTCGGCCGTTCCGCCGACGGCGGCGGCGTAGATGTCGCGCAGCAACACCAGGATCTGGTCGGGCGCGACCCCGTCGAGGGGATCGTCCGGCCCGGCGAGATCGGTGTTGCCTTCGACGGCCACCCATTCCCAGCCGGAGCGGAACACGACCGTCACCCGCGGACGCGCCCGCAGGTTCGCGAGCTTCCGGGCTCCACCTCGGATGACGAAGCCGACGACCGGCTCGCCGGTCACCGGGTGGTCGAGCACTCCCGCGTTCACGACCGAGCCGGGAGCCGACCCGTCCGCCCGCGTGGTGGCGACCACTGCCAAGCCGTCCTCACGGGCGCCGAGCTCGCGCGCCCGATCGAGTAAGGCCCGGTTCACCTCAGGGTTCGCCTCTCCTGGTCAACGGCGCCGGAATCGGTAGAGGCGCAGGCTGTTGGCGACCACCGAGACGCTGGAGAAGGCCATGGCGGCGCCGGCGATGATCGGATTGAGGAGCCCGAGCGCCGCCAGCGGGATGGCAGCCACGTTGTAGCCGAAGGCCCAGCCGAGGTTCTGGAGGATCGTCCGGAACGTGCGCCGCGACAGGCGGATGGCGGTCGCGACGCCATGCAGGTCGTCAGCGAGCAGCGTGATGTCCGAGGACTCGATGGCGACGTCGGTACCGGTCCCGATGGCGATGCCCAGGTCGGCCTGCACGAGGGCGGGCGCGTCGTTGACCCCGTCGCCGACCATGGCGACGACCCGGCCCTCGCCTTGCAGTCGACGTACCTCGCTGACCTTGTCCTCCGGCAGCACTTCTGCCAGCACCTGGTCGATGCCCACCTGGGCGGCGATGGCGTCGGCGGTGCGACGGTTGTCGCCCGTGATCATGGCGACTCCCACTCCCATCACCCGCAGCTCGTCCACCGCGGCGGCGGCCTCGTCCTTGAGCGTGTCAGCCACCCCGAGCACGCCCCGAGCCTCGCCGTCCCAGCCGGCGAAGATCGCGGTCTTGCCCTCGCCTTCGAGCTGATCGGCCGTGTCCTCGAGCACGCCCGGGATGGCCAGCCCCGCCTCGGCCATCAGCTTGCGCCGCCCCCCGTGCACGACCACGCCGTCCACGCGGGCGCGCACGCCGTGGCCGGCCACCGCCTCGAATTCGTCGATTCCGGCGACCGCGATCCCCCGGTCGCGGGCGCTGTCGACGACGGCCCGACCGAGGGGATGCTCGGAGGCGTCCTCCACCGCCGCGACTCGCGCGAGGAGGTCGCGTTCGTCGGTACCCGGTGCCGGGGAGACGTCGGTCAGCGTCATCTCGCCACGGGTCAGCGTGCCGGTCTTGTCGAAGACCACGGTGTCGATGCGCTTGGAGCGCTCGAGCACCTCGCCGCCCTTGATGAGCACACCCATTGACGCGCCCCGGCCCGTCCCGACCATGATCGCGGTTGGTGTGGCGAGGCCGAGCGCACACGGGCAGGCGATGATGAGCACCGCGACGGCCGCCACGAGCCCGTCGGACGGGTCGCCGGCGAGGAACCACCAGCCGCCGAAGGTCAGGATCGCGATCGCGATCACGACGGGCACGAACACGCCCGAGATGCGATCGGCGAGGCGTTGGACCGGCGCCTTCGAGGCCTGCGCCTCCTGCACCAGCCGCACGATGTGCGCCAGCGCGGTGTCGGCGCCGACCGCAGTCGCCCGTACGGTGAGCACTCCCTGCCGGTTGATCGTGGCGCCCGCCACCCGATCACCTGGATGCTTGTCAACCGGGACCGACTCGCCCGTGAGCATCGACTCGTCGACCGCCGACAATCCGTCGACGACCTCGCCGTCGACCGGGATCTTCTCGCCCGGCCGGACCCGCAAGAGATCCCCTACCTGAACTTCGTCGACCGGGACGGTGCGCTCCTCGCCGTCGACGATGACGCGCGCCTCCTTGGCGCCCAGCTCGAGTAGCTGTCGGATGGCGCTCGATGCCCGTCCCTTGGCCCGAGCCTCGAGATACCGGCCCAGTACCAAGAAGGCGATGATGATCGCGGCGGTGTCGTAATAGAGGTCGCCCCCGCCGAACAGCTCGTAGGTCGAGTAGACGAACGCGGCCAGCGTGCCCAGCGCGATGAGGGTGTCCATGTTGGCGCTGAAGTGTCGGGCCCGTTCCGCCGCGACCCGCAGGAACGGCCAGGCCACGACGAACTGGACCGGGGCGGCCAGCGCCGCGATCGTCCACCGGGCCCAGGTCTCCTCCATCGCCACCAGCGAGAGGATCAGTACGGTCAGGCCCAGCGGCCAGGCCACGACGACCCGTCGCAGCCATCCCCGCTGCGCCCGTGCCTCCTCCTCGTCGTCGGCTCCGTCGACGCGGTCGTCGGCTGGCGCGATGACGTAGCCGGCAGCGTCGACTGCGGCGGCCAGCTCGGCGAGTGTCACGGCCTCGGGGTCGTACCGCACCCGCGCCCGGCCGGTGGCGAAGTTCACCCCCGCCTCGGCCACGCCCTCCTGGCGCGCGAGAGCGTGCTCGACCCGGTTCGCGCACGAACCGCACGTCATCCCGGACACCACGAGGTCGACCTCGCGAGGCTCGTTCTTCACCACCGGCATGCTCATCGACCTCCCTCGCGCTTCTCGAGCGCGAACCGGACCGTGAAGCCGGCGAGACTGCGACCGACCGCGCCGAGCACCGGAAGCCCACGCAGCTCACGTCGCAGCTCGTCGAGCCGCATCATCCGGTGGCGCGAGCCCTCGGCCTGGTGAAGAAGATGCATGGGCCGACTGGCGAGCAGGTCGTACCCGATAAGCCGGCCGCCGGGTCGCAACACCCGGATCGTCTCGGCGATCGCGGCCTCCCAGTCGATGACGTGGTGCAGCATGATGAACGAGACGACGGTGTCGAACGAGGCGTCGGCGAAGGACAGCTTGGTGGCGTCGGCCTGCCGCACCGTGACCCGGTCGCCGAACTGCTCCAGCCGTCGCCCGGCCGTGTCGACCATCGCCTCGTCGTAGTCGGTCACGGTCAGCCGCACGCCGGGGAACTTGCGCAGCAGCTCGGCCGCCATCGCGCCACTGCCCCCGCCGATCTCGAGCACGTCGCCGTGGAGCCGCTCGCCCTGGAGCGCCCAGGGCAGCACCGCCTCGCGGGCGAACCACCGCCACGGCGCGCTGCGGCAGAAGCCCCGCTCGAGCGTCGACATCTCCGGCACGGTTGGAACCTCCTGGCGCGTGAGTATACAGTACCCCCGTACCCTATTCCACTCCCTTGGAGGGCCCGGTGCGCGGCTACTCGATGCACAAGGACGACTATCGGAGACGGCTGGCCCGGATCGAGGGCCAGGTGCGGGGTCTCCAGCGGATGATCGACGAGGACGAGTACTGCGTCGATGTCCTGACCCAAATCGTCTCTGTCACGAAGGCGCTTCAGGGCGTCGGGCTGGGGCTGCTCGACGAGCACCTGCGCCACTGCCTACGGGAGGCGGCCGAGTCGAGCACGGCCGAAGGCGACGCCAAGGTCACCGAGGCTGTGCACGCCGTCGAGCGCCTACTCAAGGTCTGACGCACCGTCGGCATGAACCGTCACGCCACGGTCGTCCTCGACGTGTCGGGCATGCGCCGCCCGAGCGAGCAGAACGTCATCGCGACGGGGTTGGCCCGCCAACCCGGCGTCGTCGACGTCGAGGTGAACCCGGTCGCGCAGAGCGCCACCGTGACCTTCGATCCCGAGCGCACATCCGTGGCCGATCTCCGGGACCTGGTCGAGCGATGCGGCTACCACTGCGCCGGTCAGACGGTCCCCTGCAACCTCTGTGACCCGCTTGCCGCGCCGGGCGAGAAGCCCGAGCCGGAGCGGACCGAACGGTCGGCCGAGCAGGTCATGGGCCACGGCGGTCACGCCATGTCGATGGACGCAATGGTGGCTGACATGCGCAACCGCTTCCTCGTCGCCGCGCTGTTCTCGATCCCGATCGTGTTGTGGTCGCCGATCGGACGCGACGTCATCGGCTTCGAGCTCGCCGCGCCCTTCGGTCTCCGCGACGACGTGTGGTCTTTGCTGCTGAGCCTGCCCGTCGTGTTCTGGGCTTCGTGGATCTTCTTCGACGGCGCGTACCGGGCGCTTCGCGCGCGCACCCTCGACATGATGGTGCTGGTCGCGGTGGCGGTCGGTGCCGGATGGCTCTACTCGGTCGTCGTCACGCTCAGTGGAGGCGGCGAGGTCTTCTACGAGGCCGCCAGCGTGCTGGCGTCGTTCGTGCTGCTCGGCCACTGGTTCGAGATGCGCGCCCGGGGCGGCGCCAACGACGCCATCCGCACCCTCCTCGACCTCGCGCCACCCAAGGCGATCGTGCTGCGTGACGGCGAACCGGTCGAGGTTCCTACCGCCGAGATCGTGGTCGGTGACCTCCTGCTGGTACGGCCGGGCACCAAGATCGCCGTCGACGGCGTCGTCGACGACGGCGAGAGCGAAGTCGACGAGTCGATGGTCACCGGTGAGAGCCTGCCCGTCCACAAGGAGCCGGGTGCCGAGGTCATCGGCGCCACGATCAACAAGAACGGCACGCTGCGGGTGCGGGCGACCAAGGTCGGTGCCGACACCGCGCTGGCCCAGATCGTGCAGCTCGTGCAGGAGGCCCAGAACTCCAAGGCCCCGGGCCAGCGGCTGGCGGACCGGGCCGCGTTCTGGCTCGTGCTCGTCGCGCTGCTCGGGGGCGGTGGAACGCTCGGAGCGTGGCTCCTCTTCAGCGACCGACCGGCGTCGGATGCGGTGCTGTTCGCGATCACCGTCGTCGTCATCACCTGTCCCGACGCGCTCGGGCTCGCGACGCCGACCGCGATCATGGTCGGCACCGGGCTCGGCGCCCGCCGCGGCGTCCTGTTCAAGCACGCGACCGCAATCGAGACCTCTGCCCGCATCGACGTCGTGGTCATGGACAAGACCGGCACCCTCACCAAGGGGGAGCCTGAGGTCACCGACGTGATCACCGCCGACGGCGGTGACGAGAACCAGATGCTGTCCCTGGTCGCCGCGGTCGAGCGAGAGTCGGAGCACCCCCTGGCCGAGGCGGTCGTGCGGTACGCCGACACCGCCGGGGTCGAGCGCCTGGGCGTCGAGGATTTCGAGAACGTTCCGGGCCACGGCGCCCTCGCGAACGTGGCGGGACGGAGGGTGGCGGTGGGAAACCTCCGCCTCATGGAGCGCGAGGGGATCGCGCTCGGCGCCCTCGCGGCTCAGCGCGAGGAGCTCACGAACGGTGGACGTACCGCCGTGGTGGCCGCCATCGCCGGCCGGGCGGCCGCGGTCATCGGCATCGCCGACGCCGCCCGCCCCACGTCAGCGGCGGCGGTCTCGGCCCTCCACGACCTCGACGTCGAGGTGGTGATGCTGACCGGCGACAACGAGGCGACCGCACGGCGCATCGCCGACGGGCTCGGCATCGACGCGGTGATCGCCGAGGTTCTCCCGGGCGACAAGGCGGCCAAGGTCGCCGAGCTCCAGGAGAGCGGTCGCAAGGTCGCCATGGTGGGCGACGGCGTCAACGACGCCCCCGCGCTCGCCCAGGCCGACCTCGGCATCGCCATCGGCGCCGGCACCGACGTCGCGATCGAAACCGCCGACCTCGTGCTCATGCGCTCCGACCCGATGGACGTGCCCGTCGCGCTGCGGATCGGCCGGGGGACCCTGCGAAAGATGCGCCAGAACCTCGGTTGGGCAGTGGGATACAACGCGATCGCGCTGCCGATCGCGGCCGGTGTGTTCGAGCCCGCGTTCGGCCTCGTGCTGCGACCCGAGATCGCCGCGCTCTCGATGTCGGGCTCGAGCGTCATCGTGGCCGTGAACGCGGTCTGGCTCAAGCGACTGCGGCTGCCCGACGTCGGCGTGGCCGAGCTGCCGCCCGACCCCGCCCGACCCCCGGCCCGGGCCGAGGCGGCGTGAGGAGAGAGCCCGCAGGAGGACATACCCTCGGCGATTCTCTCGTGACGTGCTTGAACCCGTAGGTCAGCAGCAGTCGTCGAGCTCGTCCGCGCGCCAGTGCTGAATGCCCTCGCGGCCGGCGATGTAGACGATTCCGAGCGCGGCGACCGGGTCCGCCCACCACCACCCGAACAGCGCGTTGGCGCCCAGCCCGACCAGGAGGATCACGGACAACCAGACGCAGAGGACGGTCTCGGTGGCATCTGCCTGCACGGCTCGGCTCTCGAGTTGCTCGCCGACCCGACGCTTGGCCCGGGCGAGCAGCGGCGTGGCGATGAGCGACACGACCGCGAGCCCGATTCCGAAGGGACTCTCCTCGACCGCCGCGCCGCTGAGCAGCCTGCGGACGGATTCGATCCCGACTCCCGTCGCCAGCAACAGAAAGGTGACGGCGATGAGCCTCACCGCTCGCCGTTCCGCGGCCTCAGAGACCGACTTGCCATGGCGCTCTTGTCGCAGCCGCCACAGGATCACGGCCCCGGCGAAGACTTCCACGTAGGAGTCGATCCCGAAGCCGATGAGAGCGATCGAGCCTGCCACCAGACCCGACGCGATGCCGGCGATGCCTTCGACCGCGTTCCATCCGATCGTCAGCCAGGCGAGTTGCCGGCCTCGGTGCACGAGCCCAGCTCGGAGGGCTCCATCTGATGACGCCGCTTGCGCCTCGGAGGAGATCATTGCGTCGGGGAGTAACGCTCGGGGTTGGCGACGAAGAGCTGGAGGCACTCGGACGAGCAGAACATCGGGGTCCGGCCGCCGAACTCGAGGCGGGCCGCGACCTCCTCGAGCGCGAGCTCCATGCCGCACACCGGATCAGCGAGCTTCTCCCGGCTCGGGTCGGAGCTGTGCTGGGCTTCGAAGATCTCGATGTCGTCGACGAGGCCCTTGAAGCTCCGAGTTCCGAGCGGCGCGAACTCCGCCTCCGGAGCGTCCGCGGCCGCTCGCCTCATGTCGCCGGTCACGAGGAACTGGTGTGGCCCGGCAGCCTGCTCGAGCCGGGCGGCGACGTTGACTGTCGTCCCGACGTAGTCACCTTCGCGGTAGAGGACGTCGCCCCAGTGGGCTCCCGAGCGTACGGCGAGGAACTGCGGCTCCTCGACGGCGCGGCGCTCGATCTCGAGCGTGCAGGAGATCGCGGCCCGGGGTTCGAAGAAGACGAGCATGAAGGCGTCGCCGATCTGCTTGACGACCCGCCCGTGCCAGTGACCGACCGCGGTGCGAACGATGTCCGAGAACCGCTCGACGACCTCGGCGGCGGCTACGTCGCCCATCGCCTTCGTGAGCGGGGTGAACCGGTGGAGATCGACGAACACCACCGCGGCCGACAGGGTCCCCGGGACGTCGGGCACCGGCGCGCCCCCGCCCTCCTGGGCGACATGGAGCGCAAGGTCGTCACGCATCGCGCTGGCCCAGCCCTTGCGATGGAAGTACAGGACTGCCGGTTCGGCGATCTCCAGCAACCGATCACCGGCGGCCCGAGTGACCTCGTCGAGCTCCTCACCCTCGAGCCCTTCGGTTCGGAGCCGTTCGTGGACGTAGAAATGGAAGAGTCGCACTTCCGCCTCGGCCACGCGGCGAAGCGAATCGGCATAGACCCGCACCATCTCCAGCACCACCGACTCCGGCAACCCGACCTCGATCGCGGTCGCGAGCGCGCGCAGCATGTCGACGTCGTCGTCACCGGCCGCGTCGCCGTGCTCTCTCAACCCGGCGGCGTGCCAGACCCGGCCGACGAGATCGGGGTCGAGATCCGTCTTGGCGACGAGTTCGCCCGTCGAGTACGCGGGGATGCGGCCCGACGGGTACAGCAACGACAGGAACCGCTCGATGAGCCCGCCGTGCCCGGCGTCGGCCCGGGCGATCGTCTCGACGTCGAAGCCGCGTTGCACGAGGAAGCCGACGAGCCGGGCCCGCTCGGCGTCCTCAGCACCGTACGACGGCCGGTCGGCGATCAGACCGGCGGCGCGCCACTGCTCGAGGTGCGCGACGCTCTCGCCGGTCCGATCGGCCAGCTGCTCGAGGGTGAGCTCCATCGCTACGTCGGCTCGTCCCGGTAGCGCAGGTTCCAGCTGCGGCCTCCATCGCTGGAGTCGTACAGGCCGCGTTCCTGCACCGCTGCGATCATCGTGCGAGCGTCGATCGCGAGCAGGGCTTCGGGACGACCGGGGAGGCTCCCGGTTGCGGCCCAGCTCATCCCGCCGTCCGCGCTGAGGTAGATGACCTCGTTGGCGCCGGCCGCCGCCAGCGTTCCGTCGTCGGCCCAGCTGAGGAAGGCCAGCGGTGGGGCTGAGACCGGGTCCCACGTTCGTCCACCATCGCCACTCGTCAGTACGCCGGACGATGTGGTCGCGAGGACGTGCTCGGCATTCTCGGGATCGACGGCGAAGGACAGGAGGCCGGGCGGTTGGGAACGCATTTCCCACGCTTCGCGATCGGCGCTGACCATGAACCGTTCGTTGGTCGCGTCGTACCCGTATACGAGCCCGTGGCGGAACACGAGCGCGTGGAAGTCGGCCTCACCCAACAGCGAGATCGGCTCCCAGGTCCGGCCGCCGTTGCCGCTCTCGATCAGACCCAACAGGGGTGGCAGGTCCGGGTCCTGGAGGTCGGGATGCCCGCTGCCGAGGAACCGCCCCGGCCCCACGACCGTGAACCCCATGGTGTCCTGGAAGCTGTCGCCGACCCTCTGCGCCTCTCCATCCGCCGGAACCCGGAAGAGCCCGTAGTGCGTGGCCGCGTAGAGATCGCCGTCAGCAGGATCGATGCCCAGGCCGTGGACGTGGTGAATTCCGGGCTCAGGGGCCGCGGTGTCCGCCTGATCCTCACCACCGCAGCTGCTCGCGGCCACACTCAGTGCTGCCGCGAGGCCGATCAGCGCTGCTTTGGTCATGCCGCCGCCTTGGTACGTCCGCGGTCCAGCGCAGCCAGATACACGGCCAGGCAGACGAGGAACACGAGGTACCACGTCAGGTTCCTCCCGGGAACGTAGTGGCTCCTGAGATGGCCGAGAAAGAGATCCATCCACCGTTCGTGGACGCGCCCGCCGACGAAGAGGAAGTCCGGGATCATGGCAAAGGCGTGGGCGAGCAGGATCCACAGCAAGGGCAACGGAACGGGGCGGCGCGTGCGCAGCGTCACGGCGGTCATGACCAGGAGCGCCACGGAAGCACCGACGAAGAAGTGGGTGAACCAGTGGTAGCGGGCGTCGTGACCGCGATAGGAGAGGTAGAAGCCGATCTCGACGACCACGGCGACGAGGCACCACGCACACAGCCGAAGCGACTCCCGGGTTGCCCTGATGCCCGTCGTGCTCACGGGACGGCCTTCACGATCGTCTCGACCTCCTCGAGATCGTCGGCGGCTTGCGGGTCGAGGGTGCGATAGCGCACTCGACCGTCGGAGTCGACGACGGCGTACCCAACCGGGGGCCCGCCGTCGCTCGGTTCCCGCAGGCCGAACGCCGCCGCGAGCTCGCCGTTCGGATCGTCCACCGAGCGCGCGCCTTCACACTCGCCGTCTTCGCCGGAGACGATCACCACGATCTCGGCTCGACGGTCGAGGTCGTCGCCGGCCAGCGCGTCGCACAGCGTCTCGAGGCGGCGGGGCCGTTCGAAGAAGACGACGGCCGGTCGACCGTCCTCCAACGCGTCGCCGGGAAGGTCCGGAGCCGCGACCGGGAGGTCTCCCTCGTCGAGGAAGCCGGGTCGCTGATGGGCCTGATCGGGGTCGTCGAGGGGGCCTTCGGCTGCGTCCGCGACGAAGAGGAGCGACCCGAGGAGCACCGCCGCGCCGACCCAGACCATCGCGAGAGAGAGTCGGGTCGGTGCGTCATTGCTCATCGAGGGCACGACCTCACGCCAGTTGGCGGGTTCGGGTACCGAAGAACGCGAGGAAGGGGCAACCGCGTCCTCGTGTCGCCTCCTGCTCCGGTGGCTCCGTCAGTCCGACCGCCCGCAGCAGCCGGACTTGGAACGTGCGGCAGTCGTCGGTCGCCGCCTTCGTGGACCAGCGCCAGCCGGCGTCGTACGCCGACGCGAACGATCGGATCTCCGCCCGCACCCGACGGTCGCTCTTGCGCACGGTGAGCAGGGGATGGAACTGGTGCTCCGCCGACTCGAGGTGGTGGGGATCGCGTGAGCTGCTTCCTCCGGAGCATGCGCCGCCCGTCCCGTTCAGCGCGCCCCTCCCGCCGAAGACGAAGTGGCGGAGTCGGAGGGGACAGCGGCTCGGCCACCAGCCGTAGCTCTCGACGCCGTCGACCTCGACCCACCAGTGCCCGAAGGTGCCGAGCCGGGGATTCGTGCGCTTCACCGTCACGAACGGCAGCGCTCGAGGAGGATCGGGGCGTCGCCAGGCCACGAGTGCCCGCCACACGTCGGTGACGCCGGCGCGGCTGTCCCGCGATGGTCGCCGTTGCAGGTCGATCGCACTGAGCACGACTCGGGCGCCCAGCGGTGCTCCGGTCGCATCGCCCCGGGCCCGACGCTTCGCGACGAGGTACCAGGTCAGGCCGGCCGCCGCCCCCGCGACCGACAACCCCACGAACCAGCGCAGCCGGCGGAATGCGACCCCGGCTACTTGCCCTTCTTGGCCTTCTTCCGGCGCGTCCGGGGGCCGGTGCCCTTCTTCTTGAAGTCCATCTTCTCGCCCTTCTTCGTGCCCCCGCCCTCCTCGAGCGGCTCTTCGCGGACGAGTGGTACCACCCGTATGACGCGGATCACGCCGGCTCCGAGGACGCCCAATCCCGCCGCCACTCCGAGTGATCGCCGGCCGTTCATGGAGTGCGGTCACCTGTCTCCACCCTTCGGGTCATCCGGGAGCCGACGACCGCGAGGTACGCCAGGCCGGCGAGCATCATCAACGCACAGCCAGCCGAGCAGAGCAGCCTGAGAGTGGTCATGGGTTCCTCCTCATGATGGACGACGCGCGATTCCGATCACGTGCGGTGCGATGGCCTGGTCCAGGAAGCACGGCGTGAAGCGGAAGCGCCGAACCTTCTCGACGACGAACCCCGCGTCCTCGATCGCGCCGAGCGTGTCGCGGTTGACGTGGCAACCACCGCCGATCAGGGGATGGAAGACGTCGACAGCGCGCTGGAACCGGGCGAACCTTGCCGACTCGGCGCGCACGTGCTCGTCGAAGCGCAACTCGCCGCCAGGACGAATGACCCGGAGCAGCTCCGCCAGCGCGGTCGACTGGTCGGGCACGGAGCACAGCACCAGCGAGGCCACGCCGGCGTCGAAGGACGAATCTTCTGCGGGCAGCGCGTCGGCGACCCCGTCGACGACCTCGACCGGAACCGCGCTGTTTGCCGCCGCGTCGGTGGCCATCCGACGCAGCAGCGGCTCGGGCTCGATGGCCAGCACCTTGGTGACGCTGTGGGGATAGTGACCGAAGTTGAGCCCGGTGCCGGCACCGACCTCGATCACGCTCCCCGTGAGCCCCGCCAGCGTCTCGTCCCGGCGCTCGGCGCCACCCTTCTTCTCCGCCGCCGCGCCCACGCGGGCGTACACGCGGGCGAAGATCGGATGCCGGACGGGTTGCTCGGTCGTGGGTCCCGCTACCATCTACTACGTGAGCGTAGTAGATGGTAAGGGCAGCGTCAACCCCCTCAGGCGCTCCCGCTGCAGAGCCGAGCGAGGGCGGCGGGGCCACCGAAGACGGACACGGCCACCAGGAACGACGAGAGCAGCGCCGCCGCTCCGCCCACGCTCAGGGCGATCGCACGAGCGGACAGCGGCGGTGGCGCGGGCTCGTGTCCGGTCTCGATCTGCGTGACCCGGGCGTCGAGCGCGTCGCGCCCACCGATTGCCGCCGCCGGCGCGAGCTCGAGCCAGCCCGGTCCATCCAGGACCTTGTACAGGGCGCCGGCCAGAGGACGCCGGCCGTGGCGCCGGATCGCCCGCCGATCGGCGGCCAGCTCCCGGCCGGCGACGTAGCGCGTCCGCAGGTCGCGGAGTGCAGGCAGGAAGAACAGCGCCGGCGTCAGAGCCCTCGTCACCAGCGCTTTGAGCGGATCGTGATGGCGAAGGTGATAACGCTCGTGTTCCAGCACCGCGTCGAGCTCGGCCGCCGAGACCGACTCGAGGAGCCCCCGACTCACCGCGATGCGTGCGCGTGCGATACCGAAGGTAAAGGAGAACGGCTCGGGCGTATCGAGGAGATCGACACGACCCGACACTCCGTTCTGCCGGGCGGCGCGCGCGAGAGCCGGCGTCAGCGGCAGCCTGTCCGCGTGCACGCGTTGCGTCAGTCGCCGTGTAGCTATCCACTGCGTGCGCAGCGACCAGAGACCGGCCACCGTGCCGACCGCCACGATCGCGAGAAAGGCCGCAGCCGGACGAGCGTCGCTCGCACCAGCAGTCAGCGCGTCGAAGCCGTCCTGCTGGATTCGGTAACCGAGGATCCCGAGCATCATGCAGGCACCGAACCCGAGAAGCACGAACGCACCCACGCAGACGCCGACGAACGCGAGGAACGCCTGGTTCCCGCGATCGGGCATCACCGCTCCTCCGACAACAGGTGCTCGAGCCGACGTCGCAGCTCCGGGTCGCTGCGAGCCTCGTCGACGAAGTGCGCCACCGCCGCATCCCCGTAATCCCTGACGATGCCTCGCACTGCGATGGCAGCCTCGTCCGGCACCGCCGGCTTGTACACGTACCCGCGACCCACCCGGGCGCGATGCAGGATCCGCTTGTCGGCGAGGCGGGAGAGCACGGTCATGACGGTGGTGTACGCCAGCGCCGGCGTGCGCTGTCGATTGAGCGCCTCGAGGACGGTCCGGACGGCCAAGGGTTCCCGGGCCTCCCAGAGGACCCGCATGACCTCGGCTTCGAGCGGGCCGAGGACGCCGGAGGCGTCTGCACGAATCGCCACGCCCCCAGTATCTACTACGGTCCCGTCGTAGTCCATGTGACGGCCGGCACCCTCAGACCGGGGTGACAATCCGGATCGGGCGGGGTACAGTAATTGCACACGGAGTGCACAGAAGGCACCCAGCGGAGCCCACACGGGGGGTCCTGAAATGACAGCGACGCTCGAGCGCCAGCCAAAGACGCGCGACGACGAGACCAAGCCCGAATCCGCGCGTCAGCGCCCACTGGCGCCGGCCGACCAGATGACGGTGGGCAAGTACCTGCGCTGGGTGCTCGCGGCCGCGTCACTCGGAGCCGGCGGCATCCACTTCGCCATGATCTCGCCGCACTGGAGCGCGTACTGGGCCGAGGGCGTGTTCTTCGCGGTGCTTGCATGGTTCCAGCTCGGCTGGGCCGCGGGGGTCGTGCTGCGGCCGTCGCGTCTTCTCCTCGCGGCAGGGGCGCTCGTCAATGCCGCGACCATCGGAGTGTGGGTGGTGTCACGCACTGCCGGCGTGCCGTTCGGTCCCCACGCCGGCGTCGCCGACGAGACCGCCTTCGTAGACGTCCTCGCGACCGCGTTCGAGGCGGCGCTGGTGCTGGGCTGCCTCGCGCTGCTCCTCCGCCCGGCGCTCGAGGGTCGCACGGCGGGGCGCCTCGGCGCTGTTCCCGTCGGTATCGCCGGCCTCGGCGTCGTCGCCCTGTCCACCATGGCGTTCACACCCTCGTTCGCGTCCGGCCACAGCGCCGGCGCGGCGGGTGGTCACGGCGCGGGCTCGGCTGCCGGGGCCGCCGCACACGACGACAGCGGCGCGGCCGGTGGCGCCGAGCATGCGGGCGCCACGAACATCGCGGTGAGCGCCGACGGCACGTCGGCGTGCGAGCAAGCGGGCGTCGCCAACGAGGGCAACAGCGGTCACGGCCACCGGGGCCCGGTGCCGTTCACGCCGCTGAGCGCGGAAGAGCGCGCGACGTACCTCGCGCAGACCGCGGCCGCGAACGCGACTGTCGCCGCCAACCCGACGGTGGCCGACGCCGAGGCCAACGGGTGGAAGCGGGTCACGCCCTACGTCCCCTGCATTGCCGCCCACTACCTCAAGGGCGGTGCGCTCGGGAACCCGTTCGACCCGGCCGAGCCGGAGATCCTGCTTTACGACGGCACCGAGCCCACCAGCAAGATCGTCGGCCTGAGCTATCTCCAGTTCGCCGACAAGGAGGTGGCGCCGGACGGATTCGCCGGGGCGAACGACCCGTGGCACGTCCACAGCCAGCTCTGCATCGGCGGTGGCGGCGTGCTCGGTGACGAGAACACGACCGAGGCCGAGTGCAAGGAGCGGGGTGGGACCGTGCGCAAGCTCGGGAACCTCTGGATGACCCACATGTGGAACGCCCCCGGCTGGGACAGCCGCTGGGGCCTCTTCAGCTCCGAGCACCCCGACCTCGGTGGGCGTATCGGCGACATCAACGGTGAGCCCAAGCCCGAGGACGAGCTCAAGGAGACGAACCCCAACAAGAAGTAACCGGGTTCGTACGGCCCAGTTCGAAGATCGAGGCCCCCAAGCCGGGGGCCTCGATCGCGTCAGACACCGGGCTGATCGTCGGCCCAGCGGGTGAGTTCGCGACGATTGGAGAGCTGGAGCTTGCGCAGGACGGCGGACGTGTGCGTCTCGACTGTCTTGACCGAGATCGACAGTCGCGCCGCGATCTCCTTGTTGGTGTAGCCGCGCGCCAGATGGCGGAGTACGTCGCGCTCTCGGGCGGTGAGCTGGTCGAGTCGCGGGTCGGCCTCTCCCGGCGATTCGCCGGCGAACGCGTCGAGCACGAAACCGGCGAGGCGGGGTGAGAACACCGCGTCGCCATCGCGCACGCGGTCGATGGCTTCTACGAGCTCCGGACCGCTGATTGTCTTGGTCACGTACCCCCGCGCGCCCGACCGGATGACGCCGATGACGTCCTCGGGGGCGTCCGACACCGACAAAGCGAGGAACCGGACTTCTGGGTGTTCGGCAAGTACGTCCGCGATCACAGCGCGACCGCCGCCACCAGGCATGTGGACGTCGACGAGCACGATGTCCGGTTGGCGCTCGCCGATCATCTCCACCGCCGCGTCGACCTCGGACGCCTCGCCGACAACGTCGACGGCGTCGCCGAGCTCGGCCTTCACGCCCGAGCGGAACAGGTGGTGGTCGTCGACCAGGAACACCCGGGCGCGCCCGCCGGTTCCGTTCACCGGCGCGATCTCGGCATCACGAGCTCGACCTCGGTGCCCTCGCCGCGTGTGCTGGACAGGGTGACCTTGCCACGCTGGCGCTGCATGCGCCCCACGATCGACTCGCTGATCCCTCTGCGATCGCTCGGGACCGCCACCGGCTCGAACCCCACGCCGCGGTCGCGAACGAAGGCGGTGACGGCCCCGGGTTCCACCTCGACGTAGAGCGAAACGGACGCTTCGCCCGAGAATTTCGCCGCGTTGACCAGCGCTTCCTTGGCCGCCGCCACCAGCGCATCGAGCGCGTCATCGGTGGGGCAGTCGCCCACGACGACGAGCTCCACGGCGACGCCGGACATGTCCTCGACCTCGTCGGCCGCCGCTCTCATGGCCGACTTCACCGTGGCCGAGGGGGCCGGCCCGTCCTCGAACAGCCACGAGCGCAGCTCCCGCTCCTGCCGTCGGGCGAGCCGGACAGTCGCGATGGAGTCGTCGGGGTTCTGCTGGATGAGGGCGAGGGTCTGGAGCACCGAATCGTGGATACGGGCGGCGAGCTCGGCGCGCTCCTCGGAGCGGATCCGCCGCCGCCGCTCCTCGAACAACTCCCGGCCCAGTCGCCACCACCACGGCCCGAAGACGAGCAACAGCCCGGCCACCGCGAGGGTGACGGCGATCACGCTGTCGCCCAGGGCGTCGAGGTCGGCATTCGCCGCCGCGAACAGCGCTACGCCCGCGGCCATGGCGGCCACCCCGGCTCCGATTCGGGCCAACGACACTCGCGTGGCCAGGACGCCACGACGCTCCGCGCCGCCTTCCCCGCGACCCGTGCCCGCCATGCTGCGCTGCGGCCATGCCAGGACGAGACCGAGGGCGCCCAGGGTCACGGGCCATACGAAGCGATCCCCGAACCACAGGCCGAGCTCGCGCAGCAGGAGCAGGGTTCCCAGCACGAGCAGCCCCACCGCCAGGGCCGGTTGCGCGCGCGCCCGGTGACGCGCCGAAACCCACCCGTGTCGGTGCCGCTGCGAGGTCGGCGTGGCGATCGACGTCCTCCCCACTCGCCCGCTCGAGTCTGATGATCCCACGAGCCTTCCGTGATCACCATCGGGGAGCGCCCTGACCCGTGGTCACGGGCACCAGGGATATTTCGGGGTCGACCCCCATCGACACCTCGCCCTGACGATGGGCACGATCTGTGCGTGAGCGACGGCGAAGGCGTCCACGATCAGGAGCCCACCCCGGGCTCGGCGCACCCCGGCGACTCCAGCGCGAGCGCGGGTGTCGCGACCGACACCCCGGCGGGGCACCCGCCCGACGGCGAAACGTCGGGGCGGCTCACCCGCAGCCGCCGGGACCGGGTGCTGGCAGGGGTGGCCGGCGGGCTGGGCCAGCACTTCGGTGTCGATCCGCTCATCTTCCGCATCGGCTTCGTGGCGTTCTCGCTGCTCGGGGCGTCGGGCCTGGTCCTGTACGGCATCGCCTGGCTCGTCATTCCCGAGGAGGGCGCCCGCCGCTCCGTCGCCGACGTCCTCTGGCGTCGCTGGGGCAGGCTCGCGCGTCACGGTGTCCGCCCCGCGCTCGCCGGCACGCTCCTGCTCGCCGCCGCGGCCGCGCTGCTGGTGCACGACGCCATCCATTGGGGCGCGGGTCGAATCGTGCTCTCGGTCGCTCTCCTGGGCGCCGGCATCGGGCTGCTCGCGTGGCGGCCGGTCTCGCGCCGGCCCTCCTCCGGGGTACCCGAGCAGCTCGCGGACGAGCCTGACGCGCGACCGCCGGCACCCGCGCCGGCCGGTCCGACGCTCGACCCGCCCGATCGGGGACCGAGAGAGCGCTCGGTGCTCACCCGGATCGCGCTCAGTGCTCTTCTCGTGCTCGGCGGCGCGGCCGGGCTCGCCCAGGCCGCCGGGATCGTCGACGTGACTGCGGAGGAGGTCGTGGCCGTGGCCCTGGTGCTGACCGGGCTGGGTCTCCTCGTCGGCGCGTGGTGGGGACGCGCCCACGGCCTCATCGCGGTCGGGGTCGTCCTCACCCTGGTGCTCGGTGCCTTGACCATCGTCGACGTCCCGTTCGCGGGCGGGTTTGGCGAGCGGACCTACCGGCCCGTGAGCGGGCGCGAGCTCCGACCCGAGTACCGCCTGTTCGCGGGGGAGATGCTGCTCGACTTGAGCCGGGTCGACATCGCCGAGGGGACCACCGAGATCGACGTCAGCGTGGCGTTCGGTGAGCTCACCGTCGTGACGCCGCCAACCGACACGGTCGTGGTGGTCGCGCACGTCGGGGCGGGCGAGCTGCGCGTGCTCGGCGAACACGACCAGGGCGTCGACACCGACGCGACGCGCGTCATCCAACGCCGGGGCGCCGGTACCGTGCGGCTCGACCTGCGGGTCGTCGCCGGGGAGATCAGGGTGAGCCGTGCGACCTCATAGGCTCGATCCGACTTCGCTGGTCGCCGGCTTCCTGTTCGTCGGTCTGGGCCTGGTGTTCCTCTCCGACCAGGCCGGAACGATCGATCTCGAGGTGCGTTGGATCTGGCCCGCCCTGCTCATCGGCCTCGGGATCGCGCTGCTCGTACCACGACGCGCGCCCGACGACGAGGTCGACCGGCGAGGAGAAGGCTGAGGGGGCCGATGGCGGTCGGGACGAGCATTGCCTGGCGCAACCTGGTCCGGGAGAAGACCCGGCTCGCCATCTCCATCGGAGGCGTGGCGGTCGCGGTTCTGTTGATCCTGGTCGTGCGGGGTCTGTACACCGGGTTCCTGGAGCAGGCCACGGCTTACATCCGGGGGGTGGACGCCGACGTCTGGGTGGTGGAGTCCGGTACGCCGGGAGAGTTCTTCCACGGGACGTCGCTCCAGCCACCCGAGCGTCGGCAGGAGATCGCCGCCGTCGAGGGCGTGGACCGGGTCAGCCCGCTGCTGGCTCGCCTGGTCGAGTTCCGTCACGCGGGGGAGGAGGTCGATCTCTTCTTGCTCGGTGTGGAGAAGTCGGGCGTCGGCGGGCCCGCGGGCATCGAGGAAGGCGAACGGATCCCGGCCCTGGGGGAGATCGTGGTCGACCGGGTCTTCGCGCGCAACGCGGGTGTCGGCGTCGACGACGTCCTCGACATCGAAGGGCAGCGCCTGCGGGTCACGGGCATCGCCCGAGGCGGGAACGCTTTCATCGGCCAGTACGCATGGACGTCGTTCGAGGACGCAGCCGCGCTCCTTGGATCGGCCGACATCGTGAACTACTTCCTCGTCGAAGCAGGCGACGGCGTCGATGCCGAGCGACTTGCCAACCGCATCCCGGCCGAGGTGGAGGGCTCAATGACCTTCACCGAGGACGAGTTCGCCACCGCCAACAGCGAGGAGATCTCGGAGGGCTTCCTGCCGATTCTGTGGGTGCTGGTGGTCATCGCCTTCGCCATCGGCACCGCGGTGATCGCGCTCACGATCTACACCGCCACGCTCGAGAAGCGCCAGGAGTACGGAGTGCTCAAGGCCATCGGGTTCTCGAACCGTCGACTCTTCGGAATCGTGTGGCGCCAGTCGCTGGTCCCCGGTGTCGCCGGGCTCGCCGTCGGTGTCGTTGCCACCGTCGTCCTCGCCACCCTGCTCGAGCGGCTGGTGCCGTCGTTCGTAGTGAGCATCGGCCCGCGCGACATCGTGGTGGTGGGCGTGGCCGCGCTGGCCATGGTGATCGCGGCGTCGTTCGCGCCGATACGGCCGGTGGCGCGGCTCGACCCGGCCCAGGTGTTCCGGGTGTGAGCCCGCGTGTGAGCCCGCGAGTGAGGTGGTGACGATGGCGACAGCGCTGTCCGTCCAGGGTGTGACCAAGACCTACGGCGAGGGCCAGTCCGCGGTACGGGCTGTCGACGACGTCTCGCTCGAGGTCGGCGAGGGTGAGCTCGTCCTCGTGCAGGGGCCGTCGGGCTCGGGCAAGACCACGCTTCTCGCGATGTGCGGCGCGCTGCTGCGGCCCACCCACGGACAGATCGGGCTCGACGGCCTCGACATCACCGCGCTGCCCGAGCGCCGGCTGCCGGAGGTGCGGTTGCGGCGGATCGGGTTCATCTTCCAGTCCGCCAACCTGCTCGCCAATCTCACCGCGCTCGAGAACGTGCAGGTCGTGTTGGGGGCGGCGCGTCGGTCCCGGCGGGAGGCCCGGCGACGCGCCCGGGACCTGCTCGGCGAGCTTCGGCTCGAGAGCCGGCTCGACGTGCTGCCCGAGAAGCTCTCGGGGGGCGAGCGTCAGCGGGTTGCCATCGCCCGGGCGTTGGCCAACGACCCACCTCTGCTCCTGGCCGACGAGCCCACCGCCAACCTCGATTCGCGCGCGGGGTATCAGCTCATGCACACGCTCGAGCTCTTCGTCAAGGAGCACGCCAAGACCGTCGTGGCGGTCACCCACGACCATCGCATCGAGGACGTCGCCGACCGGGTGCTGTGGCTCGAGGACGGCCGGTTGTCCGATCGCCCGCCCGACGAGGCCGACCAGGCCACCGACCCCGTGTGCGGCATGACCATCAACGCAGCCCGGGCCGCGGGGCAGCGCGAGCTTGGCGGCGAGGTCTACTCGTTCTGCTCGGACATCTGCCTCGAGCGCTTCGACGCCCACCCCGGCCGCTTCACCGCCGGCGCGAAACGGTGAGCACGGGCATCCGGCGCCCCGACTGGAGCGCCTTCGCCGCCGGCGTGGCCTTCGGCTTCTTGCGCGGCATGCTCGACCCGCAGCCCGGTGAACGAATCCTCGAGATCGGTCCCGGCGACGGTCGGCACGCGGTCGAGATCACCGACCAGCTCGCACCCGGCGGTCGCCTCGATGTAGTCGACAGCGAGCGGGCGACGAGTCTGCCGTACGGCGACGCCACCTTCGAGGCCGCCTACCTGATGGGCGGGCTCGGCGAACTGTCCGATCCCGATGCTGTGCTGCAAGAGCTCTCCCGCGTGCTCCGCGACGGTGGCCGCCTCGTGGTGGCCGAGACTGCCTTCGATCCCGACTTCGTCCCGCTCGACTTGCTGAGACGACACGGCGAGCGCGCCGGGTTCGCCTTCGAGCGCCGCGCCGGAGCACCCGGAGCGCTGCTGGCGTGCTTTCGGGCCGCACGGGCGCGCACTTCGATCACCACACTGACGAGCATGCACCATGACGTGCAGGTGCAGGCCGATCTCGCTTCCGCCTAGTAGAGCGGCGACCAGGCGGCGGTGCGGAGGAGCTTGCTCTCCCAGTCGTCGCGGACGCGCAGCGCGTCGTGCATCCACGTCCCCGGCTCCCGGTGCTCGGCCGGGATCTCGCTGCTGATGAGGGCGGTGATGCCGCGGGCGTCGCGGACCTTCTGCCACAGCACGACTTCGCGCCGGGCGGCGGATCCCCAGGCGGGTTGGAACACGGCCTGGAGGTCGAGGAGCGCCCGACCGCCGTGGCGGGCCTCGGCCAGCGACGGGGCGTACTGGGCGTGCACCGCCTCGAGGTAGTCGTCGAGCATCGCCTCGTGGGGCCAGGCGGTGTCCTCCATGAACAGCGTCAGCGGATGGCGGCCGCTGGTCGCGACGGTGGCGAGGTCGATGTCTGTGAGCGGCGACCAGGGGACCGCCAGGAGGAGCTTGCCGGTCACGCGGTGGCGGAGCCGGTCGACCCTCGCAGCCCAATCGCGCAGGTCGCCGGTCTGCAGCCGCCGGGCCAGGTCTTCCCAGGCGGCGCCGTCGCGCAGGGCGGTGAGCGTGACCACGTTGTAGGCCCGGCCGGTGCCGTGGGCGTGGTGAAGGAAGTAGAGGAGCCGGGCGTCGTCGCCCTTGGCGAGGGCGGGCATCCACTCGTCTCGGAATGTGGCCTCGAACTCGTCTTCGCGGGCGCCCACGACCTGGTGCACCTCGTGCAGGAAGAGCATCCGACCCCCTTCGGCTGGGGGTGAGCATCGCCGGGCGGCACAGAGGGGTCAACCGACCGCCGATTCCTGCCGAACCAATGGGGCAGGTGGGATGCACTGAGTAGGGAGGCACCCGATGGCCATAACGGCGAGAAACCCCGAGCCGCTGCCGCGGCACCTCGAGCGTTACGCCCGCGAGGTCGACGAGTGGTACCGGGACGCGATGAGAGCCCGGGTTGCCCGCAAGCAGGCTCAGCGGGCCAGGCGTTCGACGACGTAGTCGATCGCGGCAGTGAGCGTGGCGACGTCGTCGGGCTCGATCGCCGGGAACAGCGCGATCCGGAGCTGGTTGCGGCCCAGCTTGCGGTAGGGCTCGGTGTCGACGATGCCGTTGGCTCGCAGCGTGGCCGCCACCGCGGCCGCGTCGACGCTGTCGTCGAAGTCGACGGTCCCGCTGACGTGGCTGCGTTCCGCCGGCTTGGCCACGAACGGCGTCGCGTACTCCGACGCCTCCGCCCATCCGTAAAGGATCTCGGCCGAGCGGTCGCAGCGTGACGCCGCCCACTCCAGCCCGCCCCGCTCGAGGATCCACTCCACTTGGTGAGCGAGGAGGAACAGGGTGGCGAGCGCGGGCGTGTTGTAGGTCTGGTCAAGGCGGGAGTTCTCCAGCGCGATCGGCAGGCTGATCGACGGCGGGAGCCACCGGTCGCTGGCGCCGATGCGCTCGATGCGCTCGATGGCCGCGGGCGAGCAGCCCGCCAGCCAGAGGCCACCATCGCCGGCGAGGCACTTCTGGGGCGCGAAGTAGTAGGCGTCGAACTGCGTGGGATCGACGCGCATGCCGCCGGCGGCCGAGGTGGCGTCGACGATTACGATCCCGGCCGCGTCTTCGGGCCGGCGGATCTCCATGCAGACCCCCGTCGACGTCTCGTTGTGGGTCAGCGCGTACGTGTCGACGCTGGCGTCGGCGCGGGGCTCGGGGTGTGTCCCGGGCGCCGACTCGATGACCTCGGGGTCGTCGAGGTGGGGGGCGCCGCGCGTGACGGCGGCGAACTTCGAGGAGAACTCGCCGAAGCTGATGTGCTGGCTGCGCCGTTCGATCAGGCCGAACGCGGCCGCGTCCCAGAAGGCGGTGGTGCCACCGTTGCCGAGCAGGACCTCGTACCCGTCGGGAAGCCCGAGGAGCGTGCTCAGCCCCTGACGCGCCCGCCGCACGACCGATCGGACCGTCTCCTGGCGATGGCTGGTGCCGAGGTACCCGGGCGCGGCCGCGGCGAGCGCCTCCACCGCCTCCTGGCGAACCTTCGACGGCCCCGAGCCGAAGCGCCCATCCGACGGGCGCAGGTCGTCGGGCAGCGCGATCTCGGGGGGCACGAGCCCACGTTACCGGCCGCCTCTTCCGTTCCAGCGCGGAAAGCGCGTCGGGCTACTGCACGCGCGAGGCTCGGGAAGATGCGTCCTTCTCGGCGTGCCATGACCGCCGGCGCCGGGCTCGCCGCCTGGTGGGCCTGGCGGCATGCCAACGCCCCGATGGTCGCGGGGTGGTCTTCACCAGCGGGCGAGCGCCGCCGTGCCGGGGAGCTGTCGGTGCGGACACTCGGCACGGGCGGAGACGCCGTGATCCTGCTCCACGGGCTGACCGCGTCCGGCAACTCGTTCGGCGGCGGCTTCGACGCACTGGCGAACGAGCGGCGGCTCGTCGTCCCCGACCTGCTCGGTTTTGGCGCGACGATGGACGTCGATCGGAGCTCGTTCGGGCTCGAGGCTCACCTCGACGCGCTGGACACCATGGCCGGTGACCTCGCGATTGACGATGGCCGATGGATCGTGGGCGGCCACTCGATGGGCGGCATCCTCGCCCTGCACTGGGCGGTCCGTCACGCCGAGCGCGTCGAACGGGTCGTGACCTGGGGCGCCCCCCTGCACCGGGACCGGGACGCGGCGATCGCCGCAATCACGAAGATGGGCGCGCTCGAGCGGATCTTCGTGCTCCACGCACCCTTGGCGCGGGGCGTGTGCACCTGGATGTGCGAGCACCGGCGCCCTGCCGCCTGGATCGCGGTCGCGGTGAGCCCCGACGCGCCCGTGGCGCTGGCCCGGCAGGGGGTGCTCCATACCTGGCCCGCCTACCGCGACGCGCTCGAGGACGTGGTGGTCGCCCAGGACTGGTCGCCCGCCATGGAGGCGCTCGTCGGTGCGAACGTGCCCGTCGCGGTGGCCAACGGCGCGTCCGATCCCGTCCCCGACCACACCCTGGTTGCCGAGCTGGCAGCCAGCCATGCCGTGGTCGACGCGCCCGTGCACCCAGTTGCCGCGCATGAGCTGCCGGTTGCGTACCCCGACTGGTGCGTCGCGCTGCTGACGCGCGCGCCGGCACCTTCGCCTCGCTAGACCGCGGCGTTCACCACCCCCCACCGCCGTCCGCCGGCAAGGCCGCCATCCGGCGATCGATCCTCCACGCCAGTAACGCCCCGAGCAGCCCCGCTGCTATCGCATACCCGGCGAGCACGAAGACGGCTCGGGTCAGACCGAGATCCGCACCGTTGAAGTAGATGAGCGCCCGCGCACCGTCAGTGAGGTACCGAAGCGGCATCCAGGCGTGCAGGAAGCGGAAGAAGGTGGGAAGGGCCTGGACGGGGTACACGCCGCCGGCCGAGGGCACTCCGAAGATCACGGCGAAGAAGAACGCCAACATCTCTCCGGCGATCCCGAACGTGGTGAGCAGGGTCAGCGTGATCATCGCGCTCATGGTCACGCCGAGCATCGCGAACAGTCCAACCTTCCAGGCCGCTCCGGCCGACATCCCCAGGATGCCGATGGCCATCCAGGTGATGAGGCACCCCGCGAGCGCAGCCATGGCGAGCGTCGCGACGAGCTTGACGCGCCAGGCGCCACGAAATGACAAGGAGGAGGAACCACGCCGTAGTCGACGGCCCAGCACGTTCAACTCCTGTTGGCCAAGGAGAAAGTCGATCCCGGTGCTAACGATCACCGTCCCGACGACGCCGGTGACCGACAACACGACCGCGAAGTAGAACGGCGCGATCCCCCGACCACCCCGCTCGCCGATCGGGTGCACGACCGTGACCCTGGCCTCGACGGGCCGCCCGAGCACCTGGGCGGCTGCGGGAGTCACCGTCACGCCGGCCTCGGTGAGAAAGTCGGACAGCTGCCCGCTCGTCACGTCCGAGACGCGCTCGACGGTCCTGGTCGCCACTGTCTGCGAGAACGTCCCCGCGTAAGCGCCCGAGGCCGGGTTGGCTAGGACCTCGATCACCGCCGGGTCGGGGGCGTCCGAAGAGGCCTGGCCGATGGTCAGCACTCGGCTCGAGAAGCTGGCGGGCACCACCAGCGCGGCGAAGTAGTCGTCTTCCGAGATCCCGTCGAGGGCCGCCCGCCGGCTCGGGAGCACCGTCCACTTCACCGCGTCGCCGAGCTCCCGGTTGGGCGCCAACACCCCGTCACAACCTGCTCACCAAAGTTGACCTCCTGGCCGGCGAGGGAACCGCCCTCGTCCTCGTTGACCAGCGCGAGCGGGAGATCCTTCGCGTTCCCGTCAGGGTCGAGGAACGCGCCGAGATAGCTGAAGGTCGTGGCGAAAGCCACGAGGCCCGCGACCAGGACAAAGACCCACAGCAGCGGACTCTTCGAGACGGACGCTCGGGACCCCGCGTTCACGTGCGGCTATTCAGGTGGGGGTGAAGCCGGAGCCGACGGGGGTGAGGTCGTCGTCGTGCGGCTCGGCGACCGACGGCTCGGCGGCGCGTCCGCCGAGCGCCACGATCTCGGCGAACCCGTCGGCCAACGTCTCCATGAACTCGTCGGTGTCGGGGATGGCCACGCTGTCGGTGTTCACCCCGATGCAGCATGTCCCGCAATGCGAGACGAGCGTGATGTTGGCGGCCGATCCGCTGAGGGGCCCGAACGCGTAGTTGCCCCGCAGCTCGGCGCCGGCGAGGTACACGGGGAACGGCACGCCGGGCACGTTGCTGGTGACGAAGTCGGCGCCCTTGAGCATGGCGCCGAAGAGCGCGGTGGTCACCGAGGTCGGCAGCTGGTTGAGCACGGTCGCGAGCGCGTCGGTCATCTGGACCGCGGGCTCGTCCCGTTCGTGGCGGGCGAGCGTGCCCAGCGCGGTGATGCGCTCGGCCGGGTCGGTGATCGACAGCGGCACCAGGAAGCGGACCGGCGTGAACTGGTTGCCGCCGAGGGCTCCGCCCTCCTTGCGCACGTTGATCGGCATCGTCATGCGCAGGTCGTTGGGCACCCGGTCGTGGCGCTGGTGGTAGCGCCGCAAGCCGCCGACCACCGCAGCGACGAACGCGTCGTTGAGGGTACCGCCGACCGCTTTGGCGGCGCGCTTGAGGTCGTCGAGGGGGAGCTCGAGCGTGTCGAGGCGCCGGGCCAACGTGCGCTCGGTCATGATCGGCGACCGGGGCGTCAGCGCGGGCGCGAGCATGCGGGCCACGGAGCCGCCGACGACCGCCGCCCGCTCGAGGCTCCGGCGCGGGTCGCGCAGCACGACGCGGGGCAACTCGAGCGCGGTGATCAGCGCCCGCCGGGCCAGGCCCAGTGCCCGGTCGCGCTGGAGCTCGAGCGCCGGGCGGACGAGCCCGAACGGCGTGTGGGCGGCGAGTTGCTCGACGTCGCCGGCGGGGCCGGGGTCGCCGGGGTCGCGCTCGAGGTCGTAGAGCATCATCGCCAGGCGCATCCCGCCGACGCCGTCGGTCATGGAGTGGTGGACCTTCAGGATGAGCGCGGCGCCGCCGTCGCGCAGCCCCTCGACCAGCGTGAACTCCCACAGGGGTCGGGCGCGGTCGAACGACGCCATCGCGACGGTGCGGGCGAGGTCGAGGACGGTGTCGAACGTCGCCGGTTCCGGCGCCCGCACCCGGCGGAGGTGGTAGCTGATGTCGAAGTGGGGATCGGCCGACCAGTGCGGCGGGCCCAGTCGCAGGAACGGCGTCACCACCCGCTGGCGCAGCCGCGGGATCAGGTACGCACCCCGCTCGATCCGGTCGACCAGCCGCTCCCAGGAGGGCGACCGGTCGAGCTGCACCACGCTGACGATGGTCGAGCGCAGCAGCGGGTCCTTCTCGACGTTCCACATGAGCGCGTCGGCGTCGCTCATGTAGCCCTCGAACTGCTCGGCCATCCTTACTCGCTCACTCGCTCGGCTGCGGCGGGTTGCCAGCCTCGCGCGGATTGCCGCTCGTTCGCTGCTAGGCCCCGTATTTCGCCAGGCGGCCGGCGTTGGCGAGCATCAGCGCCATGAGGTCTTTGGTCGGCCGCAGCCCCAGGCCGCCGGCGCCGCACCACCGTTCGCCGAAGCGCTCGGCCTGGTCGCGCCCGCAGCGCTCGCTCCACAGCACCACCGGCACCGGGTGCCAGGAGTGCGCCGCCATCTGGCTCGGCGTCGAGTGGTCTCCGCTCACCGCGATCACGTCAGGTGCGAGGTCGCGCAGCTGGGGCACGACCGCGTCGAGCGCCTCGATGGCGGCGATCTTGCGGGGGCGGTCGCCGTCTTCGCCGGCCGAGTCGGTGCCCTTGTGGTGGAGGAAGAAGTAGTCGTAGTCGGCCCACGCGGCGCCCAGGAGCTCGAGCTGGTCGTCGAGGTCCGACGGCCGACCCAGCACGTCCATGCCGAGGAGCCGGGCGATCCCCCGGTACATCGGGTAGATCGCCACCGCCGCCGCCCGCAGCCGGTAGCGCTCGGCGAAGCCAGGGAGGTGGCGGTGGGTGTCGAAGCCCCGCAGCCGCAGCCCGTTCGCCTTCGGCGGGTCAGCCAGCAGCTTGCGAACCTGGGCGTCGCGCTCGTCGACGAGCTCGACGGTTCGCTTGGCGTCCGGGTCGAGCGGCTCGGGCTCGAGCGGCGGCACGCCCGTCGCCTGGGGATCGGTGTCGGTCACCCGTTCGTCGAGTCCGTTACCGCGCAGCACGACCAGCACCCGGTGCTCGCGCTCGTGGCGGAAGAACACCTCGGTGCCGTCGAGGTGGACGCGTTCCTGGAGCATCGCGACGATGGCGGCGGCCTCGTCGTCGGGGATGCGCCCGGCGCGACGGTCGGTGATCGTGCCGTCGGGCGCGAGCGTGCACAGGTTGCCGCGAGCGGCGACGTCGCCGGGGCGCAGCTCGAAGTCGAGGCCGGCGGCGCTGAGCGCGCCGCGGCCGAGCTCGAAGCGCTCCGGGTCGTAGCCGAACAGGCCGAGGTGGCCCGGTCCCGAGCCGGGGGTGATCCCGGGGCCGACCGGCTCGACCAGTCCGCTGGCGCCCTCGGCCGCGAGCTGGTCGAGGTTCGGGGTGGCCGCCTCCTCCAGCTCCGTGCCGTGCTCGCCGTCGGCGTAGCCGCCGAGGCCGTCCATGACGACGAGCAGGATCTTCGTGTCCGCCGGCTGGACGAGCGCGGTCAGGTCCATGCCCGCCACGGTACCGTCAGGAGGACGGTGCGGCGCTGGTTGACGCGCGGTGGCCGCTCGACAGCCACCGATAGACCACAAACAGAGCACGTTCCGCACCGGACGGTCCCAGATGACAGACGGATCGGATCACCCGCACGTTCACGAGGACGATCACGAGCACGGGCGTCGCGGCTGGCGACGCGCCCTCGGACGGCTGCTAGGGCACTCGCACTCCGGCGCCGAGCACGCCCACCGAATTGCCCACGACGCACATCACCGACTGCTTCACGAGCTCCCACGAGCGGCGACCGTGATCATTCACACGAGTCCGGCCGACTCGGAGGGCACCGACTACCACGCGCAGCTCGCGCACCACGCCGACGGCCGCCCGCACCATCACCGCTGATCGCGCCGCGCTCAGCGGGGGCGCCCCTGCCCTTGATTCGCTCGCGGCCTCTATGACACGCTCGCACCATGTGCTGGCAGTGCGTGACCACTACCGAGACATTGATCATCTCCGGCGCGGCGACAGCTGGGACCGTCTTCTCCGGGACGCGCCACGTCTTGGAGCGTTTCGGATTCACGCGGGTGAGTGCTGGAGAGCGGGCTGCCGGGATCCGGCGGGAAAACATCGACTTTGTCGAGAGCCTCGGCCTGGATCCTATGACCGTCCTCGGCTACGCGGACTGGACTGAGCGGCAAACGCAAGCTCCGATGACTGAGTTCGCGGAGGAATTGAAGGCGGCCTGAGTCCCGGAGCGCGGTCCCGACAGTTGTGATCGGATTGGTCTCGTGATTCCGGGGAGCGCGATCGCCGGCTTCAACGAGTACACGGTCGGGTTCGCCGCCTCGATCGCCGGCTCGGCGCTGAGTTACATCGTCGGTGTTCGCCTCGCCGCGAGTGAGCCCTCGTGACGGCCGGCTCCCAGGAACCGCGCCGAGTCGCGCCCGGCAACGCCGAGCAGGCCGAGCACTGGAACGCCGACGAGGCGCACCACTGGGTCTCCCACCAAGAGCGGTATGGAGCGATGCTCGCCCCGTTCGGCGAGCTCGTCCTCGATGCCGCGGCGCTCGAGGTCTCGGACGAAGTGCTCGACATCGGATGCGGGTGCGGCGACACCACGCTGGCGGCGGCCCGAGTCGTCGCCGACGGGGGCGCGCTCGGCGTGGATCTCTCCGCGCCCATGCTCGCCCGGGCACAGGAGCGGGCCCGGGAGGAGGGTCTGGCCAACACCCGGTTCGAGCAGGCGGACGCTCAGGTCCATCCGTTCCCCGAGGCGAACCTCGATGTTGCCCTCAGCCGGTTCGGCGTCATGTTCTTCGAGGATCCGACGGCCGCCTTCGCCAACGTCGCCCGCGCCCTGCGGCCTGCAGGTCGCTTGTCGTTCGTGTGCTGGCGGGAACTCGAGAAGAACGAGTGGCTGATGGTTCCCGGCGCGGCCGCGGCCGCCCACGTCGCCCTGCCCGACCTCGGCCCGCCCGACGCGCCCGGCATGTTCGCCCTCGCCGATCGCGATCGCCTCGCCGGGACGTTGACCGATGCCGGCTTCGAGGACGTGAACATCGACGGGGCCAGCCCGCCGCTCGTCATCGGCGGGGGCGGCAGCCTCGACGACGCGGTCACCTTTATGCGGGAGGGTGCCATCGGGCGGACGCTCCTCGCCGACGCCGAGCTCGACGCGGCGGCGCGGGCCGTAGATGCGGTGCGCGCGGCCCTCAGTCCCTACGTCACGTCTCGCGGTGTCGAGCTCGCGAGCGCGGTCTGGGTCGTCCGGGCGCGTCGCCGCTAGGCCGTCTCGGTTCGCAGGCCGACGAACGCGAGGGCCGCGCCCACGACGAACAGCAGTGTGTCCGCGTAGATCAGCCCCAGGTGCCCGAGCGTGTCGAAATGGTTCGGGTAGTGGGCCGGCAGCGCCACCGCCAGCCCCAGCACGGGCACGACCACCGCGGTCGCCCACGCCCACCATTCGCCCCGGCGCACACCGAACCACGCCAGCGCGGCTACTGCGACGCCGGCGGCGGCGATGAAGCCCGCCACCGCGATGTGCAGGTGGCTGACGTAGTCGTAGAGCTGCGGGCTGAAGTCCTGGATCTGGTCCTTACCGACGTCGACCTCGTTGCGCCCGATCCCGAGCTCGAGGAAAGAGTCGGTGAAGTTGCGGATGAAGAAGATGACGCCGTAGCCGACGAACCCGAGTCCCGCCACCGCCATGATCAGCGATCCATTCCTCAATGCCGAGCCGGTGCCCGCCCGGGTCGGCGCCGCGGTTGTCGTTGCCATTCCGGTTCCCCCCGTCACGATGAAGCTGGTTCCCTGGATCAATAGGGCACCCCCGCCCGATTGTCAAGTGTTCATTTGATCACTTGACAACGAAGCGGGCGTTCCGTACCGTGGGCCCATGGGGAACCGGGCGGCCAAGGACACGCTGTTCGAGGCGCTGGCCTCGGTCACGAAGGCGCTCTCGAGCGGGCGCCGGGCCGAGATCGTCGACCTGCTCGCGCAGGGCGAGCGCCCGGTGGACGAGATTGCCGCC
>JBQTGU010000031.1:0-4520 GCA_052390575.1 Actinomycetota bacterium | reverse complement strand
GTGATGTCGACGAACCCGGTGGAGTCGATGATCGAGATCGTCCGCGCGCACGCCCGCAACGTGAAGCGCTGGCGCGACGGCGACATGCGACTGCGATGGGCCGCTGCCGGCATGCAACAAGCCGCCGACCAGTTCCGACGCGTGAAAGGCTACAAACAACTCCCCAAGCTCGCCGACACGCTCCGACGCGCCGTCGGCGTGCACACCGACCAAACACCCGTAGCTGTCACAGCCTGAACGTATGATCCATCAGGAGGCCGTCACCAAGTTCCACGACAGACAGGTCATCCTCGAGCGGCCTCAGCGGCGGATCAGTCGAGCTCGACCTGCCACACCGCCAGCTCGTCGCCCCTGAGCTCGAGGATGATGACGCCGGTCTTGGTCGCGGCCATGGCGTCGATGTCGGCGGCGTACTCGTAGTCCCGGGGTCCACCGAGGTGCGTCTTGTCGGTCCATTTCTCCCCGTCGGCCGACCGCCACAGGGTCGCCACCGTGTCGTCGCCGTCCTCGGACGTCCCGACGGCGACGAAGCCAGAGTCGAAGCCCACCACGCGGGGGATAGCGTCGGTGTTGGCGAGGTCGAGGTCGTCGAGCCCGGTGTCGTCGAGCTCCTGCCAGCTACGGCCGTCGTCCTCGGACCGGTACAGCGCGTTGGAGAAATCGTCGTAGCAGTCGTAACACTCCGCCCCGAGTGACACGAGCAGGCGGCCGCCGTTGGCCGCGACCGCCCCCAAGCCCTCGCTGGAGTTCTCGCCTGCCGGGGTGACCGGGTCGCCGACCGCCTCCCACTCCTCGCCGTCCTCGGACCGGAACACCGACGTGACGTCGACGGTCATCGGCGCCCCCGCCCCTTCTCCCTCTTCTTCCTCGATGTCCTCCTCGCTCTCGAGGCCGGGCGGGGCCGGGACCTCCTCGGTGCCGAACGCGAAGAAGGCGCCGTCGGACGCGACGATCGCGTCGAGGTAGCGCGCGGTGAGGCCGCTGGTCTCGAGCTGCTGCCAGGTCTCACCATCTGCGGAGCGCCACACCATCGGGACGAACCTCGCGTCGTCCTCCCCGGTTCCCACGGAGCGGGCTCCCGCCGCGAGGAGGAACCCGTCGCCGGCAGTGATCCCCGAGAGGTCGGTCCGGATGATCGGCTCGGCGTCGGCGTCGGCGTCGGGGTCGGCGTCATCGTCGAGCCCGGTCGTGTCGACCGTGTCCCAGCGCTCGCCGTCGGGGGAGCGGAGGACGACGCCACTGCCGGTGACAGCGACGAAGCCGTCCTTCCACGCGACCACCCCGTTGATGTAGTCGGCTTCGACGTCGACCGGGGCCTCGGTGAACTCGACGCCGGCGGGACCGCCGTCGTCCGAGCAGGCGACCGGCGTCGCTGCCAGCGCCAGGCTCCCGATTGCGAGGAGCGCCCGGCGCAGCTGCACGCCCCGAGAACGCCCGGCCTGGCCCGCGGGTTCCCGAAGCGGAGCCCAGGGGCCAGTCTTGACAATCGGGCTATAAACGGACCATGCACACTTTCACGGCCGTCGAATGCCGCCCAAAGCCGTGATCAAGGATGGCGGGCGAATGGTCGATACTGGCGCTATGCAGACTCACGCACCCATCCGCCGTTCGCGCCGTCTCGGGCTCATCGCCGTTCCGCTGGTGGTGATGGCCCTCGCCACGGCCGGGTGCGTCAAAGGCTCGCCCCCACCCGCCTCCCCCGACGCGCAGGCGCTGCTCCAGCGGGTGAACGAGGTCCGCGCTGCCAACGGTCGCGGACCCCTGGCGTGGTGCCCGACGCTGGCGAATGCCGCCACCGCGCACACGCAGGACATGGCTGCGCACGGGTTCATGGGCCACATCGGCACCGACGGATCGGACCACGTCGTCCGGGCGAACCGCCACGGCTACGTGCGCTGGAACTGGGTGTCCGAGAACATCGACTCCGGCAAGAACAGCGTCGACGAGGTGATGGCCAACATGATGTCGTCGGGGCCCCACGCCGCCAACATCCTCGATCCGCGCGTCCACCATGCCGGCTTCGCCCGGGTCGACAGCTACTGGACCCTGGACTTCGGCCAAAACGGCACCTGTTGACGCGCGTCTCTACGCCTCCCTCGTCCGTCGTCCCGAGCACGAAACCGCGCCGGCTCTGGCGCGTCGCCGCCCCGTTGGCGGTGATGGCCCTCGCCACGACCGGGTGCCTCAAGGGTTCGCCCCCTCCCTCCGCCGGGGACGCGCAGGCGCTGCTCCAGCGGGTGAACGAGGTCCGCGCCGCCGGCGGTCTGGGCGCCCTGGCGTGGTGCCCGACGCTGGCGAATGCCGCCACCAAGCACACGCAGGACATGGCGTCGCGCGGGTTCATGGGCCACGTCGGCTCCGACGGATCGACCTTCACCTCACGGGCCAACGGGCACGGCTACGTCGGCTGGAGCTGGATCTCGGAGAACGTGGCCGCGGGCCAGGGCAGCGTCGAGGAGGTCCTGGCCAACTGGTTGGCGTCGGGGCCGCACGCCGCCAACATCCTCGAAGCCCGCGTCAACCATGCGGGCTTCGCCCGGGTCGGCAACCACTGGACCCAGATGTTCGGCGCCAACGGGACCTGTTGACGCGCGCCGGATAGGTTCCCGCCCGTGCCTGACACGGCCGGGCCCTTCCTGCACGGGGTAGCGAGCGGCGATCCGCTCCCCGACCGCGTCGTCATCTGGACCCGGATCACCACTCCCGGCGGCGCGCCCGCCGACACCGACTGGGTGATGGCCCGTGATCCCGAGCTGGGCGACCTCGTCGCGTCGGGAACCGCGGCCGCGACCGCGGAGCACGACCACACGGTGTCGGTCGACGTCGGCGGCCTCGAGCCCGACACCACCTACTTCTACGGCTTCGAGTGCGCCGGCGAGCGCTCGCCGGTGGCGCGTACCCGCACGCTGCCCGAGCGGAGCGACCACCTCCGCTTCGCCATGGTGTCGTGCGCCAAGTTCAACGCCGGGTTCTTCAACGCTTACGCCCGCATCGCCGACCGCGACGATCTCAACTTCCTGCTCCACCTCGGCGACTACATCTACGAGGCGTCGAACACGCCGCCGGCAACCCAGACGCCGGGCGCCGACATCGGGCGTCCGTTCGACCCGCTGCACGAGTGCGTCACACTCGACGACTACCGCCGTCGCTACTCCCAGTACCGCCTCGATCCCGACGTGCAGCGCCTGCACGCCGCCCACCCCGTCATCGCCACCGTCGACGACCACGAGTTCGCCGACGGCGCCTGGCGCGACGGCGCCGACAACCACAAGCCCGAGTGGGGCCCCTGGCGCGAGCGCAAGGAGCGGGCGTTCCAGGCGAAGTGGGAGTGGGTCCCGGCGCGCCTGCCCGACCGCGACGACCCGACCCGGGTCTTCCGGACCGTTCCGCTGGCGGGGCTGGCCGACCTGTTCATGCTCGACACCCGCACGCGCCGGGACCAACCCGTCCCGCCGCCGGCGATGCAGGCTCCCGACCGCAGCGCGCTCGGGCCCGAGCAGCGGGAATGGCTGCTGGACGGTTTGGAGACTTCGAGTGCGCCGTGGCGGCTGATCGCCAACCCCTCCGTGATGGGGCGCACGTGGGACGAGCAGCTCCCCGAGGCGGTGCGACCCCACCTGGTGAAGGTCAAGCTGCTCGAACCCGAGGGTCGCGGGCCCGACTTCGACCAGTGGGACGGCTATCCCGCCGAGCGCGAAGCGGTGCTCGGCTTCCTGCGCGGCCGGCACATTCGCGACGTGGTCGTCTTGAGCGGCGACGTGCACGTTTCGATCGCGCTGGAGATGGACGAGCAGGGTGACGAGGGCGAGCCGCTGGCAGTGGAGCTGGTGACCCCGAGCCTCACGTCCCAGAACCTCGACGACAAGATGGGCTGGGGGCTGCGCACGACGTCGGTGGAGATCGAGCGCCAGATCGTCGACGCGCTCGCGCACTGGAAGTGGTGCGAGCTCGACAGCCACGGCTACACGGTCATCGACGTGACGCCCGAGCGCCTGCGGGCCGACTGGTGGTTCGTCGACTCCGTCCTCGAGCGCCACGACAACGAGGTCCACGGCGGGGCGTGGATGGTGGAACGAGGCCGGACCCGGCTCGTTCCCGCCAGGTAGCCGCCTCTCCGGTCTGCCGAGGGTGTCCGCTAGCCTGCCGCGCGCAGCCGAGGAGCCGTCGGACGGAGGCCCGGGGCTTGGACGACTACCTGCCGATCCTCACGATGATCGTGCTCGTCGTGGTGTTCATCGCGCTGTCGTTCACCGCGTCGGAGCTACTAGGCCCGCGTCGCCCCACGACCGCGAAGCAAGCGCCGTACGAGTCCGGGATCGTCCCCGAGTTCGAGCCCGCCGAGCGCTTCCCGGTTCGCTTCTATCTCGTGGCGATGACGTTCATCGTCCTCGACGTCGAGATCATCTTCCTCTATCCGTTCATGACCGTCCTGCGCGACTTCGTGCCCGCGTACTACGGCTTGGTCGCCATGGGCGTTTTCCTCCTCGTCCTGCTCGTGCCGTTCGCCTACCTCCTCTCCA
>JBQTGU010000030.1:0-3225 GCA_052390575.1 Actinomycetota bacterium | reverse complement strand
GCCCGACCGAGCGAACATCCACGGTCGCGTGCTCACGCTCGCGAACACGGTTCCCTGGCCGACGCTCGACCTGGGCGCTGGGGTCACCGCTGCGATCGTCCAGGCGAACGCAAAGGGAGTTCTGCGGACGGACGGCACGCCCGTCGCCGGCGACCACACCCTCGAGGCGACGCCTCCCTCCGAGAACGACTACTCGGTCGGGCTGAAGATCACGTACGGCAAGTTCGAGTACGCGACCGCCGGCGACACGGACGGCGAGTACGCCACGAGCGGCTTCGGCTACACCTACAACGACGTCGAAGCCTCGGTCGCCGACAGCTTCGGCAACGTCGAGACGATGCGGGTCAACCACCACGGCTCGGGGCACTCCTCCAACGCGCCATACGTCACCAAGCTCGCCCCGGAGACGGCCTTCATCTCGTGCGGCGCGAACAGCTACGGCCATCCCTCGAACCGGGTGGTCGATGCGCTGCAGGCGGTCCCGAACGAGCGGGGCACGGGCGCCGACGTCTATCTCGCCAACAACCCGTGCGACCCGTTCCAGTCGGACGGGACGACCGCGACGGACTACAGCGGGACGCTGAACTCGAACGGCGACATCTGGCTGCGTACCACGTCCACCGGCGGGAGCTACACGGTCACCTACGGCACCGCCACGCGCACCTACCTCGCCTACGACGAGGGTGCGCCCCCACCCCCGCCGCCTCCCGCGGCCGACCCGTCGAAGATCGTCGTCAACGAGTACCTGATGGCCCCGCAGACGGTGAGCACGACCGAGTGGGTCGAGCTGTACAACCCGACCTCGGTCGCAGTCGGGATCGGCGGCCTGTACATCGACGACATCGCGGGCGGCGGCGCGCCGAAGCTGATTCCGGCCGGAACGACGATTCCGGCGAACGGCCGCTATGTGCTGGACTTCGCGAGCGGGCTCCTCAACAACACCGGCACCGACTCGGTCCGGTACCTCAAGATCGTCGGCGGCGTCGAGACGGTCTACGACTCGCATACGTACACGCTCTCTTCCGCGAAGTACGACCAGGTCTTCCATCGCAATGGGGACGGGGGCGCCTGGTGCAACACGATCTCGTCGAATCGGACCAAGGGAACGGTAAACCCGTCCACCTGTCCGTAGCCTCAGTCGCAGCAGCCGTGCTCCTCCTCCCCGCCTGCGGCGGGGAGGAGCCGGCGCGATCCGTCCTGATCGCGAGCGGCCGGGACGATCACGGGCTGGTCGTTCAGCAGAAGGTGAGCCTCAGCGCGGAGCCGGAGGGACCCGGCGTCGCCGAGATCCCGGCGGGGAGCCTCGTGTCGGTGCTGGACACGCGCGGCGAGTGGATCCGGGTCCGCTCGGTGGACGGCGGGGCGGACGGCTGGGTGAACGACTACTACCTGCGCGGGACGGCGCACCTGGTCGCCGACGTCCGGGGTTGTCCGGTGCGGGCGCGCAGCGGGCGCACGTTCGAGCCGAACGCACAGGTCGAGCTGGTCGGCTACGAGCGGCGTGGCGCGGTGGTCTGGGTGCGCGTGCGTTCGCTCAGCGGCGGCCGCGAGGAACTGGTGCCCCCGCATGCGCTCTCCGAGGTGCCCCTCCGCAGCAGAGGCGCGGCTCCGGCCTGCGACGGGTGAGCCGCGTCAGCCGCGCTCGTCCGTCGCCCACGAGGCGAGCAGCCCTCGGTAGTGGGTGACGAAGTGCTCGTGCTCGTGCGCCGGGAAGATCGTCTGGACGGTGTCGACGAGCAGGCGGCGCCCCGGTCGCTGGCTGGAATGCCCCCGCTTTCGTGGACGCCTGAGCGCTTGGCCGGTGTCGTCCGGCCAGGCGGAAAGGATGTCCCGTCATGCCAAGGGGATCGATTCCGGAAGCACGTTCGTCCCCGCCGCGCCCGCGTTCTGCAACGCCACCAGCCGCCCGGCGCGATCGTAGGCGCGCGTCTGCCAGGGCCCGTTCGCCGCCGGCAACTGGGTGCCGGTCAGGTTGCCGGCCGCGTCGTAGCTGTAGCCGGTCGTCCCGTCCGGCCCGCTGGCCGACGGGCGCCGGATCAGGTTCGAGCGCTCCTCGCAGCACACTGATGGAAGCATCTTCACGTCCTCAGCGATCGGCTTGACTGAACGTGAGAATGCCGCTGGGCCCCACCTCAAGAAGCGAACCGTCCGGGCGAAAGAGCTCCCAAAATGGTGGGTCAGCCGAACCGACAGCCCGGTCCGGAATCACTTTGAGTTCAATCCGCCCGGCAAGTTCCAGCCGCAGTTCTAGGGTCGAAAGAACCTGAGCTGCGGAGATAGTCCCACGGATAAGCTCAAGACGGCTCGTGAGTCCAGCCCAACGATCCGAATTGGCTCCCATCACGGCGGCACCCTCTGGTTGCGAGACATGCCAGGAGCTGGCTCCAACGATGATCCCGTACGAGCCTAACTCGATCGCCCTGACCGACCCGGCGACAGGGCGTCGCTCCCCGATCTCAAGATGTAGTTCAACGCCGTCGGGCAGGTATGCATCCCAACACTCTTGACCGATGAGTTCCTCAACAACTATCCGCAGATCGGCAATGTCCACTTGTTCGTTCACGCGACTCGACTGGTCAGGGTCCTCGACGACGGATACGAATCTCTTTTGCCGGCTCGCGAATCTCGCGGTACGACAGCGTTGCATTCGGAGGTAGCCCTCGAGCACGCTTTTCAGCCTCAATTTCGCGGCCGAGCTGCCTTCTGCATGTCCGCGATCTTCGTGCTCGCCCCTGGTAGCAGCACGAAAGCCCCGACGGCGACAACGCCGATAACAGCTAGTGGGATCACACAAACCGGAACACACTGAGGGCCGGTTCTAGATGAGCCGGCCCGGATAGCTCCCATTCCTGTCGGATCCACCAGTGCGGTTGGAAGATTCTTCGCGTAGACGTAGCTGGAGACGTAGGGGTCGGTGAGTTGGGGTGCGAGTGGGTCGGTGCTGGTGAAGCGGCCGTCTGCGGGGTCGTAGTGGCGGGCGCGGAGGTGGTAGAGGCCGGTGTCGTCGTGGTAGGCGCCGGTGAAACGGATTGGGTTGTCGGCGGCGGTGGCGCTGTGGCGGTTTTGGCGGCGCAGAGCGCCGAAGGGCTCATAGGAAAGGCTCGTCTCGAGCGTGCCGGTGGCGCTGCTGGTGTTGAGGATGCTGCCGAGCGCGTCGGTGTGGAAGTAGCGCTCCTGACCGGCTGTCTGCATCGAGAGCAGCTCGCTGCCGTAGGCGTAGCGGCG
>JBQTGU010000029.1:0-64099 GCA_052390575.1 Actinomycetota bacterium | reverse complement strand
GTCTCGGTCAGGCCTTCACGCAAGCTGGCCGCGGCGTCGGGATTCACCTTCTCGAGCTGGCCGGCGAGCGCCGTGAGCGAAGCCTCGGCCTCGCCGGCGTTCGGGTTGGCCCACGCGGCGCGCAGCTGGCGGCGCACCCACGGCCGTTCCGCCTCGGGGAGATGGTCCATGACATTGCGCTCCTTGTGGACTCGACACCTGGCGATCACCGCGCGCTCGCCGAACACGTCGCGCACCGCGTGGACGATCGCCTTGCCGCCGTCGAGGACGAAGAGGATCCCCTCGCTGGCGTCCAAGCCCCGGTCCTCGAGCCCGGAGACGAGCCGAGTGCACACCGCCTTGTTCTCGGTCGAACCCTCGACGACCCCGAGGGCACCTTGATGCCATCGGCGGTCACACCGAGCGCGCCCACCATGGTGTGACCAGCGAAATCGAACCCGTCGATGAAGCAGATCAGCCAGCGCCGGTCATCGAGGGGCCGGGCGCGGAACTCGGCGAGACGCTCGGCGGTGGCGGCGACGAACTGGCGGCTCACCGTGCTCTGGGACGTCCCCGACGCGGTGGCCTCCACCGCCTCGCCGACGGGCTCGAGCGCCGACTCGTAACGGCGCCCCGACAGCCCCGCCAGCATCGAGGCGACCATGTGGTCGGCCAGCAGGTCCACCGACGCGAACGTGTCATAGGACTCCAGGCGCACCTCGTGCTCTTCGCCGTTCTCATCGGCGACACTGCGCACCCGGGGCCGGCGCAGCGGGACCCGCCGCCCGCCCAAGGTGACCTTGCCGTCCTCGGAGCCGTGGCGATACGCGGTCCTGTCCGGATCGTGCTTGCCCTTCGGACCGGCCCGCTCGGTCACCTCGGCCTCGGTGAGCTCACCCATCACGTCCAAGCCGATCGCCACCGACGCCGCCAACAAGCCCTCCCGCATGCGGGCGGCGAACAGCTCCACCTGCTCGCTCACCTTTCCGGCGAGGCGCTCCGAGAGCGACGGATCCCCGACATCGACCAGGCCGAGCTCGGGCAGCAACCGCAGGTTGCTCGTGGTCGTGCTCTTCGTGTGCGACGCTGGGTTCTTCATTGGTGGTCCTCCGTTTCACTCGGTTGGTGTGGGAACCCCGAGCGTGCCTCACGGCGCGATCGAGGCGGAGGACCGCCACTGAACTTCTACGACGCCTGGGTCAACCTCGGCCGCTCGCCTCTGGCGGTTACGGCTCGGGCGCGACCTTCACCAGCGCGGCGACCGCCTTGTACGCCGCCTCGGCCGGTCCGAGCTCGTCCGGGCGGAGCAGGTTGGCCATGATCCTCAGCACCCACTCCATGAGCGTCTTGCTCTGCATCCCTACCCGGGTGAGCTCGCGCATCACCGCGGGGTTGCCGATCGCCCGCACGAACGCGCGCGCCACCTTGAAGTAGAGGTCGTAGCGCGCCGCCAGCTCCTCCTCGTAGGTGCGGAGGGCGAGCCCGTCGCCGCTGACGAGGGCGCGGTCGAGGGCGGCCGCCGCCAGGCGCCCGGTCTCGTAGGCGTAGCCGATGCCCTCGCCGTTGAACGGGTTGATCGCGCCGCCGGCGTCGCCGATGACGAGCCAGGTCGGCCCCGTCTTCGGCGTCACCGACCCGCCGGTCGGGAGCTTTCCGCCTGTCGGCGGCCCGCAGGCGGTCTCGGGGGTGATGCCCCAGCGCGGCGGCGCGGTCGCGACGAACGCATCCATGAGCTTGCTGGTGTTCACGGACTTCCAACCCTGGAACGTCGACAGGAGCCCGACGCCGACGTTCACCGTCCCGTCGCCGACGGGGAACACCCAGCCGTAGCCGGGAAGGTGGTTGCCCTCGCGGTCGCGCAGGTCGAGGTGGCTCTCGATCCAGGGCTCGTCGTGGAACGGGCTGGTGAAGTAGCCCCGCACCGCCATGCCGAGCGGGTAGCTGCGGTCGCGCGACGCGCCCAGTGCCCGGCCGAAGCGCGAGTTGGCGCCATCGGCGACCACCAGGTACCGGGCCCGCACCGTCTCGGTGGTCCCGGCCTCGCGGCGACGGACGACCGCCCCGGTGACGAGGCCGCCCTCCACCACCGGCTCGAGGGCCTCGCTCGCCGGCCACAGCGTCGCCCCCGCCTTCACCGCCCGACCCGCCACCATCTCGTCGAGGTCGCGCCGGCGGATCACGTACCCGTAGGGAGGGAACTCGGGATGGTCGGGCCAGGCCAGCTCGAGGGTCACGCCGTGGGCGATCGACCGCAGCCCGTCGTAGCGGAGGTAGTCGCCGAGGGGCTCGGCCAGGCCCATGTCCTCGAGCTGGCGGACGGCCCGGGGCGTGAGGCCGTCGCCGCACGTCTTCTCGCGCGGGAACCGCTTCTTCTCGACGACGAGTACCCGGTGGCCCTGCTCTGCCAGCCAGTAGGCGGCGGCCGCGCCCGACGGTCCGGCGCCGACGACCAGGACGTCGTACCGATCGGTCACCCGCAAATCGTCCCACAGGGCTGGCGCGCCGACCCACTCGCGCGCGTCGCTGCACAAGTTCACAAGGACCGGCGCCCAATGTGCTGATTCGTTGTCTACCGTGGTAACAAACGGTTCATCGGACCCCTGGCGCGGGAGCGCGGGGCGCGCGGGGAGGAGGACGTCGGGGCACATGCCCAACCTGCTGCCTGACTGGCTTCCCTGGATCCGCCCGGCCGGCCGTCTCCTCTGGTCGCTGATCGCGACGGGAGTCGGTCTCGCGTTCGTCGCCGCGCTGATCCGCCCGCCGCTCGAACACAAGTTGGTCACGGCGCGTCAGGCGGTCGCGGGCGCGGTCGTCGTTCTCGTCATCGGACTCTTCGCCGCCAAGCTGCTCGCCGACTTCCAGACCGTCGTCGTCTGGGTCATGTTCGGGGTGCTGCTCGCGATCGCGTTCGCGGCGGTGGCGTCGCGGGATCTGCGCTCGCCCGACCAGGCCACGACGTGGGCCGAGGCGATGGCCGGCTCGTTCGCCGTGCTCGTCCTCTTCACCCTGATCTACGGCGTGATCCCACACGAGTGGCTCACCTTCGCCAACGCCTACCTCAACATGAGCAACGACCGGTTCATCTCGTGGCCGCTGGAGCGCCTCGTCAAGCTGCCCTACAGCGCCATCCGCGACACCGTCGCCGCGCTCATCTACGTGGTCGGGATCGGCGGAAACGTGGTGCTGTGGGTGAAGTGGCAGGAGCGGCTCACGCCCAAGCCCGAGCCCGCCGAGGGCGAGGGGGCGGCGGAGGTCATCCGCACCTCCCGCTTCGGCCGCCCATTGAAGGCGAAGGCGTAGTCATGGCCCGTACTGACGCCAACCCGCCCATGCCCGACTTCGTCACCGACTACGACCTCTTCGAGGTCGACCCGTCGTACCTGACGTCGGCGGTGAAGCCGAAGCAGTTCCTCCACATCGACCAGGCCGAGTGCATCCTGTGCGAGGGGTGCGTCGACATCTGCCCGTGGAAGTGCATCCACATGGTCTCGGTCGACGCGATCGATTCGGCCGAGGGCGCGATCCAGCCCGGCGAAGACCCCAAGGACCACGTCGCGTTCATCGTCGACGAGGACGTCTGCACCCGGTGCGCGCTGTGCGTCGACCGCTGCCCCACCGGCGTCATCATCCTGGGCAAGATCACCGACGACGTCGCCGAGGGCGACCCTCACGTCCGCACCAACCGTCACGGCTACTCGTACGGCGTCAGGTTCTAGTCCGATGCCGACAACCGCTACGAACGAGTCCAGAGAGTCCGTGCGGACGAGCGTCCCCGTAGGGGCGGCGCCGGCCAGCCCTATCCAGGATGGCCCGGCGCCGAGCGAGGGAGCCCATAGGGATGGCTGACGGCAACGGCAACGGCCGCAACGGGAACGGGCGACGCCTGACCAAGGCGCTCGCGACCGCGGACGAGAAGGTCCGCGGGTCGCAGGCATGGGCTTCGATCTTCCGGCCCGGCTCCGTCTTCCGGCGCGGCTACACCGACAGCCCCCGCAACCGTTCCTACGTGATCATGAACAACGTGCTGTACCACCTTCATCCGGTGAAGGTGAAGCGGCACGCGGTCAAGGTCTCGTACACGCTGTGCCTCGGCGGGCTCTCCTTCTTCCTGTTCATCCTGCTCACCGTGACCGGCATCTTCCTGATGTTCTTCTACCGGCCCACCGCCGCCCAGGCGTGGGACGACGTGCGCACGCTCGAGACCGCGGTGACGTTCGGCTCGCTCGTGCGCAACATGCACCGCTGGGGCGCACACCTGATGGTGCTGACCGTGTTCCTGCACATGAGCCGGGTCTTCTACCACGGCGCCTACAAGGCGCTGCGCGAGTTCAACTGGATCATCGGCGTCATCCTGCTGACGCTCACGCTGCTGCTCTCGTTCACCGGCTACCTGCTGCCGTGGGACCAGCTCGCGCTCTGGGCCGTCACGGTGGGCACGAACATGATGGGGTTCACGCCGGTGTTCGGCAGTCAGGTGAAGTTCGTGCTGCTCGGCTCGGCCGAGATTGGCAACGACACCATCCTGCGCTGGTACGTGCTTCACGTGCTGCTCCTACCGTTCGTGATCGTGATCTTCATGGCCGTCCACTTCTGGCGGGTCCGCAAGGACGGCGGCCTGTCCGGGCCGTTGTAGGCCGGGGAGCAACCAGATGACCGAGGTTCCCGAGCACCTGCTTCAACGCAGCAAGGAGCGCCGCAAGGCGCTCGGCCTGCCCGTCCCCGGCGAGGAGGAGGGCGGCGGCGAGGCCGCGCCCGCCGAGGCCGAAGCCCCTTCAACCGCGGAAGAAGCACCGGCAGCGGAAACACCGGCGACGGAAGCTCCGGCCGAGGCGCCCGCAGCCGCGGCGAGCGACGCGCCCGCGGCCGGTGGGAACGGCGACGGCGAGGGTGGGGGTGACCGCGGCGGTGTGCCCGCGCACCTGCTCGAGCGGTCCAAGAAGCGGCGGGCCCAGCTCACCGGCGAAGGCGGCGGTGAGGCCGCGCCCGCCGGCGCCCCGGCCGGGGGCACGGCGACCGCGACCGCAACGGCTCCTGCGCCCAAGGCGGCGCCCACCGCCACCGGCCCCGCGGGGCACACCCAGCGGCTGCTCACCGTGGTCAAGTCGGGCTCGATCCAGCAGACGCGGGCAGAGGCGCAGGACAAGGTGCACGTCTGGCCCCACCTGCTGGTGGTCGAGCTGGCGTCGATCCTGATCGTGACGGCCGCCCTCACCGTGTTCTCCGCACTCGTGCGCGCGCCTCTCCTCGAGCTGGCCGACCCCAACAAGACGCCCAACCCATCGAAGGCGCCCTGGTACTTCCTCGGCCTCCAGGAGCTGCTGACGATGTTCCACCCCATGGTCGCGGGCGTGACCATCCCCGGAGTCGCGCTCGGCCTGCTCGCGCTGGCGCCGTTCATCGACAAGAACCCGTCGCACGACCCGAAGGACCGCAAGTTCGCGGTCTCGCTGTTCACGATGTTCGTGATGCTCTGGGCGGTGCTCGTCATCATCGGCTCGTTCTTCCGGGGACAGGGCTTCAACTTCGTGTTCCCCTGGAACGACGGTGTGTTCTTCGAGCTGTAGGGGCTACTGAACCGTGGATTCGTCGACCGCCCTCGTCCTCGCCCTCGCGGCAGTGCTGCTGCTCGCGGGCGTGATGGTCATCGCCACCGGTCGCCGGCGCGCCGGCACCGGGCGGCTGGACCGCGAGACGAAGCGCGCCGACGCGTCGCCGGCGGCGGCGTCGACCGAGCTCGCCACTACCCCGAAGGAGGAGGTCGTCGACCGCGACGCCGAGGCGCGCGCTCGTGCCGACGAAGCGCGCGGCGCGCTCGAGCCCACCGGCGGGCGTGGGGTCGCCGAGCGCGTCCCCGTCGACGAGGAGGAGCTCGGCGTCACCCGGCGCCAGTTCTTCAACCGGGGCATCCTCACCGGCCTGGGCCTCTCGATCAGCAGCTTCGGGGTTGCGAGTCTGGCGTTCCTGTGGCCCACCAAGAGCGGCGGCCTCGGTCAGAAGATCCCCGTCGGCTCCCTCGCCCAGATCAAGGAGGCCTTCGACAAGAAGATCCCCTATTACAACGCCACCGCCAAGACCTACATCGTCGCCTACCCGAAGGAAGATCTCGACAAGGCGAAGAAGGTGTACCCGCCCAACATCGTCAAGGGCATGGAGCAGGGTTACGTCGCGCTCTCCCAGAAGTGTCCCCACCTCGGGTGTCGGGTGCCGTGGTGCATTACCTCGCAGTGGTTCGAGTGCCCGTGCCACGGATCGAAGTACAACCGGGTGGGTGAGAAGCGCGGTGGGCCGGCACCACGAGGCATGGACCGATGGCCGCTCGAGGTCAGCGGCGGCGGGATCGAGGTCGATACCGCCGGCACCGTGGTCACCGGGCCCCCCATCGGGACCGACACGACCGGGCAGGGCGCCGAAGGGGCTCCCTGTGTGTAGCGCCGGCGCGAGCCGCCCATGAGCGTCCGGCAGGCGCTCATCATCCTGAACGGGGTGGCGATCCTCGCGATCGTCGTGGTGATCGCGGTGCGCGTCCTGAGCCTGCGCCGCAACCCGGAGCCGGCGCCGCCGCCGAACAAGACCCCGTTTCTCGCCGACGAGGACCTCGAGGGTCGCCGGCTCGAGCGGGTGGGCGGGTGGTCGCTCCTCTTCGTGATGGTCATCGCGGTGTCGCTCCCCGTGTACTTCCTGGTCGAGCCGGATCGACAGGTCGACCTCGACGAGCATTTCGACGAGAACTCGGTGGAGCGGGGCGCCACCCTGTTCGCGAACGAGCAGAGTCCCGGCTACGCGTCCGATTTCTCGCTCGGGTGCGCCAACTGCCACGGCGTCGACGCCAAGGGCGGCTCGGCCACCCAGACGCTGCAACCAGAGGATCCGAGCTGCGACCTCGAGGCCGACATCACCGAGGACACGCCCGTGCAGTGCCGGCCGGTCCAGGTGAGCTGGCGGGCACCCGCCCTCGACGTGGTGCTCCTGCGCTACACCCGGGCGCAGGTGACCGAGATCATCACGTTCGGTCGGCCGGGCACACCGATGCCGCCGTGGGGCGTCAAGAGCGGCGAGGGCTCGAAGAACGAGCAGAGCATCGACGACCTCGTGAACTACCTCGAGAGCATCCAGATCACCCCCGACGAGGCGCGGAAGGCGTCGACCGAGGAGCTCGAAGGGGCGCGCGACCAGGCGGCCGCTGACGCCGAGGACGCACAACAGGCGGTGACCGACGCGCAGGCGGCGGTGGCCGCGGCGCCTGACCAGCTGGCGACTGCGCAGGAGGAGCTCGCCGACGCCCAGGAGACGCTGGCGGCCGCGATCGCCTGGCGCGACCAGCTGGCGGCGATGTCCGACGGCCAGATCGCGTTCCAGCTCGAGTGCGCCCGCTGCCACACGAAGGGCTGGTCGTACTTCGACCCGCTCGACCCCGAAGCCGCCCCGCTGCCCGGGCCGATGGGCGGTGGCGCCTTCGGCCCCAACCTCACCGGGGGCGCCGAGGAGCGCCAGTTCCCCGGTGCCGCCGGTATCGAGGAGCAGGTCCTCTTCGTCGCCGAGGGCGTCGCCCCCAACAAGGCGTACGGCGTCCGCGGCATCTCGTCGGGGCGCATGCCGCATTTCAACGAGACGCTCACCGAGGAGCAGATCCAGTCGATCGTCGAGTACGAGCGGAGCTTGTAGGGGCACGCATGGACATCCTCGTTCTGGCTCAGGAGCACACGGTCGACAAGAGCTTGTGGAACCCGACGATCCTCGGGGTGCTCGTCGTCGGCTCGGCGATCATCCTGTTCTGCGGGTCGATCTACCTCCTGCTCGGCACCAACCTGGGGGCCCGGCTCGGCTTCCTGGTCGCGTTCACGGGATTGATGGGCTTCCTGGTCGTGCTGAGCGTGCTGTGGATGACCACCGCGTCGCCGCTGAACACGATCAAGGGACGGGTGCCGAAGTGGGAGGTCAAGCAGGTCGTCGCCGACCTCGACGAGGCGAAGATCGATGAGGCGCGAACGATCAAGCAGGAGGGCGAGAAGGCCAGCGCCACCGAAGCCTCCAACGTGAAGGCGGCGGTGGACGACGCGCTCGTGAGCGAGGAGCCCACCGCGGCCGAGCCCGAGCCGCCGGAGAAGGAGTTCGCCCAGTTCGGCGAGGTGACCGCGTTCATGACCGGCGACACCTACGAGGTGGGCGGGGGCAGCCCCAACCCGCTCGATTTCGAGCTCACTCACAAGCCGCTGATCGCGGTGGTCGAGTACTGCGAGGTGACAGAGGTCGAGGTGGACTTCGGACTGCCACCGCCGGAGCCCGAGTGCGACCCGCAGTCCGACAACCAGGGCTTCATCGTCCTCGAGCGCGACCTGGGCTCGCTGCGGGTGCCGCCGTTCGTGGCCTTCGTCATGTTCACGGTGCTCTTCGGCCTCGGGCTGCTCGCCCTCCACTGGCGGGAGAAGGACGAGGCCGCCGTCCAGGCGCTCCGGCCCGCGCCGGTCCCGGCCAAGCCATGAGCGTCGTCGCGCAGCAGATCATCGACGCCGGCGGTGGCAAGGGGGAGGGCGGGCTCGCGTTCGTCGCGTTCACCCTCATGTGCCTGCTCACGGTGGGGGCGCTGTTCTTCATGGACCGCATCCGCCGGCGCCGCGACGACCGCTCGGACCAGGGCGGTCCCCGCCCACCGACGTAGCCCCGCGGCTTACCGGGGCTATTTGACGGATCACGTACAGTTGCGGGCCAATCTGGGGCGGGCGACCACCGATGGTGGGAGAGTGATGACCAGGCGTAGTCAGAAGCGGTGCGGCGCGCGGGCGGCGGCGCTGGTCGTCGCGGTCATCCTGGCGGCGGCTGCCGCAGCCGCGTGCGCGCCGCTGAAGGGAGGCGCCGGCCGGCCCCGGGTCCTGCTCGTGGGCGACTCGATCGCGGACGGACTCGCTCCCGCCCTCGGCGGCGCGTTGGGCGGGCGGCCGTTCGAGTCGGCAGCCCTGAGCGGCTGCGGCATCGTCCGCGGCCGCACGCACGACTGGAACGGCGCCGAGCACCCGTACGCCGCGGCGTGCGACGGGATCGTCTGGTCGCGGCACGAGGACTATCTCAACGTGTTCCGACCGGACATCGTGGTGTGGTTGGGGATCGTGGAGCTGCTGCCGCGAGGCGTCGACTTCGAGCTGTACACGCCCGGAACGTTTCCCGCCCCGCCCGGGAGCATCACCGGGGCCGCCGCCGACGCCAAGCTGCTCGACCTGATGAACGAGGCGTGGGGACACCTCACCTCGAAGGGCGCCCGTCTGGCCATTCTCACGATGCCGCCGCCCACGACGTCGGACAACTTCATCGACCAGCGCACGGCCCACCTCAACAACCTGCTCAAGCAGTTCGCGGGACAGCATCCGCAGAACACCGCGGTGTTCGACCTGGCGGCGTTCGTCTGCCCCCCCGCCGGGCAACCGCCCTGCCCCGAGCAGATCGACGGCGTCACGATCCGGAAGTCGGACTTCCACACCCACTTCACCGCGGAGGCGGCAGCAGTGGTGGCGCCGGTGATCGCCCACGTGCTCCTTGGTGGGTAACCGGCGACGCGGCGTCGCCGGATTCGTGGCGCTCGTGGCGGCGCTCGGAGCGGCCAGCGCGTGCGCTCCGCTCAAGGGGCCCAGCGGGAATCCTCGGGTGATGCTGGTCGGCGACTCGATCCCGTACCAGATGGCTCCGGTGTTCGGCGCCAAGTTCGCCTCCAGTGGCGCGGCGATGGACAACGCGACCCAGTCGGGGTGCGGCGTCGTCCGCGGGGTCATCTCCGACTTCGAGGGCAACACCTACCCGTGGTCGTTCACGTGCAACGACGCTGCCGGGGCAATCCACGAGGACCACCTCAACCGGTTCCGGCCCCACATCGTGCTCTGGCTGGGCATCGTCGAGACGTTCGCCCGTTACCTGCCCGAGGGCGGCTGGTACGCGCCCGGCCCCTGGCCGCTCCCGTCACCGAACGCGCTCGGGTACCAGGGCGGGATCTCGGGGACGGCGGCCGACCTCAAGCTGTTCCAGCTGATCGAGGAGAAGCGGGGCCAGTTCGAGGCCAAGGGCGCCCGGATCGTGTTCCTCACCATGCCCCCGCCGCTGGCGACGTTCGACCACCGTGATCAGCGCACGGCCCATCTCAACAGCCTCCTGAAGCAGTACGTCAACGCCCATCCCCAGGCCAAGCTGATCGACTTTGCATCGATGGCGTGTCCACCGGCAGGGCAGCCCCCCTGTCCGGCGTTCGTCGACGGTATCCAGCTGCGACCCGACGGGTTCCACTTCTCGGCCGGCGGCGCGGCCTGGGCCGCCGATCTGCTGGTGCCGAAGGTGATCGCTAGCTGACCGCGGCCGCGGCCGCGCCGGCCGCCTCGACGGTGGCGTCGATGTCGGCGGCGGTGTGGGCGAGGCTCGGGAAGATCGCCTCGTAACCGCTGGGCGCGACGTACACGCCGGCATCGAGGAGCCTGTGGAAGAAGCGGGCGTAGGCCTTGTGGTCGGCGGCGCGGGCGTCGTCGTAGTTGCGCACCGGCTGGGCCGCGAAGAAGAGCCCGACCAGCGTGCCGGCGCGGGGCACCTGTGCCGGCACGCCCGCGTCGGTCAGGACAGCCCGCAGCCCGTCGGCGAGCGCGGTCGCGGTGCGTTCGAGGGTCGAGTACGCGTCGGCGTCGAGGAGTGGCAGGACGGCCAACCCGGCGGCGGTGGCGAGTGGATTTCCCGACAGGGTGCCCGCCTGGTACACCGCGCCGACCGGCGCGAGCTCGTCCATGACGTCGGCGCGACCTCCCAGCGCGGCGAGGGGCAGGCCGCCGCCGATCACCTTGCCCAGCACCGACAGGTCGGGGGTCACGCCGAAGACACCCTGGGCGCCGGCGGGGCCGAGGCGGAAGCCGGTGATCACCTCGTCGAGCACGAGCAGCGCGCCGTGGTCGTCGCAGCGGCGGCGCAGCCCGGCGAGGAAACCGTGGGCTGCCGGGACCAGGCCCATGTTGGCGGCGACCGGCTCCACCAGGACGGCGGCGATCTCCCCGCCGTACCGGGCGAAGGCCTCGTCGATGGCGCCGTCATCGTTGTAGGGCACGACGACCGTGTCGGCGACGGTCCCGTCGGTCACGCCGGCCGAGCCGGGCAGGCCGAGGGTGGCGATGCCGCTGCCGGCCGCGACGAGCAGGGCGTCGAGGTGTCCGTGGTAGCAGCCGGCGAACTTGACGATCTTGGGCCGTCCGGTGGCGCCTCGGGCCAGGCGCACCGCGGTCATCGCCGCCTCGGTGCCCGAGGAGACCAGGCGGACCTTCTCCACGCTCGGCACGCGATCGCAGATCGCCTCGGCCAACTCGACCTCGGCCGCGGTGGGCGCGCCGAACGAAGTGCCGTCGACGGCGGCCCGTTGCACCGCCCCGACCACCTTCGGATGGGCGTGCCCGAGGATCGACGCGCCCCACGACTGCACGTAGTCGCAGTAGCGACGCCCGTCGGTGTCCCACAGGTACGCGCCCTGTCCCCGGTCGACGAAGAACGGCTCGCCCCCGACCGCGCCGAACGCGCGGACGGGCGAGTTCACCCCGCCGGGGATGCGCGCCTGGGCCCGGTCGAACAACGATTCACCCATCCCTATGGTCGCCCTCGCTCGGCGGCCGGGATACCCGGCCGCCGCCCTCCGGGCCGCTCGGGACGACGGCGCGCCAGCGCCTTGGCAATCGGGTCGGGCATTAGGAGTTCAGCCGCTCGGCGACCTCGCGCGCCAGGTAGGTGAGGACGAAGTCGGCACCGGCGCGCTTGATCGCGAGCAGGTGCTCGCGGGCGACGGCGTCGCCGTCGAGCCACCCCAGCTGGGCCGCCGCCTTCACCATCGAGTACTCGCCGCTCACGTGGTACGCCGCCACCGGCACGTCGAACGCCTGGCGGACGGCCGCGATGACGTCGAGGTAGGCGAGCGCGGGTTTGACCATGACCATGTCGGCGCCTTCGGTGACGTCGAGCGCGGTCTCGTCGAGCGCCTCGCGCAGGTTGGCCGGGTCCATCTGGTACGACCGGCGGTCACCAAAGCTCGGTGCACACTCGGCCGCGTCGCGGAACGGGCCGTAGAGGGCGGAGGCGTACTTGGCCGAGTAGGCCAGGATCGCGGTGTCGGTGTGCCCGGCCGAGTCGAGGCCGGCCCGGATCGCGGCGACTTGTCCGTCCATCATCCCCGACGGCGCGACGACTTCGGCGCCCGCGACCGCCTGCGAGATCGAGATCGACGCGTAGCGCTCTAGTGTGGCGTCGTTGTCGACGTCGCCGTCGGCGGTCAGCACGCCGCAGTGGCCGTGGTCGGTGTACTCGTCGAGACAGTCGTCGGCGATCAGGACGAGGTCGTCGCCGACCTCGTCGCGCAGGTTGCGCAGCGCCGCCTGCACGACGCCGTCGGCGGCGTCGGCCTGCGAGCCGGTGGCGTCCTTGCGAGCGGGGATGCCGAACAGGATCACGGCCGGCAGGCCGAGATCGGCCAGGGCCCGCACTTCCTTGCGCAGGCTCTCCTGGGTGTGCTGGACGACGCCGGGCATCGAGGCGACCGGCTCGGGCGCGTCGATGCCCTCCTTGACGAAGAGCGGGGCGACGAGATCGTCGACGCCGACCCGGGTCTCCCCCACGAGGCGGCGCAACGCGGGGGTGCGGCGCAGCCGGCGGGACCGGTGCTCGGGAAAGGGCACGCCCCAAGGCTACCGAGCAGAGGCGCCATCCCACGACGTGACTCGTGAATTGCGTGGGAGCGGCGAGCGGCCCGCAGGGCGGCGGCAGGCCAGTCCTTTGTGGCTGGCCCTGCCGCCGAGCGGGCCCGACCAAGGGAGGTGGCCGTCATCCGCTGAGTGCCGCCACGAGTGCGTCGACGAGGCCGTCGATCGTGTGCTCCTCGGCTTCGACGTCGACCCGCAGGCCGCGCTCGAGCGCGGTCTTCGACGTCACCGGTCCGATCGACACGACGAGCGGCTGAGGATCGGGCACCGGTCCAAGCAAGTCGCAGAGGTTGGTGACCGTGGACGACGACGTGAACGTGATCGCGTCGACGTCGCCGCGCCGAACGCGTTCGAGTGCGGCCGGGTCCGGATCGGCGGTGCGGGTCCGGTAGACGGCCAGCACGTCGACCTCGTAGCCCTTCTCCCCCAGCCCGACCGGGAGCACGTCACGCGCCTGCTCGGCCCGGGCGAGCAGCACCCGGGCCCCGGGCGTCGCCGGCGGTGGGAACGCGTCGAGCAGCGCCTCGGCCACGAAGCGGTCCGGCACCAGGTCGGCGCGGACGCCGCGTTGAGCGAGGGCGGCGGCGGTCCCGGGGCCGATGGCGGCGACGCGAACACCCGCGAGGGCACGCGCATCGAGGCCGGCCCCAGCGAGGCCGCGCTCGAAGAAGCCGGCGACGCCGTTGGTGGAGGTGAACACGAGCCACTCGCAGCCGGCGAGGTCGGGCACGGTGACGTGGAGCGGTTCGATCTCGATCGCGGGCAGCTCGACCACGTCGGCGCCCAGGCGCTCGAGCCGCGACCGCAGTTCGCTCGCCTGCTCGCGGGCCCGGGTGACGACGACGCGCCGCCCGAACAGCGGCCGGGTCTCGAACCACGACAGGTCGAGGGCGGCGACGTCGCCGACCACGATCGCGGCGGGCGCCTCGATGCCGGCGTCGGCCACGGTCGCGAGCGTTGCCCGCACGGTCTGCTGGTCGGGCCGGGTGCCGTTGCGCACGGCGGCGACGGGGGTGTCGGGCGCGCGCCCGCCCGCGACCAGGCGGTCGGCGATCTCGGCGACGCGACCTGCTCCCATGAGGATCACCAGGGTCCCGCCACCCCGGGCGAGCGTCTTCCAGTCGACGCCCGACCCGTCCTTGGTGGGGTCCTCGTGGCCGGTGACGACGGTGAAGTGGGTTGCCGTGCCCCGGTGCGTAACCGGAATGCCCGCGTACGCGGGAGCGGCGATCGCGCTAGTGATGCCGGGCACGACCTCGAACGGGATGTGCGCCGCCGCCAGCGCCTCCGCCTCCTCACCACCCCGACCGAGCACGAACGGATCGCCGCCCTTCAGCCGGACCACGGTGTGGCCGGCGCGGCCGTGCTCGACCAGCAGCGCGTTGATCGCGTCCTGGTCCATCTCGACGTGCCCGGGCGCCTTCCCGGCGTACACGCGCTCCGCTTCCGCGGGTGCGAGATCGACGAGCGAGGGGTGGACAAGGCGGTCATAGACGACCACCTCGGCGCCGGCCAGCACCTCGGCGCCCCGCACGGTGATGAGGCCGGGATCGCCGGGGCCGGCACCGACCAGGTAGACGGTCATGCTTCCAGTTTTGGCGTCACTTTTCCCGCTGTGAGCGGGATTTCTGACGCCAAAACGGAATCCTCGAGCAGCATCGCTCCACCCTCCTCGGTGAGGAGCCGCTCCGCCACCTCGGTGCCGAGCGCCTCGGGGTCGCGGCCCGAGCCCGACGCCCGCAGCGCGATCCGCCCATCGAGCGAGGCGAGCAGCGCCTCGAGCTCGACGGCCCCGTCGCCGGCGACGCGCGCCAACGCGCCGCACGGGAGGTTGCACCCCCCGCCGAGGCGGGCCAGGTAGGCGCGCTCGGCGGTGACAGCGGCCCGGGCCGCGGGATCGTCGACGGCGGCGACCAGGTCACGAGTGGCCGTGTCGTCGGCTCGGCACTCGACCGCGAGCGCGCCCTGGGCCACCTGGGGCAGCATCACCGCGGGATCGAGCCGCTCGGCGATGCGGTCGGCGAGGCCGAGCCGGTCGAGCCCGGCCGCGGCCACGACCACCGCGTCGAACGCCGCCGCCTTCTCCAGCCGGGTCGGGATGTTTCCCCGCAACTCGCCGAAGGTCAGGTCGGGCCGGGCGTAGGCCAGCTGCGCCCTCCGCCGCACCGACCCGGTGCCCACCCGGCCGCCGGTGGGCACGTCGTCGAGGGCGCGTCCGACGATCGCGTCGCGGGCGTCGCCCCGCTCGGGCACGGCCGCGAGTACCAACCCGGGCTCCGTGCCCGGCGGAAGGTCCTTGGCGGAGTGGACCGCGATGTCGGCCCGCCTGTCCAACACCGCTTGCTGCACCTCCTTCACGAACACGCCCGTGCCGCCCATGGTGTGGATCGGGACGTCGGCGCGCTCGTCCCCCCGGGTCGAGACGACCACGAGCTCGGCGGGCGCGCCAATGAGCGCGACGATCCGTTCGGCCTGCCAGCGGGCGAGGGCGCTGCCGCGCGTCGCCACGCGCAGCGGTGCGCTCATGTCACTCAGTCGGCGTCGGGCGAAGGTGTGGGGCCGTCGGCCAGATCGAAGAGATCGGCGAGGGTGTCGGCGTAGAGATCGCCCCGCGGGCTCCCGGCGGCGTCCTTCACCCGCACCGTGGGCTCGTGCAGCAACTTGTTGACGATGCCGCGCGTGAGCGCCTCGACCGCATCGCGCGCCGCCGGGTCGAGGCCGTCGAGCCGGCGCCGGAAGCGCTCGAGCTCGGCCGTGCGCACCGACTCGCCCCGATCGTGCAGGGCGGCGACGAGCGGCGCCACCTCGCGGGCGGAGTGCTCGACCCGGAACCGGTCGAGCTCGCCGGTGATGATCTCGCGGACCTTGCCCACCTCCTGCCGGCGCTGGAGCAGCGATTGTTCCGCGAACGCCTTCAGGTCATCGATGTCGAGGAGCGTCACCCCGAAGACCTGGGCCACGCCGGGGTCGACGTCGCGGGGCACGGCCACGTCGACGACGAGCAGGGCCCGGCCGCCGCGGCTCTCCATGACCCGCTCGAAGCCGGACCGCTCGAGCAGCACCGAGTCGGCGGCGGTGGATGCCAGGAGCACGTCGGCGCGCTCCAGCTCGCCGGGCACGTCGTCGAGCGGAATGGCGCGGCCTTCGACCCGCCGGGCGAGGGCCGCCGCATGCTCAGGGGTGCGGTTGGCCACGACGACCTCGGCGACCCCTGCGCCCGCGAGGGCGACGGCCAGGCCCTCGCCGACGCCGCCGGCACCCAGGACCAGGACGCGACGTCCCTCGAGCGAGCCGAGGCGTTCGCCCGCGACTGCGACCGCGGCAGACGAGATCGACGCCGGGTTGCGACCGATGGCGGTCTCGGTGCGGGAGCGCTTGCCGACCTCGATCGCCTGCCGGAACACGCGGGAGAGCAGCTGCCCGGTCGTTCCCTCGCGCTCGGCGGCCCGCCAGGCCTCGCGCACCTGGCCGAGGATCTCGGCCTCCCCGACGATCATCGAGTCGACGCCCGCGGCTACCCCGAACAGGTGCGCCACCGCGGCGTCGTCGTGGTACGTGTACAGGTGGTCGGTGATCTCGTCGGGCGCGACCGCCGACTGGTCGGTGAGGAAGTCGAGCACGTCCTGCACCGCGGGATGGAACGTCGTGTAGCGCGCGTACACCTCGGTCCGGTTGCAGGTCGAGAGCAGGACCACCTCGGCGAGGTGCTCGCGCTGGGTCAGCGCGTGCAGCGCCTTCGGGAGCGCGGATGGGGGCACGGCCATGCGCTCCAACAGCTCCACCGGCACCGTCCGGTGGTTGAGACCGACGACGATCAGAGACATGAGCGGAGGAGCTCCTTCGCCTCGCCGACCTTGCCGGCGCGAATGAGATCGAGCATGCCGGAATCGAGGGCCCGTTTCCAATCGGCCTCTTCGGTCGACCGGCCCGACGCGCGCAGCTCCTCGCGCGCCTCGGACAGCAACGTGACCAGCGTCTCGTACTCGGGGCCGAGCTCGGCCTGGGTGCGCTCCTTGAGCCACGCCGCCAGCGCCGGGCTGCGGCCGCCGGTCCCGACGGTGACGACGACGTCGCCCCGCCTGACCACTGACATCAGGGTGAACGAGCAGTTGTCGGGGTCGTCGGCGGAGTTGACCCACACGCCCCGCGACTCGCCCGCCTCGAACACGGCCCGGTTCACCGAGGGCTCGTCGGTCGCGGTCGTCGCCAACCAGGCGCGGTCGAGGTCGGCGGGCGCGAACTCCCGCTCGTCCACCGTCACCCGCCCGGCCTCGCGCAGCGCGGCGACGTCGTCGCCAAGCTTGGGCGCGACCACATGCACCTCGGCACCCGCCGCCAGCAACGCCTCGATCTTGCGGGCGGCGATCCGACCCGCGCCCACCACCACACAGCGGCGCCCCCGCACGATCAGGTTGACCGGGTAGCCGGCCAGGTCCCGGCGTCCGGCGGCGTCGCTCATCGCACGCGAGCGCGACCAGTGGGCGCACGGCGCGGCTTGCGGCCGTTGCCGGCCGCCACCTCGGGGCCGCGGCGCTGTTGGTAGAAGGACAGGATCTGGAGCTCGGTCGCGAGGTCGACCTTGCGCAGCGACACGCCTCCGGGCACGGTCACGACCGCGGGGGCGAAGTTGAGGATCGAGGTCACCCCGGCATTCACGAGCTGGTCGGCGACCTCCTGGGCCGCGGCCGCGGGCGTCGCGACGATCCCGATCGCGATCTCGCGCTCGGCGACGATGACGGGCAGATCGTCGAGCGCCTCGACCTTCAGCTCGCCGACGCGCTCACCGATCTTGGTCGGGTCGGCGTCGACGAGGGCGACGATGCGGAACCCGCGGGCGCCGAAGCCGCGGTAGTTGGCGAGGGCGTGCCCGAGGTTGCCGACGCCGACGATGACGACGGGCCAGTCGTGGGTGAGCCCGAGCTCGCGCGAGATCTGGTGGAGGAGGAACTCGACGTCGTAGCCGACCCCGCGAGTGCCGTAGGAGCCGAGGTACGACAGGTCCTTGCGGACCTTGGCGGCGTTCACGCCCGCCAGCTCGGCCAGACGCTCGGAGGAGACGGTGTTGACCTGCTGGTCGGCGGTCTCGAGCAGCGCTCGGTAGTAGAGCGGCAGCCGGGCGACGGTCGCTTCGGGGATCCGCCGGGCCTCGGCCACAGGGTGCCTTCCTCGCTCCGGCCCGGGCCGACCCGGGCCTCCGGTGGCTCAGGGTACTCCCCGCTTGTGCACGCATTCTCAAAGTCGCCTGGGCGGGTTCTTCTCCCTTTAGGAGCGCAGCTCCCGGCGCAGCACCTTGCCGGCGAAGGAGCGTGGGAGGGCATCGACGACCTCGACCCGCGCCGGGCACTTGTAACGGGCCAGCGAATGGGCGCAGTGCGCGGCCAGCTCGTCGCCGGTGGGCGTGCGCCCGGGCTCGGCGACGACGAACGCGATCACCGCCTCGCCCGTGCGCGGGTGGCTCTCGCCGACCACCGCCGCCTCGGCCACGTCGGGGTGGGTGAGCAGCACCTCCTCCACCTCGGCCGGGTACACGTTGAAGCCCGACACGATCACGAGGTCCTTCGACCGGTCGACCAGGGTGAGCTCGCCGTTGTCATCGAGGACGGCGATGTCGCCGGTGCGCAGCCAACTGTCGTCGGTGAGCGCCCGGGCGGTGGCCTCTTCGTCCCGCCAGTACCCGGGGAAGACGTTGGGCCCGCGCACCCAGATCTCGCCCGGGTCGCCCGCGAGCACGTCGGCGCCGTCGACGTCGACGAGGCGGACGTCGACGCCGGGGAGCGGCGGGCCGATCGACCCGGGTCGGGGCCCATCGGTCACGAGGGCGGACGTCGTCACGATCGGTGACGCCTCGGTCAACCCGTAGCCCTCGTGGACGACGAGCCCGAACCGGTCCCTGAAACCGTCGGCAACCTCGCCCGGGAGCGCGGCCGCGCCCGACACGGCCAGCCGCACCGACGAGAACGCGTCGGCGGACGCGTCGGACTCGGGGAGGGCGAGCCAGGCGACGTACATCGCGGGAACACCGGCCACCACCGTGACTCCGTGCTCGCGCACCAGCCGGAGCGAGTCGGCGGGGTCGAACTCCTCGACCAACAAGACACCCGCGCCGGCGGCGAGCGCGACACCGAGCAGTGCGTTGAGGCCGAACACGTGGAACACCGGCAACACGCCCAGTCCAATGTCGTCAGGTCGGAGGGCGAGCCCGGGATGGTCGAGGACCTGGCGCACGTTGGCGGCGAGGTTGCCGTGGGTGAGCATCGCCGCCTTGGGCTGGCCGGCGGTCCCGGCGGTGAAGAGCAGGACGGCGACGTCGTCCTCGGCCCGGTCGACGGTCGGCCCCGGCTCGCCGGCCGGCTCGCTTCGTAGGTCCGCCTCCCGCAGCACGACCTTCGGCTCGACCGCGGCGAGCTCCCGGTCGAGCTCGGCCTCGGGGGCCTGGGGGTTCAGGGGAACCGCGACCGCGCCGGCGCGCAGCGCTCCCAGGTAGGCGGCGACGAACCCGGGATGATTGATCCCGGCGATCCCGACCCGGTCGCCGGGAGCGACACCCTCGGACACGAAGCGGCCGGCGAACCGGCCGGCGCGATCGGCGAGCTCGCGGAACGACACGGTCGCGTCGCGGTGGCGCAGCGCCACCGCGTCGGGCGTAGCGCCGGCCCGGGCCAGGAGGAGGTCGGCGAGGTTCAGGGCAGGACTGCTCCCTGCTTGGCCAGGCACGTCTGGAGCTCGTCGACGTCGACGTCGCCGACCGGCACCCCGTCGCGCGCCGCGAGGTACGCGGCCGTCCCGGCAGCCTCGCCGAGGGCGAGGCTCGGCCCCATGACCCGGGTGGACGCCAGCGCGTGGTGGTCGGCCGAGAGGCACCGACCGGCAACGAGCAGGTTGCGCACGCCCCGGGGCCGGAGGCTGCGGTAAGGCACCTGGTAGCTGACCCCCGGCGGCAGAAAGCGGTACTCGGTCGAGCGCCCGGTGACGTGGTACTCCTGCGGCCACGCCCCCGCGGCCACCGCGTCGTCGAAGTGGGCACCGCCGGCCACGTCGTCGCCGGTGAGCACGTAATCGCCGACGACCCGACGGGTCTCGCGGACGCCGAGGGCGGTGGCGGTGTCGGCGAGGAAGGCGTCCCCGAACCCGGGGGCGTGCGCTCGGAGGAAGTCGCCCGCCTCCTCGGCCAACCGGCGGCCCTCGACCTCGCCCCAGGTCGCCTGGCGGACGTCGGTCACGTCGATCGGGGACCCGTCGGGGTTGCGCACGCGGGTCATCGCACCCACGAACTCGCCGGGCCGGAACGTCGGGATGACGGCCCCGCCGTCGCGGGAGAGGTGGGCGCCGTGCTCGGCGATCAGGTCGCCCAGCCCCGCCACCGTCTCCATCCCGCCGGTCGCCTCGACGTGTTGCATCACGAACTGCATCGAGGCGTACTGGCGGCTCCCGGGAGGACCGAGCTCGGTTGGCACGCCCGCGAACGTGGCGACGTCGGCGTCGCCGGTGCAGTCGATGAACACCTTGCCTGCGACCGCCTTCGGGCCGCGCTTGGTGGCGAGGACGAGGGCGCGTACATCGCCGTCGTCGACGAGTGCGTCGGCGACAAGCGCGTGCAACAGCAGGTCCACCGAGCCGGTCTCGGCGACGAGGTCGTCGGCCAGCCGTTTCGCGCGCCACGGCACGTAGAGGAAGACCGCGGTCTCCTTGAACGGCACCGGGCCGACGCCGGCGCCCTCGCCGGCAAGACGTTCGGCCACCTCACGGGCGACCCCGCCGACGACGAAATCGAAGTCGCCCGCCGCTGAGTCACCGACCTCCACATGGCTCCCTCGCTCGGGCCCGGGATACCCGGGCCCGCCCTTCGGGTCGCTCGTCCGCACATAGAGACCGCAGATCGTGCCGACGGCGGCGACGGTGAGGTTGCCGCCGAGAAAGCCGTAGCGCTCGCACAGCGCGACCCGCGCACCGAGCCGGGCGGCGGCGACCGCCGCCCCGAGCCCGGCGGGCCCACCCCCGGCGATCACCACATCAACGTCGGCAAGCACCTCCGCGTCGCGTTCAGGCACCCGCACAGGTGGATCGTACAGACGTCAACGCCCGCGACGACTCGACGCCGCGCGGCGACGGAGCGACCGGAGGGAGCGGAGTCGCTCGCCAGCGAACGAGCGGCAATCAACCACGAACTCGTAGGCCGCTGTTGAGACCGAGCGAGTGAGCGGGAAGAGAGGGAGCTCGCCAGCGAACGAGCGGCAATCAACCACCTGCTCGTAGGCCGCGGTTGAGACCGAGCGAGTGAGCGAAAGCAGAGGGCCCCGGTGGCGAGCACGGACGCGCTTGGGGCGGGCTGGGAGGCTGCTGAACACCTTCGAGACCAAGCGGCCTCGCCGATGTTCACACGCCCGCACCCGCACACCGGAACCCCTGCCATTGTGCCATCGGCGGCGAGGTGTCGCGCCTTGAGTGACTTTTGACCACTGAGAGTGGTGACATTTGCCCCGTTTAGGGACCTAAGCGGAGGACGAATTGCGCGAAGGCGGCGGCGAAGATCGCGAGGAGTAGCAGGGCGATAACGATGGTCGTCCCCTGCCTCATCCTTGGTCGCGCTCGCCGGGCCGGTCCGAGACGGACGCGCCAGGGGGTACGAGCGTCACTGCCGAGCCGACGCGCAGCTTGCACGCCGCCGCGGCCGATTGACGGTCGAGCGCGAGCGAAGTGAGCCCGTACGAGTCGACGACGAGCACGAGCTCCGACGGCTTGGCGTCGGCGTAGGTGTCGAGCCAGCGCGCCGCGCGCACCTGATCGCCGTAGCGGACCTCGATCGGCTCGCCCCGGACCGCGCCGTGCGCGGTCAACTCCTCGGGATCGATGTTGAGCTGACAGTTCCCGAAGCGGTCCACCCACCACACCTCGCCCGCGATCGCGCCGCCTTCGTCGTGTTGGGGCAGCGAGACGAGCCCCGGGACAAGACCGGCGGCGTCGACCTCCTCCCCGAGCTCGCTCAGCGACACACCCGCGGCCAGATGACCGACCGCGGGCGCGAGCACGTCGCGTCCCGCGAACGTCGGACCGGGGGAAGGAAGGTGGTAGTCGGTGTTGGTGAGCGAGACGACGCGCTCGGCGCCGCCGAGCATCGCGACCGCCGGCGCGAGCAGCCCGTTGTCGGGACCGAGGAGCACGCCCTGGGCGACCTCGACCGCGACCAGGCGACGATCGGTTCCAACGCCGGGGTCGACCACCGCGAGCACCACGCCCCCCTCGGGCAGGTACTGCACCGACCGGACCAGCGTGAGCGCCCCCGCCCTGACGTCGTGGGGCGGGATCTCGTGGGTGATGTCGACGATCCGGAGGTCGGGGGCGAAGCCCAGCATCACCGACTTGCAGACCCCGACGAACTCGTCCACCGAGCCGTAGTCGCTGAGGAACGAACAGTGGGACGGGGGCACGGCCGCGCGACCGTACCCGTTGCGTCCTGTGGGTCCCGACCCCGGGCCGGCGCCGACTGGCTAGCCGGCTTGGGTGTAGCGGGATTCGAGGTAGGCGTCGACGTCGACGTCGCGCACCCGGAAGGAGCGCCCCACCCGCACCGCCGGGAGGTCACCCGCCTTGATCAGGCGGTAGACCGTCATCGACGACACCCGCAGTAGCTGCGCCACTTCCTGCACTGTCAGAAAGCGCGCCTTGGCGAACGACTCCGCCACGCGGCCACCCCTTTGCTCGGGCCGAGAGCTCTCCTACCCCCGCTGGCGGGAGCGTAACGACGGTGGTTCGTGGTGTCTAGGTGGATCGTGTGGCTCAGGGGGTGGCGCGGCCCAGCTCCCGCGACCGTTCGGTGGCGGCTTCGACCGCCTCGAGGAAGGCGGCCCGGACCCCGTGAGCCTCCAGGCGCTGGAGCCCGGCGGCGGTCGTGCCTCCGGGCGAGGTCACTGCGGCGCGCAGCGCCTCCGGGCCCTCGGTGCCGTCGGCGAGCAGCGCGGCCGCGCCGACGAGCGTCTGGTGCACGAGCGTCGCCGCGGTGTCACGGGGGAGGCCGACCAGGACCCCCGCCTCGACCATCGCCTCGGCGACGAGGAACACGTAGGCGGGCCCGGATCCGGACAGGCCGGTCACGGCGTCGAGCAGCGGTTCGGGGACGCGCACGACGACGCCGACGGCGCCGAGCACCCGCTCGGCGAGGTCGAGATCGGCTTCGGTCGCGTGCTTCCCCGGCGCGATGGCGGCCGCGCCCTTGCGCACGAGCGCGGCGGTGTTGGGCATCGCCCGCACGACAGGCCGGTCGGGCGCGGCCGTCTCGAGCGTGTCGAGGGTGACGCCGGCGGCGATCGACAGGACGAGCGTCTGCTCGGGCAGCGTGGTCGCGCACTGCTCGAGGGCGGCGACAACGTCTCCGGCCTTGACCGCGACGACGACGAGACGGGCGTCGGCCACCGCCCACGCGGGGCTGGGCACGACGCGCACCTGCGGGAACCGTTCCTCCAGCACCCGACGACGGTCGGGGTCGACCTCGGCGACGGACATCCCCTCCGGCTCCCAGCCGGCGTCGATCAACCCGGCGAGCAGGGCCTCGCCCATGCGTCCGCCGCCCAGCAACGCGATCGGGATCACCGCGTAAGGCTAATTTGCGCGCCGCGCGGTGACGGAGCGATCGGAGGGAGCGAGCCGGCGAATGCGCCGAGCCCGAGGAACCATCGGGACCACCCCGCACTTCCCCGAACGGAGCGGACCGCCCTGCACCTCGGGCCCGGCCTGCCGCCACCCGTCGGCGTCGGCGGGCGCAACCTAGCCGCCCCGCCCACTTCTCGCAAGGTCTGACGAAGAATTACACTCTTAGACTTCTTGCCACACTCTGCCAGGCCAGACGGCCGTCTCAGCCGGCGCGGCGGCCGAAGGCCAGCTGCACGACCGGCTGGAACCAGGTCTCGACCAGCTCGTAGAGCACCCCGATGATGCGGTCGAGCTCGACTTCGCTCAAGTGCTCGAGCGCGACGCGGCCGACGAGGTAGACGTCGCCGTCGGGACCGATGGAGAAGCGCGCCCCGTACATGGTGTGGTTGCGACGCAGCAGGTACGAGTAGAGCTCGAGGTGGTTCGCGGGCGGGTCGGGGAGGAAGTACACCTCGTAGCGCAGCGTGCGCTCGTGGAGGTCGAAGTAGATCGTCGTCGCGTCGCGCCCGTCGCAGCCGAACCGCACGTACCACCGGCGCAACTCGGGGTCGTACTCGACCGTCTGGATGTAGTCCGCGGCCGCGACCGGGCCCTCCAGGTGGCGGGCCACCAACTCATGAGCGCGGTCTAGGTGCACTGCACGGGTTCGCGGATCGCGAGGTCGCCGTAGAGGCGACGCAGGCGCGCCGCGGTGATGCTCCAGGTGTACCCGGCAGCGCGCCGGGCGCCGTTGCGCCCGAGTTCGTGGGCGAGCTCGGCGTCGTCGAGCAGCAGCGCGACCGGCGCGGCGTAGTCGTGCGCCGACCGGCCCTCGACCAGGAAGCCGGTGTGGCCGTCGTCGACCAGCGAGCGCAGCCCCCCGACATCGGCCGCGACCACCGGCGTGCCGCAGGCGGCGGCCTCCAGCGCGACGAGCCCGAACGACTCGGTGCGCGACGGAACGAGGCAGACGTCGGCGGCCTGGTAGTAGACCGCGAGCTCGTCGTGGGGCTGGGGTGGCACGAACCGCACCTGCGCCCCCAGGTCGAGCTCCGTCACGAGGGCGTGGAGCCGGTCGAGCTCCGCCTCGCCCTCGGGGCCGCTGGGCCCGCCCACCACCAGCAGCGTCGTGCGGGCGTCGCCGAGCTCGGCGAGGGCGCGCACCGCGAGCCCGGCACCCTTGAGCGGCTGGATGCGGCCGACGAACAGGAGGATGCGGTCGGTGGGCTCGAGCCCGAGGGCACCGCGGGCGGCGTCGCGGTCGCCCGGGGCGAACACGCGGTGATCGACGCCGGGGGGGACGATCTCGATCCGGTCGCGGTCGGCTCCGTAGAGGGCCACGAGCTGCTCGCGCTCCTCATCCGTCGACGCGACCATCAGGTCGGCGCAGCGCACGGTGTCGGCCTCGTGGCGGGCGCGCACCGCGGGATCGTCGCCCGCACCCGCCTCCGCCTTCACCCGGTCGAGGGTGTGGAACGTCGCCACCAGCGGAAGGTCGAGCTCGTGCTTGAGCCGGTGACCGACGGCACCCGAGATCCAGTAGTTCGCGTGCAGCGCCTCGTAGTCGCCGCCGCAGCGGTCGAGCTGGTCGAGCACCGCGTCGCCGAAGGGCTCGATCAGCTCGGGGAGGCTGTGCTTGGGCACGGGTGCCGTGGGGCCCGCGGGCACGTGCACGACCCGGAACCCGGGCTCGACCACCACGACCGGGGGCTGCTCGGCGTGGTCGGCTCGCGTCAGCACGTCGCAGGCCACGCCGGCGCGCGCCAGCGCCGACGCGAGGGCGCGCACGTACACGTTCATGCCGCCGCTGTCGCCCGCGCCCGGTTGGGCGAGCGGCGACGTGTGCACGCTGAGCATCGCAACGCGACGAACGGACATCCTCTATCGCCTCGTGGGCGCGTCGTTGTTTGGTCGTGCCCCCTGCATTGCGAGGAGCCTACCCGGGGTGCGCGCGCTGCCGGTCAGCCGGCGCGCGGTTGCTCCGCGTCCGCGCCCGTCTCCTCGACGCGCTCGCGCTGGAACGACCGGTAGATGTCGAGAAGCGCCTGCTTCTGCCGCTCGCTGATCGTCGGGTCGCGCAGGATGTCGCCCTCGAGGTCCTGGTCGTCGTCGCGCTGCTCGAGGATGCCGGCCCGCACGTAGAGCGTCTCGGCCGAGATGCGCAGCCCCTTGGCGATCGCCTGGAGGATCTTCGCCGACGGCTCCCGCAGCCCCCGCTCGATCTGGCTGAGGTACGGGTTGGAGATGCCGGTCAGCTCGCTGAGCTTGCGCAGCGACAGGCGGGCGTTGCGGCGCTGGTCGCGGATGAACTCGCCCAGGTCGGCGGTCACGGGATCCCGATCACGGCGCCGACGTCAGGTCCGGCCGACTTTGTGGCGCCCGGCGAGGTCGAGCTCGATGGCCTCGATGACACGGTGCAGCGCCCGCCTCCGCTCCGACAGCTCGCGTTCGAGCGTGGAGAGCTGCGCGATCCGGCTTTCGAGCTCTTCGTCGGACAGCGTCGGCAGCGTGGCGAGCGTCTCGTCGAACACGAGGTGCTCGAGGCCGCGGTTCCACTTGATGTCCATCGAGGGCGCGAGGTGGCGGGGCAGGCGACTCTCGGTCACCGGGGCGCGGGGACCGTCGTCGGACAGGATCTGCGGGAGCGCGGCGATGAGGTCGCCGACCGTTCCCCCGGCGGCGCGCCGGGAGAGTTCGGCGCGCAGGATGTCGAGTCGGGCCTGGGCCAGGCGCCGGACGTACGAGACCTCGGTCTCGATCTCCAGGCACTCCGAGTGGCGGGCGCGGATCTCTTCGAGTGAGGACGACGCGAGGTCGTCGACATAGTCGGGTTCGAGTACCCGGTCGACGCGTCGTTTGTGCTGGGCCATCGCCGAATCAGGCTACCAGCGGCGCGCGCGGAGACCGCGCGTCAGCAGATCGAGGCGAGCGTGGGGTACGGGTTGATCGCCCCGCCGCCACCGGGGTGGATCTCGAAGTGGGTGTGGGGCACGCCGGTCGCGTTGCCGCTGTCGCCGGTGAGCGCGACGAGCTGGCCCTGCGACACGGATCCACCGCTCACGATGTACGACTGGAGGTGGAGGTAGAGGTAGGTGTTCCCGTCGTCGCCCGAGATCACGAGGTGAAGACCGCCCCCGCTGCTGCTGGTGGTGCTCACCGAGCCACCGATGACCGCGTAGTTGGGCGTGCCGTAGGGCGCCATCATGTCGGTGCCCTGGTGCGCGCGTCCGCCCGAGCGGGGCGCGCCCCACGAGTCGCTGAACGCGGCGCCGGGCACCGGGCACACCAGCCCGCCGATGACCTGACCCTCGCCGGAACCGCTCGAGGGACCCGACGGGCCCGCCCTCGACCGCCGCGCCGCCTCCTCGGCGGCCTTCTCCGCGGCTTGGCGGGCGGCGGACTCGCGCGCCAGCCGCTCTTCGAGCGCCGTCTGCGCGGCCTGCGCCTCGGCGAGGAGGCCGTCGAGCTTCGCCTGCTCGGCCTTCAGTTGATCGAGCGCGGCTTCCTGCGCCTTCTTGGTCTCGTCGAGGTTCGCCCTCTGGTGCCCCAGGTCCTCGTTGAGAGCGTGCAGCTCCGAGACCGCGTCGTTGTCACGGGCGTTGACCTTCTCCAAGTACTCGTTGCGCCGCACGAGGTCGCCGGGGTCGTCGTCGTCGAGCAGCAGGACGCCGCCCTCCTCGCTCGACCCGGTGTACGCGTTGAGCGCCCGCCGGCGCACCGCCGCCCGCAGGTCGTCCGCCCGGGCCTTGCCGTCGGCGATCCGAGCCTCGACCGCGATCATCTCGTCGCCCAGCAGCTGGACCTGGCCGTAGGTCGTGGTGACCTTGGCGGCGATGTCGTCGGCCGCGCCCCGGGCCTCGGCCACCCGCTGCTTGGCGGCGGCGAGCTCGTCGCCCCGGCCGGGCGCGGGCGGCGCGGCCGGCGCCGCCACGGCGGGTAGAACGGCCGCAATGCACACGAAGACCGCGACCACGACGCGCTGGACGACGCGCATGAGCCCCTTTCGAAGATCCGCCCGGATTGCACCGGGACGCTAGTGACCCTGGCCACGGTAGGGCAAGCACCCTCCTGACCTGCGCATTTGCACCCCCGAGCGTTTCGGGGAAGGCGCCGGGGGGAACGGGTGTTGGTGAACGACGAGAGCACCCACCTCGCTGCCGGAGGAACGCGATGCCCGAGTACACGCTCCCCGACCTGCCCTACGACTACGGCGCGCTCGAGCCCCATTACTCCGCCCAGATCCTCGAGCTGCACCACGACAAGCACCACGCCGCCTACGTGAAGGGCGCCAACGGCGCGCTCGAGAAGCTCGGCCAGGCGCGGGAGACGGGTACGTTCGACACGATCAACCAGCTCCAGAAGAACCTGGCGTTCAACCTGTCAGGCCACGTGCTCCACTCGCTCTTCTGGCAGAACATGAGCCCGGACGGCGGGGACAAGCCCGACATTGATCTCGCCGCCGCCATCGACGAGTCGTTCGGGTCGTTCGAGGGGTTCCGCAGCCAGCTGTCCGAGGCCGCGCTCAACGTGCAGGGGTCGGGCTGGGGCGCGCTCACCTGGGAGCCGCTCGGCCAGCGCCTCATCGTCGAGCAGGTCTACGACCACCAGAGCAACGTCGGCCAGGGCGCGCCGCCGCTCCTCGTGCTCGACATGTGGGAGCACGCCTACTACCTGCAGTACAAGAACGTGAAGGCCGACTGGGTCGAGGCGTTCTGGAACATCGTCAACTGGCCCGACGTAACGGCGCGTTTCGACAACGCCCGCAAGCTGAAGTTCCTGTAGTTCAGGACGCGGGTTCGAGCTGGAACAGCTCGACCGGCGCGTCAATGCCCCTGAGGCTCTGCGTGCCGACCGACGTGAACGCGCGGCCTTCGACTGAGTTCCGCACGGTGGCAGACACGACAACCCGACCAGGGGCGGCGGCCTTGACCGCACGGGCCGCCAGGTTCACGACCGGGCCGAAGTAGTCACCTTCGCGAACGAGGACCTCACCGGCAGCCAGCCCGCCCCGCGCGGGTGGCAGGACGGCGTGTGAGGCCAGTGCCCCGACCAGCGCGAGCGCGATGTCGCATGCGGTGCCGGGGTCGCCGACGACGAACATCGCCTCGTCGCCGATCATCTTGACGAGCCGTCCGCCACGCTCGCCGACCGCGTCGGCGGCCCGGCCCTCGAACTCGCCGAGTGCGGCACCCAGTTCGCCGATGGAGAGCTGCTCCGCCAACGCGGTGGACCCCACGAGATCGACGAAGCCGACTGTCAGCTCCTGGGCGTCGTACCCGCGCGCCGCGCCCGAAGAGATGTCGACGGGGCGGCTGTTGAGCTCGAAATGGTGGCGGAGCACCACGTCGAGTGCATGCGAGAGGCCCGACACGAGCGTCACCGCGTCGGCGTTCGCGCGCGCGAGCGCCAGGCCGGTCGGGTCTTCGACCAGTCGAGGCGCGCCGACGTTGACGAGGAAGGCTGACCGGGCGGCTTCCGCCACCCGCGCCACTGCGGCGCCGACCACGCGGCCGATCTGCAGCACGACCTCCTCGCCGAGGAGCTCTTCCCCCGCCACGAAGAGCTGAACGACGTCGACGTCGGCCTCCGTACAAACGCGATCGCCCCTGCCCGGGGCGGGCAGGCCCGACGCTCGCCAGATCCGGGTGGCCTGGTCGAGGGACGTTCCCGCCCGTCGTGCGACCTCCGTAAGCGTCAGGCGTTCCCGCCCGGGACGTAACGGAAGTACCGAGGCGAGGAAGGGGAGCTCATCGCGGGCTTCGTCGAGGTCATCCATGGTCGCACCGAGCTCGAGCAGAAAAAGGAGCAGCTCGAGGCGCGATTCGGCATGCTCGCCGTCGGGGTCGTACAACCCCGCCGCCTCGAGCTCAGCCGGCGAGGTGTCGGCGCCCGCGCCTCCACTCACCGGCGGGATGACCGCGACTTCGTCGCCGTCGCGGAGCCGCGTCGCCTCGCCGTCGGCGGGCTCGTCGCCGTTGACCCAGACGCGGGCGCGCTCGAGGACGTCCGTGAACTCCGCTCCGTAGGCGACGCGCGCCGCCGCCAACACATCGCCCACCGTGGCGGCATCGAACTGGTCCTCGGCCCGCCCGGCGGTCTCGCGCGCCCGGGCGAAGAGGCGGAGCGTGATCGTCAGCTCTTGATCTCCGCCACGCCGTCCTTGATCACGACGTCGCCGTCGGGGTTGGAGGTCTCGTAGGCGAAGGTGGTCACGCCATCGTGCTCACCCGAGCGCCAGAACCGGGTCGCGACCTCCTCGCCGGGGAGCACCGGCTTGGAGAACCGGACCGCCAGGCGCTTCAAGCGGGTGGGGTCGCCGGCGGCCAGGTTCTGGATCGCGGCCCATGAGGTGAACGCCATCGTGCACAGGCCGTGGATGATGATGCCGGGAAGCCCGACGGACTTGGCGAACTCCTCGTCGAGGTGGATCGGCACCGTGTCGCCGGACGCCTCCGAGTACCGGTAGGTCTGGTCCTTGTCGAACGTCTGCGACGCGACCGCCACCGGCTCGGCCGAGCGCACCTCCTCGGGGAAGCGGTGCGGGGGAGCCTCCTCGCCCTTGCCCTCGCCGTCGTTCACGCCGCGGAAGAACGTCACCGAGTACTGCTCGTTGACCAGCTCACCGCCGTCGTCGCGGGTCTCGAAGCGGGACACGACGGTGGTGCCCGAGGACTTCACGTGGACGCCGATGGGCGCACCCTTCGAGCGCAGCACCATGCCGGGCTTGATCGGCTGATGGAAGTACATGTCCTGCTCGCCGTGGACGACGAACGGCATCGCTTCCGCCGGCGTGACCATTCCGACCGCGGCACCCATCGCGTCCCACACGGGCACGACCGCGAACACCGGCGGCGCGAGCTCGCCGCTCGTGTGGGCCGGGATCGGGTCGTTGGTGGCGGCGGCGTAGGCCTTGATCCGATCGGCCTCCACCTTGAACTCGCGCTCATCGGTCCACTGCCCGACCTTGTCGATGGCGAACGGCATTGCGCGTCTCCTCCTACCTTGGTCGCACTCGCTCGGCGGCAGGGTACCTGCCGCCGCCCTTCGGCCGCTCGCCGCTCCCGCGCAATCGCGGCTGCAAGTCACCGGCTAGCGCGCCTCTCGCGTTCCTCGGTGTCCACGTTTGTCCGTGCGGTGGGGACGGCCTCGAGCCGCTCGGCCGGGATCGTCTCGCCGGTCACCTCGTCGATGCCGTACGTCCCCTCGTCGATCCGGCGCAGCGCCGCCTGGATCTCGGCCAGCTCGCCCTCGAGCTGCTCGAGGATCGAAAGGTCCTTCTCGCGCTCGAACGTCTCGGAGCCCGTGTCGGCCGGGTGCTGGTCGTAGTCGGAGAGCTCCGACACCTCGTCCTCGCCGTCGCCGAGCTCGCTCCGCACCGACTCCATCAGGCCCTCGACCCGGTTGCGCTCGGCGTGCAACCGCTCCCGCGCCTGCTCACCGTCCTGTTCCGTCACGAGCGTCAGGGTAGCCAAGGGTCGCGTCTCACGAGCCGGCCAGCCGAAGCTCGAGGAACCGGGCCTCCTCGGACAACAGGCCCTCGAGCGCCTCGAGTCGCGCCGACGGCGACTCGAGCTCGAGCACGCGCTGGGCGTCGAGCGGGCCGAGGGGCGCGACTGCGGCCGCCTCGAACGACGCCCGCGCCACGTCCTCGTCGAGCTGCACGTCGGCGGACGGTGCGGGGTCCCCCAGCTCGGCTCGCAGCGCGAGGACGCGCCGCAGCAGGCGCTCGACCTCGGTGCGCCGGCTCTCGGTGTCGGGCGCGGCCGCGTCGTCACAAGCCCGGTCGTCGAGGAGCTCGACGTCGGCACGCGGGTAGGGCTCCTCCGCCAGCCAACGCGTGACGCGCAGCCTCTTCGTGCCGATCGCGGCGAGGACGTAGCGACCGTCGGGCAACCGGCCGACCTCGAGGATCTTCGCCACCGTGCCCACCGTGAAGCGGGTGTCGCCGCCGCCGACCTCGCTGCCGCGCTCGATGAGCACGACGCCGAACTCTCGGTCGCCGGCGAGGCAGGCCTCGGTGAGCGCCCGGTAGCGGGGCTCGAACACGTGGAGCGGCAGCAGCGCGTACGGGAACAGCACATTTCCGAGCGGGAACATCGGGAGGGCGCGGGGCATCGCCTAGTTGCCACGCGCCCGCAGCGCCGCCGCCTGGTGCCCGGCCTTCTCGGCGGCGTCGCCGGTGAGCTCGCCCGCGAGCGTCTCGAGCTCGCCGGCCGCCTCGTTGAACCGCCCGAGCGTGCCGATCAGCGTCGCGAGCGCGGCCCGCTCGTCGGCCGACGCCCCCGGCAGCCGGAGCCGCAGCCGCAGCACCCACGCGGCCGACGGCGGGTCGCGGCGCAGCAGCGTGTGCTGGAGGTTCATGAGCATGCGACCGACGATCGCGGTCGCGCTCGTGGGCTCGAGGTACTGGGCGCGGAACTCGGCATCGGTCCCCCGCACGCGGCCGAAGAGCTCCCGACACCCTTCCTCGTCGCGTGGGCGGCCGGCGGGGAAGGGATCGAACCAGACCGGAACGGCGTCGGCCGGGCGGACGGGGAAGTGCCCCGGCATGCTCACACCCCGGAGGGGCACGTCGAGACGCCGTCCGACCTCCATCATCAGGACGCTGAGCGAGATCGGGATGCCGAGCCGGCGGCTGAGCACGTCGTCGAGGTAGGAGTTGCGAGGGTCGCTGTAGTCGCTCGTGTTGCCGACGAACCCCCGCTCGACGAACAGGAACTCCGCCAGCTCCGGGGTGTCGGCGGCGGTGGCGTCCGCCGCCAGCTGGTCGAGTGCACCGAGCACGGCGTCGACGTCGAGGCCGGGATGGGCGTGCGCGGCGATGAGCGCGGCCGCCTGGTCGAGCGGGAGCTCCGCGTCGGGCCGCTGCACGAGCTCGGTGAAGCGCGCGGTCGCTTCCACGCGGTCGACGCTACTGTGAATCAGGTGGTCGCCGACCTGCACGACGCCATTCACAGTCGCCTGCGCGACGTCAACCAGCGCCTCACCGCCAACCGCAAGGCGATCATCGAGGTGCTGTCGGCCGCGCCCCGCCCGCTCACGATCCCGGAGATCCTGGCGTCGGGCCGTGACCTCGCGCAGAGCTCGGTGTACCGCAACCTCGTCGTGCTCGAGCAAGCCGGACTCGTGCACCGGATCGTCACCAACGACGAGCATTCACGGTTCGAGCTCGCCGAGGACCTCACCGGTCACCACCACCACCTGATCTGCGCCAACTGCGGGATGGTCGAGGACGTACCGGCCTCGGCCGGGCTCGAGAAGTCGGTGCACGCCGCCACCGCCCAGATCGCCCGGTCCACCGGTTTCCGCACCCAGCACCACCGGGTCGACCTGGTTGGCCTGTGCCGCGACTGCGCGTGAGCCGCCCTCCTAACGGCCATCCTCCTAACGGCCATCCTCCTAGCGGATGGCGAGGTCGCCCTTCACGACCACCTCGGTCGTGTCGTCGACGAGGGCGTTGGCGATGAGGGTCCAGTCGCCCGAGATCGGGATGGTGAAGTTGTAGGCGACGTAGTGTCCGGGCCCGAGCTGCTCCAGCGGCATGTTCAGGGGCGCGATGTCGCGGTCGGGCTGGGTGAGGTTGACCTCCATCTCGAGCACTTCGGTCGGTGCACCGGTGGTCGTGAGCGCGGTGACGTGGACCGTGTTCTGGCCGGCGCGGGCGGGATCGACGCGCACCTCGACCCACAGCTCGTCCGCCTTGAACACCTCGGAGATCGGCTGGTTCGCGGCCGACCGCGCCGGCGGGGCGTTGACCAGGAGCGCGGTCACCGCGAGCACGAGCGCGGCCAGCGCCACCTCGATCGCGGCCGAACGGCGGAGGCTGCGGGCTTCGGTGGCGTCGTCGAGCGGTTCGGGCTCATCGTCCCCGCCCCCACCCCCGCCGCCGACGCTGACGCGAGCGGCCGCGGTGCGGGCCCGGAAGGTTCGGTTCACGATCTCCCGACTGAACGCCGCCGCCACAACGAGGGCGCCGACAATCAGCAGCTTGATCACGAGGATGCGCCCGAAGTCGGTGTCACGCAGCCCGGTCAGGCTCCCGACCTGGCGCCACGACTGGAACAGGCCGGTGGCGACGATCGCGCCGACCGACACCAGCGCGACCTGCGAATAGCGGGGAACGGTCGAGCGCAGCTCGGCTGCGTCCGCACCCGGCAGCAGCGCCGCGAACAGCATGACCAGCCCACCCAGCCACACCGCGACGGCGCCGAGGTGCACGGTGTCGGCCGGCACCGCGAGGGGAACGAGATCGCCGCTGCCGGCGTGACCGGCGAGCCCCGGAGTCGCCACCAGGGCCACGCCCACGAGCGCGGCGACCGCACTCCACGCCGCGGTCAGCGGGTACTCGACGACGGGCCCGCGCCGGGGCCAGAGGCGCCGAAGCAGAGGGACCGCCACCACCAGCACCACGAGCCGGAAGGCCCAGACCTTGCCCGAGCGGGTGCCGAGGACGTCACCGATGAGATCCGGATCGAGGGCGTCGCCCAGGGGGAGCCCGGCCGCGTACGGGCCTTGCAGCGCGAGGCCTGCCACCGTGCTCACCGCCAGCCCGATCCAACCGGCCCGGACGAGCCGACGGGCCCGCTGCGATTCCCGGCCCCGCGGCCACACGAGGACGACGAAGGCGACGCCGCCGACGAGCAGGGCGAGTCCGGCGAACACGCCGAAGCGCGCCACCGCGTAGATCACGCCGACGGCTTCGCTACCGCCCTGATCGGTGAGCAGTCGTTGCGCCAGGCTGTCGAGGTCACCGGCGGTGGCCTCGGGCCCGACCTGGAACGTGAACGCGCCCTGTACCGGATGGGAGTCCGCCGACAACACCCGCCAGGTGACGATGTAGGAGCCGTCGCGCAGATCAGGCAGGTCGACGCGAACGGTGCTCGAGGCGCCACCCGGATGTGACGGCTGGCCGGCGTCGAGGCGCTCGCCCCGGCCGTCGTACACGCGCACCGCGCCGAGCGACGCCTCGACTGGCTCGGTGTACTGAAGCCTCACCTCCTCGGGCGCGTCGTCGTAGACGCCCCCCGCCTGCGGATCGCTCGACTCGAGCTCGGCGTGGGCGGCGGCGGGGGACGCGGCGACGACAACAAGTCCGGCCGCGGCGGCAATGACCGCGACCACCCGAAGCGCGATTCGCCGACTATTCACGCCGAAATCGTCGCGCGGTTGCTCGCGTCGCCGCCGTCAGGCGGTCCGATCGCGGCGTCGGCGCCAGAAGAGCCAGCCGCCGGCGACGACCGCCGCCACCGCCATCACCGCGAGGACGAGCGCACCGATGCCGCTGCCATCGTCGTCATCCTCGTCGCCGCCCGGTCGTGTCGCTCGCGTCGTCGTGGTCGGCAGCACCGTCGTCGTGGGGGCTTCGGCGGTGTAGGCGACCTCGGTCGCCGCGTTCGGCGTCGTCGCGGTGAATCGCAGCGTCCATGCGCCGGACGCGCTCAGCACGAGCGCTCCCTGGTACGTGCCGTCACCGTTGTCGGTGAGCGGAGCGGGCGCGACGGTCGCGCCGCTCGGACCGATCGCATCCACGGTGACAGTCGCCCCCGGAGCAGGCTCGTTGTCGTTGACGTACAGGAGCCGGGCGCGCAGCGACACCGTCAGCGGATCGCCGTTGGTCGGGACCGCCTCGGTGCCGCTGAAGACCCCGTCCTCGCCGTGGGCGAACGCCGCCGCGCTGGTCACCAGGCCGACCGCGGCGACAAGGAACAACGCCTCGACGCCTCTCACCAGTTCACCTCCGCGCACCCTTCGTGATCGTCCGGTTCAACCTGAAGCGTCGCATGGGTGATCGCGTATTGGACCCGCAGCACGTCGCGCGCCCGGTCGAGCACGCCGTGGGCGTCGGTCCCAGCCCGCGTGACGAGGTGGGCGCTGGCGACGTCCATCTCCGACGTGAGCGTCCACACGTGGAGGTCGTGCACGTCGACCACACCCGGTAGGCCGGCCAGATCGGCTTGTAGTCGCGCCACGTCGAGATGCGCGGGCGCGGCCTGCATGAGCACCCGCAACGACCGCCGGGCAAGGCTCCACGCCCGAGGCAGGACCCAGAGGCCGATGGCGGCGGCCGCGATCGGGTCGGCGTAGGCCCAGCCCGTGGTCGCGACGACCACGCCGGCGACAATCACTCCGACCGAGGCGAGCATGTCGGTGACCGCGTCGACGTAGGCGCCCTCGACGTTGAGGCTCTCCCGGGCTCCGGGCCGCAGGAGGAAGAAGACGATCACGTTGACGATGAGTCCCGCCGCGCCCACCACGAGCATCGGGCCGGCCCGGACGTCGGGCTCGTCGCCGAGGCGGAGCCCCGCTTCCACGAGCAGGTAGCCGGCGACGCCGAGGAGGAGCACGGCATTGGCGAGCGCCGCCAGGATCTCGAGGCGGTAGAGCCCGAAGGTGCGCGAGCGGTCGCCCGGACGGCGCGCCGCCCGGCTGGCCAGGCCGATGGCAGCCACCGCCATGCCGATCCCGACCGCGTCGGTCAGCATCTCGGCGGCGTCGGACAACAGCGCGAGCGAGCCGGTGAGGAAGGCCGACACGACCTCGACGACCATGAACACGAGCGTCACAACTAGCGCGACGCGCAGTCGCCCCGCGTGCCGCGCGCCGGCGCGCAACTCACCGTGGTCGTGACCCGGGCTCACCCCGACGACTTTACGAGCAGCCGAGGGCGGCTCGGATCTTGGCCAGGTTGTCCTCCATCACCGACAGGTAGTCCCCTCGGTCACTCCGACTCTCGAGCGGGCTGAGCACCTCCGTGCGCAGCCCGCCGGCCTCGCGCGCAAGGGTCTCGGCGATCTCGGGTGAGAGCAGCTCCTCGGTGAACACAGTCGTCACGCCCTCGTCGCGCGCGAGGTCGGCCAGCTCGGCGAGGCGACGCGCATCGGGTTCGGCATCGGGCGACAGGCCGGCCACGCCCTCGTTCCGCAACCCGTAGCGGTCGGTCAGGTAACCGAAGGCGTCGTGCGCGGTGACGACGAGATCGAGCTGACACATGGCGAGCCCGGCGCGGTACACGTCGTCGAGCGCGGCGAGCTCGTCCCGAACGTCGTCGGCATTTCGTCGGTACACCGTCTCGTGAGCCGGGTCAGCCTGCACGAGGGCGTCTTCGACGATCCCCACGACATCCTGCATCAGCAAGGGATCGAGCCAGATGTGGGGGTCACCCTCGGCGAGCGCGTCGTCCGGGACTCCCTCGAGGACCTCGACCGTGGTGCCGTCACGGCGGGCGGCGGCGTCCTCGACTGCGGGCTGGAACCCGTCGCCGAGAACGATGACGACCTCGGCATCGAGCACGTCGTCGACCTGACGGGTCGTGAGCTCCAGGTCGTGGGGCTCGGTGCCGGCGGGCGTCAGATCGGTGACGGTCACGCGGTCGCCACCGATGCGCTCGGCCGCCCACGCCAACGGGTAGAAGCCGGCGACGACGTCGACCCCAGCGCTCCCGCCCTCGTCGGACCGGCAGCCGGCCCCGCTCACGGCCAGCATCGTGACCAACCCCGCCGCCGCCCACCGCCGCACGATCACGCACCCCCGGGTTACAGTAATGAGAATGAATCTTAGTAAGGGCGGAGCCCCGGTGCTCATCGCCGAGGGCGTCTCGTTCGCGTACGGGCCCGACCCGGTGCTCGAGAACGTCGGCCTCGCCCTCGCGCCGGGGGAGTTCGTGGCGCTGGTGGGCCCGAACGGCTCGGGGAAGTCGACGCTCGTGCGCGTGCTGGTCGGGCTGCTGGCGCCGGCGGCGGGGGCGGTGCGCCTCTTCGGCGAACGCCCCGACCGGCTCCCGCAGCGGTGGCGCATCGGGTACGTCCCCCAGCGGCTCCGGCTCGCGCCCGACGTGCCGGTGACGGTCGAGGAGGTCGTCGCCACCGGTCGGCTGCCGCGCCAGGGCTGGTGGCGGCGAACGCGACCGGCGGACCGCGCCGCCGTCGACCACGCCCTCGAGTCGGCGGGGCTGGCCGACCTCCGCCGCCGCCCACTCGCCGAGCTCTCGGGCGGGCAGCAGCAGCGCGTGCTCATCGCCAAGGCACTCGCGAGCGAGCCCGAGCTGTTGATCCTCGACGAGCCCGTCGCCGGGGTCGACGCCGCCTCCCAACGGCAGTTCCGCGATTCGCTCGTGCACCTGGTCGAGGAGCACGGCGCCGCCGTGCTGCTGATCTCGCACGAGCTCGGGGCGGTCGCCGACGATCTCGACCGGGTCGTCGTCCTGAAGCGCCGGGTGGTGTTCGACGGACCGCCGGCCGAGCTCGCCGCCACCGGAGTGAGCCTGGGCATCCACGCCGACGACCTGCCCCTCTGGCTCGAGGAGCTCGCCTGATGGACGCGATGCCGGGCATGCCGTGGCCGTTGCCGTGGCCGTTCGACCGCACCTACATGCAGCTCGCACTGGTCGCGGGCATGGTCGTGGGCGCGGCCGCGCCGTGCGTCGGCACGTTCCTGGTGCAGAAGCGGCTTTCGCTCCTCGGCGACGGGATCGGGCACGCCGCGGTGGCCGGCGTGGGTGCGGGGCTGCTGGTCGGCACCGGCCCGACCTGGACCGCGCTCGCCGTCGCGGTCGGCGCCGCGGTGCTCGTCGAGTGGCTCCGGACCCGAGGGAGCGCGTCGGGCGACCTCGCGCTCGCGCTGATCTTCTACGGCGGGATCGCCGCCGGGGTTGTGCTCGCCAGCCGGTCCACCGACGCCAACCTCCAGCCCTACCTGTTCGGCTCCATCCTGACGGTGGGCGCCGACGACGCGTACGCGGTGCTGGGACTCGGCGTCGTCATCGTCGCCGCCATCGCGGTAACGGGCCGGGCGCTACTTGCGGTCGTGCTCGACGAGGAGTCCGCCCGCGTGTCCGGCATCCCGGCGCGGCCGCTGAACGTGCTCCTGGCCGTGCTCACGGCGGTCACCATCGTCGCCTCGATGCGGGTGGTCGGCGTGCTGCTGGTCGCCGCGCTCATGGTGCTGCCGGTGGCGAGCGCCCGGCTGCTGGCGCGCTCGTTCCGGGGAACGATGCTCGGCGCGGTGACGATCGGACTGACCTCGGTCGTGCTGGGGTTGGCGGCGTCGCGTCAATGGGCGCTGGCGTCGGGCGGCACGATCGTGCTCGTGGCGGTGGCGACGTTCGTCGTCGTGTCGGTGTTCCGGGCGCTCCGGGCCGGCGCCGGGAGGCCGGACGCGGGCGGGCTGCTGTCCGGCCCCGGTTAACAGACGGCTCGGACGTACGGGTAGGGGTTGACCGCGCCGCCGCCACCGGGGTGGACCTCGAAGTGGGTGTGGGTCGGCCCGCCGCTGGCGTCGCCGGTATTGCCGACGTAGCCGATCACCTCGCCCTGGGCGACGTGGCGCGAGCCGCCTTCGTAGGAGTCGAGGTGGAAGTAGTAGTAGAGGTTGCCGTCGTCACCGCGTAGGGCGACGCCGAGGCCGGGTCGACCCCCGGAGCCGCGCATCGTGGCCTCGCCGGAGACGACCGCGACGTTGGGCGTCCCCCGCGGTGACATCAGGTCGACGCCCATGTGCGGACCCTGCGGGCGGGGGTGGCCCCACGAGTCGATGAACGACACCGCTCCCTGGATCGGGCAGACGATCGCGCCGACATCGGCCGGGGGCGTAGCGGATGGCTGCGACCGCGATGACGACCCGGCCCGCTCCCGCGCCTGGCGCTCGGCCTCCTCGCGTGCCGCCTTCTGGCGCTCCGCTTCCTGACGGGCGGCCTCGAGCTGGCGGATCTGCTCCTCCACCTGGGCCTGCGCCTGCTGGGCGGTGTTCAGCTCCGACTGGAGCGTCTGCGCCTCGGCCTCCATCGCCGCCAGCGCGTCCTCGGCGTCCCGGCGCTGCTCCTCGAGCTCGGTGCGGCGCTCCTCGAGGTCGTCGTTGATCTGGGCGAGCTCGTCGACGGCGGCGTTGTCAGTCGCCGACGCCTCGGCCAGGAGCTTCTCGCGCCGTGCGGCGGTGATGGGCTCGTCGTCGCCCAGACCGGCGAGGGGGCTCTCGCTCCCGCGGTTCTTGTAGGCGGTGACCGCCCGCCGCTCGACCGCGACCTCGAGGATGCCGGCGCGCGCGTTGGCGCTCTCGATGGCGGCCTCGAGCTCCTCGATCTCCAGCGTGACCTCGGCGTGGCGGGTCTGGGCCTCGTCGTAGCGGGCGGTGGCCTCGTCGGCGGCCTGCTGGGCCGCGGCCACCCGGGCCTTGGCGTCGTCGAGGGGGTCGGCCGCGCCGGCCGAACCCCCGACACCCAGGGCCACACCGAGCAGGGCGACCGCGGCAACGGCTGCGGCCAGGCCGCCCCACCCCCGCCACTCACCAGACACGTAGATTCACCCCAGCAACATCCGCCACATGAGACCCGCGCGACGACCGAAGGCACAGGCCTCGCGGGAGGGCGCCCAGGCTAGGTGAGGGGCCGGGAATGGCTCAACCGGGGTCCTCGGGCGGGATCGGCGGAGGCTCAGCCGATCCGCCCCGCCGGCGGCCCCAGAACTGCTGCTCGGGGGGCGCCTCCTCCATTGCTTCGCTCGCCTCGCCGGCCGGGGTACCCGGCCGGCGCCCTTCGGGCCACTCGCTCCGCGGGGGCTCGTTCCCCGGCCCCGGCGCGGGGACTCCGTAGTCACGACCCGCGTTGCCAGCCAGGTCGTGAGGGGGACCGACGCGACCAGGCCGATGCTGCCCACCAGCGTGCGCACGATCTCGACCGCGACGGTCTCGCTGTTGGCGACGGTCCCGAGCGACTGGCGCGACTGGACGAACAGGATCAGGACGGGGAGGGCGGCGCCGGCGTAGGCGAGCGCGAGCGTGTTCACGGTCGACGCCACGTGGTCACGGCCGATGCGCATGGCCGCCCTCGACAGCTCGCGCCGCTTGAAGCGCGGGTTGGCGGCCCGTAGCTCCCACACCGCCGACGCCTGCGTGACCGTCATGTCGTCGAGCGCGCCCAGTGCACCGATGACCATGCCGCCGAGCACCAGGCCGCTCAGGTCGATGTTCTCTGCGCCTATCTGGACGAGCACGGCCTCCTCGCTCGCCAGGCCGGTGAAGTCGGCCAGCGCGGTGAACACGCTCGCCAGCCCGACCGTGACCGCGAGGGCGGCGAGCGTGCCGAGCAGCGCCACCGTCGTCATGGTTCGGAAGCCGTGGGCGAAGTAGAGGGCGAGGTAGGCGATGGCGCTCGCGCCGAACACCGCCACCATGACCGGGCTCCTGCCGTCGAGGATCGCCGGCAGGATGAACTGCACCAGCACCACCAGGGTGGCACCCAACGCGACGAGGGCGGCCACGCCGCGCCAGCGGCCCAGCGCCACCGCCGCCGCCGCGAATACCACCGTGAGCCACAGCAGGACCGGACGGCGCTGGCGATCGGCGAACTGGTACTCGAAGCCCGGTTCTGCGCTCGGGTTGTACGAGAGGACGACGCGGTCGCCGGGATCCAGCTCGGGCGTGGTGGCGGATTCCGGGAACTCCAGCTCGACGGTGTCGCCCTTGTCCGGCCCCTGCGACAGCCGCAGTCTCACCTCCTCACACTGGATGTCGTCGGCCTCGGTCGTGCCCTCGCACGGCTTGGTGTCGGTCGAGACCACCTTGGCGTCGAACACGTCGCTGGCGAGGTTGAGCCGGTCGGCGGCCCGGCCCACGTCGCCGGTGCTGCGGAACGCGAGCACGCCGACGAGCGTGACGACCCCGAGCACGCCGGCCGCGATCGCCAGCCCCCGGCGCGTCGTCTGCGGGATCTCGAGGTCGTGCTCCATCTCTATTGCCTCGCTCGCTGCGGCCGGGGCCATCCCTCAATGGGTTGGCCCGGCCGCGGGCGCTCGCTCGGACGCCAGGTCGTCCCCCCGTACGTCGAGCGTGCCGCTTCCATCTGCTGTTCAGTCTGGTCCCACCCGGGCTCGCTTCAGTGGCACCGGTGTACGTTCCCCGCGTGCGCCTGCAAGACGAGATCGCCCTGGTCACGGGGTCGACCGCGGGGATCGGACGCGCCATCGCGGTGGAGTTCGCGGCTCAGGGCGCGCGGGTCGTCGTCACCGGACGGGACGAGGAACGGGGCGAGGCCGTCACCGCCGCCGCCCGCAAGGCGGGCGAACCCACCGGCGGCGACGCCGAGTTTCTCGCCGCCGAGCTCGGGGACGAGGTGGCCTGCGCCGGTCTCGTCCAGGGTGCGGCGGCGCGCTTCGGCGGGTTGACGGTGCTGGTCAACAACGCCGCCGGAGGAGCCGGGCACGACGGTCCGGTGGGCGAGCTCGACACCGCCGCCTGGGAGGCGACCCTCCGGGTGAACCTGACCGCGCCCATGTGGCTGTGCCGGGCGGCGGTGCCCCTGATGATCGACGCCGGTCACGGGTCGATCGTCAACATCTCCTCGCGGCAGGGCGAACGGGCCAGCGCCGGCCTCGCCGCCTACATCGCGAGCAAGGGCGGCCTCAACGCGCTCACCCGCGCCGTGGCGGTCGACTACGCCGCCCACAGCATCCGCTGCAACACGATCAGCCCCGGCTACGTGCTCAACGACCGGCGCGACGCCGACCTCACCGACGAACGCCGGACCCGGCTCGAGGGCATGCACCTCACCCGCCTCGGTCGCGCCGCCGACATCGCCTACGCCGCCGTATACCTCGCCAGCCGCGAGTCGGAGCTCGTCACCGGGGTGAACCTCCCGCTCGACGGGGGGAGCAGCGCGGCCCGCGGCCTGGTGCTCGGGTGACCGAGGCATCCATCGGCCCAACGACGACTCCGACCGACGCGGAGGTCGAAGCCGCCGTCGTCTGGGAGACCGGCGAGGACGAGCGCCACGTCGCGCTCACCGACGACGGTTGGCGCGTGGGCCTCTACCGCTACCGCGCCGCCGGCCGTCTCCCGAACGACCGCGCCCGGCCGTTCCCCGTCGTCATGGGACACGGCCTGTGCGGCAGCCGCTTCATCTTCGACTGCCACCCCGACTACTCGCTCGCTCGCCACCTGGCCGGGGCGGGCTACGACGTGTGGCTGGTCGACCTGCGCGGTCGCAACGACAGCTGGCCCGACGGCGGTCCCGACCGGGCCCTCCAGTGGAGCTTCGACGACTTCGTCGCGTTCGACCTGCCCGCCGCGGTCGCGGCCGCGTGCGAGCTGAGTGGAGCGTCGGGGGCGTTCTGGCTCGGAACCGAGATGAGCGGCCTGGCCTTCTACGCGTCGGTCATCGCCGGAACGACGTCGCAGCTGCGGGGCGGTATCACGATGGGATCGCCGGTGGTGACGCCACCCGAGGCGCAGGTACCGGGGGTCACCACGGAGTTCCCGCAGAGCGACGGCGCCCGCCTCCCCTTCTCGATGGTGGCCGACATCGGTCCCCGGCTCGCCGCCGACCGCTCTGACCTGCTCGAGAGCAGCTTCCGGCCCGCCAACACCGACTGGGTCGTGACCGCGCGCTACTTCCGTCACGGCGTGCCCGACGAGGCTACCGACCTCGTCGACCAGTTCCGGGAGTGGATGGTGGAGGGCGTGATGCGCACTCGCGACGGCTCGGTCGTGTACTCGAGCCGGCTCGGCGACGTCGGGCTCCCGGTGCTCGTGCTCGTGGGCGGCGCCGATCTCCAGCGACCGCCCGAGGCGGTGCGGGCGACGTTCGACGCGCTCGGCAGTGCCGACAAGACGTTCGTGCGGGTCGGGCGGGCCGACGGCTTCCCGGTCGACGCCGGTCACGACGACCTGATCGCGGGGCTGCACTCCCCCGCGCGCGTGTTCCCGATCGTCACCGACTGGCTCGACGCCCGATGCACTCCCGCATCTCGCTGAGCGCGATCTCGACCTTCGCCTGGTCGCTCGAGGGCGACCTCGCCTTCTACGCCGACGCCGGCATCACCAACGTGGGTGTGTCGGTCGCGAAGCTCGAGCGGGCCGGCTGGGAGGAGGGGACCCGACAGGTCGCCGACGCCGGTCTGCGGGTCACGAACCTCATCGGCCTCGGTCCGTTCCACCTCGACGCGCCCGCCGGCTGGGACGAGCAGCGGGTACGGATCGGCCGCGCGCTCGACACCGCCGAGGCCGTGGGCGCCGAGTGCGTCGTGTTCACGACCGGGCCGGCCGGCCGCCTCAGCTGGGAGGAGGCCGCCGACGCACTGGAGGCCGCGCTCGAGCCGGTGCTGGCCGACGCGGGCGGGCGCGGCATCCCGTTTGCGCTCGAGCACACGAACTCGCTGCGGGTCGACGTCGGGTTCGTGCACACATTGCGGGACGTCGTCGACCTGGCCCGCCGGCTCGGGACGGGAGTGTGCATGGAGATCAACGCATGCTGGGCCGAGCGCGGCATGGCCGACACCATCGCCACCGGCGCCGACACGTTCCGGCTCGTCCAGGTGAGCGACTACGCCGTGGGCACCCTTTCGACGCCGAACCGGCTGGTGCCGGGCGACGGCGACATCCCACTCGAGCGCATCCTGGGTCAGGTCCTGGCGGCCGGCTACAAGGGCTGCTTCGACCTCGAGCTCATCGGCCCCCGCATCGACGAGGAGGGCTACGCAGCCGCCACCCGCCGCAGCATTCAACGACTCAACGAAATGTTGAGCACCCTCGACGCGTAACCGATCGCCGGGCGCGACAATCGTGCGGTGATCGTCGACTGCGCGGTCTACGAGGAGGGGAAGCGCCAGCCCGGTTCGCTGGCGCTCGACGAGCTTGCCGACGCCTGCCACCGCAAGAACGCGTTCGTGTGGATCGGCTTGTTCGAGCCCACTGCGGAGGAGTTCGAGGCGGTGCAGCGCGAGTTCGAGCTGCCCGAACTGGCGGTGGAGGACGCCATCAGCGCCCACCAGCGCCCCAAGCTCGACGTGTACGACAACTGCGTCTTCGTGGTCCTGAAGTCGGCCCGCTACGTAGACGAGACCGAGGCGGTCGAGCTGGGCGAGATCCAGATGTTCGTGGGCAGCGACTTCATCGTGCACGTGCGTCACGGTGAGGCGAGCGCGCTCAACGAGGTCCGCCGGCGGGTCGACCAGCACCCCGAGCTGCTCGCGGTGGGTCCGGGCGCGGTCGCGCACGCGATCGTCGACAAGGTCGTCGACGACTACCTCCCGGTCATGGCCGGCCTGGCGAACGACATCCGCGAGGTCGAGTTCCAGGTGTTCTCCGACTCCGAGGAGAACCCGGTCGAGCGCATCTACAAGCTCAAGCGAGAGGTGCTGGAGCTGCACGAGGCGACCGTGCCGCTGGAGGACCCGCTGGAGAGCCTGGCGACCCGCCGGTACCAGTGGGCCCAGAGCGAGCTCACCGACTACTTCCGCGACGTCCACGACCACCTGCTGCGCATCATCGAGCGGGTCGCGACCGCCCGAGATCTGCTGACGAGCGTGCTCGAGGCCAACCTGACCCGCGTGAGCGTGCGTCAGAACGAGGACATGCGCAAGATCTCGGCCTGGGTCGCGATCGCGGCGGTGCCCACGATGATCGCCGGCGTCTACGGGATGAACTTCGAGCACATGCCCGAATTGGAGTGGACGTTCGGCTATCCGCTCGTGGTCGCGTTCATGGCGCTCGTGTGCGGGTTCATGTACCGCCAGTTCCGCCGCAGCGGCTGGTTGTAGGAGTCACACCAGCCAGTTCACCGGGCCGACGTGGTAGCCGGCGGTGGCGAGGAGCTGCTCGTCCTCGCCGGGCCATGTCGTCAGCCGGAGCTCGGTCGAAGTCATGGAGGGTGCCGACTCGAGCCGCAGCCACGCCAGCGGCGCGTCGGTCGTGGCCCGTTCGCCCCCGGCCCGGAACGTCGCCTCCACCGCCGACCGTTCGTCGTCGGTGAGGTACGACCACACCACCGAGTGGAACACCACGGTGGCGAGCCCGGGCGCGGGATCATTCAGCTGCGCGGCGAGCCAGCCGGGGATGTCGGCTTGGTCCACTGACTCCGGGTGCGCCCGGGCAATGTCGAGCGCGGCCGCCAGCATCTGGAATCGCTCGGTCTGCCCCGGCCAGACGTACGACAGGAGCCCGAGCCGGCCCGCCTCGTCGGTCGGGTCGATCGGGTCGCGGTCACACCCGCGCCGCTCGACCACCCGGCACCCGGCGGCGAACGGCGGCACCCCGTTGGTCCACAGGTTTGCGAAACGCACCGGCGACGCCGGATCGCCGAAGCCCTCACCGTCCTGCTCGTACCGGAAGCGGTCGAAGCGCAGGTTGAGACCGGCGCTGCTCCCGAGCTCGAGCACACGAAGGGGCAGTCCCGTGTCGCGCGCGACGACGAGGAAGCCTCCGACCAGTGAGGCCGACCGGCCCACCTCGTTGGTCTGGGGCGGGCGGGTCAGCGCGTCGCGCACGGCGGCGGGGGGATCGTTCAGCAGCTCACGGATGCGCGGCCAGGCGGCGGCAGCGTCGCCGTCTCCGCCGGTCGAGGGGTAGTGGCGGGCGAGGTCGGGGGCGTCACCGCCGAGCACCATGCGGTGCAGGCCGCCGAGGACCCGCAGCCGGTATCCGGCCTCCGGGTCGGTGGCATCGGGCGCGATGAGCTCGGCGATCGGGCTGCCGGCGTCGACCTCGTCCGCCATGAGCTCCATGAGGTCGGCGTAGAACGGAGTGCTCGTCTTCCGGCAGTAGCCGGCGTGGGCGCGCAGGATGGCAGCGAGCGCCGATCGCTCCTCCTCGGTCGCGCTCACGCGGGCGAGGGTAACGTCCGTCGTCATGACCGAGCGGCTCGCGGGCAGGTCGGTGCTCGTCACCGGGGCGGCGAGCGGCATGGGCCGCGCCACCACCGAGCGACTGGTCGGCGAGGGCGCGAACGTGACCGCGATCGACCGGGACGAGCCGGGTCTCGAGGAGACCGTGAAGCTGGCCGATGCCGGCGACCGGGTGGTCGCGCACGCCGCCGACGTGAGCCGCGAGGAAGACGTCGTCGCCGCGGTCGACGCCGCGGTGACGGCCTTCGGCGGGTTGTCCGGCGTGGTGACGTGCGCGGGCATCTTCCATCCGGGCGATCTGAAGCCCGCGGCCGACGTGACCCTCGACGACTTTCTGCACGTCATCGAGGTGAACCTGGCGGGGACGTTCCTCGCCATCAAGTACGCCCTCCCGCACCTGGTGAGCGCGGGGGGATCGATCGTGACGATCGCATCGACGGCGGCGCTGCGCGGCCACGGGTTCGGGTCGGGCTACACCGCCAGCAAGGGCGGGGTGGACGCGCTGACCCGTCTGGTGGCGACGCAGTACGGACGCCAGGGCGTGCGCGCCAACTGCATCTGTCCGGGCGGAATCGACACGCCGATGACCGCGGGCCGGTTCCTCAGCCCCGAGGCCACCGAAGTGTTCGAGAAGCGGGTACCGCTCGCCCGGGTCGGTCAGCCGGAGGAGATCGCTTCGGTCGCCGCGTTCCTGCTCTCCGACGACGCCGCCTACCTGTCGGGCCAGACGATCGCGGTCGACGGCGCGTCGACGATCGCCGGCTAGCCGCTCCCTCGCCGTTTGGCGGTCAGGCCGCTGACGCCACCTCGACCGCGAGGTGGAGCAACTCGGCCGACTCGTCGTGGCGCTCGACGCGGGCGACGTCCTCGGCCTCGGCCAGGAGCTGCGGGTCGCCATCGGCCCACTCGGTCACCGCCTCGGCGGCCTGCTCGGGACCGGAGTCGCGGTGCAACTCCGGCACGAGGAAGTCGGCCAGGCACACGAGGTCGCGGACTTCCTCGTCGTGGGGCCGGGTCGGGTCCTCGACCACCAGGGCCTCGAGCTCCTCGGCGCGGTCGAACCCGGCGTCGTCTGATCTCTGCATCTGCTTCACGGCAGCCCTCCTCATACTGCTGCCCACCGAAAGCGTCCCCGTACCGACCGGCGGCCCAAACCCGCACCGGGAGAAGTGCTGGTCAGGAGGGTGCGCCGACCAGCTCGACCAGCACCCCGTCGGGGTCGCGGAGGGTGGCCATGGGCACCGGCCCGACCGGCCCCGGTACCTCGATGCGGCGGGTGTCCCAGGCGAGGCCCAGCCGCTCGAGGCGGACCAGCGTCTCGTCGACGTCGACAAAGAAAGAGAGGAGGAAGAAGCCGGGGGCGGTCGGCTCCGAGGGTGCGCGGTCGCCGGTCGGTGCGTCCTCGAAGGCGACGAGCTCGACGATGCCGATGTCGGGGCGGCCGGGATCGCCGAGGAACACCGACCGCAGCCGGTTCGACGGCGCGTCGAACAGGGTGCGCCAGTCTCCGTCGAAGGCATGGTCCATGAGTGTCTGCAACCCGAGCCCGTCGCGGTAGAAGCGCAGCGACGCGTCGACGTCGCGCACGCAGACGGCGCTGTGATGGACGGCGGTCACCGGCGATCGATGCTGCCGGCAGGATCGAGGGGACTGCGCAGCGTGACCCCGCCGTCGGCGGTGAGTACGTGGCCGGTCACCCAGTCGAGGCGCAGCAGCGCCAGGATCGCCTCGCCGACCTCGCGGGCCGAGCCGACGCGACCCAATGCGGCCCGTTCCGACACGAGCTCGCGGTAGCCGGGCAGGTCGTCGGTGGCGGCGAACATGGGGGTGTCGGTGCAGCCGGGCGCGATCGCGTTCACCCGGATACCACGCTCGCCGAGCTCAGCGGCCGCCACTCGAACGAGTTGGTGCACTCCTGCCTTGGCGGTGGCGTAGTGCACGAGGTAGCGGTCGCTCAGCAGCCCGGAGACGGAGCCGACCGCGACGATGGCGCCGGGCTTGCCCGCGCCGACCATGGCCCTGCCGCTCTCGCGCAGGCACAGGAACACGCCTCGCAGGTTCACCCGGTGGATGCGATCCCACTCCTCGGAGCTCATCTCGAGCACGGGAGCGAAGCCGCCGACCCCGGCGGCCAGCACGGCGGCATCGGGTGGACCGAGCTCGTCCACAACTTGGTGCACGGCGGCGACGACCGCGTCCTCGTCGGAGACGTCACACGGGATCGCGAGGTCGCCGTGCCCGCGCTCGGCCTGGACGTCGAGCACCGCCACGCGCGCGCCCGCTTCCTGCAAGAGCGCGACGGTCGCTTCTCCGATCCCGCTCGAGCCGCCGGTCACCAGCGCGATCGCCCCCTCCAGCTGCACGAGCGCGACGGTAACGTGCGGCGGTGACGGCCGGCACCGGCTCGAGTCCGTGGTTCGGGGTTTTCCTCCCCCAGTTACGCATGAGCTTCGACACGATCCTCGAGCGCACGCGGGCGGCCGAAGCCGCCGGCTTCGACTCCGTATGGCTGATGGACCATCTCGCCGCGCCCGCGGGACCCCACCACGACACCCTGGAGGGTTGGACGACCGCGGCGGCGCTGGCGGTGCGCACCGAGCGCATTCGAATCGGCCACCTCGTCACCTGCGACCCGTTCCGCCACCCGGCGGTGCTGGCCAAGATGGCCGCCACCGTCGACGTGCTCAGCCACGGACGGCTCGAGCTGGGCCTCGGCTGGGGGTCCGTGGAAGCGGAGCTCGAGACCTACGGCATCGGCGCCGGGGGCCCGGCGGTGCGGGCCGCCCGCATGCGCGAGACGCTCGAGATCCTGCCGCTCATGTTCGCGGGCGAGCCGTTCGACTACACCGGCGCGCACTTCCGCCTCGTCGACGCGGTCGGGCGGCCGGTGCCGGTCCAGGCGAAGGTGCCGGTACACATCGGCGGGGCGGGACCAAAGCTGACGATGCCGATCGTGCGCGACCACGCCGACTGGTGGAACTGCCCGTCGTACGCGATCAACCGCCTGGGCAAGCTGCGCGCCGAGGCCGGCGGGGCCCGGGTGTCGGCCCAGCACCCGGTCGCGCTGGCGCCCGACGAGGCGTCGCGCGAGGACGTGTTGGCTGTCGCCGAGCGCCGGTTCGGGGCCTGGGGCGGCCTCGTTGGCGGTACCGCCCCCGAGGTCGCGGACGCGCTCGGCGCCGAAGTCCGCTACCACGGAGTCGAGGGGTTCGTCCTCCAGTTCACCGACTTCGGGCTCCCGGAGACGCTCGACCGGTTCATGGCCGAGGTCGCGCCCGTCGTGCGCGACGCAGCCCGTCAGTAGCCTGATCCCGTGCCCTCGATCTTCACCAAGATCATCAACGGGGACATCCCGGGGACGTTCGTGTGGAAGGACGATCGCTGCGTCGCCTTCCTGTCCATCGCGCCGATGAACCCCGGCCACACCCTGGTCGTGCCGCGCGACGAGGTGGACCACTGGATCGATCTCGATCCCCCAATCGCGCAGCACCTCTTCACCGTGGCCCAGACGATCGGGAAGGCGCAGCAGGAGGCGTTCTCGCCCCGACGGATCGGGATGATGATCGTGGGCGACGAGGTGCCCCACACCCACATCCACGTGGTCCCGATCAACTCGGCCGGGGAGCTGTCGTTCGCCCACGCCGATCCCAACCCGCCCGAAGGCGTGCTCGACGACGCGGCGGGCAAGCTCCGCGCCACGCTGCGCGCCCAGGGCGCCGAACATGTCGCCGAGTAGGTCCGCAGACCGAGCGGCGCGCGGCGACCGGAGCGAGCCTCAGCGAGCGCAGGGAGCTCGCCAGCGAGCGAGCGACCGCGGGCCGGGTATCCCGACCCGCAGCGAGCGAGCGAATGCGGCAGGCACGGAGTGGGTCAAGCGCGACGCCGCCGTCGTGTGGCATGGCTTCACGCAGATGGCGGCGTACGGGGACAATGCGCCGTTGGTCGTGGACCACGCCGAGGGCCACGAGCTCGTCGACGTGGAGGGCCGTCGTTACCTCGACGCGATCTCGTCGCTGTGGGTGAACACGCTGGGCCACCGCGTCCCCGAGCTCGACGATGCGCTGCGGGCGCAACTCGACCGGGTCGCGCACTCGACCATGCTCGGCAACGGCAACCGCGTCGTGGTCGAGTTGTCCGAGGCACTTGCCCAGGTCGTGCCGGTGGACGGCCCCCACTTCCTCTTCGCCTCCGACGGCGCCGCCGCGGTCGAGCAGGCTCTGAAGATCGCGTTCCAGTACTGGGTCAACCGCGGCGTCGCGGGACGTGCGCGCTACCTCGCGTTCGGAGGCGCGTACCACGGCGACACGGTCGGCTCGCTCTCGGTCGGCGCGGGCGGATTCGGCACCGACCTGTTCGATCCGCTGCGGTTCCCGGTGGTGCGCGCCCCCGGGTTCGGTGAGCCGGGCTGTTTCGAGGCCGCGGCAGCTCTGGTCGCCGAGCACGCGTCCGAGCTGGCCGCGGTGGTGGTCGAGCCGCTCGTGCAGGGGGCGGCCGGGATGCAGCTGGCGCCGCCCGAGGCCTTCGCCTCGCTCGCCGTCGCCTGCCGTACCCACGACGTACTGCTGATCTGCGACGAGGTCGCCACCGGCTTCGGCCGCACCGGCACGCTCTTCGCTTCCGAGCAGTGCGGGCTGCGGCCCGACCTGCTGTGCCTGGGCAAGGGCCTGACCGCCGGCTACCTCCCCCAGTCGGTCACGGTCGCGAGCCAGCGGGTGTTCGACGCGTTCCTCGGCCCCGATCTGAGCGAGCGCACCCTCTACCACGGCCATTCGTACGGCGGGAACGCGCTCGCGTGCGCGGTGGCGCTCCGGCACCTCGAGCTGCTCGAGGAACGGGACGTGCTCGCCAACGTGCGAGCCCGGTCGGCGCAGCTCGGGGAGGCGCTGCGCGAGCGCGTTGCCTCGTTGCCCGCGGTCGGTGAGGTCCGACAGCGCGGGCTCATGGTCGGCGTCGAGCTCGCACCGCCGGGTGACGGGCTCCGGTGGGGTCGGCGGGTGTGCGCGGCGGCGGTGGAGCGCGGCGTGCTGCTGCGTCCGCTCGGTGACGTCGTGATCGTGATGCCGCCTCTGACCATCACGGCCGACGAGGTGAGCCGGATCGTCGACGTGCTCGTCGAGGCCATCGTCGAGGTGACCGCGTGAGCTGGCGGGAATGGGCCGACTCCGAAGGACGGGTGATCCGCGCCGCCGACCGCTGGCGCGAGCCCCGCGACTTCGACGCCGCCGGCCCCGAGGGCAAGCTCGCGCCCGACGGGCGGCCGGTTGTCTCGTACGCCTCCAACGACTACCTCGGCCTCACGCAACACCCGGACGTGGTGGCCGCCGCCCACGCCGCCCTCGACCGCTGGGGCACCGGATCGGGCTCGGCCCGCCTCATCGTGGGCTCCCGCCCGGTGCACGCCGAGCTCGAGGCGGCCTTGGCCGAATGGAAACGGACTGACCGCGCGGTCGTGTTCCCCACCGGCTTCGCCACCAACCTCGGCGTCCTCACCACGTTCGGCGGGCCGGACGTCGTGATGTGCTCGGACGAGCTCAACCACGCGTCGATCATCGACGGGTCCCGGCTCAGCCGCGCCCGGGTCGAGGTGTACCGCCACGCCGACGTCGAGCACCTCCGGCATCTCCTCGAGGCGGCGCCCGCGGGCGAACGGCGCGTCGTCGTCACCGACACCGTGTTCTCGATGGACGGCGACCTCGCACCGGTGGAGGCGCTGGCCGAGCTGTGCGCCCGACATTCCGCGCTGCTCGTGCTGGACGAAGCCCACGCGGTGCTCGGGCCCGACCCCGACCTCGACGGCGCCGACGGCCTCGACGTGCTGCGCGTCGGCACGCTGTCGAAGACGCTGGGCGCGTTGGGCGGCTTCGTCGCCGGCCCCGCTCCGCTCACAGAGCTGGTGGTGAACCGGGCCCGCTCCTACATCTTCACCACCGCGCCCAGCCCCGCCGACACCGCCGCGGCGCTGGCGGCGGTGGGCGTGGTCCGCTCGAGCGAGGGCGCGACCCTGCGGGCGCGGCTGCGCGACCACGTCGAACGGTTGCGCCCCGGGCACCCGTCCCCCATCGTGCCGGTCGTGCTCGGCGACGAGGCCCGCACGCTGGCGGCGGCGGCGGCGTTGCTCGAGCTGGGGATGCTCGTGCCCGCCATCCGACCCCCGACGGTGGCGCCGGGCACGTCGCGACTGCGGGTCGCGCTGTCGGCCGCGCACACGCCGGCCCAGATCGACGGGCTGAAGGCCGCGCTGGCCGACCTGTGACGGACCGCCCGCGGCGGCTGGTCGTCGTCACCGGCACCGGCACCGAGGTCGGCAAGACGTGGTTCGCGGCGGCGACGTTGCGGGCGCTGCGGGAGACCGGGGTCCGCGTTGCCGCCCGCAAGCCGGTGCAGTCGTTCGAACCGGGCGCCGGGCCCACCGACGCCGACGTGCTCGCAACCGCGACGGGCGAGCGCCCCGACGTGGTGTGCCCGCCCTCCCGGTCGCTGGGCGCGGCGATGGCCCCGCCGATGGCCGCCGACGCGCTCGGTCTGCCGCCGTTCACGGTCGCCGAGCTCGCGGCCGACATCGGCTGGTCCGCCGGGATCGAAGTGGGTGTCGTCGAAGGCGTGGGCGGTCCGCGCTCGCCGCTGGCCGCCGACGGCGACACCGTCGACCTGGTGGCGGCGCTGCGCCCCGACGCGCTGGTACTCGTGGCCGACGCCGGACTCGGCGCGATCAACGCGGTGCGGCTGTCGGTCGCATCGTTCGACGACCACGAGGTGGTGGTCGCGCTCAACCGCTACGACGAGACGGACGACGTCAACCGCCGCAACCGGGAGTGGCTCGCCGACCGCGCCGGACTCGACGTCGTCGTGGCGCCCGACGCGCTGGCGACGCGGCTCAGGCGTTGAGCAGGCCGCGGTCGTCGACCCATGTCTCTCAGCCGTTCGAGCAGCGCACCTTGGCCCAATCCCCCCACCGGTTCGCGATCTCGACCGGCAGTCCCGGGTCGAGGCGGTTGGTCGGTGGCTGCGCGAAGTCAGGCTGGTCGCGCGTTTCGAGCCCGGTTGCGGGCACGGTGTGCGTCGGAGCGAACGCACCCGGCGTGACGGGAGCGACGGGAGGAACGGCCACGAGCTTGGACGCGTCGACCCATGTCTCCCATCCGTTGCTGCACCGAACCCGCGCCCAGCCGGTGGTCTCCTCGACCACGGAGACCGGAAGCTCGGGATCGAGTCGGTTGTCGGGCGCCTGGCTCGGATCCGGCGCCCGCCACGCGTCCATGCCCTCGGCGGGGGCCGTGTGGGTGGCCGTGAACGGCGGGTCGGTCACGGGCGGACACTACGGCGGGACCGACAACCGCGCTTGCTCTCAGGCGTCGCGCAGAGGATGATCTCGCCGATGTCGGGGGGCGCGCGGGTGACGGGGTACGGGCGGAGCACGCGCCGATGACGACGCCGCCGGGACGACCGCCGGGACCGCCGCCGTCCGGGCCGCCGCGCTCCGGAGCGGCGGCGGGCGCCGCGGCCGGCGGATCGGGGATCAGCCCCAAGACGCTCGTCGCGATCGGTCTCGTCGTGGCGATCGGCGTCGGTGTCCTCGTGGGCGTGCTCGTGGCCGGCGGCGACGACGAGGCCAAGGCCGAAGACGTCAAGCTGGTCAGCGCGACCGAACCGGGCCCCAACCCGTTCACACCGCCGGTCGCGCCCGAAGCCCCACCGCCGAACACGCTCGCGCCGCCCTCGGGCCCGTTCGGCGGCACCGGCGACAACACACTCTGCGACCGGGAAGGGATCATCACGTTCCTGACCGACCCGGCCAACTCCGCCCAGGCGTCGGAGTGGGCCCGCGTGGTCGGCATCCAGGTGTCGGAGATACCCACGTACGTGCGCGACCTGGTCCCGACCACCGTCACGTCCGACACCCGGATCACCAACCATACGTTCGAGAACGGGAAGGCGGTGTCGTTCCAGGCCGTCCTTCAGGCCGGAACCGCTGTGCTCGTCGACGTCTACGGCAAGCCGGTGGTGCGCTGTCGCTGCGGCAACCCGCTGCTCCCGCCCCGCGACATCCCAAAGCCGACGTACACGGGCACGAAATGGCCGGGCTTCGACCCGACGACGATTGTCGTCATCCAGGTCACGGAAGTGCAGATCTTCCCGCCCGGCGGGGTGGGCGAGATCCCGCCGCAGGAGGAGCCGGAGCCCGAGCCTGATACCGGCGGTGGTGACGGCGACGAAGCGATCGCCATCCTGACGGCGGCGTTCGACGAATGCCTCGCCAGCCTCGCCGACGAGGGACTCACCGCCGACCAGGTGAGTTACACGGTCGCGCCCGGCAGCGCTCCGGACGTGTACGTCGTGACGATCACGGAGACGAGTTCGGGCGAGTTCGGAAGCTGGTCGGTCAACGTCGAGACACGGGACATCACTCCCGCTGATCCGATCGCGGCCGAGGCCGGGACGATTTGTCCCAACCTCGCCTGAACGCGAGGTGATCCGGTTGGCTACCCGGGCTTCTCCGTCGCGACCTCGCGCTTGCGCCGGAAGAACTCGGGGGCCCGCAACAACCAGAGGAGCATGAGCGGCACGCCGAACAGGATCAGCGCGACGCCGATCACCAGCGGCGGCCCCACGTTGAGCCACTCCTTGCCCGACGACGAGTTGGCCGGGTCGGCGTAGTAGAACCACGCCTCCCAGAAGATGTAGGTGAGCATCGCCCCGCCGAGGAACGGTGACAGGCCGATGAACAGGAAGTTCCTGACGCTCTTGAAGAGGACCCTCCGGTAGTAGATCACGCAGGCGAACCCGGTGAGCCCGTAGTAGAAGGCGATCATGAAGCCGAGCGCCACCAGCGAGTCGGCCAGCACGTCGTCGCTCACGATCGACAGGCCGATGTACCAGGCGATCGAGATCGCGCCGAAGCCCAGGGTCGCCCAGGTGGGCGTGAGGTACCGGGGATGGACGTCGCCGAGCTTGTCGGGCGCGGCCTTGTGCACCGCCATCGAGAGCGCGGTTCGAGCCGTCGGCAAGATGGTGGTCTGCGTGGACGCCGCCGCCGATGTGAGCACGGCGATGATCAGGAACTTGTCGAAGCCGCTACCGAGCACGTCCTTCCCGACCGCGCTGAGCACGTCGTCGGAATTGGCGACGAGGAAGTCGCTACCGGCGTAGGCCTGGGCTGCGACCGAAACGACGACGTAGATGCCGAGCAGGATGAGCGTGGAGAGCACCGCGGCCAGCCCCGGAGTTCGGGCGACGTCGTCGGTCTCCTCGTTGACCGTGACCGCGCTGTCCCAGCCCCAGTAGATGAACACGGCCAGGAGCAAGCCGGCGATCAGGGCGCCCCGGTCGCCGACTTTGAACGGGTTGAGCCAGCTCAGCGACGGGTCCACCGAGTTCGCGGGGTCGTCGAAGTACACCTTGTACAGCGCGACCGCAGCGAAGATCACGAGCACGATCAGCTCGGCTGCGAGCAGGCCGACCTGGGTTCGGGCCGACAGCTCGATGCCGATCCAGGTGATCAGGGTCATGACGGCGATGAAGATGCAGCCCACGAAGACGATCCAGAACTCGTTGGTGGCGAGCCCGTTCGCGCCCAGGAGCAGGAAGAAATAGACGCCGGTGATGCCGGCGAGCAGCGGCATGACGACCAGGTCGGCGACGAAGATGCCCCAACCGCCCATCCACCCGGTCTTGGGGCCCATGGCCTTCGTGGCCCAGGTGAACGTGGTGCCGCAGTCGGGGTCGCCGCGGTTCAGGTAGTAGTAGGCGGAGGCGATGAACAACATGGGCACGAAGGCCAGCCACATGATGGCGGGGGCCTGGAGTCCGACTTCCGCGTTCACGAACCCGAGGGTCGCCGCCAGGCTGTAACCCGGCGCGGTGGATGCGACGCCGATGACCACTGTGGAGGCCAGCCCGATGGCCCCCAGCTTGAGGCCCTTGCGGCCCGTGCCCTCCCGGTCGGCCATTGCCGTCGCCCCCCTTGCCCCGGCGTCGTTGCCGTCGGACATTCGCAGACGCTCGCCCGCTTGGCAAGGGATACCGGCGCGAGTCGCCGGAGCCACGACGGAATCCCTTGCGCGGGCGCCGAATCCGGCGCAACATCGTGCCCTTAGACGAACGCGGAACAACAGGACGGGGTCAGCGGGGAGCGACGATGCCGAACCAGAACTTCATCGGGGGGCAGTGGTCGCCGGCGCGGAGCGGCGCCACCGACGCCGTGGTTGACCCGGCCACGGGCGAGCAGATCGCCGAGGTGCCGGCGAGCGACGCCGCCGATGTCGACGCCGCGGTCGCGGCCGCCGCCGACGCGTTCGACGGGTGGGCGCAGTCGACACCCCAGGACCGCGCGCTGTGCCTGCTGAAGCTGGCCGACCGGCTCGAGCAGTCCGCCGACGAACTTGGCGCGCTCGAGTCGCGCAACGTCGGCAAGCCGATCGCGACCATGGGCGACGAGATGGCCATGACCATCGACAACTTCCGCTTCTTCGCCGGGGGCGCCCGCCTGCTCGAGGGGCGGGCCGCGGGCGAGTACATGGCCGGGTACACGTCGATGCTGCGGCGCGACCCGATCGGTGTCGTCGCTTCGATCGCGCCGTGGAACTACCCGCTGATGATGGCGGCGTGGAAGGTCGGCCCCGCGCTGGCGGCCGGCAACACCGTGGTGTTGAAGCCGTCGGAGCTCACGCCGTTGACCGCCCTGCGCCTCGCCGAGCTCGCCACCGACCTGTTCCCCGCCGGGGTCCTCAACGTCATCTGCGGCCGGGGCGAGAGTGCCGGCGCCGCGCTTGTCACCCATCCGCGCGTCGCGATGGTGTCGCTCACCGGCGACGTCGCCACCGGCAGGGCGATCGCCCGGGCGGCGGCGGACTCGCTGAAGCGCGTCCACCTCGAGCTCGGGGGCAAGGCGCCCGTGCTCGTGTTCGACGACGCCGACGTCGACGCGGTCATCGAAGGGGTCAAGATCGGCGGCTACTACAACGCCGGTCAGGACTGCACCGCCGCCTGCCGGGTCGTGGCCGGTGCGGCGGTCTACGACGACCTGGTGGGCGGGCTGGCCGACGCGGCCAAGAGCATCGTGGTCGGAACACCCACTGATGAGGCCACCGAACTGGGGCCGCTGGTGTCGGCCGAGCAACGCGAGCGGGTGGGGGCGATGGTCGGCAAGGCAAGCGAGAGGGGCGCCGAGGTCGTCGTCGGCGGCGCCGAGCGGGACGGCCCCGGGTTCTTCTACGAGGCGTCGGTGCTGGCGGGCGTGGGCCAGGACGATGACATCGTGCAGCGCGAGGTCTTCGGCCCCGTCGTCACCGTCCAGCGGTTCGCCGACGAGGCCGAGGCGCTCGCCTGGGCCAACGGCGTCGACTACGGCCTCGCCGCCAGCGTGTGGACCCGTGACGTCGGCCGGGCGATGCGCATGGCCAAGAGCCTCCAGTTCGGCACCGTCTGGGTGAACGACCACATCCCGCTGGTCTCGGAGATGCCCCACGGTGGCTTCAAGCAGTCGGGCTACGGGAAGGACATGTCGATCTACGCCATCGAGCACTACACGGAGCTCAAGCACGTCATGGTGAAGCATTGAAGACCGCGCAGATCGCGGAGGACGAGACGAAGCAGTTGCTGGCGCGGACGCCGCGGTCGCGCGAGCTCTACGAACGGGCGCTGGGCTCGATGCCCCTCGGGGTGGGCTCGTCCTTCCAGGCCGGCGACCCGTACCCGATCTACGTGCAGCGGGGCGAGGGCAGCCAGGTCTGGGACGTCGACGGCAACCAGTACGTCGACTACCACAACGGGTTCGGCGCCATGGTCGTCGGCCACGCCCACCCCAAGGTGGCGGAGGCGATCGAGCGGGCGGCCCGCACGGGCACGCACTTCGCCGCCAGCACCGAGGTGACGGTCGCGTTCGCGGAGGAGCTGTGCCGGCGGTTCCGCCTCGACCAGATTCGCTTCGCCAATTCGGGCACCGAGGCGACGATGGACGCGATCCGGATCGCCCGGGCCGCGACCGGGCGCGACGACGTGGTCAAGATCGAGGGCTCGTATCACGGCCACCACGACACGGTGATGTTCTCGGTGGTGCCGAACGCCGATGCCATGGGCGGGCGCGACCAGCCCGCGACCGCGCCGATGTCGAAGGGCATTCCCGCCGACGTCGCCCGCCACACTCTGGTGGTGCCGTTCAACGACGCCGGTGCCCTCGGCCGGCTCCTCGACGAGCGGGGCGACGAGGTCGCCTGTCTCATCATGGAGCCGGTCATGATGAACATCGGCGTCGTGGTCCCGCAGCCGGGATACCTCGAGGCCGCACGCGAGCTGTGCACGAAGCACGGGGTCGTGCTCATCTTCGACGAGGTCAAGTCGGGTGCGACGATCGCCGCCGGCGGCGCGACCGAACGCTTCGGCGTGCAGCCCGATCTCGTGTGCCTCGCCAAGGCGATCTGCGGCGGGACGCCGGGCGCGGCCTTCGGCGGCAAGGCCGAGATCATGGACGTCATCGCGCACGGCGCCGCGCAACAGGGCACGTTCAACGGCAACCCGCTGATCGCCGCGGCCGGCCTCGCCTGCCTCACCGAGGTCATGACCGCGGACGCGTACGACGAGCTCGCCCGCCTCGGCACCCGGCTCTCCGAGGGATGCGGCAAGACCATCGCCGAGCACGGGATCCCGGCCCACACGGTCGACCTGGGCGCCAAGGGCTGCGTGTCCTACCGCCCCGAGCCCTTGCGCAACTACCGCGACTTCCTCGAGACGCGGACCGAGCTCTACGAGGCGTCGTTCCCGTGGGTCCTCAACCGAGGTGTGTTCATGACCCCGGGCGACGAGGAGCAGTGGACGATCTCGGTGCAGCACACTGACGCCGACATCGACCGCTACGTCGACAGCTTCGCTACGTTCTGCGCCGCCGTCGCCTGATGCGAGCGGCACGACCCGGGTGGGTGGCGCCCGCGAGGCAGTAAGGGCGGTCGCTACCGGCCGAGCCGGTCGCGCAGTCTGAGCCACATCCCCACCGTCGGGAGGTACGCGCCCGCCAGACGTCGGAGCGGCACCACCGGAAACGACAGAGCCGCGAACGGAGGCGGCGGCCCCTCACCGCACATCCATGCCGCCATCCGCGAGCCCAGCCACGTCGCCAGGGCGATCCCGGTGCCGTTGCAGCCGGTCACGTAGGCGACGTCGTCGAGACGACCGCAGTGGGCGAGACGGTCCCGCGTAATCGCGACGTCCCCGCCCCAGGCGTATTCGACCGCCACGCCGGCGAGTTGGGGGTGGATGCGCAGCATCTTGCGGTACAGCACGTCGCGCGCGGCGGCCACCGTGGTGGCGCGCAGGCTGGTCCGCCCGCCGAAGACGAGCCGGCCGTCGGACGAGAGGCGCCAGTAGGCGAGAAAGTTCCGCGTGTCGTAGAGCATCCGGCCCCGGGGATTGATCTCCTTGCGCAGCGCGGGCTCGAGCACCTCGGTGGCGATGATGAAGCTCCCGACCGGCAGCACCCGGCGGACCAGCTCCGGGACCAGGCCGTCGGCGTACGCATTGGTGGCGACGAGGACGTCACCGGCCTCCACTTCGCCTCGGGTCGTCGCGATCCGGAAGCCGGCGCGGCCGCGATCGATCCTCGTCGCCCGGGTGTGGTCGTGCAGCCGCGCGCCGGCCGCGACCGCAGCTGTAACCAGGCCGGCGTGGTACTTCGCCGGCTGGAGGCCGCCGGTGCGCTCGAGGAGCAGCGCGCCGTGGTACGCGTCGGTGCCGATCTCGTCGACGAGCTCGTCCCGCGACACGTACCGCGCCGGCTCGCCCAGGTCGTCGGACCATTCTCGTTCGGCCGACCGGAGCGAGCGCGTCATCGCCGGGTGGTGGGCCAGGAGCAGGCCACCCGACCGCTCGTACTCGCAGTCCACGGGGAGCTCGGTCACCAGCGCCTCGACGAGCTCGAACGCCGCCAACGTCGCGGCGACCAGCTCCCGTCCCAGCTGCCCGTGGTCGCGCTCCAGCCGACGGGGCCCGTGCTTGAGCTCGGGGATCACCATCCCGCCGTTGCGCGTGCTCGCCCCGAACCCGAGCTCCTCCGCCTCGACGAGCACCACATCGCGGTGCCGGCGGGCCAGCTCCGCGGCGGCAGCCAGGCCGCAGTAGCCGCCGCCGACGACGACGACGTCGCCGCGGGGCGGCAACGGGGCGATGCGGGACGGGGCCGGCCCGGGCTCGACGCCGACCCGCCACAGCGGCGCCTCCCGGTAGCCGGGGGCGAGCGGCGCGGCGGGCGGGCGCACCGCCCGATCGTAGGTCGCGATCCGCAGACTCCCGTCGTGCGCGCCACGGATTTCGTTTCCTGAACCGGTGCGAACGACGGCTTCCCTTGCATTCGCGATCCTCGTGGGCCATCGTCGGCGACATGAGCAGCGAGGATCGGCCGGTCGTCATCGACGAGGTCGACAAGGCGCTGATCGAAGCCCTCCAGCGCGACGGCCGGCTCCCGTACACGAAGCTGGCGACCGCGGTCGGGCTCTCGGAAGCCGCGGTGCGCCAGCGGGTGCAGCGCCTGATCGAGGCGGGCGTGGTGCAGATCGTGGCGGTCACCGACCCGTTGACGCTCGGCTTCCGGCGCATGGCCATGATCGGCCTGCGTATCGAGGGCGACCTCCGCGAGGTCTCCGACACGATCGCGGCGATCCCCGAGGTCGACTACGTCGTGATCGTCGGCGGCTCCTTCGACCTCCTGGCGGAAGTCGTGTGCGAGGACGACGACCACCTGCTCAGCCTGCTCAACGACAAGGTGCGGGCCATCCCGGGCGTGCGCACCGTCGAGACGTTCACCTACCTCCGCCTCTACAAGCAGACCTACGCCTGGGGCACGCGGTGACCGACGACCTTCAGGCCGCCGCCAAGCGCCACCTCTGGATGCACTTCACCCGCCTGGCGAGCTACGACACCAAGGAAGTGCCCGTCATCGCGCGGGGCCAGGGGTGTTACGTCTTCGACGAGCACGGCCGGCGCTACCTCGACGGCCTCGCCGGCCTGTTCACGGTGCAACTCGGACACGGCCGCGCCGAGCTCGCCGAGGCGGCGCGGGCGCAAGCCGAAGAGCTCGCCTACTTCCCCATCTGGAGCTACGCCCACCCGCCCGCCATCCGCCTCGCGGCTCGACTCGCCGACCTCGCGCCCCGCGACCTCAACCGGGTGTTCTTCACCGGCAGCGGCTCTGAAGCGGTCGAGTCCGCCTGGAAACTGGCCCGGCAGTACTTCCGCTCCCGGGGCCAACCCGACCGGTACAAGGTGATCGCCCGCGAGACCGCCTACCACGGCACCTCCATGGGCGCGCTGGCCATCACCGGCATCCCGGCCATTCGAGAGCCGTTCGAGCCGGTGACGCCCGGAGGCGTGCACGTCGCCAACACCAACCGCTACCGCCATCCCCTCGCCGACGACGAGGCCGCGTTCAGCGCCGCGACCGCCGGCGCGATCGAGGAGGCGATCGTCTCCGAGGGGCCGGACACGGTCGCGGCGGTGTACCTGGAACCGGTGCAGAACGCCGGCGGCTGCTTCGTCCCGCCCGAGGGCTACTTCGGGCGCGTGCGCGAGATCTGCGATCGCTACGGCGTGCTGCTGGTTTCGGACGAGGTGATCTGCGCATTCGGGCGGCTCGGCCACATGTTCGGTTGCGAGCGCTACGACTACCTCCCCGACATGATCACCGTCGCCAAAGGTCTCACCAGCGGGTACTCGCCGCTCGGCGCGGTCATCGCCCGCGACTTCCTCGCCGAGCCGTTCCTCGCCGAGAAGCAGTCCTTCCTGCACGGGATCACGTTCGGTGGCCACCCGGTCAGCTGTGCCGTCGCGCTCGCCAACCTCGAGCTCTTCGACGAGGAACAGATCCTCGAGCACGTCCGCACCCACGAGCCGGAGCTGCGGGACCGGCTCGAGTCGTTGCGCGACGTCCCCCTCGTCGGCGACGTGCGCGGCGCCGGGTACTTCCAGGCATTGGAGCTGGTCAAGGACGCCGACACGCAGGAGCGGTTCAGCCGGGAGGAGACCGAGGAGCTGCTGCGGGGCTTCCTCGCGTCGCGGCTCTACGAGGCGGGCCTGATCTGCCGCACCGACGACCGGGGCGACCCGGTGATCCAGTTCTCGCCTCCGCTCATCGCCGGCCCGACCGAGTTCGAGTTCATCGAGGCGACGCTGCGCACCGTGCTCACCGAGGCGTGGAAACGAGCGACCGGATGACCGCGCCGCTCACCGTCGGCATCCCCCGCGAGGTCAAGGACGGTGAGCACCGGGTCGCCGCCACCCCGGACGGTGTGCACGAGCTCGCCGCCCACGACGTCCCGGTCCTCGTCGAGGCGGGCGCGGGCGCGAACTCGCGCATCGACGACGACGAGTACGAGCGCGCCGGCGCCGAGTTGGTGCGGAGCGGAGCCGAGGTGTGGGAGCGCGCCGACCTCGTCCTCAAGGTCAAGGAGCCCCAGGCCGAGGAGCTCGCGCGGCTGCGCCCCGGGCTCGTGCTGTTCACCTACCTGCACCTCGCGGCGTACCCGCAGGTCGCCGGGGCATTGCTCGACCGCAAGGTGACCGGCATCGCGTACGAGACCGTGCAACTCGAGTCAGGCGAACTGCCACTGCTCGCCCCCATGAGCGAGGTCGCCGGACGCATGGCCCCGCAGATCGGCGCCCACTTCCTCGAACGCGAGCAAGGCGGGCGCGGCGTGCTGCTGGGCGGCGCGCCCGGTGTGCGACCGGCGCGCGTGGTGGTGCTCGGCGCCGGCAACGTCGGCTGGAACGCGGCCTGGATCGCCCAGGGCATGGAGGCCGAGGTGCAGCTGTTCGACAAGGACCTCGACCGGCTGCGCTGGGTCGACCAGATCCACAAGGGCCGGATCATGACGCTGGCCAGCACGCGCGGTGCGGTCGCGCGCGCGGTAGCCGACGCCGACCTCGTGATCGGGGCGGTGCTCGTGCCCGGCGGCCGGGCGCCGGTCGTGGTGACCGAGTCCATGGTCCGGGAGATGCGCCCCGGCGCGGTGATCGTCGACTGTGCCATCGACCAGGGCGGATCGGTCGAGGCGATCCACGAGACCACCCACGCCGAGCCCGTCTACGAGGAGCACGGTGTCCTCCACTACGCCGTCGGCAACATCCCCGGCGCGGTGCCGACGACGTCGACCTACGCCCTGACCAACGCCACGCTCCCGTACGCGGTCGAGCTCGCCACTCGGGGCGTCGCCGGGGCAATCGGCTCGGACCCCGAGCTCGCCGGAGGCGTCAACACCCACACTGGCCAGGTCACGAACGCCGCAGTCGCCGAGGCGCTGGGCCACCCGGCGGCGGCGCTCGTCGACGTGCTTGCCGGCGGGGGCTGACGGGTACGTTCCGCGGTGTGGACGTCGCACCGGGCACGATCGCGATCTGGTCGGACGTCGGGTGCCCGTGGGCGCACCTCGCGCTGCACCGCCTGCACGAGACCCGGCGCCGCCTCGGGCTCGACGAGGCGGTGACGTTCGAGCACCGGCCGTTCCCGCTCGAGCTCTTCAACGAGCGGGTCACGCCGAGGAAGACCCTGGCCGCCGAGGTCGCGGTCCTCGGCGCGGTGGCCCCCGAGGCGGGCTGGCAGGAGTGGGACGCGCCCGAGTGGGAATGGCCGGTCACGACGCTCCCGGCGCTCGAGGCGGTGCAGGCCGTGTGCGCCCACGACGTCCGGGCTGCCGAGGAGCTCGACCTCGCGCTGCGGCTCGCTTTCTTCGGCGACTCGCGGTGCATCTCGATGCGGCACGTGATCCTCGAGGTCGCGAGCAAATGCGACCGAGTCGATGGCGACGCGCTCGCCGGCGCACTTGACGACGGCGTGGCGCGCTTCGAGGAGGCCGACCGGAGCGGCGAGGTGCAGGGCAGCCCCCACCTGTTCCTGCCCGACGGGACGAACGCCCACAACCCCGGGATCGACATGCACTGGGAGCGGGGGCCGAGCGGGCGCCGCCCCGTGATCGACCGCGACGACCCGACGATCTACGAGGAGCTGCTCCGGCGCGCCGCAGTCTGACCTGTGGAGAAGGTGCGTTCAGCTGAACGCCTGTGGACAAGGTGCGCTCCGCGGAACGCTGGATGTGGGCCGCCTCGGAATCGAACCGAGGACCTGCGGATTAAAAGTCCGTTGCTCTGCCAACTGAGCTAGCGGCCCGCCCACGATCGTACGGCCGTGGTGGGAGTCGACGCCTCAGGGGCACTCCTCCC
>JBQTGU010000028.1:0-56770 GCA_052390575.1 Actinomycetota bacterium | reverse complement strand
GTTAGAAGATCCGTTAGAAGTCGAGTCCTGACGCGCCGGGGCCCTCCCCTCGGGAGGGCCCCTGACCTGCGCCTTCCTTGGTGGCGGGGGGAGGTTTTGAACCTCCGACCGTCGGGGTATGTGCCCGACGAGCTACCAGACTGCTCCACCCCGCAGAACCAGGTTACCCGCGGGTGAACGTGGCCTCCGAAGCGACCTCGACCGCAATGCCACCAACCGCGACGGCAGCCGTCGTACCGTTGAGCTAGGTGGGGGTACCGGCGGAGCAACTCGACGACGACTCGCTGGAGCAACGCGCGCTCGCGGTGCTCGAGGCCAACCGCCGCGGCGCCTACACGGTGCCGGCGGGCGGTCTCTATCCGTACCAGTGGTGCTGGGACACCGGCCCGATCGCGCTCGGCTGGGCGGCGGCGGGCGAGTGGGACCACGCCTGGGGCGAGCTCGAGGCGCTGCTGTCGGCCCAGTGGCCCTCCGGCCTCGTCCCCCACATCGTGTTCTGGGCCGACGGCGACGGCTACTTCCCCGGTCCCGACGTCTGGCGCACCGGCCGAACGCCCGACGCGACCGGCATCACCCAGCCACCGCTGCCGGCGTCGGCGGCGGCCCAGCTCTTCCACGACGACCCCGACCGCGAGCGCGCCCGCAGCCGACTCGCCGGCCTCTGGCCCGAGCTGGTCCGCTGGCTGACATGGATCGACCGCACCCGGACCGGTCCGCACGGCGCCTACGTCGTCGTCCACCCGTGGGAGTCGGGGATGGACAACTCCCCGTGCTACGACGCACCCCTCGCGGCCGTGCCACCGTCGTCCACTGACCTGCGCCGCCGCGACGTCGCCCAGGTCGCCAAACGGCAGCGGCCCACCGACCGCGAGTACCGGCGGTACCTCGCGATCGTCGAGCAACTGCGTGACCGCGGCTGGGACACCGAGCACCAACCGGACGACAGCCCGTTCGCGGTCGAGGACATCGGCTTCACCGCGATCACCGGCCGGGCGGCCGCCGACCTGGCCGAGGTCGCGCCCGCCATCGGCGCCGACCCGCTCCCGCTCGAGCGCATCGCCGACACCGCCCGGGTCGGCATCGGCCGGCTGTGGGACGGCGACGCCGGTTGGTTCCGCCCCTACGACGTGCGCGCCGGCCACTCGCTCGGCCCGTTGACCGTCGGGGGCCTGCTCGCGCTCTGGGCCGGCGCGGCCACGTCCGCGCAGGCCCGGCGCCTCGTCGAGCGGCTCGACGCCTGGCAGGAGCACACCGCGTTCGCGGTCCCCACGTGCGATCCCGAGGCGCCCGAGTTCGACCGGCGGCGCTACTGGCGGGGGCCGGTCTGGGTGCTGGTCAACTGGCTGGTGGCCGACGGGCTCGCGGCCGTGGGCGAACCCGGGCGAGCCGCCGACCTGCGGGCGATGACGCGCGCACGCGTCGAGGCCCAGGGCTTCCGCGAGTACTACGACCCGGTCACCGGCCAGGGCATCGGCGGCGACGGGTTCTCGTGGTCGGCGGCCCTGACGCTCGCCTGGCTCACGGATACGCTCCACCCATAGACATCGACAGCCGGGCCGACGAGGCCATCGAGGCCATCCAGGCCATCTCCGGCCGACACGGTGGGCACCGGGTGGTCCACGCCAAGGGCACCCTGTGCGCGGCCACGTTCACGCCGACGCCCGAAGCCGCCAAGCTGAGCCGGGCGGGACATTTCGCCGGTGGTGACGCCCGGGCCCACGTGCGGTTCTCGAACGGGAGCGGCAACCCGAGCGCGCCCGACTACGAGCCCCGCGAGGGTCGGGGCATGGCCGTGAAGTTCTACCTGCCCGACGGCTCGACGACCGATGTCGTCGGCATCACCCTTCCGGCTTTCTTCGTCAACACCGTCGAGGGCTTCCTCGAGTTCACCCGCGCCCGCAAGCCCGACCCCGAGACGGGCGAGCCCGACCCCGAGGCGATCGGCAAGTTCATCGGCGACCACCCCGAATCGCTCACCGCCGCCGGCGCCGTGCTCGGCGCGACGCCACCCGAGAGCTACCTGCGCTGCGCCTACAACGCGCTGCACGCGTACCGCTTCGTCGACGCCGACGGCGGCACCCGCTTCGTGCGGTACCGCTTCGAACCCGAGGAGGGCGAGGCCAACCTCACCGAGGAGGAGGCGAAGGCGCGCGGCCCCGACTACCTCCAGCAGGATCTCGCCGACCGGCTCGCCCCGGGCCCGGCCGCGTTCACGCTCTCGGTCCAGATCGCCGAGGACGGCGACCCCACCGACGACCCGACCGTGGTCTGGCCCGACGAACGCCGCCGGGTCGGGCTCGGCCGGCTCGAGGTCACCGGCCTCGCCGACGACCGCGAGCAGGGCGACGACGTGCTCGTGTTCGACCCCACCCGGGTGACCGACGGCATCGAACTGTCGGACGACCCGATCGTGCGCTTCCGCTCCGACGCGTACGCGGCGTCGGTCCTGCGGCGCTCCGGGGTCGCCCGCAAGTAATCTGACACTCCGTCAGATCGTGGACGGAGGACCGAGTGGACTTCGATTTCGCCCCCGACCAGGTCGCCTTCCGCGCCGAGGTCGAGGCGTTCCTCGACGAGCACGACGACCCCGAGGTCTTCGACCCCACGCGCGAGAACATGGCCCAGATCGTCGACACGCCCGCCCGCCGCAAGTTCATGAGCCAGGTCGGCGAGCAGGGGTGGCTCGGCATCACCTGGCCCACCGAGCTCGGCGGCAAGGAGGGCGACGGCGTCTACGAGTACCTCCTCAACGAGGCGCTGGCGGGCCGGGGCGGACCCCAGATCGGCAAGGGCGTCGGCATCATCGGCAAGACGCTCATCCGCCACGGCAACGAGAAGCTCAAGCGGGAGTTCCTGCCCAAGATCCTGCGCAACGAGGTCGAGTTCGCCATCGGGTACTCCGAGCCCGAAGCCGGGTCCGACGCCGCCTCGATGAAGCTGCGGGCGGTTCGCGACGGCGAGGGCTGGCGGCTCAACGGCCAGAAGACCTGGACCACCTCGGCCCACTTCGCCGAGTGGTACTGGGTCGGCGCCCGCACCGACCCCGACAACAAGCACCAGGGCATCACCCTCTTCCTCGTGCCCCTCGACCATCCCGACATCACGATCAACCCGATCTGGACGATGGGCGACGAGCGCACCAACGACGTGTTCTTCGATGACCTCTGGGTGTCGGACGACTACGTGGTGGGCGAGGTCAACCGGGGGTTCCAGTACATCTCGGAGGCGCTCGACCTCGAGCGCTTCACGATGTTCACGTTCTCGCAGATCGAGCAGCGCCTCGATCTGCTCGTCGAGTACGTCGCCACCGCCGACCGCGACGGCGAGCCGCTCCGCGACGACCCGGTGGTGCGGCAGCGCATCGCCCGGCTCGTGACCGACGCCGAGGTGGCGCGGGTACTGGGCCTCCGGTTCGTCGCAGCATCGGCGAAGGGCGGCGCGCCGCCCACGGTCGAGTCGTCGGAGTACAAGCTGTTCGCCACCGAGCTGTCGAAGCGGCTGGCAGACGCGTCGATGGACATCGCCGGCCCGGGCTCGCAGCTGCGGGTGCACACCGACGACGCCCCGATGAGGGGACGGTCCGAATCGACGTACCGCTACACCGTGATCGACACGATCGGCGGCGGCGCGTCTGAGATCCAGAAGAACATCATCGCCCGGCGCAAGCTCGGCCTCCCGAAGAACTTCTGATCCCATGACGACGGCGATGTTGGACGGCGTCACCGTGCTCGACTTCGCCAGCGTCGGGCCCGCCGCCCGGGCGTCGCGCTGGTTGGCCGACTACGGCGCCACCGTCGTGAAGGTCGGGCCCGTGCCGGCCCACGGCGAGGTGCAGATCGCGCCGGCCTTCTTCACCTACGGCGGACATCGGGAGATGCGGCGGATCCGCTTCGACCTGAAGGCACCCGCGGGCCGGGACGCATTCCTGCGCCTGGCGGCCGGGGCCGACGTGATCATCGAGAGCTTCCGGCCCGGCGTCGTCGCCCGCCTCGGCGTCGGCTACGACCACGTGCTCGGGGCGAACCCCCGCATCGTGTACTGCTCGACCAGCGGCTACGGCCAGGACGGCCCCCACGCCGCCTGGGCCGGCCACGACCTCAACTACCTGGCCGTCGGCGGCTTCCTGCATTGCACCACGCCCCGTGGCGACGGCGGACCGCCGATCCCGGGTGCCACCGTCGCCGACGCCGCCGCCGGCGGGATGCAGGCGGTGATCGCCATCCTCGCCGCCCTGGTACGTCGGGACGCGACCGGGGAGCCCGCCCATCTCGACGTGGCCGCCGCCGACGGCGTGCTCGCGCTCATGTCGTTGGCGGTGGACGAGTACCTCGCCACCGGGACCGAGCCCGGGCCCGGTCACGACATCCTCACCGGCCGGTACGCCTGCTACGACTGCTACCAGGCGCGCGACGACAAGTGGCTCGCCGTGGGGATCATCGAGCCCCGGTTCTGGGCGAACCTGTGTAAGGCCCTCGGGCTCGAGCAGTGGCTCGACCACCAGACCGACAACGCCGTCCAGGACGACATCCGGGCGGACTTCGCCCGCGTGTTCGCGACCCGAGACCGTGACGAGTGGGCCTCCGAACTCGCACCCGCTGACACCTGCGTGTCACCGGTGAACTCGATCCCCGAGGTCGTCGCCGATCCGCAGTACGCGGCGCGCGGCGCGCTCGTCGAGGCCGAGCACCCCGAGCACGGTCGGTTCCGCCAGGTCGGCCCGGTCCTCGCCGGCGGTGACCGGTCGGGCGCCCCGTACGCGGTGCGGGAAGCGGACGTGAGCGACGCCGACGAGCTGCTCGCCGCCGCCGGCCTCGACCCCGCCGAGCGCAAGGCGCTCCTTGCCGACGGAGTGGTGGCATGAGCGACGTGCCGGCCGACATCGCCGAGCTCATCGGCGCGATCCAGTACGAGGAGCAGGGCGAGTTCCCGGTCGAGCGGGGCTACATCTGGACGACCTGTTCGTCGGTGGAGAACGGCAACCCGTTGTTCTGGGACGACGAGGTCGCCGCCGAGATCACCGAGGGCCCCATCGCGCCGGCCACGATGCTGTCGGTCTGGTTCCGACCTCACCACTGGGCACCGGGGCGGACGAGCTCCGGCCTTCCCCTCCAGGTGCACTTCGACCTGAAGGACCGCTTCGACCTGCCCGAGGCGGTCATGACCGACAACACGCTCGTGCTCCACGAGCCGGTCCGGCCGGGCGACCGCCTCTCGACCCGCCAGATCCTCCGGTCGGTCAGCGAGGAGAAGACGACCAAGCTCGGCACCGGCCGCTTCTGGGTGATCGACGTCGAGTATCGCAACCAGCGCGGCGACCTCGTGGGCGTCGAGTCGTACACCGGCTTCGGCTACCGGAAGGCCGGCTGATGCCGACGACGGTGAAGAGCCTGACCGCTGACGAGGTGCGCGCCGGCGACCGGCTGCCGGAGCTGAAGCACGACGTGACCGCCACCACCATCGTCCTCGGCGCGCTCGCCGCCCGGGACTGGCGGCCGATGCACCACGACCACGACTTCGCCGTGAACCGCAACGGCATGCGCGACCTCTTCATGAGCACCCCGAACCAGGCGGCCTGGTTCGAGCGCTACGTCACCGACTGGACGGGACCGAAGGGCCGGCTCGGCCGCATGGAGTTCCGGATGAAGGGCTCGGTGTTCGCCGGCGACACGATGGTGCTGTCAGGTTCGGTCGAGGACGTCGAGGTCGACGACACCGGCTGCGCGTGGGCGCGGCTCGCGCTCGCGGTGAGCGTCGACGGCTCCGTCGTGACCGGATGCACGGCTCGGGTCGCGCTCCCCCGCGACGCCGAGGACAACCCCTGGACCCGCCGCGGCGAGCGCTGGCGCCCGTAGGACGGAGCGACGTTGGACCTGGACCTCAGCCCCGAGCAGGAGATGCTCCGCGAGACGGTGCGGGGCGTGTGCGAGCAGCACGCGCCCCTGACCGTGGTGCGCGAGCTCGAGGACGATCCCGTCGGGTACCCCGAGAAGCTCTGGAGCCAGCTCGGGGCGATGGAGCTGTGTGGCCTCCTCCTGCCCGACGAATACGGCGGCGCCGGCATGTCGATGCTCGACGCGGTCATCGTGTACGAGGACCTCGGGCGGGCGCTCGCACCGGTCCCGCACTTCGTGAGCACGGTGGTCAGCGGCGGCGTGATCGCCCGCGCCGGCACGGACGACCAGAAGAAGGATTGGCTGTCGCGCATCGCCGCCGGTGGCGCGATCGTCACTCCGGCCTGGCTCGAGCCCGAGGGCGCCTTTGGGCCCAAGAGTGTGCAGCTCCGCGCCGAGCCCGAGGGCGACGGTTTCCGGCTCACCGGGACCAAGCGTCACGTCACGTTCGCGAAGGCGGCTGACCGTCTGCTCGTCCTCGCCCGCACCGGGACAGAAGCCGATGACGTGAGCGCGTTCCTCGTCGACCCGAACGCCGACGGCGTCACGCTGACCCAGCAGCATTCGATCGCGTCCGACACCCAGTACCGGGTCGTCCTTGACGGTGTCCGGGTTGCCGCAGCCGACCGGATCGGCGACGGGCCCGCCTGGCCGGCGTGGGACGTGACCCTGCTCGACGCGGTGATCCTGGTCGCGGCGCAGGCCATCGGCGGTGCCGGCTACGCGCTCGACATCACCGTCGACTACGCCAAGACCCGCCACCAGTTCGACAAGCCGCTGGGCGCGTTCCAGGCCATCGCCCACTACCTCGCCGACGCGGCCACCACCGTCGACGGTGGGCGCACGCTCGTGTACGAGGCGGGGTGGGCGCGCTCGGAGGGACGCTCGGTCGACCGGCTGGCGCCGATGGCCAAGCTGTTCGCGTGCCAGACGTTCCGCGACGTGACCGCGATGGCCCAGCAGGTGTTCGGCGGCGTCGGCTTCACCGTCGACTACGACATCCAGCTCTACTTCCGCCGGGCCAAGCAGCTGCAGCTGTCGTGGTGGGACCCGCGCCATCTCGAGGAACGCGTCGCGGCCACCGTGCTCGACTAGCCCTTTTCACCCCCCACGATCCCGACGAACGAGACCATCTCGCCCGGGTAGCCGCCCAGGTTGTGGGTGAGGGCGAGGGTGCGGTCGGTGTCGATCTGGCGCTCGGGCGGCGCCTCCTTGCGCAACTGGAGCCAGGCCTCGAACAGCATGCGCAGGCCCGACGCGCCCACCGGGTGGCCGAAGCTCTTGAGCCCGCCGTCGGGGTTGATCGGGAGGTCGCCGCGCAGGTCGTAGGTGCCGGCCAGCACCTCCTTCCACGCCGTTCCCCGCTCGGCGAAGCCGAGGTCCTCCATGATCAGCAGCTCGGCGGGGGTGAAGCAGTCGTGCACCTCGGCCATCGCCAGCTCGCGGCGCGGGTCGGTCACACCCGCCTGCGCGTACGCATCGCGGCCGGCGGCCTGGATCTCGGGGAACGACGTGTAGTCGTAGTCGGGATCGGCGTTGCCGCTGGCGTTGCCGGCGACGAACGACAGGCCCTTCACGTAGATGGGCTTGTCGGTGTACTTCGACGCGTCCTCGGCCCGCGTGACGATGACGGCGGCGCTGCCGTCGGCAACGCCCGAGCAGTCGAACACCCGCAGGTCGCCGGCCATGATCGGCGAGTTGCAGATGGCCTCGGTCGTGACCTCCTTGCGAAACTGGGCCCGGGGGTTGCGGGCGCCGTTGTAATGGTTCTTCCACGAGATGTGGGCGAGCACCTCGCGCATCTGGGCGTCGTCGACGCCGTACTTCTTGCCGTAGGCGGGGGCGCACATCGCGAACATCGCCGCCGCGGTGAGCGTGCGGCCGGTGCCGTCGGTCGGGGTCTTGGACGCGCCAACCAGGCCCTGGTAGCCACTGTCCTTCACCTTCTCCACGCCGATGGCCATGGCGATGTCGTAGGCGCCACTCGCCACCGCGTACGCCGCGCCGCGGAGCGCCTCGGAACCGGTGGCACAGAAGTTCTCGACCCGGGTGACCGGCTTGTTCTGGAGCTGGAGCGGGCGGGACAGCACCATGCCCGAGTTCCCCGACATCGCGGTGCCGAGCCAGAACGCGTCGATGTCGCCCTTGGTGACGCCGGCCGACTCGAGCGCCTCGTTGGACGACTCGATGAGCAGGTCGTCGGGGCCCTTGTCCCAGTGCTCGCCGAAGCGGGTGCAACCGGCGCCGACGATGGCCACCTGGTCCTTGATGCCGTGCGAACCCATGCGTTCGAGACCTTTCTCTACGCCCGGATCGGGCGGGCCTTCCAGAAGTAGTTGTGGATGCCGTCGGCGGTGAAGAGCTTGCGGAACGTGAGCTCGACCCGGTCCCCCATCTTGACCCCGTCGGCGTCGACGTCGGTGAGCTCCACCGGCAGGCGGCCGCCGTCGTCGAAGTCGACGATCGCGAACACGATCGGCGGGCTCGGCGAGTAGGCGATGCGGTCGATCGTGAACGTCGCGATGGTGCCGGCGACATCGCTCATCGGAGCCGGCTCCATGTCATCCTGGGCACCGGCGTCGCGCGACACCCGCGCCGGCGGGAGATGGAGCGCGCCAGTCGAGCGGTCACGCGACCCGACGAACGCGAACTTCCAGTCGTCGGTGCGTCCCGCGACCGCGGCCGAGATGCGGTCGGGTTCGGGCCGGCGGGGCGGATCGAGCGTCACCATCTGACGCCAGGTGAGGAACTTGCCGTAGGGCAGCTCGCCGCCGTTGTTGACCTGGTCGGCGAGGGGCCGGGCGGGTGAGTACGACGCCAGCGCGTCGGTGGCTCGGAAGAGCAGGACGTCGACGCCGTCGGCCAGCGAGACGACGGCAATCACGTCGCCCGGGCTCGCGCTCTCGAGCGCCGAGATCAGGAGCACCGAGGGGTGCGCGGTCCCGGTGTTGCCCACCGTGGCGGCGAGGCCGTCGACGACCTTCTCCTTGTCGACGCCGAGCCGACCTGAGAGTGCGCGTGCCGCCCGCGGATGCACACCCGTCACGATCAGGTGGTCGATCGCCTCCGACGTGAGCTCGGTCGCTTTCAGCGCGGCGTTCCAGGCCTGCTCTCCCAACGGGACGTACTTGGTCTCGCCGAAGCGCTCCTCCCACTGCTTGGCGACGGGGTCGCCAGGAAGGCGCCAGCGGTCGACGAACTCCTCGGTCGCGCTCGCCCCACCCAGGTACTCGGCGACCACCGGGCCGGTGCCGTCCTCGCCCACGATCACCGCCGCGGCGCCGTCGCCACCGCCCGACTCGTCGGCACTGGTGGGGAGACCGGTGCGCAGGTCCGACGCGACCACGAGCACCGTGCCGGTGTGGTCGAGCGCGGCCCGGAGTGTCCCGACGCCCGACCGGACCGCGCCGCCGGCATCGAGCGCGGGCACGGCCTGGTCGAGTCGGAGGGCGGCGTGGATGGCGGTGGCGTTGGTCTTCTCGAGGTAGGCGGGGTTCGCGGTGGCGAACCAGATCGTGTCGGGCCGGACCCCGCCCGCGCCGCGCAGGGCGAAGCGGGCCGCTTCCACGCCCATGGTGGTGGTGTCCTCGTCGTACGATGCGACCGCGCGAGCGCCACGCCCGCCGCCGCTCCCGAACGTGGTCGCCACCTGCGCCCGGTCGAGGCGCCGGTACGGCACGTAGCCACCCGCTGCGATGATCCCCCGCACGGGCCGCAGTGTAGAACGCGTTCTCGTTGCCGGCCCTACGATGGCCGCCGTGAGACTGGGGGACGTGGCCAACGCCGACGCGGCACGGTTCGGCAAGCCGCTCGACGACGTGCGCATCCTCGCGGCCGAGCAGATGCAGGCGCTGCCGTTCGGGACCCAGCTGCTGACCCGCTTCGGCGCCGAGGTGGTGAAGGTCGAGCACCCGGTCCACGGCGAGTCGGGGCGCCAGTCGCTGCCGGCGATGACCGATCCCGAGGGCAGGAAGGTCGGCGCCACCTTTCTGCGCAACAACCTGAACAAGCGCAGCGTCGGGATCGACCTCAAGCAGGAGCGCGGCCGGGAGCTGTTCCTCGCGCTCGCGCCCCACTTCGACGTGGTGGCCGAGAACTTCAAGTCGGGCACGATGGACCGGCTCGGCCTCGGCTACGACCAGGTCGCCAAGGCGCACCCGCAGGTCGTGTACCTGTCGATCTCGGGTTTCGGGAGCGCGCCGTCGCCGTACCGGGACTGGTCGGCGTACGCATCCATCGCCGAGGCGATGTCGGGCCTCTACGAGTACACGCGCCCGCCCGACGAGCCGCCTCGGGTCGGGGCGGCCGGCGCGCTCGGTGACACGTCGACGGCGATGTTCGGTGTGATCGGCGTCCTCGCCGCCCTGCGCCACCGCGACCGCACCGGCGAGGGGCAGCACGTCGACGTGGCGATGCTCGACTCCATGGTGGTGATGGCCGACATCGTCCCGAACTTCTGGTCGCTCGGACTGGGACGCGGCGGCACCAGCCCGACGATCTTCGACGGCTTCCGGGCGTCGGACGGCTGGTTCGTGATCCAGGTCAGCCGCGAGCACCAGTTCGAACGCCTGGCCAAGATCATCGGCCACCCCGAGTGGGTCGACGACCCCCGGTTCGCCGAGCGGGCGAAGTGGCGCGACCACATCGAGACCGTGTTCCGCCCCGCGATCGAGGAGTGGGCGTCCACGCTCACGAAGCGCGAGGCGTGCGTCACCCTCGCCGCAGCCGGCATCGCCGCCGGCCCGTCGAACGCCCCCGAGGACGTCGTCACCGATCCCCACGTCGTCGCCCACAACATGCTGGTCGAGGTGCCGCGCACCGACGGCGTCGAGCAGCCGGTGCTGGTGTCGGGCAACCCGGTGAAGATGTCGAAGCTGGCCGAGGGCCCGGAAACCCGCATGCCGTGGACAGGCGAGCACACCGACGAGGTCCTGCGGGCCGAGCTCGGGCTGTCTGAGCACGAGCTCGCCGAACTGCGGGCCGACGGCGTGATCGCGTGACGACGCCACGTCCGAGCCGACGGACGGTGCTCGCGACGGGGATCGCCGGGCTGGCAACCGCGGCGTTCGGCGGCACTCCGGTCGGGGCGCGGCGACGGCTCCCCCGGCCCGCCGGCGGGGTCACGCTGCCGGGCCCGGCGTTCACGCTCGGCGTCGCGTCGGGCGACCCGCGGCCCGACAGCGTCATCCTCTGGACGCGCCTTGCCCCGCTCCCGCTCGAGGGTGGCGGCATGCCCGACCAGGCCGTCGACGTGAAGTGGGACGTCGCCACCGACGACGGCTTTCGCAAGGTCGTGCGCAAGGGGACGGCCGCCGCCAAGCCGGCACTGGCTCACTCGCTGCACGTCGACGTCGACGGCCTCGAGCCTGCCGCCGACTACTTCTACCGGTTCCGGCTCGGCGACGACGTGAGCCCGGTCGGGCGCACCCGCACGCTGCCCGCGGCCGACGCGTCGCCGAAGCAACTGCGGCTGGCAGTGGCGACATGTCAGGACTACGGCACCGGCTACTACACCGCCTACCGGGATCTGGTCGCACAGGATCCCGCGCTCGTGCTGTTCCTGGGGGACTACATCTACGAGCATCCGATCTTCAGCTTCGCCGACCGCGCCAACCCGGCGATCGAAGCGGTCACGCTGGACGACTACCGCGCCCGGTACGCGCTCTACAAGACCGACCCCGACCTCCAGGCCGCCCACCTGGCCGCGCCGTGGGTGACGACCTGGGACGACCACGAGGTCGACAACAACTACGCCGGCGACGTGAGCCAGGGCGGCGAGCCGCCCGAGCAGTTCCGGGAGCGGCGCGTCGCCGGCTACCGCGCCTGGTACGAGCACATGGCGGTGAGGATCAAGCCGCCGCGGAGCGCGGACGTGCGGGTGTACCAGGACTTCGCGTTCGGGGACCTCGCCCGGTTCTTCGTCCTCGACACCCGGCAGTACGCGGACGTGCCGCCGTGCCGGGAGCTGGCGGCCCCGCTCGCCGACGCCGGCCCGACCTGCCCCGAACGGGAGCGCCCCGACCGGACGATCCTGGGTGACGAGCAGGAGGGCTGGCTCGTCGACGGCCTCGAGGAGACCGACGAGCGGTGGAGCGTGCTCGCCCAGGGGGTCCAGATCGGCGGGCTCAACATCGACCTGGCCGGCGGCCCACCGCAGTACTACCTGGACTCGTGGGACGGCTACCCGGTCGCCCGCGACCGGTTGCTCAACGCGGTCGCCGGCTCGGGCATCAAGAGCCCGATCGTGCTCACCGGCGACTACCACGCCAGCTTCGTCTCCGACCTGCGACCGGACCCGTTCGACACCAGCGTCCCCGTGATGGGCACCGAGTTCGTGACTCCCGCCATCAGCTCGTCGCCGTTCTCGACCGATTTCACCGCCAACAACCCGCACGTGAAGTACTTCGACGACCAGCGCGGGTACGTGATGTGCACGGTCGATCGCGGCACCTGGACGACCGAGTTCCGATACGTCACCGACGTGCAGGACCCCTCCGGCACGGTCGTTGCGGGACCGACGTTCGTCGTCGAACGCGGAACGCCCGAGGCGCAACCCGCCTGAGCGCTACTCAGCCGAGGGTGACCAGGTTGTCGAGGCCGACCGCGTCGAGCGCGTCGATCAGCCGCGCCGTGAGCCAGGTGAGCCGGTCGAGCATCAAGAGCACGCCGAAGGCGCCGAGTAGCAGCGCCGATACGAGCGTGATGGCGCGAGAGTGCTGTCGGAACCATGCGAGCACGTTCGTAAGGCGACCGAGGGCGAGTCCGCAGACGAGCAACGGCACGCCGAGCCCGAGCGAGTACGCGATGAGCAGCACCGCGCCGCGCGCGGTCTCGCCCTGACTGGCGGCGACGGCGGTGATCGACGCCAGCACGGGACCGAGGCACGGGCTCCACCCCAGTCCAAAGGCGGCGCCCGCCACCGGCGCCGCGAACGGCCCGAAGCGCTCGAGGTGGGGATGGAACCGGACCTCGCGGTAGAGCCCGGGCGCCATCAGCAGCTGCGACCCCGCGAGGTAGAGGGCCATGAGCAACACCAGCGCGCCGGCGAACCGGGTGAGGGTCTCCTGGTTGCGGGCCAGGGCGTCGCTGACCGTGGTGGTCGCGAGAAAGAGGAGGGTGAAGACCAGGGTGAAGCCGGCGACGAAGAGGCCGGTGTTGACCGCGATACGGGCCAGCGGCCGCGAGTCGCCCTCGCGCAGCTCGCCCACCGACAGTCCCGTCACCAGGGACAGATAGCCCGGGACGATCGGCAGCACGCAGGGCGACAGGAACGACACGATCCCGCCTCCGAACGCGACCAGGACCCCCACGTTGTCGGGCGTGACCGCCGCCAGCATCACGCTCCGATGCTACGGGCCTCCTCCTCGGCAGCCGGCTCGCCCAGGAGAAGTTGGGCCGGGGCATCCTCGGCGAGCCGGCGCTCGGCGAGAGCTATGTAGTCGGGATCGGTGTCGTAGCCGACGTACCGGCGGCCGTTGCGCACCGCCGCGACCGCGGTCGAGCCCGACCCGAGGAACGGATCGAGCACGACGTCGTCGAGATAGGTGTAGAGGCGGATCAAGCGCTCCGGCAGCTCGACCGGGAACGGCGCCGGGTGCCCTACCTTGCGGGCTGACTCCGGCCGGATCTCCCAGACGTCGAGGGTGGCCGCCAGGAACTCCTCCTTGCTGATCGTCGAGACGTGCGGCAGCCCCCGAGAAGCGCGGCGTTTCGGGTCGATCGCCCGGCCGAAGCGTCCTTTCGAGGCGACGACGACGCGTTCGGTGAGGTCCCGCAGCACCGGGTTCGACGCCTTCTGGAATGACCCGAACGCGCACGAGCCCGACGCTCCTCTGGCCTTCTGCCAGATGATCTCGCCACGGAGCAGCAAGGCGAGGTCGTCCTGGAGGATGGTGGTGACGTCGCCCGCCAGTGAGCGGTAGGGCCTGCGGCCCAGGTTGGCGACGTTGACGGCGATGCGGCCGCCGGGCTCGAGGACCCGCCGGCACTCGGCGAACACGTCCCGGAGCATCGCCAGGTACTCGAAGTACGAGCCGGGCACGTGGCCCTCGCCGAGGGCCTCCTCGTACTCCTTGCCGGCGAAGTACGGCGGCGAGGTCACGACGAGCGCGACCGAGTTGTCGTCGACGGCAGCCATGGCGCGCGCGTCCCCGCAGATCAGCGTGTCGGCGGTCGCGCACGGGTTGACGGTCTCGTCGTCGGACAGCTCGGGGGCCGCGAACCGGTCGTAGAAGGCGGACGCGTCGTGGCTCTCGCGGTTGCCGGCGCCGAACGACCGGGTGCGGGTGGGCATGCCCGCACGGTAGCGGGACGCGCCGGTTCCGCCGGGGATCAGGTGTCGGCGGGCTTGGCGGCGCGGTCACGCCGGGCGCGGCGCGCCAACAGCGTCCCGGCCACCAGCGCGGCGAGGATCACCACGAAAAGGAGGAGCGACGCCGGCGGGCCACCGCCCCCGCCGTCGCTGGTGAGCTCGGTGGCCAGCTCGCGGTCCCGCCCCGTCTCCTCCTTCTTCTCCTTTTCTTCCTGCGCGTCGGTCCCCCCCGGGGCCGTCTCGTCGGACGGGGTGGCGCCGGGGGCGGCGGTTGTGGTCGTAGCGAGCTCGGGCGGGATCGCCACCGGCGGGATGATGCCGCCGCCTCCTCCCGTGGTGCCGCCGCCGCCGGATCCGCCCCCGGGCCCGCCCGATCCCGTGCCTCCGGACCCACCAGCGGGTGCGGGGGGCGGCGGCGGGGGTGGAGGCGGAGGCGCGCAGCCGGCCACCGAGCAGAAGGACGAGAACGGCGGGGTGCGGTTGTAGCCCCAGCCCTCGACGTCGCCGTCGCGCACGGTGGTGTTGCTCGGCCCGGCTCCGGAGTACGACCAGCCGCCGGCGCCGCCGGTCGCGCGGTAGTAGCGCCAGCCGCCGGGGCAGGTGCTCGGGCTGGCGTCGTCGCCGACGCCGTAGAGCTTGCACACCGCCTGGCCCAGCGACCCGCCGTAGTCGAGCGTCTCGGGATTCGCCCCGGCGAGCTGCAGGGCACCGATGCCGCTCACCGAGCCGCTGAACGTGATGACCCTCTGGTACACGCCGCCGCCGGTGTCGACGATGACGACAGCCCGGCTTACACCGCGGTGCTTGGGCGCGGCGGGCGCGGGTGAGGACGCCGTCGCCGCCAGCGCGGCGACCGCGACGACCGACAGGAGGAGGCGGCGCGTCCTCATCGGCGCCCCCTACCCGGTGAAGTTCGGACGGGAGACGACCGCGCCCGCGGGCGAGGCACCGCCCGGGGATGCATCGGCGGCGGGGGCCGCTGATGCCGGAGCAGTCACCGGCGGCGCCGCGACCACGCACGTCTGCACGGCAGCGCGGGTCACGGGCAGCCACTGTCGCTCGAGGCCTTGGACCGCCTGACCGGTGCTGAAGTCGGGGCCGAAGGTCCCCCAGCTCCCGTTGGGGTTCTGGAGGTTGTTCAGCGCGGTGATGGGCGACCCGTACGCGGTTCCCTTGAGCGCCGGCGCGACCGTGTCGCGCCAGCAGCTCGACCCGGGGTCGTAGCCCGCGGCGGTGATCGCCAGGATCGCCCGCGACGTCGACTCGGGGCTGGCGGCGCCGAACGACACCCACGCGCCGCCGGCGTCCTGCTTGGTCGCGAGGAACGCCAGGCCCTGGACGACGTCGGGATCGGTCGGGCCCGCCCCGGCGGCGATCAGCGCCATGATCGCGGCCGCGGTGGTGTCGAAGTCGTCGAAGCCGGCCGGGGCGGGCAGGCCGGTGAAGTTCCAGGCACCGTCCGCCTGTTGGGCGCCGCGCACCGCGGTCACCGCCGCCGGAGGAACGGCGCCGCACACCAATCGCTTGGCGAGCATGGCCACGAGGGTCTGGCCGAAGAACCCGAACGACGCCACGTTGCCGGCGCATCCCGCCGGATCCAGCGCGGTTTCGAGGTTCACCGCCGCGGCGGTGTCGTTCTTGGGGTCGAAGTCGGTGGTCGAGAGGCCGAGCGGGGCCGCCACCATGAGGATGAGCTTCCCGGCAAGGGACGGCGGGATGGCCCCGTCGGCCATGTCGTCGGCAAAGTTCAGGGGATCGTTGTTGGGTGGGTTCGCGTGGTCGAAAGCGTCGACCGCGGCGAAGGCCTGAGCGGTGCCCCAGGCCGCTCCGGTCTGGGCCTGCTCGGCGATGGCCAGGAGCGCTTCGGTGGTGGCGAACTCGAAGGCAGGGGTGGCGTCCCAGCCTCCGTTCGCCTGCTGGGTCGTGGCTAGGTAGGCGATGCCCGCCGCCGTATCAGCAGCGGCGGGACCGGTTGCGACGATGGAGACGAAAACGAGCGCGCCGAAGAGCGCAACGAGTCGGGAAACGCGTGCCATTGGATCCTCCGCAAGGCCCCTGTCCACGAGGACCTCTGTCGGCCGCCTCGAGGGCGACTCTCCTGAGAGCACCGGTGGCCCGGTGGACGGCGGTAGGCACTCTGGCTGGCGGGGCCGGCGAACCGGCACCCGCTTACAGTTGCGGGTCAGCGTCGGACTTGCACCGACTTCCCCTGTGTCTCCGGTGGACCGGAGGCACCGCACGCAACATCCGGGTCACGCGCGACCGCTGTCAGAACGAACGGTACTGAGGTGAGCAGCACGACGTCAACGAGCTTCGACCGGGACGTGCCCTGGCACTCGATCGCGTGGCTGGCGTGGGCGGTCGCGGCCTCGGCCACCGTGCAGCTGGCGCCCAGCCCCGTCTACGTCGCGCTGGTGATCGGCGTGGCGGCCCTCGTCGTCGAGGTACACGCCCTCGACAGCCCGTTCGCCCGGGCGTTCCCGACCCTGATCGCGGTGGCGGTCGTGTTCGCGTTCGTGCGGGTGGCGCTCACCGCCGCCACCACCCACGCCAGCGCCGGTCCGGTGCTGTTCACGACGCCCGACTTCACGCTGCCCACGATCCTGGGCGGGTTCACGGTGGGCGGCCCGATCGGGGCGCCGATCGTGCTGCGGGCGGCGGCCGAGGCGTTCGTGATCGTGGGGGTCATGGCGGTGTTCGGCGCGTTCAACGCAACCGTGTCGCACTACGAGCTGGTCCAGGCGACGCCGCGGGCGTTCTACGAGATCGGCCTGGTGGTGATCGTGGCGCTGGCGTTCGTTCCGTTCACGATCGGCACCATCCACGCGGTCCGGGAGGCCGACCGCGCCCGCACCGGTGGGCGGGTGGTCCGGCGAGGGCGGCTGCTACGGATGCTGGTTCCGATCCTGGAGAGCGGGATGGAGCGGGCGGTCGGGCTGGCGGAGTCGATGGACGCCCGGGGCTTCGCCCGGGGCGGCCCGTCGAGCCGCGACCGACTGGCGGGATGGTGCGGGCTCGGGTCACTGCTGGCGCTGGGCGGCGGGTTCGTCGCGCTGGTGGGCGGGGCCGGGACCGTGGCCGCGCTGCTGGGCGTGGTCGGGGTCGTGGCGCTGGTCGGTGCGGTCACGCTGGCGTCGCGCGGGACGCGCCGGGTGCGCTACCGGCCCCGTCGGATGACCGGCGCCGATTGGATCCTGATCGCGACTTCGGCGCTCGCGCCGCTCACGATCGCGTTGCTCGACCTCGCCGGCGACTCCTCGCTGCGCTGGGTCGCGGCGACCCCCCTCGCCTGGCCGACCTTCCACGTGCTTCCCGCGCTCGCCATCGCCCTGCTGCTCGCCCCCCTCAGCTCCTCGTTCTTGCGTCAGAAGGCCACCTCCGGGGCAACTCGGCGACGCCAAAACGAGCGGGAACCGGTTCCGGCATGAGCGCGATCGAGTACCGCGGGGTCTCGTTCGCGTACCCGGACGCGCCCGGACTGGCGCTCGACCGCGTCGACCTCGATGTCGCGCCGGGCGAGGTGCTGCTGGTCATCGGGTCGTCGGGCTCGGGCAAGAGCACGCTGCTGCGCGCCGCCAACGGTCTCGTTCCCCACTCCAGCGGCGGCCGGTTCACCGGCGAGGTCGTGGCCTTCGGCCGCTCGACGCGGTCGCACCATCCCCGGGAGCTGGCCGACGTGGTCGGGTTCGTGGCCCAGGACCCGGAGGCACAGTTCGTGGTCGACCGGGTCGAGACCGATGTCGCCTTCGTGCTGGAGAACCTGGGGCTCCCCGCGCCCGCGATGCGCCGCCGGGTCGAGGAGACGCTCGACGCGCTCGGCATCGCTCACCTCCGTCACCGTTCGCCCGCCACCCTCTCGGGCGGCGAACGGCAGCGGGCCGCGATCGCCGGCGCGCTGGCAGCGGCCCCGAGCGCGCTCGTGCTCGACGAGCCCACCTCCCAGCTCGATCCCCAGGGCGCGGAGGACGTCCTCGCCGCCGTCACCCGGCTCAACGCCGACCTCGGCACCACCATCGTGTTGGCCGAGCACCGGCTCGAGCGCGCCGCGCCCCTGGCCGACCGTGCGGTGGTGATGGAGGCCGGACGCGTGGGCGCGCCCGCCGACCCGGCGGCGATCGTCGCCGCGTACCCGGGGGCACCCAGCGTCACCCGGCTGGGCCGGCTGCTGGGCTGGAGCCCACCCCCGCTCACGGTGCGGGACGCCCGTCGGTTCGCCGCCGCTGTCGACCTGCCCCCCGGCCCCGATCCCGAGGCGAGCCCACCGGCGGCGGGCGAGCCGCTGGTGTCGGCGCGCGCCCTCGGGGTGGAGCTCGACGGCTCCGAAGTCATACGAGGCGTGTCGCTCGACGTGGCGCGGGGTGAGGTCGTGGCCGTGCTCGGACGCAATGGCGCGGGAAAGACCACGCTGCTGCGGGCGTTGGGCCGGCTCCTCGAGCCCGCCCGCGGGACCGTGACCGGTGACGGGACCGTCGCCTACGTGCCCCAGGACCCGAACACACTCCTGTTCGCGCCGACGGTGCGGCGCGAGCTCACCGAGACGCTGCGGTTGCTGCACCGCCCCGACGCCGAAGCCGTTGACCGCTGGCTCGCCGCGCTCGACCTCGACGACGTCGCCGAGCGGCACCCCCGTAGCCTCGCCGGCGGCGAGCGCCAGCGGGTCGCGATCGCAGCGGTGGCGGTGGGTGGTGCGGACGTCCTGCTGCTCGACGAGCCCACGCGCGGCATGGACGCCTTCTCGCGCGCCGCGCTCGAGCACGCGGTCGGGGAGCACTCCGCCGGCGGTGGCGCGGTCGTGCTCGCCACCCACGACGTCGAACTCGCGGCCCGGTGCGCGACGCGTGCGGTCGTGCTCGGCGACGGCGACGTCGTGGCCGAAGGACCGGCCCGCACGGTCCTGGCCGGCTCGCTGTTCGCACCCCAGGTGCTGCGGGTGCTGCCGCCGTACCTCACGGTCGAGGAAGTCGAGACCGCGATGGTCGACCGTTGAGCGCGGCCGTGGTGACGCTCCCGGGGCCGGCGCGCCTGCGCCCGGCGGCGGTGTACGTGCTCATGCTCGTCGTCGGCACCGCCGCCTTCCTCTATCCGTTCTGGCTCCCGGCGGAGGCGTTCCCGGAGCAGGCCCACGGCGGCGACGCACCGCTGATCGCCGCGCTGATCGGCGCACTCGTGGTCGGCGCGGTCACGCTCGAGGTCCGCCGGGGAACGATGAACGGCGCCACCGTGGCCGTGCTCGGCGTGCTGTCGGCGTTCGCGGGGTTGCTCCGACTCGTCGACCTCCCCGGCAACAACGCCGGCCTCCTCTTCCTGGTGGTGCTGGCGGGGGCGGCCTTCGGTCCCCGCTTCGGACTGCTGCTCGGCATCTGCGCGATGGCGACGTCGGCCGTCATCACCGGGGGCATCGGGCCGTGGCTCCCGTTCCAGATGCTCGCCCTCGGCTGGATGGGCGGCGCCGCCGGACTGCTGGGACGGGTGACGGCACGCCTCGACCGGCGGGTCGAGGTCGCGGTACTCACCGCCTACGGCTGGGCGTGGAGCTTCGTGTACGGGGCGATCATGAACCTGTGGTCGTGGCCGTTCCTGCACGGCGACGGCCCGACCTCGTGGCGACCCGGGCTGGGGTTCACCGGCACGCTCGAGCACTACTGGTCGTTCTACGTGGCCACTTCGTTCGGGTGGGACGCCGCCACCGCGCTGTGCAACGCGCTACTCATCGCGCTCACCGGGTCGGCGGTGCTGCGCACGCTGCGCCGCTTCGCCCACCGGCTGGAACCGGCGGTGGAGCTAGTTTCAGAGCCGTGACCTATCGCGTTGTCCAATGGAGCACGGGGAACGTCGGCCGGCTGGCGCTGCGGGCGATCATCGAGCACTCCGAGCTGGAGCTCGTCGGCCTCCTCGTCCACAGCGAGAAGAAGGCCGGTCGCGACGCGGGCGAGCTCGCCGGCACCGGCCCGGTGGGGGTCACCGCGACTACCGACCCCGACGAGGCGCTGGCACTCGGGGCCGACTGCGTCTCGTACATGGCGACCGGCGACCTGCGCCCCGACGAGGCGGTGGCCGACATGTGCCGGATCCTCGAGTCGGGCGCCAACGTCGTGTCGACCTCGGTGGTGCCGCTGATCTTCCCGCCCTCCGCCCCGAGTCGCTACACCGACCCGCTCCAGACCGCGTGCGAGAAGGGCCGGACATCCTGCTTCACGTCGGGGATCGATCCCGGGTTCGCCAACGACCTGATCCCCCTGGTGATGTCGGGCTTCTCGAAGCGCATCGACTCGATGCGGGTGATGGAGATCCTCAACTACGACACCTACGACCAGCCCGAGGTGCTGTTCGAGACGATGGGCTTCGGCGCGCCGCTCGACCACACTCCGATCCTGCTCGCGCCGACCGTGCTCTCGCTGGCGTGGGGTGGCGCGGTGCACGCGATGGCGGCGGGGCTGGGCGTCGAGCTCGAGGACATCCGCGAGACCTACGAGAAGTGGGGCGCCACCGAGACGTTCACGGTGCCGAGCGGCACGATCGAGAAGGGCACGATGGCGGGCCTGCGCTTCGAGGTGCAGGGCGTCGTCGGCGGCGAGCCCCGAGTGATCGTGGAGCACGTCACCCGCATGCACGACGCCGCCGCGCCCGATTGGCCCCAGCCCGGCGGCCAGGGCTCCTACCGGGTGCTGATCGAGGGCGACCCGAACATCAAGTTGGAGCTCGAGTTCGCCGCCGAGAACGGCGACCACAATGCCGGCGGCCTACTGATGACCGCGATGCGGGTGCTCAACGCGATCCCGGCGGTGTGCGACGCGCCCCCCGGCTTGCTCTCGCCCCTCGACCTTCCCCTGGTCACGGGGAAGGGCTTGATGCGCTGAGTCGCGTGTCGTCATCCGGCGGCGGCGGGCGCGGCCATCCAGGCCGCGTAGAGGCTGGCGTAGCGGCCTTCGCGCTGGAGCAGCTCTGCGTGGGTGCCGAGCTCGGCGAGTCGACCCTCGTCGATCACCGCGATCCGGTCGGCCCGCTCGGCGGTCGAGAGGCGGTGGGCGATCACGACGACCGTCCGGTCCTCCATCAGGGCCTCGAGCGCCTGCTCGACCGCCCGCTCGGTGCCGGGGTCGAGGTTGGAGGTCGCCTCGTCCAGCACCAGCAGCGTCGGGTCGGCGAGGGCGGCGCGCGTCAGCGACACCAGCTGGCGCTCCCCCGCCGACAGCCGTGACCCCCGCTCGCGGACCTCGGTATCGAGCCCGTCAACGAGCGCGTCGAACCGCTGAGTCAGGCCCAGCGCGGCGATGGCCTCGTCGATCTCGGCGTCGGTGGCCTCGGCCCAGCCGAACCGGATGTTGTCGCGCACCGTCCCGGCGAACAGGAACCCCTCCTGGGGCACGACCACGATGCGCCGCCGCAGCGAGCTCAAGGTCGCGTCGCGCAGGTCACGGCCTCCGAACCGCACCTTGCCCTGGCGCGGGTCGTAGAACCGGCCGATGAGCTTGGCCAGCGTCGACTTGCCGGCGCCGGTCGGCCCGACCAATGCCAGCCGCTCACCCGGCGCCACCGGGAGCGTCACGTCGTGGAGGATGGGCTCGCCGTCGCCGTACCCGAAGGTGACGTGCTCGACCTGGAGCGGCCCCTCCTCGGGGAGGTCGACCGCGCCGGGTCGCTCGGTGATCGAGCTCCGGGTGTCGAGGAGCTCGAACAGCTTCTGGAGCGCCGCCCCCGACTGCTGCACCAGGTTGTACAGCTGGCTCAGCTGCTGGACCGGCTCGAACAGGTTGTTGAGGTAGAGGACGAACGCCGCCACCGTGCCGACAGTCACGATGTCGCGGCTCACGAACCAACCGCCGATCCCGATGATCAGCGCAGTGCCGAAGACACCCGAGAACTCCACGAACGGGAAGTAGCGGGCCGAGATGCGCACGGTCTCGAGGTGGGCGTCGTACTGCGCCTCGTTGGTACCGCGGAACCGTCGGGTCACTGCGGGTTCGCGGCCGAACGCCTGCACGACCCGCACGCCCGCCAGGCCCTCCTGGAGGGTCGCGAGGTTCTGGCCGATCCGGTCGCGCACCTCGAGGTAGGCCCGGTTCGACTCGCGGCGGAACCAGCGGCTGGCGATGATCACCGGCGGCACGACCACCAGCACGAACAGCGCGAGCTGCCAGCTGAGCAGGAAGATCACGACGATGGCGCCGATGAAGATGAGCGCGTTCTGCACGAACATCACGAGGCCCATCGACACGAGCTCCTGGAGGGCCTCGATGTCGGATGTCATCCGGGCCACCAGGCGGCCGGTCTTCTCCCGCTCGAAGAAGTCGAGCCCGAGCGACAGCAGGTGCCGGAAGACGCGCTCGCGCAGGTCGCGCAGGCACGTCTCGCCCACCCGGGCGACCATGCGGATCACCAGGCGGCCGAGGTACGCGCCGACGAACGCGATGACGAGGTAGGTGATGGCGGCGGTGTTCAGGGCGCCGGCATCGCCCGGCCGCAGTCCGCGGTCGATGCCGTAGCGGACCAGCGCCGGCCCCGCGAGCAGACACGCGGTCTGCGACACGAGCAGCAGGGTCGCCAGCGCGATCTGGCGCCGGTACGGACGCAGCAACTCGCGGAGCCGCCGCAGCACCTTGGTCGCGTCGGCGCGGGTCAGCGTCTCCTCGACCGCGATCTGCCCGAACGGCCCGCCGCCGCCTCCACCTCTCATGGCGCGGCTCTCATGGCGCGGCTCTCACGCCGGCGCTCCCCTAGCGCCCCGGCGGCCTCGGCCGCCTCGGCCTGGGCGAGCACGTCTCGGTACTGCCGCGACGTGATGAGCAACGCCTCGTGGGTGCCCTCCGCCACCAGCTGCCCGTCGGCGATGAGGACGACGCGGTCGGCCAGGGCGATGGTCGCGGGGCGGTGGGCGATGATCAGTGTCGTGCGCTCGGCCATCACCTCGCGCAAAGCCGAGCGGATCTCGTGCTCCTTGGTGGGGTCGACCGACGAGGTGGCGTCGTCGAGGATGAGCACCCGGGGATCGGCGAGCACCGCCCGGGCGATGGCCAGCCGCTGGCGCTGGCCCCCGGACAACGAGAACCCGTGCTCGCCGATGACGGTGTCGTAGCCGTCGGGCAGGTCGTCGATGAAGCCGTCGGCGCCGGCGAGCTCGGCGGCGCGCTCGACCATGTCCATCGACGCCCCGGAGTCGGCGAAGGAGATGTTCTCGCGCACGCTGTCAGAGAAGAGGAATGTGTCCTCGAAGACGATTCCCACCGCCCGCCGCAGGTCGCGCACCTTGATGGCGCGCACGTCGACGCAGTCGAGGAGCACCCGGCCGGCGTCGACGTCGTAGAAGCGGGGCACGAGCCGGGCGACGGTGGTCTTACCCGAGCCGGTCGACCCGACGAGAGCAACCGCCTCGCCGCCGCGCACGGTGAGATCGAGCCCGTCGAGGACGGGCGGGCCGGCGACGCCCCCGTAACCGAAGCGGACGCCCTCGAAGCGGATCTCGCCCGGACCTTCGGGCAGCGAGCGCGATCCGGTGACGTCGATGATGGCGGGCTCGGTGGCGAGCACCTCGTGCACCCGACCCGCCGCCGCCGACGACCGCGACGCCTGGGCCAGGAGCATGCCCATCATGCGCATCGGCCAGATGAGCATCAGCACGTACGAGTTGAACGCGACCAGGTAACCGAGGTCGAGATGGCCGTTGATGACCTGGTGGCCGCCGTACCAGAGGATGGCCACGAGCGACAGGGTCGGAAGCAGGTCGACCAGCGGGATGAAACCGGCGCGCAGCCGGGCGGCGTCAAGCGAGCGCTCGAGCACGGAGTCGGCTTCGTGACGCAGGCGCGTCGCCTGGAGCTGCTCGGCGCCGAAGCCCTTGACCACCCGCACACCGGCGACGCTCTCCTCGACCACACCCGACAGGTCGGCCAGCTCCTCCTGGAGCTGCAACGTCACCGGCTGGATTCGGCGCGTAAACCGCGTCGCCGCGATGTTGAGGAACGGCAAGGTCACCAGCACGAGCAGCGCGAGCCCGGGCGACTTGATCACGATGATGACCATGACCGCCAACATCGTGAGGATGCTGGCGGCGGTCAGCGGTAGGAGCACGACCACGACGTGGATCTGCTGCATGTCGGAGTTGGCGCGCGCCATCAGCTGGCCGGTCTGGGCCTCGTCGTGGAACGCAAAGTGCAGCCGTTGCAGGTGGGCGAAGAGCCGGTCGCGCAGGTTGGTCTCGACCCGCAGCGCGATCCGGAACGCCGAGTACCGCCGCAAACCCGTGCAGAGGGCCTGCACGACGCCGAACACGGCGATGAGCACCGCGAAGCGCACCACCGCCGACTGGTCGTCCTTCAGGATCCCTTCGTCGATGGCCGCCGCCGCCAGGAGCGGGATGATGACCCGGGCGGCGGTCCATGCCAGGCCGGCCCCGATCCCGGTGACCACCCACCACTTCTGCGGCCGGATGGTCTCGCGAATGAGGCGCCAGCCCGCCCGGCGCGCCTCCTTGTCATCGTCCGCCTTCTCCGCGTCGGGCTGGTCGACGTCGACGCCCTCGGCGGCGCGCGGCTCCGGCTCTGGCTCGTCCGCCCGCGCCTCCTCGCTCACCAACTTCTCCCCGGGTCCCCGCGCCCCGGTCGGAACTCTCGGGAGTGGGGCGCCGAACGCCGAGGCTACCAGCGGCGCGAACTCGCCCTCCCGGGAATCAGCGTCACGCGTCGCGCGTCGGAAACAGCTCCTCGACCATCTCGGCCAGGGCAGCGCGGTCGTCGCCGACTTGGAGATCGCCGGTGAACACGGCGGCACGTCCGCCCACCTGCTCGATCTCCGCCGCGGTCTCACCCGCGCCCGGGCCCGTGCCGACGAGCACGACGGCCGCGCCTTCCTCGGCCAGGACCCGCGCCGCCGCGGCGGCGTCGGCGGCGACCACGACTACTCGACCAGCCAGCCCCGTCACTAGGAGCTGACAGTAGCGTTCGCTGCGATGGAGGCGGCACGGTCAACGCATTCGCGGACGACTTGGCGTCCGAGCGAGCGTCCGCGGCGCAGGTATCCTGCGCCGCAGCGAGCGAGGCAATAAAGGTGACGCGCCTGATCGATGCCCGAGCGGCCCGCTTCGAGCAGGGTGTGATCGCGGTGTTGCTGCTGGCCGCGTTCGTGTTCCGCGTCGAGCTCCTCGTTCCCGTGTCCGCGGGCGTCCTGCTCCTCGGCGTGCTCCTGGACCCCCGCCCCGGCCCGATCCACGCGGTATTCGAGACGCAGATCGCGCCCCGGCTGCGGCGCCCGCGCCCGACGGAACCGGCGCCGTCACGACGCTTCGCCGCCATCCTGGAGGTCGCGGTGTTGGCGCTCGCGTTCCTCCTCTTCCTCGCCGACCTCGAGGCGCCGGCGTGGCTGCTCACCCTGGTGGTGGCGGGGGCGGCCGCCGTCGACTGCACGACCGGGGTCTCCGCCGGAACGGCTGTGCGACGCTGGCTCGCCCGCCGCCGCGTTTAGCTAGGACGACCTAGCCGCCGTCGAGCTTGCCGTACCCACCGCGGTAGAAGAGGAGCGGGCCCTCCTCGGAGAGCACGCCCAGCTCGAGGACCTTCCCGACCACGATCACATGGTCACCGGCGTCGTGGACGTCCTGGATGGTGCAGTCGATGTAGGCGAGGGCGTCGTGCAGGATCGGTGCGCCGCTGCTGCTCGGGCGCCACCCGATCCGGCTGAACCGGTCGGCGCCCTTCGTCGCGAACACCCGGCACACGTCCTCCTGGTGCTCGTTGAGGATGTTCACCGTGAACTGCTTGGCCGCTTCGATCCGAGGCCAGGTCGACGAAGCCTTGGCGGCGCAGAACAACACCAACGGCGGGTCGAGCGACACCGAAGTGAACGAGTTGGCCGAGACGCCGACGGGCTCGTCGCCGTCCATGGCGGTGATGATCGTGACGCCGGTGGCGAAGTGGCCGAGAACCGTGCGGTAGGACGCCTCGTCGGGAGGCAGGAGCGCTTCGGCGCTCGCGTCGCTCACCGGGCGAGAGCGTGGTGCAGCTCGACGCAGAGGCCCTCGGTCGCGGCCATCACGTCGACGCCGCCGGCACTGCCGAGCTCCTGCGCGTGGACGAGCATGAGGTCGACGTCGTCGTCGCAGTGCGTCGGGCAGTGGTGGAACAGCATGAGGCGGCGGGCACCGGCTTCGCGGGCGACGTGCACGGCGTAGTCGGCCGTGCAATGCCCGTAGAACCACTTGTCCTCGTACTCCTCGTTGGTGTGCTGCGAGTCGTGGATCACGAGGTCGGCGCCGTCGCACAGCTCGAGCACGTCGGAGGGGACGAAATCGGCGGCATCGTCGGAGCAGCCGGGCCCGTGGTCGGACAGGTACGCGACCGACACGCCCTCCACCTCGACCCTGAACCCGAGCGTCGGGCTGGTGTGACGCACCCACCGCGAGCGCACCTTCGCCCCGTTGACGGCGAAGTCGTCGTTGCCGGCGTCGTGGAAGCTCACCTTGCCCGTCAGCTGGTCGGGGCGGATCGGGAAGTAGGGCGGCCGCATCACGCCGGCGAACACGTCGCCGAGCGGGCCCTCGTCCTGGCGGGGGCCGACGACCTCGAGGGTGGCGTCGGCGTTGCCGAGGGGCGCAAAGAAGGGGAGACCTTGGATGTGGTCCCAGTGGAGGTGCGTCAGCAGCGCCGTGCCGTGGAAGGCGCCGAAGGGCGCGGCCCGACCCTCGGGGCCGCTGGTCGGGAACCCGACGATCTGCTCGCCGTAGGGCCGGAGTCCCGTGCCCATGTCGAAGATGACGGGAGCGTGACCGTCGACCTCGAGCGAGACACACGACGTGTTCCCGCCGTAGCGCTCGTAGCGGGCGCCGGCGCAGGGTGTGGAACCGCGGACGCCGTGAAAGCGAACCCTTGTCCCCCCGGGCACATCTGCAGGATACCGACAAGTGCCGCTATGGGAAACCGCATCGGGCCTGGTCGCGGCGCCGGGATCAGAGGGCCTGTGCGATCCTGGACCGATGTCACATCCCCCCGAGCCCACGATCGAGGCGGTGATCCGGACCGAAGCCCTCACGAAGGTCTACGCCTCGAAGGGCGGGCCGTCCGTGACCGCGGTCGACCACCTCGACCTGGGGGTGCGACCGGGCGAGATCTTCGGGCTGCTCGGACCCAACGGCGCCGGCAAGACGACCACCGTGGGCATGCTGACGACCCGGGTCGTGCCGACGAGCGGGCGCGCCTGGGTGGGCGGCGTGGACGTGTCGGCCGACCCGGTCGCGACCAAGCAGATGATCGGCGTCGTGCCCCAGGAGAGCACGCTCGACCGCGCCCTGTCCGTCTGGGAGAACCTCTACTTCCACGGCCGCTACTTCGGGATGGACGCGCGTGCCGCGCGCCGCGCTGCCGACGAGACGCTCGAGCGGTTCCGCCTCGCTGACCGCGCCAACGCCGAGATCCTCGAGCTCTCCGGCGGGATGGCCCAGCGGCTGATGGTGGCCCGGGCGATCCTGCACCGACCCGCGATCCTGTTCCTCGACGAACCGACCGCGGGGCTCGACCCCCAGAGCCGGCTGGCGTCGTGGGAGGTGATCGGCGAGCTGCATGCCGCCGGCCAGACGATCCTCCTCACGACGCACTATATGGAGGAGGCCGACCAGCTCTGCGACCGGGTGGCGATCATGGACCACGGACGGATCCTCGCCCTCGACACGCCCGCGGCCCTGAAACGATCCGTCGGCGCCGACACCGAGGTCCGGATCACGCCCGACGGCGGCCGGGTCGAGGAGATGGCGCAGCACCTGGAGCGCTTCGACGGCGCGCAGGGGGTCAGCGCGACCGACGGGGTCGTCCGGGTGTACCTGCGGGACGGGAAGACCGGGCTCGCCCGGCTGATCGCCCACGCCGACGCCGGCGGGTTCGGGATCACCGACGTCGGGATCACCCAGCCGACGCTCGAGGCCGTTTTCATCAACCTCACCGGGAAGGACCTGCGCGAATGACGACCGCCGACGCCACCCTCGACCGCACCCTCGCAGCGGCCCTGTCGAAGCGCTCCGCCGAGATGACGGCGTTCCGCGCCCTGCTGATCCGCGACGTGCAGGTGCTGCGCAAGACGTTCGTGGCCTTCCTCATGCGCACGGTCACCCAGCCGCTGCTGATCGTGTTCGTGTTCGCCTACGTTTTTCCGAAGATCGGCCAGGGGGTCGGCGGCTCAGGTGCGGGGGCCACGTTCTTCTCTACCTCGCTGCTGCCCGGGCTCATCGGGGTGGCGGTCGTGTTCCAGGGCATCCAGGCGGTGACCATCCCGCTAGTGAGCGAGTTCGGCTACACCCGCGAGATCGAGGACCGGGTCATGGCGCCGCTCCCGATCTGGGCGGTGGCCGTGGGCAAGATCGTCTCCGGCGCGATCCAGTCGGGGCTGGCCGCGCTCATCGTCGTGCCGTTCGCGCTCTGGATCCCGAGCACCCCCGTGCACGTGGACATCAACTGGCTCGCCCTGGTCACGGTGGCGCCGCTGGCGTGCGTCCTCGCCGGCGCGTTGGGGCTCGCGATCGGCACCCGCGCCGAGCCCGGTCAGATCCCGATGGTGTTCGGCATCATCGTGATCCCGATGACGATGCTGGGCGCGGCCTACTACCCGTGGCAGCGGCTCGACGCGATCGAGTGGTTGAAGTGGGCGGTGCTGATCAACCCTCTCATCTACATCAACGAGGGCTTCCGCATGGCATTGACGGACATCCCCCACATGGCGGCGGTCGGCATCTACGCCGCGCTCGTCGGCTTCACCGTCGGGCTCAGCTGGCTCGGCATCAGCGGGTTCAAGAAGCGCGTGCTGGCGTGACCGAACCGAAGCGCGTCACCGCCAACGGGGTCGACTTCGCCTACCTCGAGGCGGGCCCCGCCGACGGTCCCCTCGCGCTCTGCCTGCACGGCTTCCCCGACCACGCGCCCACGTACGCGGCCATGCTTCCCGCGCTCGCGGACGCGGGCTACCACGCGGTGTCGCCGTGGATGCGCGGCTACTCGCCCACCGGGCTCGCGCCGGACGGCAACTACCAGATCGCCTCGCTGGGCCTCGATGCGATCGCGCTGGCCGACGCGCTCGCGCCCGGTGGCGACGCGGTCGTGATCGGCCACGACTGGGGCGCGTCGGCCGCGTACGTCGCGTGTGCACACGCGCCCGAGCGGTTCCGCAAGGTCGTGACTCTGGCGGTTCCCCACTTCGCCGCCTTCGGTGCCCACCTGACGAAGCCCGCGCAGCTGAAGCGCTCCTGGTACGTCTTCTTCTTCCAGACGCCGCTGGCTGACGGCGCGGTGCCGCTCGACGACTACGCCGTCATCGACACCCTGTGGCGCGACTGGTCGCCCGGCTTCACGCCCGACTCCGCCTTCATGCGGGCGCTCAAGGACACGTTCTCGGCGCCGGGTTGTCTCGACGCCGCCATCGGCTACTACCGGGCGACCTTCGGCACGACTGCGCCCGACCCGGCCCTGGCCGAGATCCAGGGCAAGGGCTTCGGCGAGATCCCGGTCCCGACCCTCTACCTCCACGGGGTCGACGACGGCTGCCTCGGGATCGAAGGGGTGGTCGACGACGAGCTGCGCCCGTTCTTCCCGGCGGGCCTCGAGGTCGAGCGGGTGCCGGGAACGGGCCACTTCCTCCACCTGGAGCGCCCCGACGTGGTCAACCCCCGGGTTCTCGCCTTCCTGAGTGCCTGAGATCGCGCGGTACGCGCCAGGAGGTTCACCGTTAGCGAAAGTTCCGCGAGGGCAATATTCTCCCCGAACCGGACAATCCCGGCGCGGCTGCCCGGGAAGTGAGGCGACGGGATGTCGTTGCGCAGAGGACTCGTCATGGTCGCCGCCGTGGCCGGGCTCACGCTCGTACCGGCCGCCCATCGGCACCGGCACCTGTCCCGGCGTCCGGCCGGGCGCGATCGTCCGCAGCGACGCCGGGCAGTGCACGTTCAACTTCCTGTTCCAGGGCTCCGACGGGCGCCGCTACATCGGCACCGCCGGCCACTGCATCCTGGGCGAGAGCCCGGTCGGCGGTGACGTCGGTGAGCAGTCGTGGGCGCCGGGTACCGGACCGGAGGCACGCGACGCCAACAACCAGCGAGTCGGCGAGTTCGCCTACGCGATCCTCCAGGACCCGAAGGACTTCGCGCTGATCCGCCTCGACCCGGGCGTGGCCGCGAACCCGCAGATGTGCCACTTCGGCGGTCCCACCGGCGTCAACGCCGACATGCCGTCGTCGCTGGTCACGCTGCAGCACTTCGGCAACGGCGTCGGGGGGGGCGCGGTGCTCCCGGCCCGGACCGCGTTCGCGATCGGCATGCCCGATCCCGACCACGTCTTCGCCCAGGGTGCCGCGGTGCCGGGTGACTCGGGGAGCGGGATCATCTCCGACGACGGCCGGGCCGTGGGCGTGATCGTCACCGTGGGGGTGCACTCGAGCTCGATCGGCACCGGCGGGGTCGACGCCGGGATCGTGGGCATCACCCGCCTGTCACCCCAGGTGGCGCGGGCCCAGCAGGTCCTGGGACTGGCGCTCACGCTCCAGACCGCCGCGCAGCTCTAGGCCGCAGTGGCGGTGCGCGCTCTCCGCGCGCGCGTCACCACCCCTGGCGGGTATGCCCCAATTACGGCATACTTGGCCGGAGGTCTGCGGAGGCCAAGAGCCCCCCAGCGCGCGCCGCGCCCGGCACCTGCCTGTCGGGCGCGGCTGCGCGTCCGTCGTTCGAAAGTCAGCGACCGCCCGCCGATTGCAGCAGCGCGTCGAGCACGTCTTCGAGCTCCTCGAGGTCCTCGGGGTCGAGGCCGCCGGGCAGATCACCGGCGCCGAGGTCCTGGTCGCCGTGGGCCTCTTCGATCCAGCGCTGCCAGAGCGCGTCGACGTCGGCGGCGCGGCCGGGAGCCGCGCCAGCGAGCGCGGCGCGGAGGTCGTCGGAGCTCGCGACGCCGAACGCGTTCGCAGACGCGAACGCGCCCAGGCCGGCGAGGACGGCATCGGGGCCGAGCGTCGCGCCCAGGGCGCGGTACAGGCCCGGCGCCTTGCCGTACACGACCCCGCCGTACTGGAGCGACGACGTGAACGCGTCGGTGGGCTGGTCGGCGGGCGCGTCGGGCTCACCCAACGCCCGCATCGACTGGTACTGGCTGTCGGTGTGCAGGGCACAGGCGGAGCCGGCGTCGTCGGGGTGGGCCTGCTCGAAGTGGACGCAGGCCGAGAACTGCGCCAGCGGCTCGTCGACCACCGGCGCGGTGATCGAGTCGTTCCCCACCAGCGCGTGCCACCACTGGTGGGCGACCTCGTGCGCGATCACGAACTCGCGCGTCGACCCGAGGCCTTCGAGACCGGGAAGGCCCAGGTCTTCGAGATCGTCGAGACCGAGATCCCCGAGAACGTCCTCGAGGTCGCCGAGATCGAGATCCTCGAAGATGTCTTCGAGGTCGCCGAGGCCGGGGATGCCGCCGGCGAAGGTCCCCTGCTCGATCCAGATCATCCCCGGCCACTCCATGCCGGCCACGCCGCTGCCGAGCGGCACCGACACGACATCGAGCTCCGACCAGGCGTAGGGCGCGAACGCGGCGGCGAAGGTCTCCAGGCTGGCGGCGGCCTCCGCGCCGACTGATGCGAGCTGCTCCCGGTCCGAGCGTGGCCCGGTGACGCGCACGGTGGCGGCGTCGCTCGCGACCTCCTCGGTGGCGCGCCTGCGCCCGGCGAAGATCCCGAGGTCGCGCAGGCCGACGCCCTCCTCGACGAACGTCACGCGCCCGTCGCCTTCCTCCTTGTCGACGTTCACTCCGCCGCTGACGACGTCGAAGCCCTCGGGCACCGTGATGCGGGCGCGGAACACCGCCGCGGGGAAGTTGCCGATGTCGCCGAAGCCCTCCGGGACGGGCTCGGCCGCGGCCGCGGGCGGGAGCCACGCCGGGAACCAGTGGCCGAGGGTGGCGCCACCCTCGTGACGGGCGAGGAGGCCCACGGCGGCGGGGTCGAGCGTGTCGCCGAGCCCGCCGAGGATGTCGCCGGCCTCGACCTCGGGCAGTCGGTAGGAGAACCGCAACGCGACCTCGACGCGCGCGGCGCGCGCCCGCTCGGGAACCGGCACGGTCAGCAGCGAGCCGTCCACGTTCGCGTCGAGGGCGTCGCCGTTGACCGTGGCGTCGGTGACCTCCAGCCCGGCGTCGAGATCGGGGAGCCCCGCGAACACCCGGAAGTGGAGCTCGGCCGCGCCGTCCGCCGGAGGCGGAAGGTTGACGCGCATCCGACCGTCGACATCGCCTCGGCCCGGCTTGAGATCGACCACCAGCGCGTAGCGCGGCGCATCGTCGAGGGCGCCCGCGCCCGCCAGCTGGCGGCCGGGTTCGGAGAGCGAGACCGACGACGGGTCGAGCTCGGGCGGCGCCCCGGGATCGTCGCCACCGCCGTCACCGGCGGCGCCGGCCGTGGGCGCGGGCAGCGCGGCGGTGAGGAGAAGGAGGAGTGGAAGGAGGCGCCGGAGGATGACCGGCGAGCGTAACGGCCGGTTACGCGGTCGAGGGCTCGGGGCCGCCGGCGCGGGCCTCGTCGACGTGGGCGAGCGCGTCGCGCAGCTGCTGGATCCAGTCGGATTCGTGGTCGCGCACCAGGCGGACGCACCAGGCCAGGGCCTCGCTGCGGCTGCGGGCAACACTGGCCTCGACCAGCGTGTCGAGCACGGCCCGCTCGGGCATCCGCAGGCGGGTCATGACCGGGACGCTGAGGCTGGTGAACACCACTTCCTCGTCGCCGCAGCAGGCGCCCCACGCGACCTTGCGGCCGAACTTGTGCTCGGCGTCGTCGGCGATGCGCATGCGCTGGGCCCGGGTGTCCTCGCGGAAGCCCTCGATGCGGGACCGGCAGGCGGCGGCGCGGGCGTCGTCGTCGGCGTCCTGGGCCAGCCCGGGCTCGGCCAGCTCGCCCACCACCAGGATCTCCTCCCGGTCGTAGGTGACCTCGGGGGCGCCGGTGAACCAGCCGTCGGGGAGGCGCCCGACGAACCACCCCTGGGTCTTGCTCGAGGCCTGTTTCATGATTACATAATTACACTACCGCCCGGGGAAGGCAAGCGGGTCAGTCCGAACCCCGGCCGAAGACCACCCGCCACGCCTCGGAGAGCGAGCCGAGCTTGATCCCGCGGGCGTGGGCGGCGGCGAAGAACCAGATGGCGCTCCCGGCCAGGAAGCCCAACGAGAAGAACAGGGCCCCGAAGGCGTCGCCCTCGCTCAGGAACACGACGAACCCGAGGATCGCGATGGCGAGGAACAGGAGCCCGAAGAAGAACGCGATGACGGCCTGCATCAGAACGCCGCCCGGATCCGGGTCGCGACCTCGGCCATCGCCGGCTCGCTCTCGTACTTGGTGCGGGGCCAGAAGAAGCCCCGCAGCCCGTCCTTGCGCCGGCGGGGCACGACGTGGGTGTGGAGGTGGGGCACGCTCTGGCTCACCACGTTGTTGATCGCCACGAAGCTGCCCTGCGCTTCCATCGCCGTCGTGACCGCGGCCGTGACCCGCTGCACCTCGGCGAAGTACGGGCCGATGCGCTCGGCCGGCAGGTCGAGCAGAGTCTCGAGGTGCTGGCGCGGCACCACCAGCGTGTGGCCGACGAACACCGGGCGGTGGTCGAGGAAGGCCACGACGTCCTCGCTCTCGTGGACGACGTGGGCCGCCTCCCGCTCGCCCTCGACGATGGCGCAGAACGGGCAGGGCTTCGCCGGTGCGGGCACTCGGGCGGGTTCCTACCCCGGTGAGGTGTAGGGCCGCCGGCGCGGCTGGGCCGCCTCCCGCTTCGGGACCATCACCTTGCGCCGGAAGTAGCAGACCTCCTCGCCCCGCTGGTTGAACCCGCGGGTCTCGACGCTGACGATGCCGCGGTCGGGCTTGCTCGACGACTCCTTCTTGTCGAGGACGTTGGTCTCGGCGTAGATGGTGTCGCCGTGGAAGGTCGGCATCTTGTGCTTGAGCTCCTCGACCTCGAGGTTGGCGATGGCCACCCCGCTCACATCGGGCACGCTCATGCCAAGGACGAGCGAGTACACGAGGTTGCCGACCACGACGTTCTTGCCGAACTGGGTCTGGGTCTCGGCGAACCAGGCGTCGGTGTGGAGCGGGTGGTGGTTCATCGTGATCATGCAGAAGAGGTGGTCGTCGTACTCAGTGATGGTCTTGCCCGGCCAGTGCTTGTAGACGTCACCGGGCTCAAAGTCCTCGAAGTAGCGCCCGAACGGCCGCTCGTGCTCGGTCATGAGGCGAGAGCGTACGATGCCGCCGCTCACCCAGGGAAGGGACGGACGGATGGCGAAGGTCTCGATGTTGGCCAAGCTCAAGGTAAAGGACGGCAAAGGCGACGAACTGGTAAAGGCCTTCGGCGCGATCTTCGAGCAGGTGGACCAGGAGCCTGGCACCGAGGTCTACGCGCTCAACCGCGCCAAGGACGACCCCAACGTGTTCTGGTTCTACGAGCTGTACAGCGACGACAGCGCCCTCGCGGCCCACGGCAGCAGCGACGCCATGGCCAAGGCCGGCCCCGCATTCGGTCCGCTCATCGCCGAGAGCGAGCTCATCCTGGGCGAGCCGATCCAGGCCAAGGGTCTGGCGATCTAGGCGTCGAGGTGCAGAATCATCTGGGTGCAGCGCTGGTGCGGAGAGCCGACCCCCCTCGCGCGGTGACGGCCGGGCACAGACCAACCAGCTCATCCGCTTACGGGACACCCCGATCTCGGTGGGCACCGGCACATGTCGCACCGAGGCGACTTTTCGCTACAGCTCGTAGCGCTGGAGCAGGCCCCGGGCGATCACGAGGCGTTGGATCTCGTTGGTGCCCTCGCCGATGATCATGAGCGGCGCGTCGCGGTAGTAGCGCTCGACCGGCAGCTCGGTCGTGTACCCCATCCCGCCGTGGATGCGCATGGCCTCGGTGGCGATCTCGAACGCGGCCTCGCTCGCGAACAACTTCGCCATCCCCGCCTCGACGTCGCAGCGCGCGCCCGCCTCCTTGAGCTCGGCGGCGTGCTCGGTGAGGAGGCGCGCCGCCTGGAGCTGCGTGCCCATGTCGGCCAGCTTCATCTGGATGGCCTGGTGTTGCGCGATCGGCTTCCCGAAGGTCTCGCGCTCCTGCGCGTACTTGATGGCGGCCTCGAACGCCGCCCGCGCCACCCCCACCGCCCGGGCGGCGATGTTGATGCGGCCGACCTCGAGCGCCGAGAGGATGAAGTGCTGGCCCCGCCCCAGTCCCTCGTCGCCACCGAGTACTGCGTCGGCGGGGACGCGGTGGCCGTCGTAGACCATCTCGACCGTCTCGATGCCCTTGTAGCCGAGCTTGCCGATGTTGCGGCTCACGCTGATGCCACCCGACCGGTCGGCGCCGGGCTCCTTCTCCACCATGAAGCACGTGATGCCTTCGGCGGTGCGCGCCGCCAAAGCGACCAGGCCGGCTCGCACTCCGTTGGTCACCCACATCTTCGTGCCGGTGATCACGTACTCGTCGCCGTCGCGCTCGGCCTTACATGTGATCGCGCTCGTGTCGCTGCCGGCGTCGGGCTCGGAGAGTGACAGCGCCCCGCGGATCTCGCCGGCGGCGAGCGACGGGAGCCAGCGCTTGCGCTGCGCCTCGGTTCCGTACGCCTTGAGCAGGTTGGCCGCGATGACGTGGGTGTTCAGAACGCCCGAAAGCGACATCCACCCCGCGGCGAGCTCCTCGATGACGCCGGTGTAGGTGGGGAGGTCGAGGCCGAGGCCGCCGTACTCCTCGGGCACGGTGATGCCGAAGAGTCCGAGCTCGCGCATCCCGTCGACGATGGCGGCGGGGTACTCGTCGGCGTGCTCGAGCTCGAGCGCCACCGGCAGGACCTCACGCTCGACGAACCGGCGCACGGTCGCGACCAACTCCTCGCGCACCTGCGGGTCCGTCGCCATGCGGATCGTGACCCTATCTGAGTAATCGAACCCCGAAACTTAAGCAGCGGTTGCTCACGACGGCGCCGGCACTGCTGGCGACGATCCGTCTCGAAGATGGACTGGGGTCGCCCTCGGGCGCCTCATGCTCGCGACCGACCTGCTGGGCGCCGTTAGGCGTCGACGCCGAGCACGTCGGCGAGATCGGCCCGGCTGCTGACGCCCAGCTTCTCGTAGGCGCGCTGGAGGTGGTTCTCGACTGTCCGGGTCGAGACCACCAGCGTCGTGGCGATGTCGCGGCTGCTCATCCCGCGCGCCGCCAGCGTCGCCACCTCGCGCTCGCGGCGCGTGAGCGCGGCGGGCTCGGCCGTCGCACCCAGCACGGGGGTGCGGGCACCCTCGCAGCGCGCGGTGAGGCTGGTGGCACGCTGGGTCGAAGCCGACGCCTTCCGGCGCATCCCCGTCGCTTCGTGGATACCGGCGGCGGCGGCCGCGGCCTCGGCGGCGAACAGCAACGCGCCGATGGCTTCGAATGCCTCGGACGCGTCGTCGAGGGCGTCGGCGTCACCCTTGGCGAGCGCGGTGGCGTGCGCCAGTCGGGCGGGCATGAGCTGCCCGTCGACGCGCTCGGCCACCGCCGCGAGCTCATCGGCCACCGTGGTGTCGCCGAGACGGGCGAAGTCGTGGAGGGCGCCCGCCGCCAGCGCGTGCTGGCCCCGGGCGATGCCCGACTTGGCCGCGTCCCGCAACATGGCCGCCGCGCGCGCGTGCTCGCCCCGGAGGACCATGTACCAGGCGCGCGCCCGGTCGATGTCGACGTCCATGATCTGCATGGGCGTCGGGGGCTCGGCGTCGAGGTCGGACAATGCCGCGTCCGCGCCTTCGAACTCACCCGAGAGTGCGAGCGCATGCGCCAGGCCCCCGAAGCCCCAGCGGGTGGCCGGGTGCACGAGCTCGCCCCACAACACGGCCGCCTCGCGGAACCAGCGCGCCGCCGCCGCCGCCCGGCCTTGCAGCAGGCAAATCCGACCCAGGACGACCGTGAACCAGCCCTGGCCGTTCAGCACCTGGGCCTCGACCGCGCCGTCGTAGCCTGCCTGGGCGGTCGCCTCGGCCTCGTCGAGACGGCCGGCCTCGCTGAGGGCGAGGGCGCGGGCGACGAGGTAGACGCCGGGTCCGGCGATCTGCACCTGGTCGCCGAGCGCGATGCGGGCTGCGAACGCCCGGTCGGACACGTCGATCGCCTCGTCAGTGCGGCCGGCGAGGGCGAGCGCCGTGCCGGCGGCCAGGCCCCCGTGCGCGAACGCGCGGTCGTCCGCCCGGTCCAGTAGGGGCTGCGCGAGCCTCAGCGCTTCGTCGAGGTTGCCCGCGAGCAGGGTCGTCACCGCACGATGACCGAGCATCTCGTCGCGCTGGTCGGGATCGGTCAGCTGCGCCTCGGCGGCGCGCGCGACCGCTTCCGCCTCCTCGGCCCGACCGAGACCCCGGAACAGGTTGGAGGCACGCGCTTGGGCGACCAGGCTCCGTTGCTTGTCGTCGCGGACCCGCGCCTCGGCCTCGCGCAACACCTCCTCCGCCTGCTCGTGGTCGCCCAGGGTGTCGAGGGTCTCGCCCAGCAGGTGGCCGGCCTCGGCGCCCGCACCCGCGTCCCAGGCCGCGCGCGCCAGCCGTTCCACCAGCGGGTAGTCGAAGGCGAAGCTCGCCCGCAGCGCGGCCACCAGGAGCACCTGAGGGTTGGTCGCGCCCCCGCCCTCGAGCTGCCAGACCGCGACCCGGAGCGCGTCCTCCCGGCGCCGGGCCCCGGCGGCGACGATCGCGTCGGCGAGGTCGCGGCAGATCCGTGCGCGCCGCGCCGCCGGCAGCGAGCCCCGCACCACCTCGCCGTAGAGCGGATGCGCCATGCGCACCTGGCGCCGCCGGTCCTCGACCAGCACCTCGACCAGCCCCCGACGCTCGAGCCGCTCGATCTGGTCGCGCGACGCGCTGCGTTCCAGCTCGGCCAGGCCGACGGGCTCGCCCACGCTCACGACTTCCAGCACGGCACGGTCGGCGTCGTCGAGCGCGCCGAGGCGCAGCTCGACCAGCTCGGCCAGCCGGGGCGACGGCTCGGGCGTGCCGCGGAGCCGCCAGATCCCCTGCTGCTCCGACAACCGACTCGACTCGGTCCCGGAAAGGATCAGCTCGCGCAGGAACAGCGCGTTTCCCTCGCTCGCGACCCAGAACGCCTGCACCGTGCTGCCGTCGACCGGCCCCCCGAGCACCGCCGCCATCAGCCGCCCGACGTCCTTGGCCGAGAGCGGCGGGACGTCGATGCGGGTGAGCAGCTCGTCCTTCCACAGCATGACGACCGGGTCGGGCGCGGGCTCGTTCGAGCGCACCGTGACGAGCGCGAACAGCTGTCCCGAGACCACCAGCTGGAGGAGCAGCGCGGCCGACGCCTCGTCGAGGTCGTGGGCGTCGTCGACCAGCAGCATGAGCGGCTCGCCGTCGGCGGCGGCGACGATCGCCTCGGTCGCCTGGCGCAGCACCTCGGCCCGTCCCTCCGCGGCTCGCCCCGACACGGGGAGGAGGGGCGCGAACGCCCCGTAGGGAATAGTGGCGGCGCTGCGGTTGGCCCGCACCCGGGCGGTGGCGTAGCCGCGGGCGGCGGCGAGGTCGAGGCACTCCAGCGCCAGGCGGGTCTTGCCCACGCCGGCGGGGCCGGAGAGGAGGACACCCCCGTCACCGCGCTCCATCGCCTCGGCCACACGGGCGAGCTCGCGCTGGCGGCCGACGAGCGCCCACTGCGTCGCCATCCCCGCGAGTCTCGCGGACACCGGGACCGGGGAATCACCAGCCGACCCGGATAGGTTGGACCGGACAGATGCAGCAGCACATGACGGTGATGGGCTTCCGGCGCGACCCGGACGCCGTGCGGGGAAAGCGGATCGAGCGGGCGCTCGTCCGCCGGGTGCTGGGCCTGGCCCGCCCCTACCGGGCCCTCCTCGTCGGGTTCCTGCTGGCGGTGATCGCCGCCGCCGTGGTCACCGCGATCCCGCCGCTGCTGCTGAAGTCGCTGCTCGACACGGCCGTTCCCGACAAGAACCGGGAACTCGTCACCGCCCTCGCCACCGGCGCGGTCGCGCTCGCCCTCGCCAGCGCCGCGCTCTCGCTGATCCAGCGCTGGTACTCGGCCCGCATCGGCGAGGGACTGATCTACGACATGCGGGTCGCGCTGTTCGACCACGTCCAGCGGCTGCCGATCTCGTTCTTCACCCGCACCCAGACCGGCGCGCTCATGTCGCGGATGAACAACGACGTGATCGGCGCCCAGCAGGCGGTCACCAACACGCTCGGCACGGTGGCGTCCAACATCATCAGCCTGACGGTGACGCTCACGTTCATGCTCGCGCTCGAGTGGCGCCTGACGATCCTGACGCTGCTCGTGCTGCCGGCGTTCATCCTCCCCGCCCGACGGATCGGCCGGCGGCTCCAGGTCGTGACGCGAGAAGCAATGCAGCTCAACGCGTCGATGAACAACACGCTGGCGGAGCGGTTCAACGTCGCCGGCGCCCTGGTCGTGAAGCTGTTCGGCCGGCACGACCGTGAGCGCGAGGGGTTCTCGGGCCGAGCGCAACGGGTGCGCGACATCGGCATCACCAGCGCGATGTACGCCCGGATCCTGTTCGTCGCCCTCGGACTGGTCGCGGCGGTCGGCACCGCGGTCGTGTACTACGTCGGCGGCAACCTGGTGATCTCGGGCGCGATCGAGATCGGCACCATCGCCGCCTTCGTCGTCTACGTGAGCCAGATCTATCAGCCACTGACCCAGCTCACGAACGCCCGAGTCGACGTGATCACCGCGCTGGTCAGCTTCGAGCGCGTGTTCGAGGTGCTCGACTTCGAGCCGCTGGTGGCCGACCGCCCGGGCGCGGTCGACCTGGTCGAGCCCCAGGGACGCATCGAGTTCGAGCGGGTGTGGTTCCGGCATCCTCCCGGCGCGCTGGCGTCGCTGGCGTCGCTCGAGGAGGGGCTGGTGGTGCCGGGCGACGACCCGAGCGCGTGGATCCTGCGCGACGTGAGCTTCACGATCGAGCCGGGTGAGCTGGTGGCCCTCGTGGGCCCGTCGGGCGCGGGCAAGACCACGACCGCGATGCTCGTACCCCGGGTCCAGGACGCGAGCCAGGGCCGGGTCACGTTCGACGGCAAGGACGTGCGCGACCTCACGCTCGAATCGCTGCGCGATGCGGTCGGCATGGTCATGCAGGACCCGCACCTGTTCCACGAGTCGATCCGCGAGAACCTGCGCTACGCCCGGCCGGACGCGACCGACGACGATCTGGTCGAAGCCGCGCGCGCGGCACGCATCCACGACCTCATCGAGTCGCTGCCCGACGGCTACGACACGATCGTCGGTGAGCGGGGCTACCGGATGTCAGGGGGCGAGAAGCAGCGGCTGGCGATCGCCCGCATGCTGCTCAAGAGCCCGCGCGTGGTGATCCTCGACGAGGCGACGTCACACCTCGACTCCGAATCGGAGCTTGCCATCCAGCATGCGTTGGCCGACGCCCTACGGGGCCGCACCTCGCTGGTGATCGCGCACCGGCTCTCCACCATCGTCGCCGCCGACCGCATCCTGGTGATCGACGAGGGAAAGATCGTCGAGGAGGGCCACCACGACGAGCTACTCCGCGTCGGCGGCCTCTACGCCGACCTCTACCGCACCCAACTCGACCGCGCCGCGGAGCCTGCTTAGGGCTACAAGGCGCGCAGGCTGCGATACGCAATGACAGGATCGACCCCACGCCTAGGGCGGCGGTTCCCGCCACTAGCCATGACGGTGCGGCCTCTTCATTCCGCAGCGACGCAATTGCTGTCATTAGATCGCGGGTGATGTCACGAGAAGGGCCAGGCCGATCGCGGGAAACACCGATGAGTCGTCGCGACCCGAGCTGGCCGCGATCAACCACGGGAGCAGCACGAGCACATAGACACCCGCCAAGACACGATTCAAGCCTGACAACGGTCAGCTACCGCTGTACCGGCATCACGACGTGGAGATCCGGGGGAAGGTCAGGCCGCCGTGCCGTCGGATGGGGACGGCGTCGGCAAGCAGCAAGACGTCGACAAGGCGGGCGCCGCGATCTCTCGCGTCGGCGATCGTAGGCTCACCCGCTTCCGCTACGGCCAAGGGCACCGCGTGCAACTCGAGCCGGGCGCCCGCGGCTGCCAAGATCCGCCGCAGGCTCGAGATTGCCGGATCGCGCTCCCCGCGCTCGTAGGCCGAGATCGCAGACTGGCTGATGCCAGCCCGTGCAGCCAGCTCGGCTTGCGTGTATCCGGCACGTCGGCGGGCCCGGGAGATGAGCTCGGCTGGAGTCACAGCCCCAATATCGCGCTGCGGGTGCGGGCCAGGCAGCCGAGGGGACCGATTGGGGCGGGTGATTCGACCGTAAACCCGCAGTCGTAACCGCACCGGAGCTGGTCGGCCGATAGCATCTGGGTGTCCCCGAGCCTCCCGATGGGTAACGCCGCGCCTTGATCCCGGAATCGGACGAGACGGCCCAACTTTCGCGCCGGCACCGCCGTCACCACCGGCGGCGGCGGACCCGGCGCGGCCTGTTCCTGGCGGGCGCCCTCGTCGGCGCGCTCACGGTCGCCGGGAGCGCCCTCGCGCTGACCGGCATCGTCGAGATCGGCCGCGACTCCAACCCCGCCAGCGCCCGCAGCGACGACCCCGGCCCCGCCACCAGCCCGCCGTCGACCACCGTTCCCGAGGACTCGAAGCGCCCGTGCCGCGAGCCGCTGAACCCGCTCGACCCGCTCCGACTCTGGATCGGTGGCGACTCGCTCGCCGGTTCGCTGGGCCCGTCGCTCGGCAAGCTCACGGGTGACACCGGCGTGGTGCAGCCGGTCTACCTCTCGAAGGTCTCGAGCGGACTGAGCTCGCCCGACTTCTGGGACTGGCCCGAGAAGGCGGGCGAGCAGATGTTCAAGGTGAACCCCGAGGTCGTGGCGTTCATCATCGGCGCCAACGATTTCGACGTGGTGCAGAAGGACCCGGCGAAGTGGCGGCCGCAGTACGAGCAGGTGGTCGAGCAGATGATGACGCTGCTCATCGGCGACAACCGCACCGTGTACTGGATCGGCGCACCGATCTTCAACGACCGACGGTCGGAGAAGCTCGTCGAGGTCAACCAGGTGTTCCAAGACGTGGCCGCCCGCCATCCCGAGGTCGTCTACGTGGACGCGTATGCGTTGTTCTCGACGACCGACGGCCGGTACACCCCGTTCATCGAGGCCGAGAACGGCGAGACCATCCGGGCCCGCGCCGACGACGGGGTGCACTTCACGCCCGAGGGCGGCGACCACCTCGCCCGGGCCATCGTCTCCTTCCTCGAGCCCCAGTGCTCGCTCCTGGCGCAGGCCGTCCCGAGCATGCCCAAGAAGGTGATCGAGACCGAGGGCAGTACGAAGATACCGGGCACGTCGCGCGAAGACGACACGACGCAGACGACGAGCAAGCCCGCGACCAACACGACGTCGGCGCCAGCGTCGACCGCGCCACCCCCCACCGACCCACCGACCACCACCATTCCGATCACGCTCCCGACGACGGCACCACCCTCCACCTAAGCGCGCCCCGACCCATCGGTTCGCGAGCGCCCCTCGATAGGCTGCGGCGTCATGGTCGAACAGCTCACCGCCGCCGCGGCCGCGGTGGATTCCGTCGCCGACATCGTGGCGACCGCGACCCAGCACCTCGCCGAGGCGTCGAGCGACGGCGGGCGCATCTCGGTCGAGAAGCTCGATCACCACCAGGTCGTGGCCTATGACCTCGCCCACGCCGCCAGCGCGGTCGAGGGCTGCCGGGTCATGCTCGACTACGCCGGGCACGGCGAGCTCGAATCGATGCTCGCCCGGGCGTTCATCGCCGATGCCGTCGCCGACGTCGTCGCGCGGGTCATCGCCCGCGACGAGCTCTGGGGTATCGACCTGGCGGTGCTGGCGCCGGGGCGGCCGTTCGTCGCCGCCCACCGGTCCCCCGAGTTCCTCGAGGGGCTCGCCGGGCAACTGCCGCGGCACGGCACCGGCCCCACCCATCTCTCCGACGACTTCGACCTCGTGCGCGAGACCTTCCATCGCTTCGCCGAGGAGAAGGTCCGTCCCGTGGCCGAGCACGTTCACCGCACCAACGCCGACATCCCCGAGGACGTGATCGCGGGCCTGGCCGAGATCGGCGGCTTCGGTCTCTCGGTGCCCGAGGAGTACGGCGGGTTCGCCGGCGGCGGCGAGCACGACTACCTGGGGATGGTCGTCGCCACCGAGGAGCTGTCGTGGGGCTCGCTGGGAGTGGGCGGCTCGCTCATCACGCGACCCGAGATCCTGACCCGCGCCATCGTGAAGGGCGGGACCGAGGAGCAGAAGCAGCGCTGGCTGCCGCGCATCGCCAGCGGCGAGCTGATGGTGGGGGTCATGGTCACCGAGCCCGACTACGGCTCCGACGTCGCCGGCATCACGGTCACCGCGACCCCGACGGATGACGGCAGCTCGTACCGCATCAACGGCGTCAAGACCTGGGCGACGTTCGCGGGCCGGGCCGACGTGCTCATGCTGCTGGCCCGCACCGACCCCGACCGCACGGCCGGCCACCGGGGACTGTCGCTGTTCGTGGTGGAGAAGGAGGCGGCCGCCGGTCACTCGTTCGCCTTCACTCAGGAAGCTGGCACGCAGGACGGTGGCGGGAAGGTCGAGGGGCGCGCCATCGACACGATCGGGTACCGGGGCATGCACTCGTACGAGGTCGCGTTCGACGACTGGCGGGTGCCGGCCGAGAACCTGGTGGGCGAGGAGAGCGGGCGGGGCAAGGGCTTCTACCTCCAGATGGAGGGGTTCGAGAACGGCCGTCTCCAGACCGCGGCGCGGGCCGTCGGGCTCATGCAGGCCGCGTTCGAGGCCGGGCTCACCTACGCCCAGGAGCGCAAGGTGTTCGCCAAGCCGGTGTTCGACTACCAGCTGAGCCGGGCCAAGCTCGCCCGCATGGCCGCGCTGATCCAGGCCGGTCGCCAGTTCTCCTACGACGTCGCCCGCCGGATGGCGAAGGGCGAGGGCGCGCTCCAGGCGTCGATGGTCAAGGCGTACGTGTGCCGCGCCGCCGAGTGGGTGACACGCGAGGCGATGCAGCTTCACGGCGGCATGGGATACGCCGAGGAGTTCCCGGTGTCGCGCTACTTCGTCGACGCCCGGGTGCTGTCGATCTTCGAGGGCGCCGACGAGACGCTGTGCCTGCGGGTGATCGCCCGCCGTCTCGCCGAGCAGGCGCTCGAGGGCACCCGAGCCTGAGTTGACCGAGGCGGCCGCGCCCGACCGGCCGGAGCGGCACCCCGGCGACGTCATCCGCGTCGTCCTCGGCGTGGTCCTCCTCGTGCTGGCCGCGCTCTCGGTGCGCGACGGGCGGGTCGGCCTGACCGAGGCCAACCTGTTCCAGGCCATCAACACCCTGCCCGGGTTCATGGAGGACCCGTTCCGGGTGGTGCTGGCCGCCGCCATCGTCGCCGCGGTCGTCGCACCGCTACTCGCGCTCGTGTTCCGACGGCTGCGACTGGCGCGCGACCTCGTTGTGGCGGCAGCGCTGTCGTGGAGTGCGACCGAGCTGGTCGAGCGGATCGTCGAGCGGGACGCGCCCGCCGCGCTGCTCAAAGGAGTGGAGCTGCGGGGGATCGAGGCCAGCGGCCTCGGCTTCCCGTCGCCGTACGTCGCGATCGCGGCCGCGCTGGCAACCGCGGCATCGCCGTTCCTCACCCGCCGGCCCCGGCGGCTGCTGTGGGCGGCGGTCGCCCTGGTCGCGGTGGCGCGCATCTACGTGGGCGCGCACCTGCCGGTCGACGCGGTCGGCGGCTTCGCGGTCGGCTGGGTCGCGGGCGCGCTCGTACACCTGACGTTCGGGGCGCCCGGCGGACGACCGATGCTCGCGGCCGTGCGCGACACGCTCGCCCGCACCGGCCTCCCGATCGCCGACCTCACGACCGCGGGGCTCGGCCGGCGCGGCTCGGCCGTGTTCACCGGCCACGCCGCCGACGGCACCGCGGTGTACTGCCGGGCCATCGGGCGCGACGAGCGCGACGCCGACTTCCTCGACAAGGCGTGGCGGTCGGTGGCGCTGCGCGACCAACGCGACCAACCGTTCTTTACCTCGCTCCAGGCGGTCGAGCACGAGGCGTACCTGGCTCTGCTCGCGCAACGAGCGGGGGTGGGCACGCCGACCGTCTGGATCACCGCCGGGTTCGCCGGGGGCGCGGTGCTGGTGGAGGAGCTCGCGCCCGGGGAGCCGCTCTCCTCGCTGGATCCGGCGAAGCTCGGCGACCGCGTCCTCACCCACGTGTGGCGCAACGTCGCCACGCTGCACGGCGCCAGTCTCGCCCACGGCGCCCTCCGAGCCGAGAATGTGTACGCCGCCGGCGGCCGGGTCTCGTTGGTCGACTGGGGCGACGGGCGGACGGCCGCCACCGAGCGCCAGGTCGCCGAGGACGTCGCCGAGCTGCTGGTGTCCCTGGCGATCCGGGTCGGCGCCGAACGGGCGGTCGCGAGCGCGGCCCGCGGGATCGGCGCCGCCGCGCTGGTGCCGACGCTGCCGCTCCTCCAGCCGGCGGTGCTGTCGTCCGTCACCCGACGAGCGCTGCGCGGCCACAAGGGCCTGCTCGACGAGGTCCGCGCCGAGGCAGCCCACGCCGCCGGCGTCGAGGAGCCCAAGCTCGAGCCACTCACCCGTATCCGGCCCCAGACCCTCGTCGTGGTGGCGGTGCTGGCGCTGGGCGTCCACCTCCTCGCGCCCCAGGTGGGCGAGCTCGGACGCGCCTTCGAGGCCATCCGCGAGTCCAACCCGGGCTGGCTCGCGCTCGCGCTGGTCGCGGCGCTGCTCACGTACGTCGCCGGCGCCTGGTCGCAGACGGGCGCGGTGCGTCAGCCGCTGCCGCTCACCCGCACCACCGCGATGCAGCTGACGGCCGCGTTCACCAGCAAGCTGACGCCCGCGTCGATCGGCAGCTTCGCGGTGCGCATCCGCTTCCTCCAGCGGTCGGGGCTCAGCTCGGAGGAAGCGGTGACCGGGACCGCGCTCAACTCGGTCGCGGGGGGCATCGCCCGCATCGTCGCCATCGCCGCCGCCATCCCGCTCATCGGCTCGAGCGGGTTCGGCGTCCCCCGGCCGGCAGACTGGGAGATCCTCGCCGCGGTGGCGGTCGTCGGCGCGGTCGCGGGCGTCATCTTCTTCACCGCCATCGGCCGGCGAGTGCTCCAGCCGATCCGCCGCGCCCTGAACGAGCTCGGCGTGGTCGTGCGCGACCCGGCCAAGGCGTTCGCGCTGCTCGGTGGCGCGCTGGCGGTGATCCTGCTCAACATCATCTGCTTCGCCGCCGCGCTCGCGGCGGTGCACGCCCACGTCGGGGCCAGCACCGCCATCGTCGTCTACCTCGGGGGCAGCACCGTCGGCGGCGCCGCACCGACACCGGGCGGCCTGGGCGCGGTCGAGGCCGCGTTGGTGGCCGGCCTCACCGCCGCCGGAGTTGACGCCAGCCTCGCGGTCGCGGGCGTGCTGACCTTCCGGCTTCTGACGTACTGGCTCCCGATCCCGCTCGGCTACGCCGCGCTGCGGGGGTTGCGGCGCGAGGGGCTGCTGTAGGGGGCGGCTACGGTGGGCACGCCGCTCGAGTCAACTGGCGGCGGGAGTCCGAGTGCCGCCAAGCAGCGACGCGCCTGAAGCCGCGTCCGCGACCGACGGCACGACGACCCGCCGCACCGTCCCGGCGCTCGTCTCGATCGCGATCGTCGGCGGCATCTTCCTCGGCGTGCTCCCCCGCATCGCGAGCTTCTCCGACGTCGGGCACGCGCTGGGCGCGATGACGATCGTCGAGATCCTGGTGCTCGGCGCGGTCGCGCTGGCGAGCCTGGCGACCTACGCCCCCGTGCTCATGGCATCGCTGCCGGGCCTGACGTTCGGACAGTCGATGGTGGCAACGCAGTCGTCGACCGCGATCGCCAACACCCTCCCCGGAGGCGGGGCGGTGGGGGTCGGGGTGACGCTGGCCATGTACGCGTCGTGGGGCTTCCGGCGCGCCGCCAGCGCCCTCTCGGTGCTCGTCAGCGGGATCTGGAACACGCTCACCAAGCTGGCGCTCCCGGTCGCGGCGCTCGGCCTGGTAGCGCTGCTGGGGAACGCCCGCGCCGGGCTCGTCGTCGGGGCGCTGGCGGGAGTCGTCGCCCTCGCCGGCGCGCTCGCGGTCCTCGTGGCCGCGCTGCAAAGTGACCGCCTCGCGCATCGCTTCGGGACCGGCCTCGGCCGAGTGGTCTCGCGAGGCCGGCAGATGATCGGCCGTTCTCCGATCGAAGGCTGGGGCGACGCGGCGGTCGGCTTCCGGCGCGAGACGATCGAGCTGGTACGGAAGCGATGGTTGTCGCTGAGCGTCACCACGCTCGTGAGCCAGGTGTCGCTGTACGCGGTGCTGCTGATCGCGCTGCGCAACCTCGGAGTGTCCGACGACCAGGTCGGCTGGGCCGAGGTGCTGGCCGCGTTCGCGTTCGTGCGGCTCCTCTCCGCGCTACCGATCACCCCGGGCGGCCTCGGCGTGGTCGAGCTCGGCCTCACCGCCGCGCTCGTCGGCGCCGGCGGCGGTCGTCCCGAGGTGGTGGCGGCGGTGCTGGTGTTCCGCGCGCTGACCTACCTGGCGCCCATCCCGTGCGGGGTCGCGACGTACGTCGTGTGGCGCCGCCACCAGGGGTGGCGCCGGCCGATCCCGGCGCCGGCCGGCTAACCGGTGCCGGGCCGCTCCTCGCCGTCGGGCCGGGGCGCGTCGGTGATCTCGGGCAGCGGCGCCGGCTTGGGCCCCTCGGGGCCGATCTCGTGCGCCTCCCGGCGAGCTTGCTCGAGCGCGTCGATGCGGAGCTGGAGGTCGCGCAGGCCGGCGTCGGCCGCGCCGAGCACCGGGCTCGTCAGCTCGACCGCGATCTCGTCGACGCGCGCGGCCAGCTTCTCGACCTCGATCACGCGGTAGCGCAGGTCCCGCAGCGACCGCTCGCGGGGCACGGACGGAAGCCGCGACGCCGCCACCAGCTGGGCGTCGATGCCGCGCGCCTGAGCGTCGAGATCCTCGGTCAGGGTCATGAGCTTGTCGACCTCCGCGCCCCGCCCGGCGGCGCGGGCGATGCCGTGGCGGGTGTGGTCGATGCAGCGGTGCAGCCGGCGGTGCAGGTCGGCGGCGTGGCTCTGGTCCGTCTGCCAGCCCCGTGGGACTCCGGGATGCCGGCGCCGCAATCGCCACACCAGGAACCCAACTGTCACGACGCCGATGGCGACGAGCCCAGCCTCCATACCTTTCGAGGCTACCGCCGGCTCTCGTCCGCCCCCCTGGCGCGCGCCGCGCGCCGTTTGGGGGGGGCGGAGCGCGCCAGAACGAGTTACTCGGCAGTGAGGGTTCCCTCCATGCCGCCCTGCCGGTGGCCGGGTACGGAGCAGTAGAAGGTGTACTCGCCCGGCTTGGTGATCTCGAAGCCGGCGGTCTCGGTCTCACCCGAACCGGCCTCGACGATCCCGTCGACGTCCTCGATGACGAAGTCGTGGAACTGGTCCTCGGACGTCAGGGCGACGTTGAACTTGCCTGCCGGCACGGTCAGCTCGTCGGGGTCGAAGCTGAAGTTGTCGCCGGTGACCGCGAGCTCGGGCGCGCCCGGGAACGGCTTCCTCGCCTTCTGGTCGCCGCCACCACCGCCGCCGCCGCCGCCGCACGCCACCAGACCGGCGGCGACCGCCAGAACGAGCAAGAGGGGCAGGACCCGACGCGTCATCATCAGGACTTGGACTCCTTCGATCGGGTCATGCCGGCGCGCTCGCCCCGGGTCACGAACTTGGTGGCCATCTTGCGGCTGGCTTCGTCGATCATCTCGTCGCCGAACATCACCGCGCCTTTGCGCTCGCCCGCACCGCCCTCGGTGGTGGCGCGCTCGTAGGCCTCGAGGATGTCCCAGGCCCGGTCGAACTGCTCCTGGGTCGGCGTGTACACCTCGTTGATGACCGTGACCTGGTCGGGGTGCAGCGCCCACTTGCCGTCGTAACCGAGGATGCGGGTGCGCATCGCGTAGTCGCGCAGCGCGTCGAGCTCCCGGATCTTGAGGTAGGGCCCGTCGATGACCTGGAGCCCGTTGGCCCGTCCCGCCATGAGGATCTTCGAGAACACGTAGTGGAAGTGGTCGCCGGGGTAGTCGTCGACCTGCACGCCGCCGGTAAGCACCGGCATCTCGGTCGAGGCGGCGAAGTCGGCGGGCCCGAAGATGATCGTCTCGAGTCGGTCGGACGCGGCGCAGATCTCCTCGACGTTGATGAGGCCGCGCGCGGTCTCGATCTGGGCCTCGATACCGATCCGCTCTGGCCGCCCGGTGACCTCCTCGATCTGAGTGAGGAGCATGTCGAGCGCCTGCACCTCGGCCGCCGACTGCACCTTGGGCAGCATCAACTCGTCGAGCCGCTCCGACGCGTTCTCGGCGACGTGGATCACGTCGCGGTACGTCCACTCGGTGTCCCACGCGTTCACGCGGACGCACAGCACCGCGTCGCCCCAGTCGAGGTCGTTGATCGCCTTCACGACCTTGTCGCGGGCCGACTCCTTCTCGAGCGGCGCGACTGCGTCCTCGAGGTCGAGGAACACCATGTCGGCGCCGATGCCGGGGGCCTTGCCCAGCATCTTCTCGCTCGAGCCGGGCACCGAGAGGCACGACCGGCGGGGCAGGTTCCGAGAGCGCTCACCCATGGCGGGCAGGGTACCGGCGCGGTCGGCGCGTTCTCCAAGCGAGCATTACTCGTCCGACTCGTCCTCGAAGAGGTGCTCGCCCCGCCGAAGCCGGGTCGCGATGTCGATCACCCGCGGCAGCTCGCGGCGGGTGGGCGTGTGCGCGGCAAGAAAGCGCGCCAGCCCGGCGAGGATGAGCGCGCTCTCCTCCGAGCCCTCGGGCCAGACGAACGACTGCCGCACCGCCGCCTCGTACACCTGGAACCAATGGAACTCGACGTCCTCGCGCAGCAACGCATGCCCGAGCGCGGCGACGAGCTGTTCGCGCGTCCCACCGCCGCGGAGGAACCCGTAGGCGATGTTCCCGGCTTCGTCGACCCCGCCCTGGACCTCCCAGAACGGAGCCAGGTCGGCGAGCGCGCCCGACTCCGCTCGGGGCAGCCGGGCGGCGGGCACGTTCAGGAACCGGTCGAGGTAGACGCGCAGGGCGCCGTGCACGACGCCACGGAGCAGCTCGGGACTCGGTGCCCGTTCGAGCGCGTGGTGCAGCGCGTTGGCGGCGGTGAACGCGTGGTGGACGCTGTCCCAGTCGCCGAAGTCGTTCTGGGTGTGGAACCGGGTGATGCGCAGCGCCGCCGCGTAGGCGACCGCCTGACCCAGCTGCTCGGGGGTCGCGCCCAACTCCACCGCGCCGAGCAGCGCGTCCACGACGGGATCGGGTTCGTCGGCGAGGACACGCTGAGCGAGCCCGCTCACGTCGGCGAACTCGCCCCGCCTCGCGTCGCCGGCGGCGACGGCATCGGGCAGGCGCTCGTCCGCCCGGGCGATGAGCGCGGCGAGGTCGTGGGGGTGGCGCCACTCGCCGCCCTCTTCGCTGCGGCTGGCCCTCGAGGTCTGCACGACCAGGGTCGGGAGCACGAGCTCGGCCGACTCCGACCCGAGCAGCGCGACCGCCTCGAACGCCTTGTTGGTGAAGTCGAGAGTGTGGCCACCGTCGACGAAGACATGGTCGGTGACCGCCGCAGTCATCATCTCCTCGACGTCGGTCAGATCGACGCCGCTCGTGAGCGCGGTGCTGAGCACCCGCTCGGCCGCGTCGGTCGACCGGGTGTCGACGAACCGCCGGTACCAGTCGGCCAGCCGGTCGGTGGGCACGGCCTCGGTGCGCAGGGGCGTGACCGGGAACCGGGGCGCGTTGCCGCGGGTGTCGCGCGAGACGAACGCCAAGGCGTGGATGAGCGCCGCGGACCGATCGTCGGGATCGAGCCGATCGAGCACGTTGGCCATCGCCACGAGCACGGTGAGGCCGGCGCCCCAGCCGGGGCCGCGGAACGTCGCGCCGAACTCCACGCCGGTACGCACGATCGCGGCCGGGCTGACTCCGGCCGCGAACAGCCCCAGCACCGACTTGGCGACCACCAGCGTGAGGCCTTCTTCGAGGCCGTCGCGCAGCCGGGCCTGGAGCCGGCCCACTTCGTCGCCGTTGGCGCGTGCCGATACGAGGACGTCGTCGTCAGCGAGCTCGACGTCGAAGGCGCGGGCGTCGTCGGCCCACAGGTCGAGCGTGCACCCCGACTCGAGGTCGAAGCGGGCGTGGTGCCAGTGGCAGGTGAGCAACCCCGCCTCGACCGTGCCCCGGTGGAGCGGGAAGCCCATGTGCGGACAGCGGTCCTCGATCGCGTACGCCCGCCCGTCGTGCCAGAGCACGACGACCGGCAGGCTCCCGACCTTGGTGACGAGCCGGCCCTCCGACCGCAGCTCCTCGACCGACCCCGCCCGGACCTTTTCCGCAAGCATGCGCTTCGTATATTCGTCCGGCGGCGCTCATTCGTCAAGAGGGCACTTGCGAAATTCGGCTACCCTCGGCGGGGTGGCCCCCGAGCTGACTGACGCCAAGCGCCGGGTGCTCGACCGGCTCAAGCGGGTCGACGGCGCCACCGCCGCCGAGCTCGCGACCGAGCTCGCCCTGACGGAGGCGGGGGTGCGCCAGCACCTCGACGGCCTGGAGGCCAACGGCCTGGTCACCCGGCGGGAGCGGCCCGCTTCCGGCCGGGGCCGGCCCCCGGTCGAGTGGGCCCTCACCGACGTGGCGGCGGAATTGTTCCCCGACCGCCACGGCGACCTGACCGTCGAGCTGATCGAGGCGGTGCGCAACGCGCTGGGCGCGGAAGGGCTCGAGAAGGTGGTGGACGCGCGCGCCGAGTCGCAGCTGGCGTCGTACCGGGCCGACCTGCCGGCGCCCGACGAAGCGACGCTCGGTCGCCGGGTCGGCGCGTTGGCGCGGCGTCGAAGCGCCGAGGGGTACATGGCCGAGGCCCGCCGCGACGGCGACGGGTGGACGCTGGTCGAGCACCACTGCCCGGTGTGCGAGGCCGCCCAGGCGTGCACCGGGCTGTGCCGTACCGAGCTCGACCTGTTCCGGGCGACGCTCGGTCCCGAGGTCGAGGTCGAGCGCACCCAGCACCTGCTCTCGGGCGACGCCCGCTGCGCCTATCGGGTCACCGAACGGGACCAATCGGCCCGGCGTTAGGCTCGAACCGTGGCCACGGCGAGCCCGACCCTGACCCTCCACCCGGTCGGCGACGGCGTGTTCGCGTGGCTCCAGCCCGGCGGCGAGTCGGGCGTGAGCAACGCGGGAGTGATCGTCGACGACGACGGCGCCACCATCGTCGACACGCTCATGGTTCGTTCCCAGTGGGAGCCGTTCGCGGCGGCGGTGAAGGAGCTGGGCGTGCCCGTCCGTCGCATCGTGCTCACGCACGCGCACATCGACCACGTCGGCGGGGCCAAGGCGTTCCCGCACGCGGCAGTGTGCGCGTCGCCGATTACGAGCGAGGTGCTCGACCAGACGATGCCGCTCGACGCCTACAAGGCGTTCATGCCCGCGTTCGAGGAGGAGTTCGACGAGCTGGCCGAGCTCGGCACCCGCCCCGCCACCCACGAGATCGACGTCGCCGCCCAGCTCACGCCCCGGGCCGAGGTGCTCCCGGCCTCGGGACACACTGACGGTGACCTCGTGGTGCTCGTGGCCGACGCCGACGTCTGCTTCGCCGGCGACCTGTGCTTCTTCGGGGTCACGCCGCTGGCGTTCCAGGGTGACCCGGCGAAGTGGGCCGAGATGCTCGACGCGGTGGCCGATCTGGCCGACACGATCGTGCCCGGCCACGGCCCCGTCGGCGGCGAGACCGAGATCCGCGACCTCCAGGGTTACCTGCGGGCGTGCGTCGCCGCCCAGGGTGACCCGGCCAGGATCCCGTCGGGGCCGTGGGACTCGTGGCTCGAGCGCGACCGCGACGCCATCAACGTGGAACGCGCCGCCCTGTTGGCCGAGGGCCGGGACGTGATGCCGCCCTCGATGCTGAAGGCGATCGGTTTCGGTTAGCGAGGTGGCGGCTAGTACGCACCCGCCAACTTCGAGTGGTCCCAGCTCACGACCTTCTCCGGCTTCACGACGACGACGACGCGCTTGGCGCCCATCGTCCGCACGCCCTCCCGCACGGCTTCGTTGTCGAGCGGGCCCCAGTAGCGCTCGTACACGGCTTCGCCGTAGCCCACGACCTCGTCGCGGTCCTCGACCAACTCGGCCCGCCCGGCGATCGACACACCCTTGAGCTCCTCGTACGTCTCACCGGTGGCGACGAGCACCGTGATGCGCGCGTCGCGCCGCAGATTCACGATCTTCTGCGACTTGGCGTAGGTCCAGAACGCGACCTCGCCGCCGCGCACCGCGTACCACATGGTCACCAGGTGGATCGTGCCGTCGGGGTTCATCGACGCGACCTGGAGGTCGCGGCCGGCCTCGAGGAACGCCTCGATCTCCTCGTCGGTCATCTGGATCTGGTCTCGGCGGCTCACGGCCGCGGAGCTTAGGCCGCGCTACGTTTCGGCCGTGGCGAAGGACCCGGATCCCACGCTCAAGCTCACCAGCTCGAAGGGCGTCACCCGCACGCTCGACGACTGGTCGACGATCTTCCACCTCTCCCTGGTGATCCTGCCGGCGCGCCGCGAGGCAAGCGCCTGGGTGCCGGTCGCCCGCCGCATCTTCCGAACCTTCGGCGACGCCGACTGCCATTCGGCGTACTGCGTCACCGGCAACGAGGAGGTCGCCCGGCGCATCCTCGGGGATGTCGAGCAGGAGGCGATCGTCTTCGTCGACCCGGACGGCGCGTTCGTGCAGAGCCTCGGCCTCGAGCGGCTCCCTGCCTTCGTCCACCTGCGCCAGGACACCACCCTCGTCGCCGCCGCCGAAGGCTGGGATCCACGTGAGTGGCAGCGGGTCGCCCGCGAGGTCGCCAAGGCGCTCGCCTGGACCGTTCCCGAGGTCGCCGGCCCCGGCGACCCCCCACCCATGCCGGGCTGGCCCGTCTGAGCCCGAGGCTGGCGCGGAGCGGGGGCGCCGTCTAGGGTGCGCCGGAGCCCGCACGTCACCCGTTGGGATGACGTACGGGCGTACTGTTAGTAGCCCTCAGACCGCGTTGCACACGGACCGACGGCGGCGCACGCGAATGGGAGTCCCTACGTGAACCTCCGGCCTGGCCGGTTCCTCCCCATCCTGATCGTCGGGCTCGCCGCGCCCCTGCTCGCCCCGACTCCGGCGCCGGGCCAGCCGATCGACGACCTGCGGGCAGAGGCGGCCCAGCTCGAGAAGGATCTCCAGGCCAGCAACGCCAACGTCGCCGCGGTCGCCGAGCAGCTGAGTACCGCCGAGCAGAAGCTCGGCCAAGCGGAAGCCGCGATCGGCGAGGCGCAGCAGCGGATCGACGCCGCCCAGGCCCGCATCGGCGAGCTGCGAGTGCTCATCGCCGAGCGCGCCGCCGCCATCTACCGCACGGCCCTCAACAGCGATCCCCTCGAGGTGGTGAACACCGACGAGACGAGCGACGCCGCCGCCCGGTCGAAGTACACCGACGCCGCCACCGCCAAGGACGACGCGCTGGTCGACGAGCTCTCCGCAGCCAAGGACGACCTCGAAGCCGAGCGCGCCGCAGCTGAGAGCGCACGCGAGGCGGCTCGACAGGAGCGCGACGCCATCGCCGCGGCCAAGGCCGCCGCCGAGGCAGCCGCGGCCGACTACGAGAGGCTGCGCAGCCAGGTCACCGGCAAGATCGAGGACGAGCTCGCCCGCCAGACCGCGGCGCGCGCGGCCGCTGCGCTCGCGGCCGCGCCGAAGCCGAGCAGTGGTGGGGCACCAGCCGTGCCGTCGGGCCCACCGCCGTTGGGGAACGGCGGCGCCGGTGCGGCGGTCTCCTACGCATCGGCTCAGGTGGGGAAGCCGTACTGCAACACCAACCCGGACCGCTTCGGACCGAACTGCTACGACTGCTCCGGTCTCACCTACAGCTCGTGGCAGGCCGGAGGTCTCACCATCCCCACGACGTCGGGCGCGCAGGGCTCGGCCTATCCGCACGTACCCCTCGACCAGCTCCAGCCGGGTGACCTCATCACCACCAGCAGCTGGAGCGCGCACGTTGGGATCTGGGTCGGCGGGGGTTACGTGCACGCGACCACCCCGGGCAACCCGGTGAAGTTCGTTGCCGGCGGCTCGGTAGTGGACGCGGTTCGCCCCGGCTGATCTAACCGTAGGCTGCCGGTGTGACAACGGCGGCGGAGATCCGGCTGACGCGCTTCTCCCACGGCGCCGGCTGCGCGTGCAAGCTCAGTCCCGAAGACCTGCGCACGGTGCTCGGGCTGGTGCGCGGACTGGACGGGCCCGCGGACCCCGACCTGCTTGTCGGTCTCGACACGTCCGACGACGCCGCGGTGTATCGGCTCCGCCCCGACCTCGCCGTCGTCGTCACGACCGACTTCTTCACCCCCATCGTCGACGACCCCTACGACTTCGGACGGGTGGCCGCCACCAACGCCCTGTCCGACATCTACGCCATGGGCGCCCGGCCGGTCATGGCCCTCAACCTGGTGGGCTGGCCCCGGGAGGGCCTGCCCTTCGAACTGCTGGCCCGGGTCATCGACGGCGGCGCCGCCGCCGTCCGCGGTGCCGGCGCCCTCGTCGTCGGCGGCCACTCCATCGACGACGCCGAACCGAAGTACGGCCTGGCGGTCATCGGCACGGTCGATCCCCGGGCCGTGCTGACGAACGCCGGAGCCCGCCCCGGCGACGCCCTCGTCCTCACGAAGCCGATCGGCCTCGGCATCATCTCCACCGCCCTCAAGCGGGACGAGGCACCCTCGGCGCTGCTGGCCGAAGCCGTCCGGCTGATGACGACCCTCAACGAGGCCGCCCGCGACGCGGCCCTCGAGATCGGCGTCAACGCCGCCACCGACGTGACCGGCTTCGGGCTCCTCGGCCATCTCCGCGAGATGCTGATGGCCTCCGGGCTGTCGGCTCGCATCGACCCCAGCCGGGTGCCGGTCAGCGAGGGCGTACGCGACCTCCGGGCCGCCGGCATGGTGGCCGGCGGCACCAAACGCAACCACGCCTTCGTCGCCCCCGACGTCGAGTGGGCCGGCCTCTCCGACGACGAGCAGCTCCTCCTGGCCGACGCCCAGACCTCCGGCGGTCTCCTCCTGGCCGTCGAGCCGAGCCGGGCCGGCGCACTGGTGGCGGCACTCGGCCGCCGCGGTACTCCTGCCGCCGCCGTCATCGGCCACACCGTGGAAGGCGCCCCGGGCCGCATCGGCATCCGGTAGGTCTCCTCGGCGATTACCAGTCCCTGACATGCGGGTACATGCCCCGGCGATGGACGCCGCCGGCGTCACAGAGCCCGCGGCGGGCGAGGAGGTACCACGGTGGCAGGCACGAGCAGAGGCAGTAGCAGGAGCCAGAGCGGCAGCAGCGGCGGGGGCGACGCCAAGGGCAGTACGCCTCGGGGCCGGCGGACCTCGGCGCGTTCCATGCGGGCCGGGACCCGCCCCAAGCCCGAGCCCGACACCTCTTCGATCGCCGCACCGACCGTGACGGCCACCGACGAGGTCATGGCGGCCAGCGACGCGCA
>JBQTGU010000027.1:0-42495 GCA_052390575.1 Actinomycetota bacterium | reverse complement strand
GCTCAGGTGCGGGTAGCCGCGACGCACTCCCTCGGGTTGAAGCTATCAATCGATAGGTCGATGTCGGGGAGGCACTGCTTCACCCTCACCACTGACAGACGCGCTCTCCGACCATCCCGCGCGCAGCCCAGTCGAAACTTCTCCACCGAGTGCGTTCACGGTCCTGGCGCCTGGTCCACTCTCGTGCGTTCCTGCTAGCCGCGACTTCTCGCGGACTACACGCGGACTGCGCGCCAGCGAAACGGTGGAGGTGGCGGGACTTGAACCCGCGGCAGCGACGGTGCGGACGTAGCGCTCTACCAGGCTGAGCTACACCCCCGGAGCGCGTCAGGGTACCAAAGCGCGACGCCGAATCAGCTGGGCCTGCCGCCCTCGAGCGCGTCCTTCACGCGCGCGGCGACGAGCGCATTGGTGACGTCGCCGCGGGTGCGCTCGACGACGGCGCGCAGCGCGTCGGTCGAGCGGCGGAGGCCGCCGGTGAGCGCCTCGGGGTAGTCGACCGTCACGAGCAGTCCGTACACCTCGTCCATCACGCCCAACAACCGCTCGGCCGTCTCGACCTCGTCGCGGCGGAGACAGTCGAGCACCTGGCGGCGCAGCTCGCTGGCAGCCTCGGCCATGCCGTTGAGGTACGCCTGCACCTCGACCCGCAGCTCGTCGGCCGCCGGCATCGGTTGGGCGGACACGAACGCCAGGGTCAGGTTGGCCTCGGCGAACTCCTTCTTGGCGTCGTGGAGGAAGCCGGCGTGGCGGACGTCGTCATGGCCGTCGAGGGCGGCGTCGGCCTCGGCCAGGAACGCCGCCGCCTCGGCGATCAGCGCCCGGGCCTCGGGGAACTCTCGCCGGTGGACCGCGCGAACGGCGGTGGCGCAGGATCGGATCGCCCGCCGCGACGCGCTCAGCGTGATCTCGCGGGCCTTGTGCTTCTCCTCGAGCGCCTCGCGAGCCGCCTCGCCCGCGTCGGCGATCTCGGCCGACCGGTCCGGGTCCATCCCGGAACCAGGCTACGGCCCCGGTGCTACTGCCCCGCGGTCCTCCGCAGGGCGAGCTCGGGGCTGCGGTGGGCGATGTGGCGGGCCTGGCGGGGACGCTCGAGGGGGATCGGCGGCGGCAGCGACGGGCGGGCCCCCGCGAGTCCGCCGCGCTGCTTCATCTGCAACAGCAGGTACACGTATCCACCCAAAAGGGCGTCGGCCAGGAGGTGGAACAGCCACACGGCGATCATGCCGGTGAACACGGCCAGCACGAAGGTGAGCCCGACGCCGGCGAGGAGCAGCACGAGGACGTCGCGGCGGCGCTTCTGGGCCGGGGTCATCTCGCCCGGCGGCCGGGTCGGAGCGCCCGCCCGGGCGGGGGCGACGCCGGTGGGGCGGGACGGGAAGGCGGCGGGACGGAAGCCACCGGGCCCGGTGGGGCCCCGGTTGAACATGGAGCCCAGCGATCGACCCGTGCCCGGGCCTCCCGAGCCGAGGCGGTAGTTGAGGGGTCCGATCGTCTCGCCCCGGCGGCCCTCGGAGCGGGATCGCAGCGCCGGCGGCACGAGCACCGCCGCCCACAGCACCGCCAGGATCAGGAGAATGGTGATCGTCAAAGCCGCTGCCGCTCCTCAGCCACCCACGGTGTTACCGGACGCTAACCAGCATCAAAAGGACCGAACGTGGATGCTCCGCCCGTGAGGTCCAAGAGAAGGGTAACTAGTTTCGGGGGGGTCAGGTCAAGTACCTCGCGGGCCTTCGCGACCGCTCTGACCTGCCCTTTCGCCGCGAAACCCCTGGTCAGAGGGAGAGTTCGTCGTCGATCGCGGGGGTGCGGCGGTAGGTGCCGGAACGGCCACCGGTCTTCTCCCAGAGCGCGAGGTCGCCGATCGTCATGCTCCGATCGACCGACTTGCACATGTCGTAGATGGTCAGGGCGGCGATGGCGCAGGCGGTGAGCGCCTCCATCTCGACGCCGGTGCGGTCGACCGTGTCGACCTGGGTCTCGACCTCGACGTGGCTCTCCTCGATCCGGAAGTTCACGAACACGGAGCCCACGAGGAGGGGGTGGCACAGCGGCAGCAGGTTCGGTGTCTGCTTGGCGGCCTGGATGCCCGCGACCCGGGCGACCGCCAGCACGTCGCCCTTGCTGATCGCCCCCGAGGCGATCTTCGAGGCCGTCTCCGACTCCATGTACACCCGGCAGCGCGCCACCGCCCGACGGTGGGTCGCCTCCTTCGAGGTGACGTCGACCATCCGTGCCCGTCCGAGCGGATCGAGGTGGGTGAACTCGGAGGCGGACATGGCCGGGCCAGTCTAGGGATCAGCCCTGGTCACGCGACAGGCCGAACCGGCTAGCCGCCGATCTGGCTCATCGAGCGGTCGGGCCGCACGAAGTTCACCTGGCCGATGCGGTGCCCGGCCCACTTCGTGCCCACCGCCTGCTTGATCGCGGCCGCGAGATCGTCGTCGGATCCACCGGCGCGCACGATCGCGCGCAGGTCGAACTCCTCCAGCGCGAACAGGCAGGTGCGGAACTTCCCCTCGGCCGTGACCCGAACCCGGTCGCACGATTCACAGAACGGCTCGGTCACGCTCGCGATCACGCCGACGTCGCCGCGTCCGTCGCGGTACCGGTACAGCTCGGCCGGTTCGACGTGCCCGGAGCCGGGCACTCGCTCGGCGTCGAGCGGGAATGCGGCATCGACGCGGTCGAGGATCTCGCGGGCGGGCACGACCTGGTCGATCGTCCAGGCACCGCCGGCGTCGAGAGGCATGAACTCGATGAAGCGCACACCGATCCTCCGGTCGCGCCCGAACGCGGCGAGGTCGATCACCTCGCCGTCGTTCACGCCCCGGATCACGACGCAGTTGACCTTCACCGGATCGAGCCCGGCGTCGAGGGCGGCGTCGATCCCGCCGATGACCCGGTCGAGCTCGTCGCGTCGGGTGAGCTCGAAGAAGACGTCCGGGCGCAGCGAGTCGAGCGACACGTTGATGCGGCGCAGCCCGGCGGCGGCGAGGTCGTGGGCCATCTCGGCCAGCTTCGTGCCGTTGGTCGTCATCGCCAGGTCGACGCCGAGGGGGGCGAGCATCTCGATCAGGCGGGGGAGATGGGCGCGCACGGTGGGCTCGCCGCCGGTGATGCGGATGGCCTCGAACCCGAACCGCTCGACGCACACGCTGGCGATCCGGGCCTGCTCCTCGTAGGTCAGCAGCTCGTCGCGCGCCAGCCACTGCATGCCCTCCTCGGGCATGCAGTAGGTGCAACGGAAGTTGCAGCGATCGGTGATCGAGATCCGCAGGTCCTTGACCTGGCGACCGAACGGATCGATCAGCGCCATCTCTATTGCCTCGCTCGCTGCGGGCCGGGATACCCGGCCCGCGGGCGCTCGCTCGGACGCCAAGCCTTGCCTGAACGAGTCGATCGTGCCCCTTCCACGACCACAGGGTACGGCGTCGGCGACCTAGTGGTCGCAGGGGACGTCGAGGAGCATCACGGTCACATCGTCGCCTTCGGCGGCGCCCTCGCCGTCGGGGAGGAGGGCGAGCCCATTGGCGGCGGCCATCGCCGACAGCACGTTGCTCTGCTGGGCACCGGTGCGGGTGACGAAGTAGTGGCCGTTCTCGTAGCGGACCCGGGCCCGGTCGAGGTGGAGCTTCCCGTCGGGCTTGCGGCGCATCTCGTGCTCGGCCACCGCGGTGACCTCTTGCCGGAACCGGTAGGGATGGCTCATGAGCTGGAGGAGCGCGGGCCGGGCGAACAGCTCGTAGCTCACGTGTGACGACACCGGGTTGCCGGGGAGGCCGAACACCGGCGTACCGTCGACGACCCCGAACGCCAGCGGCTTGGCCGGCTTGATCGCCACCTGCCACCACTCCAGCGCGCCCATCCGGTCGAGCGCCGCCTTCACGTAGTCGTAGTCGCCCACCGACACGCCACCACTGGTGATGACCGCATCACACCGTGAGACCGCCCGCTCGAGCGTGGCGGTGATACCGGCCTCGTCGTCGGCGGCAATGCCGAAGTCGACGGGCTCGGCGCCGCTCTCCGCCAGGAGCGCGAGGAGCATGGGGCGGTTGGCGTCGCGGATCTGCCCCGGCGCGAGCGGCCCCGACTCGACCAACTCGTCGCCGGTCGACAGCACGCCGACGCGCGCCCGCGGGTGCGCGAGCACCTCCTGGCGGTCCAAGCTGGCGAGGACCCCCAGGTGCGCGGGCGTGAGCACGGTTCCCGCCGGGAACACCGCCTGCCCGGCTTCGAGGTCGCCCCCGGCAGCGCGCACGTGGTCGCCCGCCGTCGCCTTCTGCATTACCGTCACCCCGTCGCCGTCTCGTTCGGTCACCTCGACCATGACGATCGCGTCGGCGCCGGCCGGGACCGGCGCACCGGTCATGATCCGGATTGCCTCGCCCACCTCGACTGTCAGGCCCTCGGGCGAGCGGCCCGCGGGAAGCTCGCCGACGACGCGCAGGCGGACGGGCTCGCCCGCGTCGGCGCCGGCGGTGTCGGCGGCGCGCACCGCGTAGCCGTCCATGGCCGAGTTGGCGAAGGGCGGGACGGGCTCGGACGCGATCAGGTCCTCCGCGAGTGCGAGGCCGAGCGCGTCGGAGAGTGGGACGGGCTGCGGTTCCAACGCGGTCACCGCGTCGAGGACCCGGGCCCGCACGTCGGCGAGGGGAATCACGCGGTCAGCCGAGGCCCCGCCGTCGCACGACCTCGCGCAGCATGGGCTCGACGTCGGGCGCGAGGTCGGGCCGGTCCAACGCCAGCTCGATGTTCGCCCGCAGGTAGTCGGCCTTCTGACCGGCGTCGAAGCGGCCGTGGGAGAAGCGGCGTCCGAGCACCGATTCCTCGCCGATCAGCAGCCCGATGGCGTCGGTGAGTTGAAGCTCGCCGCCGGCGCCGGGCTCGATGCGGTCGAGGGCGGCGAAGATCCCGGGGGTGAACACGTAGCGGCCGATCACGGCGAGGTTGGAGGGCGCATCGGCCGGCTTGGGCTTCTCCACGACCGACAGCAGGCGGAGCGTGTCCCCGCCGAGGTCCTCGACCTCGGCGGAGCCGTAGGCGGAGATGTCGTCGGGCTCCACCTCCAGCAGCGCGACCACCGACGCCTGCTCCCTATCGTGGATCTCGAGCATGGAGCGCAGCAGGGCGGAATCGTCGATCATCAAGTCGTCGCCGAGCAGCACTGCGAACGGCTCCGCGCCCACGTGCTCCCGCGCCACCGACACCGCGTGGCCCAGGCCCAGGGGCTCGTGCTGGCGCACGAAGTGGAGGTCAGCAAGGTCGCTGAGCGCCTGGATCTCCTTGAGCGCGTCGTGCTTGCCCTTCTCCTCGAGGTGCGCTTCGAGCTCGGGCTCGCGGTCGAAGTGGTCCTCGATCGCGCCCTTCCCCCGGCCGGTCACGACCAGGATGTCGCGCAGGCCCGCCCGCACCGCCTCCTCCACCACGTACTGGATGGCGGGCTTGTCGACGACCGGCAGCATCTCCTTGGGCACGCTCTTGGACGCGGGGAGGAAGCGCGTGCCCAGACCGGCGGCAGGAATGACAGCTTTGCGGACGGGGCTCATGGCGTCTGCACGGTACCGCCGGGGTCGTCGCCCAGGCCCAGCTCCTGCCCCTTGACGAGGCGGCGGAGGTTCGGGAGGTGGCGGGCGAGCACGACGGCCGCGACGACGCTGGTGACGGCGACGTCGAACCACGGGCCCCCGGTCACTGCCACCAGCGCCGGGAACGCCGCCACGACCACGATCGACGCGACCGAGGCCTTGCGCAGCACCCGGGCGATCAGGAACCAGACGACCGCCAGACCGACGGCGATGAGCGGGAACACCACGACGAGCGCTCCGCCGGCGGTGGCGACGCCGCGACCGCCCTTGAACCGGCGGGTGACCGGGAGCACGTGTCCGAGCACCGCGGCCAGGCCGAGGAGGTAGGCCCCGCGGTGGCCGTCGATCGTCAGGCCCACGCCGCTGGCGGCTGCGCCCTTGCCGACGTCGGCCGCCAGCACGACCAGGCCCGCCTTCCACCCCGCGAGCCGGTACACGTTGGAGGCCCCCGGGTTGCCCGAGCCCTCGCGGAGGATGTCGTGGCCGGTGGCCCGGGCCACGAGCTCGGCCGCCGGGAACGTGCCGAGGAGGTAGGCGACCGGGAGCAGTAGGAGGACGGCGGTCATGGGGCGCCCAACGTGGTCCGGTCCGCCCCGTCCGTCAACCACATGGGCTCCCTCGCTCGGCGCCGGGCCATCTGGAAGGGCTGGCCGGCGCCGCCCCCTACGGGGACCGCTCGTCCGCACGAATCCGGTACCATTAGCAGTCCAGGCACGCGAGTGCTAACAGCCGGTTCTCGAGGACGACCACGATGCCGACGTACCAGTACCGCTGCGCCAAGTGCAGCGAGCAGTTCGAGGTGTGGCAGTCCATCCACGACGACTCCCTCACCGCCCACGACAGCGAGTGTGGCGGCGCGCTCTCGAAGGTGATGGGCGCCGCCGGGATCGTGCTCAAGGGCTCGGGCTTCTACCGCAACGACAGCCGAGCCAACGACGGCCGGGCCAAGCCGCCGCGGGAAGGAAAGGACGAGGGCTCCAAGTCGAAGGACAAGGAGACCACGAGCACGAACGGCTCGGGCGACAAGAAGAAGGACGACAAGAAGTCCGACTCCACCACGAAGCCCTCGAAGTCGGAGTCCTCGAAGACCTAGGCTCGGCCCCGGTACTCCCCCGCCTCTTCCTCCCTTTCCGGTCGCCTCACGGAAGGGGTCCCCATGCTCCGCCGCTCTCCTCGCGCGCTGCTCCTGTGGGCGGGCGCGGCCATCGTGGCCGTTGCCACCGCACTGCTGGTCGGCACCGATCTCGCCACCCTCCACCGCCGGGCCGGCGCGCTCGGCCCCGAAGTCGAGGTGGCCGTCGCCGCCCGCGACCTCCCGGTCGGCGTGACCCTCGACGCCGACGACGTCCGGGCCCGGCGGGTCTACCGCTCGCAGCTCCCGCCCGGCGTCGTTCCACCCGACGCGGCCGACGGGCGGGTTCTCGCCGTGCCGCTCGTGCGCGACGCGTTCGTCGCCGAAGCCAACCTCGCCCCGCGCGACCGCACCGGCCTCGACGGCGTGGTCCCGCCGGGCATGCGGATCGTCCGCATCGTTGTCGCCGGTCCCACCGCCGGATTGCGCGCCGGCGCCGCGGTCGACGTGCTCGCGACGTTCGACGCCGGGACCGCGGTCGACCCCGAGGGGGCCGCCTACGCGGACCCGACCGTGGTGGTCGCGAGGGGCGCTCTCGTCATCGGCACCGACGACGAAGTCGCGGCCGACGTCGCGGCCGACGTCGCCGCCGCCGGCGAGGGACTCACGCTGCTCGTGACCGAGGAGGAGGCGCTGGCGGTCTCGTACGCGAGCGCAGCCGGCGCCGTGACCGTCGCGCTCGTCCCACCCGAGGACGCCCGCGCACCCGCGCCCACGTAGCCTCCCCGACCGATGCCCATCGTCCACGCCATCGTCCTCGGCATCGTCCAGGGCCTCACCGAGTTCCTCCCGATCTCGTCCAGTGGGCACCTCATCCTCGTACCCGAGCTCTTGGGGTGGGAGGAGCTCACCCGCGACCCGGAGCTCAACAAGACCTTCGACGTCGCGCTCCACGTGGGCACGTTCGTGGGGGTGGCCTGGTACTTCCGCCACGACATCGCCCGGTACATCGCGGCGGCGCGGCGATCGCTGCGGTCGCGGGCGGTGCGCAGCGTCGACGAGCGGATGGCGTGGCTGCTGGTGCTGTCGGCGGTCCCGGCGGCGATCGTGGGCGCGCTGCTCAACGACGTCATCGACGAGCACCTCGGGGAGCCCGTGCTCATCGGCGTCATGCTCGTCGTCTTCGGGCTCGTGCTCTTCTGGGCCGACCGTCTGCCCGGCACTCGCCCCGCCGACGGGTTCCGGGCGCGCGACGCCGCCCTCATGGGCGCGGTGCAGGCCCTCGCGCTGCAGCCGGGCGTCTCGCGCTCGGGCGCGACCATCTCGATGGGGCGGTGGCTGCGCTTCGACCGCGAGGCCGCCACCCGGCTCTCCTTCCTCATGAGCCTGCCGATCATCGCCGGGGCCGCCCTGTTCGAGGCGGTCGACGTCGCGCGCGACGGCGGCATCGAGCGCGACCTCGTGCCCCCGTTCATCTGGGGGACGATCGCCGCCGGGATCAGCGGCTTCATCGCGGTGGCGTGGCTCCTACGACTGCTGCGTACGCACTCCTTCACGGCGTTCGTCGTCTACCGCGTCCTCGCCGGCGCGACGGTCGTCGTGGTGTTCGCGACCGGCGCGCGCTAGCGGCCGCTCAGGTGTACATCAGCGATCCCGGCGTGGTGAGCAGCTCGCCGGTCTCGAGCCACGTCTTGAGGCCGGAGAGGATCATCGGCCAACCGCCGTAGAGCTCCTCGTTCGCGCCCTCGCGCAGCTGGTCGTGGGTCACGGTCAGGCGGCAGGAGTCGCCGACCGGCTCGATCTCCCAGGTGATCCTCGAGGTTCCCTCGCTCTTCACGTCGTCGCTCCAGAGAAAGGTCGCGCTCTGGACCAGCCGGCGGGGCGGGTCGACCTCGAGGTTCTCGCCCTCGCCCAACGCGAAGTCGCCGGCGCTCATCTCGAAGCGCGACCCGGGCGTCCAGTCCGAGGTGACCCGGGCGCCGAAGTTGTACCTGCTCCTGATGTCGGCGTCGGTGATCGCCTCCCAGAGGCGCTCTGGCGTGGTCTTGATGTAGATCTCGAACACCTTCTCCATGGGATTCTCCAGTCGGGTCTTGAGGCCGCTGAGCCCCGCGGCCCAGGGCTCGGCGTACTTGCTCACCCACCGGTCGTGGACGAGCCGGATCGGGACCGGGTTCAGGAAATGGAGCTTCTCCCGCCCTCGCCGCCGGGTGACCACGAGGCCCGCGTCCTCGAGCTGCTTCAAGTGCTTCATCACGCCGAAGCGCGACATCTCGAAGCGGCCCTCGAGCGCGCTCAGGGTCTGCCCGTCGTCGCGGAAGAGCTCGTCGAGCAGGCTGCGCCGGGTCGGATCAGCCAGGGCTCTGAACACCGCATCCACGCCCCGACTATAGGTGACCTTTTGGTCACATGTCAACCGGCGGTGCAGGTCCTAGGTCTGGGTCAGCCCGCTGGGGATGATCCGGGGGGTGAAGGCCCGGGCCCGGTCGAAGCGGTGCCCGACCACCCGGCCTTCGGGCAGGCGGGCCAGGAAGTCGGCGGGGCCGTCGAAGTCGGGCATCTCCACGTAGGCGGCGCCGAAGCTGGCGGGGTCGTGGGCGTCGGAGCCGGCGCCGCCGGGCAGGCCGGTCTCGGCCGCGAGGTCGGCGGCGCGGGCGTTGAGGTGGTCGAGCGAGACCTTGGCGTTGAAGACCTCGAGCGTGTCGATCTCGCCCGCCGCGCATAGCCGGCGCAGGACGGGCACGCGGAGCGCGTGCCGCACCGGGTCGAACGGGTGGGGCACGTAGACGACGCCGCCCTGACTCCGGATGCGGGCGATGGTGTCCTCGGGCTCCAGCCCGTGGGGGATGCGTTCGTTCAGGAACAGGCCGATGACCTCGCCGGCGCGGGTTTTGACCTCCTCGCCGACGACCACCCGGCAGCTCACCTCGCGCTCGAGCGCTTCGAGCGCGCCGCGGATGGAGTGGTGGTCGGTGATGCACAGCACGTCGATGGCGGTGCTCTCGACCCGCTCGGCGAGCTCGTCGAGCGTCGTGACCGCGTCGCCCGAGTAGCAGGTGTGCGAGTGCATGTCGACGCGCACCGTCCCCGGCGGGCGCGGGTCGCGCAGGTGCGGGTGCAGGTCGACCGCGGGTTCGAGCACGGACGAAGCGTACCGGCGGGGCCCGGATACTCTCGCCCTCGCATGCCTGACCCGATCCGAGCAGTCGTCTGGGATTACGGCGGAGTGATCTCCAGCCCGTTGTTCCGCGGCGTCGACCGCTTCGAGATGGACATGGGCTATCCCGAGGGCTCCATCCTCGAGCTGCTGTTCGGCGAGGCCGCGTACATCGGCGTCGAGGGCCGGGGCAAGGGGGGCGACCCGTGCGACGGCGCGGCGCCGGCGAGCGCGTCGGCGGTCACGCACGACTGGCACCGGCTCGAGACCGGTGAGCTCACCCTGGAGGAGTACTTCCGGGGGGTGATGAAGCGGGCGCCCGAGGTGCTGGGGAAGCCGATCGACATGGACGCGTACCACCGCTTCGGCCGCGAGATGCCGGTGGGCATCCACTGGCCGGTGGTGCACCGCATCCGGGAGCTCAAGCAGGAAGGGGTGCGCGTCGCCCTGCTCACCAACAACGTCAAGGAGTTCGGCGACTCCTGGCGGTCGACCTTCCCCGTCGACGAGCTGTTCGAGGTGGTGGTCGACTCCAGCTCGGTCGGGATGCGCAAGCCCGACGAGCGCATCTACCGCCTGTCCTGCGAGCGGGTCGGCGTCGCGCCGACCGCGGCAGTGTTCGTCGACGACAACCGCGACAACGTCGACGCCGCCCGTGCGGTAGGGATGGAGGCGGTGCACTTCGGCGACGATCCCTGGGACGCGCTCGCCGAGCTGGACGCGATCCTCGACCGGCGAGGAACGAAGCCTCCGACGGAAGGGAAGGCCGATGACTGACGCAGTTCGGTACGACACCGACGGGCCGATTGCGGTCGTGACCATCGACCGGCCCGACCGCCGCAACGCGGTCGACGGGCCGACCGCGGCCGCGCTCGCCGACGGGTTCCGGACATTCGACGGCGACGAGGAGCTGAGTGTCGCGATCCTGACCGGCGCGGGGGGGACGTTCTGCGCCGGCGCCGACCTGAAGGCGATCGCGACCGGCGGCAAACCCAACCCTGTCACCGAGGACGGCGACGGCCCGATGGGCCCGACGCGCATGGTGCTGTCGAAGCCCGTGATCGCGGCGGTCGAGGGCCACGCGGTGGCGGGCGGGCTCGAGCTCGCGATCTGGTGTGACCTGCGCGTGGCCGGGCGCGACGCGGTGTTCGGCGTGTTCTGCCGGCGCTGGGGCGTGCCACTGATCGACCTCGGTACCGTGCGGCTGCCCCGATTGATCGGCCACGGTCGCGCCCTCGACCTCATCCTCACGGGGCGGGGCGTCGCCGGCGAGGAGGCGCGGGCCATGGGGTTGGTCGACCGGGTCACGGACCCCGGCGGCGCGCTCGACGGCGCACGCGAGCTCGCCCAGTCACTCGCCGCCCTCCCTCAGACCTGCATGCGCAGCGACCGGCTGTCGGCCATCGAGCAGTGGGGCCTGACCGAGCCCGAGGCGATGCGGAACGAGCTGCGGCACGGGCTCGAGGTCCTCGCCAGCGGTGAGACCCTCGCCGGGGCGGCCCGGTTCGCCGAGGGCGCCGGCCGCCACGGGGCGCCATCCTGATTGCCTCGCTCGCTGCGGGCCGGGATACCCGGCCCGCAGGCGCTCGCTCGGACGCCAAGGTCGCCTGATGCAAGTTGTTCGTGCCGCACACACGCCCATGTCCGAAAGCGGCCAGAAACATTCGGCCGGAGGGCGTAGAACAGGAGCGTGAGCCGCTTCAGCGGCGTGGTCACCACCGGCATCTACTGCCGGGCGGGCTGCGCCGGGAAACCCAAGCAGGAGAACGTCCGGGGCTACGAGTTCGCCGCCGCGGCCGAGGCGGCGGGGTTCCGGCCCTGCCTCCAGTGCCGGCCCGACAAGGGTCCTCGCTGGCCCGACTGGCTGGGCCCGTCCGAGGTGGTGTGCCGGGCGTTGCAGCTCATCGGCCAGGGCGCGCTCGACGAGGCCGGGGTCGACGAGCTCGCCACCCGCCTCGGGGTCGGCCCCCGCCACCTGCGCCGCTTGTTCGACACCCACGTGGGGGCGTCCCCGATCGCGATCGCGCGTTCACGCCGGGCGCACTTCGCCCGCCGGCTGCTCGACGAGACCGATCTGTCGGTGGCAGAGATCGCGTTCGCCGCCGGGTTCACCAGCCTGCGGCAGTTCAACCGGACGATGCTCGACGTCTTCCGCTACCCGCCCACCGGGCTGCGGGAACGCCGCCGTCGCAACGACCGCATCCCCGGCGACGCCGGTCTGCGCGTGCGGCTGATGTACCGGCCCCCGCTCGACTGGGCGACCACGGTCCAGTACCTGGTAGCGCGCGCGATCCCCGGTGTCGAGTCGGTCGACGAACACCGCTACCGCCGCACCATCGAGTGGAACGGGAACCCGGGTGTCATCGAGCTCGCGCCCGATGCCGGCGACTCACACCTCGTGCTCACCGTCTACCTCCCCCAACTCGCAGGCCTCATCCACGTCGTCGAGCAGGCGCGCCGCATCTTCGACCTCGGCGCCGACCCGGTGGTCATCACCGACGCGCTGCGGCGCGACCCTGCGCTCGCACCGCTCGTCACCGCCCACCCCGGCGTGCGCGTGCCGGGCGCGTGGGACCCGTACGAGCTCGCGGTCCGGGCTGTGCTCGGCCAACAGGTCTCCGTGGCCGCTGCCACCAACCTCGCCGGCAAGGTCGCGGCGGCCTTCGGCACGCCCGCCGATTGGAGCGACCCGGCATTGAACCGGCTGTTCCCCCCACCCGAGGTCCTGGCGACCGCCGACCTCACGAAGATCGGGATGCCGGCTCGCCGTGCCGACGCGGTCCGCGCCCTGGCGGGCGCGGTCGCCGCGGGCGAGGTCGCCCTCGACGGCTCCCGGGGGCTGGACGCGCTCGTCACCCGACTGTGCGCGCTCCCGGGCATCGGCCCCTGGACGGCGCAGTACATCGCCATGCGGGCGTGTGGCGAGCCCGACGCGTTCCCCTCCGGCGACCTCGGCTTGCGGCGCGCCGCCGGCAACGGAGCCGGACCGATGGACGAGGCCGAGCTGGAGGCCCGGTCGCAGGCGTGGCGCCCGTGGCGGGCGTACGCCGCCATGCACCTGTGGTGTGCGCCGAGCACAGCCGGAAACGGCCAGACATCCGAGTCGACCCGGGTTACAACGTCCGTATGAGCATCGAAGAGCACGTCACCATCCCCTCCCCCGTCGGGCCGCTGCACGCAGTCATCGAGGACGGCCGCCTGGTCGACCTGTCGTTCGACGACGGTCGGCCGCCCGGTGCGTCCGACGACGACTTCGGCCTGGCGGACCGTCTGCGGGCCTACTTCGACGGCAGCCTCGACGCCCTCGCCGACATCGACGTGGATCTCCGGGGCACCGCGTTCCAGCGCGACGTGTGGAACGCGCTGCGCGCCATCCCACCCGGCGAGACGGTCTCGTACCGCAACATCGCCGAGGCGGTCGGTCGACCCGACGCCACTCGCGCCGTCGGCAACGCGGTGGGCTCGAACCCGGTCGCCATCGTCGTGCCGTGCCACCGGGTCATCCGGACCTCTGGCGGGCTCGGAGGGTTCGGTGGCGGGCTCGACCGCAAGCGCTGGTTGCTCGCCCACGAGGGCGCCCGCCCGCGCGAGCCGGTTCAGCCGTCGCTCGTGCCCGGCAGGTAGTCGCGGAAGACGTCCATCTGCTTCCACTCCGGCGTCGGCGGGACATGGCCGGGGCGGGGCGAGAAAACCGAGTGCTCCACGATCTTCATCCTGTGGATGTAGCGCGGGCAGTTCGGGAAGATGCGTGCGGCCCGCACCCGCACGATCAGCTGGGCACCTTCGAACGCCTCGAGCAGCTCGTCGTCGTCGTGGAGCGACGCCGTCCCCTGAACCCGCATCCGATTGGGCTTCTCGAAGTCGACGAACAGCAGCCCGACCTTGGGGTTCACGAGGATGTTGCCGAGGCTGCGGAACATGCCGTTGCCGTCGTAGCTCGGGAACGCCAGGGTGTGGTCGTCGACGACCCGCACGAACCCGGGCATCCCACCCTTGTACGAGCAGTCGGGCCACCCGTCGGTATCGGCGGTGGCGAGGAAGAACATCGGGGCGCGCTCGACGAACTCGCGGTCGCCGTCCGAGAACGTGTCGTGCACGGTGACCTGCTCGAGCCGGTCGGCGATGCGGCGACTGTCGAAGCGCGCCTGCATCTCCCGTGCGCCGTCGTGGTACATGCCGGGCAGCTGCGTCATGCGCCCAGGGTACGGCGCTAACTACCGCTCATGGTCATCTCGCTGATGAGCAGGGTCACGCCGGCGGCGCCGCCGGGCAGCCAGGTGAGGTCGGCACCCACCTGCTCGACGTCGAGCAGGATCCGCTGGAGCGTGGACGCGATCGTCACCTCGCGCACCGGCTCGGCGAAGGCGCCGTCCCGCACCATCAGGCCCTCGACCCCGACCGAGAAGTCGCCGCTCACCGGGTTGGTGCCCGAGTGCAGCCCGCTGACCTCCTGCACGTACAGCGCCTCGGGTACCGACGCCAGCACCTCGGCCGCCGGCAGCGGACCGGGCTCGAGATGGAGGGCGCGGGCGGCGACGCCGGGGGCGGACTTGAACCCGCCGCGCGCGGCCGAACCGGTCGTCGCCCGCCCGGACCGCCGGCCGGTGTACACGTTGTGCAGGAAGCCGGCGAGCCGCCCGCCGGCGATTAGCTCGGTCCGGCGCGTCGGCACCCCTTCGGAGTCGTAACCGGCGGCGCCGAACGCCTCCGGCAGCGTCGGATCGTCGACCAGCGTCACGTTCGGCGCCGCGACCGCCTCGTCTGCGCGGCCGACGAACATCGATCGGCCCTTGAGCACCGCTTCGCCCCCGAGGGCGGCGCCCACGATTCCGAGCAGCGACCGGGCGACGAGCGGATCGAGGATCACCGGGAGCCGGCGCGACCGTGGCTGGGTCGCGCCGAGGAGCCGCAACGCCCGCTCGGCGGCGTCGCCGGCCGCCTCGGCGACGTCGAGGTCGGCCACGGTGCGACCGGCGCTGAACCCGACGCCGGTCTGGGTGGCGTCGTCGTCACCCGCCATCGCGACCGCGCTGCAGTTGCAGAGCGTGCGCCGGGTTGTCGACTCGACGCCGAGCGAGTTGGCCACCGCTGACTCGATGGCGGTGTCGTCGTAGCCGGCGAACTCGACTGCGCGTCCCCGGGCGTCGACGGCCCGGGTCGCCCGCTCGACCTCGAGCGCGAGCGCGACCTTGTCGTCGGTGGGAACGGCGAGGAGCTCCTCGCGCCACACGTCGAGCTCGACCGGGGCCACGCCACCGAGGTCGGCCGGCGCGGCCAGCCCGTACCACTCGTCGGGCTCGCCGAAGGCGGCGTTGTCGCGCGCTTCGGCGACGGTCTCGTCGACGACCTCGGGATCGAGCGAGCCGGCCCAGGCGTAGCCCTGACGGTGGTCGACCACCACGCGTACGCCGACGCCGTCGATGCCGGCGACCGAAAGCGACTCGACGTCGCCGTCGAACACCCGCACTTCGGTCTCGTTCGACCGGGCCACGTACGCCTCGACCTGCTCGTGGTCGCGCGCCGCGCTCGCCACCCGTCGGGCGATATCGAGCAGATCCTCCTTCATGGTCGCGCTCGCTCGGCGGCCGGGCCAACCTCGATAGGGCTGGCCGGCCGCCGCCCTTCGGGCCGCTCGCCGCTCCGGCACAATCCTGGCTGCAAGTCCCCGATGGCACGCCTTCGCTGCCGCGTCTTCATTCGGCCGTACCGCCGACGGTGAGCTCGGCCACCCGCAGGGTGGGCTGGCCGGCCGAGACCGGGACGCCCTGGCCGAGCTTGCCGCACGTTCCCGGCCACGTCCCGAAGTCGGTACCGATCGCGTCGACCAACCGCAGCGTCTCGGGCCCGTTCCCGATGAGGTTGGCGGCGCGGACCGGCTCGGTGATCTCGCCGTCCTCGATCAGGTACGCCTCGGTCATCCCGAACACGAAGTCGCCGGTGGCGGTGTTGACCTGGCCTCCGCCGAGCTGGGCGCAGTAGATGCCGTACGACGTGTCGCGCACGATATCGGCGGGATCGCTCTCGCCCTCCAGGATGTAGGTGTTGGTCATGCGCACCATCGGCAAGTGTTGGTACGTCTCCCGGCGACCGTTGCCGCTCTGGGGCCGCCCCTCCTTGCGGGCGCGGAGCAGGTCCCACATGTAGTCGGTGAGCACCCCGCGCTCGATGAGGACGTTGCGCTGCGCCGGCGCACCCTCGTCGTCGATCGCGTACGCACCCCACTCGCGCGCCAGCGTCCCGTCGTCGACCAGCGTGACCAGCGGCGACGCCACCGTCTCACTGGCGCGGTCGCGGAACACCGACGCGTCCTTGGCGACGAGGTCGGCCTCGAGGCCGTGGCCGCACGCCTCGTGGAACAGCACCCCGCCGGCCCCCCGCTCGAGGACGACCGGCAGGCGACCCGACGGCGCCGGCCGGGCCCGGAGCATGGTCAGCGCGCGGCGGGCGGCGGTGCGGGCGACATCTTCGGGCTCGATGTCGTCGAACATCTCGAACCCGACCGTCCGGCCCGGCGCCTCCATCGCGGTCTGCATCCCGGTGTCAGCTGCGGCCACGCACGACACGTGGAAGCGGGTGCGCACCTGGTCGTCGCGGGCGAGGAGGCCGTCGGAGTTGGCGACCAGGATCCGGCGCCGCGAGTCGGCGTAGGAGACGCTCACCTGGCGGACGGCATCACCCTCAGCACGGGCGGCGTCGTCGGCCCGCTCGAGCAACGCCGCCTTGCGCGCCTTCTCGACCGTCTCCGGTAGGTCGCGCACCTCGTGGGGCGGGCGGCCGGGGTGCTCCTCGAGCGGGACCACGCGGGCCCCGCCGTCGTCGGAGCCGCGCGCCGCCGCCGCGGCTGCCTCGGCCGCGGCGCGCAGGCCGGCTTCGCTCAGGTCGGCGGTGTGGGCGTAGCCGGTGGTCTCCCCCCGGACGACCCGGACACCCGCGCCGCGTTCGCGTCCCGAGACGAGCTCCTCGACCTTGGTCTCGTCGAGGTGGGCCGACGAGGCGCGGCGGTCCTCGGCGAACACCTCGGCGAAGTCGCCACCGCGGCGGAGCCCGGCGTGGAGGGTGCGCTGCAGGACGGCTTCATCGATCACAAGGAAACCTGCTGTTCATCGACCCGGCGGTCGGGGCAGCCGAGGGGTCGCCTACTGTACGCCGGTGCCTCTCGAACCCGGACTGGCAGGGACGGCCGAACTGGTCGTCGCCGACGACGACACCGCGCTCGCGCTCGAGACGGGAGATGTGCCCGTGCTCGCGACCCCGCGGGTCGCGTTGCTCGCCGAGCAAGCCACCGTGCTGGCGGTGAGTGGTCGCCTCGCCGACGACACGACCACCGTCGGCTACCGCGTCCAGCTCGACCATCTCGCGCCCACCGCGGTCGGAGGCCGGGTCCAGGCCGAGGCCATGCTCGAGAACGTCGAAGGGCGACGCCTGACGTTTCGGGTCTCGGTCAGCGACGGACACGGCCTGGTCGCCGCCGGTCGGATCACCCGGGTCGTCGTCGAGCGCGCCCGCTTCCTCGAGAAGGCGGCGGGAGCGTAACGAGATGCCCGACGACCCCGATCCGTCGCAGCCGGGCTGGGCGGCGCCGACGCCCCCGACCGAACCGACCCCACCGACCGAACCGACCCCACCGAGCGAGCCCACCCCGCCGACCGAACCGACGCCGACGACGCCCCCGGCCCCGGGCGCGCCGCCGACCGAGCCGGTCCAGCCCGCGCCGCCGGGTTGGGGCGCACCGCCGCCTCCCGGAGTGGACTCGAGCGAGCCTCGGCGTCGACGCCGCTGGCCGTGGGTGCTGGGCGCGGTGCTCGGCGCGATCGTGATCCTGGCGATCTCGAGCACCGTGTTGTTCATCCAGAAGGTCAAGCCCCCAGTCGATGCTGCTAACGAGTTCCTCGACGACATCGAAGACGGCGATATCGACACAAAGTCGAGACTTTGCGCCACCGATCGAGAGACTGACGACGAAGATCTCCCCGACTTCGTTTTTCTCGCCGCTGCCGCCGCCGTCAGTGATTTGGAAGTAAACGTGTTTGGCGTTGACATCGACGGGGACCGCGCCACTGTCGACTTGAGCTCTAGCGACTTCGACGACAACCGGGTCTACAAACTTCCGCTCCGCAAGGAAGGCGGCGATTGGCGCGTGTGTCTCAGCGACATCGAGCTGCGCTGACGAGGCGGTGAGCGAGGAGCGTCGTTCCCTGCTTCCGCGCGTGCTGGTGGGTGGCGCGGTCGTCGTCGTCCTGGTCGTCGGGGTGGTGGGGTTCTTGTTCTTGCGGAGCGGGTCGGGCCCGCTCGACGCCGCCAACGGCTATTTCGGTGACCTGCGGGCGCGCGACTACGGCGGCGCCTACGACCGGTTGTGCAAGCGGACCCGCGCCGCGGTCGAACGCGACGCGTTCGTCGCCGTCATGCGACCCCGGCTCAGCGGTGTCTTCCGCATCGACGACTTCGCCGCCAACCCGCGGGTCGACGTCGACGGTGACCGGGCCGAGGTCGACCTCTCCGTGACCTACACCGGCGCCGGCAGCGCCGACGTCACCCTGCCGCTGGCGAAGGAGGGAGGGGACTGGAAGCCCTGCCCCGACCCGAAGGCCTTCGAATAGCGATCAGGCCAGGTTGCTGGAGCGCGGGTAGGCGTCGGCCGGATCGGTGAGCACGTTGACGAGCGACAGGCCGGGGGTGGCGAACCCGCGGTCGAGCGCCGGTCCGATCTCGTCGGGCTCCTCCACCAGCTCGCCGTGGCCGCCGAGCGCGGTCACGACCTCGTCGTAGCGCGTCCCGGGCCGCAAGTCGGCAACCACGTCGTAGCCGTAGAAGAGTTGCATCGGATGCTTCTCCAGCCCCCAGATGCCGTTGTTGCCCACGATCGCCACCACGTTGACGCCGAAGCGGACGAGCGTGTCGAGGTCCCCGAGCGAGAAGCCGATCGCGCCGTCGCCCCAGAGCACGACCACCTGGCGCGACGGCGCGGCGAGACCGGCGGCGAGGGCGTAGCCGCTGCCCATCCCCAGGCATCCGTACGGGCCCGGGTCGAGGAAGCAGCCGGGCGTGAACGTGTCGACGTACTTGCCCGCGTACGAGACGAAGTCGCCGCCGTCGCCGATGACGATCGCGTCGCGGTCGAGCCGGGGGAGCAGCTCGCCGTAGATGCGTGACGGCCGGATCGGCGACGCGCCGGCGCTCAGCGCGTCCGACTCGGAGGCGCGGGCCGCCTGCTCGTGGTCGCGCAGCTGGGCCACCCACGGTTCGTGGTCCCTCCGTCCGGGCTGCGAGCCGGTCTGCTCGGCCAGGGCCGCGAACGTGGCGTCGAGGTTCCCGGCGGTGTGCGCGGCCAACTCCACGTTCTTGCTCACGCTCTCGGGCGCGTCGCACACGTGGACGACACGGGCGTCGCCGAACGCGCCGAAGCCGAGCCGGAAGTCGAGCGGCGTCCCCGCGACGATGACGAGATCGGCGCCCTTCAGCGCGACGCCCCGGGCCCGGGCGAACGCCAGCTCGTGGTCGGCGGGTAGGAGACCCCGCCCCATGCCGTTCGCGAACGTCGGGACGCGGGCCGTCTCCACGAACGTGCGCAGCGCCGCCTCGGCTCCGGCCCAGAAGACGTCCCCGCCGACGATCAGCACCGGCCGCTCGGCCTCCGCGGTGAGGCGGGCGACCGCGGCGACGTCGTCGCCGTCGGGCACGTCCCCCGCCACCGCCTCAGGCGCGGGCGCCGGTGGAATGGTGGCGGCGGCGGGCCCCCAGGCATCGAGGGGAACGTCGACGAAGACCGGCCCCCGATGGGGTGTGCGCGCGGTTCGCAGCGCGAGGTCGAGGTCCCCGGGGATCTGCTCCGACGCGGTGAGCGTGGCCGCGTGCTTGGTCACGGAGGAGACGATGGGCACGTGGTCGAGCTCCTGCAGGGACCCCGCGCCCCACCGGCCCTGCGGCGCCCGTCCGCCGATCACGAGCACCGGTGAGCCGTTCATCCACGCCGCCGTGATCGCGCTCACGCCGTTGGTCACGCCGGGCCCGGCGGTGAGCGCGGCCACGCCCGGCCGGCGCGTCACCTTCGCCCACCCCTCGGCCGCGAACGTCGCGGTCTGTTCGTGGCGGGTGTCGACCAGACGGGTGTCGGTCTTCACACAGCCGTCGTAGAGCGGGAAGAGGTGGCCACCCGAGAGGGTGAAGACGGTGTCGACGTCGTGGCGGCGGAGAACCTCGGCGGCGAAGCGCCCGCCGTCCGCTTCCAGGACGCCGGTCACACGCCTTCCTTCCTTGGTCGGCTCACTGGGCGACCGGGCCAACCCCCAAAGAGCTGGCCGGTCGCCCCCCTCCGGGACGTCCGCCTCCCGGATCTACTTCGTGGAGGAACTCGTCGAGCGCTTCGAACCACGGGACCGGGTTCTCGAACTGGGGCGAGTGGCCGGCATCGGGCACGACGACCAGGCGGGCGTCGGGGATCGTGGCCGCCACGACCTTCGAAACCTCGAAGAAGGGCTCGTCCTGCTCGCCCACGATCACCAGCGTCGGGCAGGTGACGCCGGCCAGCAGGGCGAGCTGGTCGGGCTGGTGAACGATGTCGCGGGCAATGGCGCCCCACATGACCCCGGACAGGGCGGCCCACTTGTAGTCGACGAACTCCTGGTACCCGGGCCGATCGAGCAGCAGCTGCTGGTAGCTCGGCGTCTCCAACGCGGCCGCCTCGTCGAGCAGCGGCTTGAGCGTGTCCTTGCCCTGCTCGATCGCGATCGACGCCCCGAGATCCACGATGTCGGGGTCGATCCCCGGCACCGGCCCGGGCGAGGTGTCCATGAGCACGAGCGCCTCGACCCGCTCGGCGTGGGCGAGAACCAACCGGCGGGCGACCATCCCGCCCATCGAGTGGCCCAGGAGCCGGAACCGGTCGATTCCGAGCGCGTCGGCCACCTGAATGGTGTCGGCGGCGAGCCGGTCGAGTGAGTACGCGGCCACGGCATCGGGCCCGTCGCTCTCGCCGTGGCCCCGATGGTCGAAGGTGACGACGCGGTACCGGGCGGCGAGGGCGTCGAGGTGGTCGGCGAAGTCCTCCTTGGCGCCGCCGAAACCGTGGACGAGAAGCAGCGCGGGGCCGGCGCCCGTTTCGCGTACTTCCAGCCCGACCCCGTCGTCCACCTGAACGCGCACCTGGTCCCCCTTCGCGGCAAGCATCTCGAGCGCCCCCGGTAGGCTACGACCATGGCGGTGACTGAGACGGCTCCTGCGCGCCCCGCCCCGTGGAAGCTGTGGCTCCGCATCGCCATCAGCGCCGCGCTCCTCGCATTCCTCGTGTCGAAGATCCACCTCGACACCCTGCTCCCCGAGCACCCCCGCCTCTCGACGCTGTTCTGGTTCGTCGCCGGCCTCGTGATGGCCGGGGGCGGGATCGTGTTGTCGGCGTGGCGGTGGCAGCGGGCGCTGGTCGTGTTCGACACCCACGTTCCGCTACGGACGCTCGTGTCGCACTACTTCGCCGGTCAGTTCTTCGGCAACGTGCTGCCCTCGACGATCGGCGGTGACGTGCTGCGGGTCAGCTGGGGCGCCAAGACGATCGGCTCGAAGCGGGTCTCGTTCGCGTCGGTGGTGCTCGAGCGCCTCACCGGCTTCGTGGCGCTGCCGCTGCTCGCCCTGCTCGGCTTCGCCCTGCGGCCGTCGCTTCTCGACGTCGACCACGCCTGGGTCGCGCTGCTGATCTCGGCGGTGGCCCTCGTCATGCTGGCGGTCATCCTCTACGCCGCCGCCCACCCGCGGCTGGCCGGCCGGTTCCGTGACCACGAGAACTGGATGCGGCTCGTCGGCGCGGTGCACGTCGGCATCGACCGGCTCCGGCGTCAGCCTCGGATGGCCGTCGGTGTCCTCGGCGCGGCATTGCTCTATCAGGCCTCGACCGTGGCGGTCGTCTATTGCGCGGTACGCACGCTCGGCGTCGACATCCCGACCGCGGCCGTGATCGCGTTCGCCCCGGCGGTTGCCATGGCCCAGGTCCTCCCGCTGTCATTGAGCGGGCTGGGCGTCCGCGAAGGCATGCTCGTCATCCTGCTCCACCCACTCGGTGTGTCGAGCGGCCGTGCCGTCGCGATCGGGCTCCTCTGGTACGCCATGATGCTGATCGTGAGCCTCCTCGGCGCCCCGATGTTCGCGGTCGGCCACCGCCACCGCCGGACCGACCAGCGCGTGTCGTGACCGTGACCGACGAGAAGGCGGGGCCCGCGCCGCGTGGGCTCCGTCTCCCCGGCGGCCGCGAGCTCCGCGACGGCCATCACCTCTATTGGTGGGTCGAGATCCTCGCCATCCTCGCCTTCTACCTGGTCTATTCGGCGATCCGGAACGCCAACGAGGGCGGAACCGCCGACGCGTTCGCCAACGCCCGCGACCTCATCGACTGGCAGCAGGCCCTCGGCATCAACCACGAGGAGGCGCTCCAGGACTGGGCCCTGCACTTCCAGCCCCTCATCGTCGCGATGAACTACGTGTACGGATCGCTGCACTTCGTTGTGACCGCCGGCGCCGGCATCTTCCTGTTCCGCCGGTGGAGCAACGACTACCCGCTCTGGCGCAACACAATGGCCATCACCACCGGGCTGGCACTGATCGGGTTCATCCTGTGGCCGCTGATGCCGCCCCGGCTGCTCCCCGAGAGCTATGGCTTCGTCGACACTCTGGCGAAATACCCGACGTTCTGGTCGTTCAACTCGGGTGCGGTCAGCAAGATCTCCAACCAGTACGCGGCCATGCCCAGCGTCCACTGCGCCTGGGCACTGTGGTGCGCCTGCGTGCTGGTGCCACGGGTGCGTCGGCAATGGGCCAAGGTCCTCGCCGCGCTGTACCCCGCGCTCACCGTGGCCGCGATCGTGTTGACCGGCAACCACTACCTGCTCGACGCGGTGGGCGGCTTCGCCGTCCTCGGCATCGGCTACGCCATTGCCCGTACGTTCACGCGGGCCGGTCGGGGCGCCACGCTGCAAACGACCGGCTGACCCGGACCGGTGCTCGCTAGCGTGCCCGCGTGACCCGGCACCTCCGACTGCGCGAGTTCCTCGTCGGCGTCGAGGGCCTCGCACTGTTCCGGACCCTGGTCGAGGGCGACGACGACGACGCCCAAGCGCGGATCGACGAGGTCCGCCGCATCGTCGGCTCAGAGGAGGAGGACATGTACGGCCTCGGAATCGACGTCCCCGAGCTCGACGCCCGCGCCGGGTACGCGAAGTGGTCCGAAACCTACGACGAGCCTGGCAACCCGTTGATCACGGTGGAGGAACCGGTCGTGCACGGTCTCCTGGCCGAGGCCCCGCCGGGCCGGGCTCTCGACGCCGCCTGCGGGACCGGCCGCCACGCCCGCTTCCTCGCCGAGCGCGGCCATGACGTCACCGGCGTCGACGGATCGCCCGAGATGCTCGCCCGCGCCGCCGCGGCGGTGCCCGGCGGCGCCTTCGCCCAGGGTGACCTCGAGCAGCTGCCGCTCCAGTCGGCCGGGATGGACGTGGCGGTGTGCGCGCTCGCCCTCGGCCACCTCGTCGCCCTCGGACCGCCGATCGCCGAGCTGGCCCGGGTCGTGCGCCCCGGCGGGCGGGTCGTCCTCGCCGACCTCCACCCCACCATGTCGGCCACCGGCGGCCAGGCCCTCTTCCGGGCGGCCGACGGCACGAGCGCGTTCGTGCGCGAGCATCCCCACCTGCACAGCGAGTACCTGGCGGCGTTCGCGGCCGCCGACCTCGAGGTCCGCAGCTGCGTCGAACCTTGCTTCGTCGAGAGCGCCGCGGTCATGCAGGGACCGGCGTACCACTTCGTGCCCGAGGCGACCATCGCCGCCTTCCGCGGCCTCCCCGGCGCGCTCGTCTGGGACCTGGTGCGCCGATGAGCATGGATCTCGACCACGTGGCATTGGCGACGCGCGACGTCGCGCCCGCGCTCGACTTCCTGGTGGGCGAGCTCGGCGGTTTGGTGCTCTTCGGCGGCAACGGTCCCGGCTTCCGGCCGATGCAGGTGCGCCTGGGCGACGAGGTCGAGGGCATGACCATCGAGCTGCTCGAGCCCCGGGACGTCGAGCACAACGACTTCCTCGAGCGCTTCGTCGCCCGCCACGGCGAGGGGCCGCACCACCTCACGTTCAAAGTCGACGACCTCGAGGCGACGCTCGACCGGATGCGCCAGTCGGGGTTCCAGCCGGTCGGCGTCGACTTCTCCGATCCCCACTGGAAGGAGGCCTTCCTCCTTCCCCGCGAGGCGCACGGGACGGTGGTGCAGCTGGCCGAGTCGCACCACGACTTCGCCACCCGGGCCGAGCTGGTGGCCCACGTCCGCGAGCACGGCCCCAACGCGCACCCGCAGTGGTGGCCCGACCCACCCCCGGCCGGCGATCGCGCCGGGCGCCTGCGCCGAGTCGTCGTCGCGACGCCCTCCCTGGCGGGAACGCTCGGCTTCTTCGCCGGCATGCTCCAGGGCGCCGAGGTCGCCGCCGGTGAAGGATGGGTGGAGCTCGAATGGCCCGGTGGCGCGCGGGTCAAGCTCGAGCACCGACCCGCGAGCCCGCCCGGCATCGATCGCCTCGAAGCCGACGCCGAGGGAGATGCCGAGGAGCGGGTCGTCGCCGGAGCCCGGCTCCTGATCGCGCCGCGCTAGACAAAGCGCGGAAGAGTCAGTCGTTGTCGTCGCGGTGGTGGCGGTCGCGTCGCGCGCGTCGTACCAACGCCCCCGCGAGCGCACCGAGCAACGCCGACCCGAGGATCACGAAGATCAGCCGCGACTCGCGCTCGGCAATGATGTAGTCGACCTTTACCCGCTGACTGTTGACGATCGCGAACCAGAGAACCAGCACGCCCGCGATGCCGGCGACCATGAGCCGCGCCGGCGGAAGCTGACGCTTCTGGGGACTCGGGCGCGGTACCTCGTCGGCCATCACATAGCTCCCTCGCTCGGCGGCAGGGTACCTGCTGCCGCCCTTCGGGACGCTCGTCCGCACATTGGCCGAACGCTACATCGCCATCAGTTCCTGTTGGCGTTTGACCAGGCGCAGGACGCTGTCGCGGACCGCGCGGTCGGCCAATGAGAGTTGGGCGTCGCGCGCGGTCACGAGCCCGAGGCGGCGAGGCGGCACGCCCGCCAACGCGATTCGACGCACGCCGTGCAGCTCGGGCGGGATCGCGGTCTCCGGGAGCACCGAGACGCCGCCACCGGCGGCGACCATGTCGGCGATCAGCCGGATGCCCTCGATCTCGATCGGGACCGCGAGCGTGACGCCCTCGGCGGCGGCGGCGGCGTCGACCTGGCGGCGCAGCGGGTTGTCCGGCGGCGGGAGGACGAGCGGCTGCTCGGCGAGGCGGGCCAACGCGACCGGCTCCGGTCCGAGGTCGGGACCGTCGGCAGGGATCAGCCCGACGAGCTCCTCGTCGAGCAGGTGCTCGAGGTCGAGACGCCGGTCGGCCACCGGCTCGGTCACGACCGCCTGGGCGAGCTCGCCCTCGGCGACCTCGACGAACAGCCGCTCCGAGGCGGCCTCGTTCACACGGAGCTGCACCCCCGGGGCGAGCACCCGCAGATCGGCGACGAGCGCCGGGATCAGCCACCGGCTCGCGGTTCCCACGACGCCCAGGCGCGCGTGGCCGGCCTGGAGGCCCTGGAGCATCGAGACGTCGGCCTGCATGGCCTCGAGCTCGCGCCGGACCCGCCGGGCCCGCTCCAGGACGACCGCGCCGAACTCGGTCGGCGAGGCGCCCTTGCGGCTGCGGACGAGCAGGGGCGCCCCGAGCTCCTCCTCGAGCTGGCGGACCTGCTCGGAGACGTTCGACTGGACCGTGGCCAGGACGTCGGCGGCAGCCGTGAACGAGCCCTCCTCGGCGATGGCCAGCAGGGTGTCGAGATGGCGCAGCTCCATCAAATGGCTCCCTCGCTCGGCGCCGGGATACCCGGCGCCGCCCCTTCGGGGTCGCTCGTCCGCACAAGACCCACCTTCCATCAGTTCTAGCGATCGATTCGATCAATTCTAACCGTTGGACAGATTCCCGGCCAGGGTCCACCATGGTGGGACGACGACTCGGCGGGGCCGGTTCCCCCCACCGGTCCCCCGAGTTCTTCCGACAAGCAGAGGCTCCGATGGCTGTCGAGACCATCTCCAACCTGGTGTTCACCGGCCCGCTGGCGTGGACCGTCGACGCGGCCTGCACCGGCCAGACCGACCTCTTCTTCGCGGCCGCGGGCGAGCGCCCCGAGGCCCGGGTGATCCGCGAGCGTCAGGCCCGCGCCATCTGCCGGGACTGCCCGGTGCTGCTCGAGTGCCGCGACTGGGCACGCGAGAACCGCGAGTACGGCTTCTGGGGCGGCGAGTCAGAGGAAGAGCGCGCCGCCGCCGGCTACCGGGTCGACATGCCTGTCGGCCGCGTGGCTCGCTACCCGAAGGGTGACGGCAAGCCCGTCGCTCCCCGCACGCACCGGGTCGCGTAAACCGCCTCCCCGGGTCGCACTCGCTCGGTGGCAGGATGCCTGCCGCCGCCCTTCGGGACGCTCGCCGCTCCCGCGCAATCCTGGCTGTGAGGCCCCGGCTGGCAGGCCTTCGAGCCGCGCTTCGCCGGTAGTCTCGCCGGCGCATGTCCGACACCTCCGTCACCGCGCCTGAGGGCGTCGATCTCGAACGCCTGCAACCGTTTTTCGCCAAGCACGTCGAGGGCGCGTCACCCGACCGGCCGCTGACGGCCGAGCTCATCGCCGGCGGGAAGTCCAACCTCACCTACGTGATCACCGACGGCAAGCGTGACTGGGTGCTGCGCCGCCCGCCCCTCGGCCACGTGCTCCCCACCGCCCACGACATGAGCCGCGAGTACAAGGTGCTGAGCGCGCTCGCCGACACGGACGTGCCCGTGCCCCGCACGTACGCGTTCTGCGACGACGACGCGGTCAACGGCGCGCCCTTCTACGTGATGGAACGGGTCGAGGGTCAGATCCCGCGCACCGCCGAGGAGATCGCCCGCCTCAGCAAGGAGGACGCCGCGGCGTGCTCGCGTGAGCTCATCGACGTGCTCGCCCGCATCCACGCGGTCGACTATGAAGCCGTCGGCCTCGGCGACTTCGGACATCCCGACGGGTTCCTCGAGCGCCAGGTGCGCCGGTGGGGCGAGCAGTGGGAGCGGTCGAAGGCGGGCGAGCTGCCCGCCATCGACGAATTGGCGCGTCGTTTGCGCCCCGCCCTGCCCGAGTCAGGCCCGCCCACGATCGTGCACGGCGACTACCGCCTCGACAACACGATGCTCGCGCCCGACGACCCGACCCAGGTCGTCGCGGTGCTCGACTGGGAGATGGCGACGCTGGGCGACCCGCTCGCCGACGTCGGGCTCTTCCTCGTCTACTGGGCCCAGAACGAGGCCCAGATCATCGCCACCGGCGACGGGATCAGCGAGGACGCCGGCTTCCTCTCCAAGGACGAGGTGGTCGAGCTCTACGCCGAGCGCAGCGGGCGGCGGGTCGACGAGCTCGACTGGTACGTCGTGCTCGCCGGCTACAAGCTCGCCATCATCGTGGAGGGCATCGCCGCCCGCTACCGCATGGGCAAGACCCTCGGCGAGGGCTTCGACCACATGGGCGAGATGGTCGCCCAGCTCTGCGACGGCGCCCTCGCCGTCGCCAACGCCTCGACGATTCCCGCGCTGCGCGGCTGATTTCCCCATTCTCGAGGCCACAGGGTGCGGCTTCCGCACCCCACAGCCTCGAGAATGCGCAAAATCACATGTGGCGGCTGATGTAGCCGCGGCTGCGGAAGGTCGCCAGCATCCGTACGACGAACCAGGCGGCCGCGAACGCGAGCACGATGCTGCCGGCGGCGGCGATGCCGAGCTCGCCCCAGGGCAGCCCGTCGCCGTCGAGCACGCTGCGGGCGGCGTCGAACAGGTGCGTGAGCGGCAGCACCTTGCCGATCGGCTGGAGGATCCCGGGCAGCGCGCTCACCGGGTAGAAGATCCCCGACAGCGGCATCAGCATCGCCAGCAAGCCCCAGGCGAGGATCTCGGCGCCCTGCCCGACCCGCAGGATGAGGCCGATCACGATCAGCCCGACGGCCCAACCGACCACGAGCAGGATCGCGATGATCGGTATGAGCGCGAGGCCGATGTCGGAGACGTTGAACGCGAACAGACCGAAGGCGACCGTGCTCACGACGGTGACGCTGAAGGCCAGCTTCGCCAGCCCGAACAGCACGACGCCGGCGACGTACTCGACCTCGCGCAGCGGCGTGACCAGCAGGTTCAGGAGGTTGCGCGACCAGGTCTCCTCCATGAACCCGGTGGCCAGGCTCACCTCGGCCTGGAACACGACGTGGAAGAGGAGGATGCCCGCAAGGAGAAACCCGACGCCGCGGTCGCCCACCCCCGACTGGCGGGAGAAGTAGACGCCGATCGCGCCGAAGAGCACCGCGTCGACGACCGGCCACACAACCACGTCGAACCAGCGCTGGGGGGCGCGCTGGAGCACGTAGGCGTGACGGCGGGCGACGGCGCGGATGCGCAGCCAGGGAGAGGAAGTGGTCGTCCCGACGACCGGCGTGGTGCTCATGCCCCCTCCCGTTCCTCGGCCAGGTGGAGGAACACGCCCTCGAGGTCGTCACGACCGAATCGGGCCGCGACCTCGGCCGGGCGGCCGTCGGCCACGACCCGCCCCGAGGAGATGAACACGACCCGCTCGCACATCCGCTCGACCTCGATCATGTTGTGGCTGGTCACGAGGAGGGCGGTGCCCTCGTCGGCGCAGAGGCGGTTGAGACCGGTGCGCACCCGCAGGGCGACGTCGGGGTCGAGCGAGGCGGTGGGCTCGTCGAGCACCAGCAGGCTCGGGCGGTGCATCGTCGCCTTCACGATCCCGATGAGGGTGCGCTGGCCCGACGACAGCTCGTTGCCCATGGCGTCGGCGAGATGGTTGACGCCGAACCGCGTCAACCCGAGCTCGACCGCGGGCTTGGGATCGGCCAGCCCGTAGAGCTGACCGAACAGCCTGAGGAACTCGCCCACCCGGAGTCGCTCGGGCCGCGGGAGGTAGCCGGCGGCGAAGCCGACGTGGGCCGCGGCCTCGCTGCGGTGGCGCGGCAGGTGGTGGCCCATGATCTCGACCGAGCCCGCGTCGGGGCTGACCACCCCGAGCAGCATGAGCAGGGTGGTCGTCTTCCCCGCGCCGTTGGGCCCGAGGAGCGCGACGCGCTCACCGGCCGCGACCGTGAGGTCGAGGCCGTCGACGGCCTGGATCCGCTTGTACCGCTTCACCAGGCCGCGGGCGCGCAGGACGTCGGGCGCGGACGGCATGGAATGAGTGTCGCAGACCGCGGACGCGCGCACCGGCGCGATTTCCGGTGGCGCGCCAGACTGTCGCCCATGAGCGTGCTCGAAGGAGTGAAGGTCCTGGAGCTGGCCGAGTTCGGCTTCGTTCCTGCGTGCGGTGCTGTCCTCGCCGACTGGGGCGCGGAGGTGGTCAAGGTCGAGCGGCCGACCGGCGACCCGCTGCGGGCGGTGCAGGCGGCCGGGTTCGTGCCCGACACCGGCGACTTCAACCACCTGTGGGAGCTGTACAACCGGAACAAGCGGGGCGTCTCGATCGATCTGCGCACCGAGGACGGCCGGGCCGTCTTCGACCGGCTCGTTGCCTGGGCCGACGTGATGATCACGAACTTCCTGCCGTCGGCCCGGGCGAAGCTGCGGGTCGACCCCGACGACGTCTGGGCGGTCAACCCCCGGCTCATCTACGCCAAGGGGCACGGCCAAGGTCAGCAAGGGCCCGACGCGGACCAGGGCGGCTTCGACGCGGTGTCGTACTGGTGCCGGGGCGGGATCGCCCACATGCTGAGCCCGGCCAAGGGACCGCTGATCATGCAGCGGGGCGCGATGGGCGACGGGCCCAGCGGCGCCTACCTGGCCGGCGGCGTGGCTGCGGCGCTGTACCAGCGGGAGCGCACCGGCAAGGGAATGGTGGTGGACGTGTCGCTGCTCGCCGCCGCCACCTGGACACTCGCGCCCGACCTCACCGCGACCTCCGTGCTGGGTCAGGCGCCACCGACGATGGACGCCACCCGCCCGCTGTCGAACCCGCTGGTGGGCTCGTACCGGACCGCCGACGGGCGCTGGGTGATGCTGAACATGCTCGACGACACCCGCCACTGGGCGCCCGCATGCCGCGCGCTCGGCCTCGGCGAGCTGGTCGACGACCCTCGGTTCGTCGACACTGCCGCCCGGGCCGAGCAGCGCGAGGAGCTCCATCGGCTCATCGCCGAGCGCGTCGGCGCGATGACGCTGGCGGACGTGCGCCGCGGCCTGGAGGCCGAGGACACGATCTGGTCGGTGATCGCGTCCCCGGCCGAGGTGCTGGAAGACCCCCAGGTGCTCGCCAACGGCTACCTCGCGGCGCATCCGGCGCACGCCCAGGCCCGCCTCCCGGGCAGCCCAGCCCAGTTCGACGACCGGCCCCACGAGGTACGGACCGCCGCGCCCGCGACCGGCGAGCACACCGACGAAGTCCTGAAGGAGGTGGGCGTCGAGCCCGCCGAGATCGCGCGGCTGCGCGAGACGGGAGCACTGGCATGACCGACCTGCACGCGACCGCCCGGCGACTACGCGACCACCTCGAGCCGATCGCCGCCGGCGTCTACTTCGCGCCCGAGGCGATCGAGGGCTACAAGGAGCTGGGCCTCGACTACTTCGAGGGGTACTTCTGCAGTCGAGGCGCGTGCCTGGGCAAGGCGCCCTGGAGCGTGGTCTGCGCCGCGTTCGCCGCGTTCAAGCCCGAGGCGGTCGAGAACGCAGTCACGGGTGGGTGGTCCAAGACGGACCCCGAGCCGATGCTGGCGGCGCGCCTCGCCGGCGCCGACGCCCAGCTCCAACGGCTGCTGGGCGATCCCACCGACGAGGTCGCGCACGCGACGAAACTCCTGTACGAGCTGACCGACGGCGTCGACCCGTCGGGCCGGATGCTCTACTCCGGATTGTCGGTGCTGCCGCGACCGGATTCGACCTGGGGCAACCTCTGGCACGCCGCCGACCTGGTGCGCGAACACCGGGGCGATGGCCACATCGCGGCGTGGGTCGGGCACCTCGACTCGACCGAGATCACCGTCCTCACCGAACTGGCGTGGGGCATCCCGCCCCGCAGCTACGTGTACACGCGGGGCTGGAACGAGGAGGAGGTCGACGCCGCGGTCGCGCGGCTCGAGGAGCGCGGCCTGCTCGAGGACGGGGCGATGACGCCCGCGGGCAAGGACTTGCGGAAGGAGATAGAGCTCCAGACCGACCGGGCCGAGCGCGAGATCGTCGATCGCCTCGGTGATCGCGCCGACGAGCTGTTCGGTCTGGTCGAGCCGTGGTCGAAGGCGATCGTCGCCAACGGCGGCTATCCCATCGACTTCAGCCAGCTCAGGGGCACGAAGGGGTAGGCGCGTACCCGGTCGTACACTTGCGCGCGTGGCTGAACGCGACGGGCTCGTCTGGGACGACCGACCGCAGCTTCGGCGGCCCGTGCTGGTTGCCGGGTTCGAGGGCTGGAACGATGCCGGCGACGCCGCCTCCGACGCCGCTACCTGGCTGAGCCAGCGCTACGGCGGGACCCGCTTCGCCTGGATCGACCCCGAGGAGCACTTCGACTTCCAGACCCGCCGGCCCGAGGTCGAGATGGCCGACGGCGTCACCCGCACGATCAAGTGGCCCGCCAACGAGTGCTTCGCCGCTCGCATCGAGTCGGCCGACCGTGATCTCGTCGTGCTGCGGGGCGTCGAGCCCAGCTACCGGTGGAAGTCGTTCTGCGGGGCGGTGCTCACGGTCGCGGCCGAGACCGGCTGCGAGATGGTGGTGACATTCGGTGCCCTGCTCGCCGACGTACCCCATACCCGCCCGACGAACATCACCGGCGCCGCCACCGACTCCGAGCTGATCGAGCGCCTCGGGCTCACCCGCTCGCGCTACGAGGGACCGACCGGCATCGTGGGCGTGCTCCACGACACCTGCCGCGAGCAGGGCGTGGCGTCGGCGTCGCTGTGGGCGCCGGTGCCGCACTACGTCGCCGCGCCCCCGAACCCGGTCGCGACCCGAGCGCTGCTCGAACGTTTCGCCAAGCTGGTGGAAGTGCCGCTCGAGCTCGAGGAGCTCGGCGAGCTCGCCGCCGCCTGGCGCGAGCGGGTCGACGAGGTCGTCGCCGGCGACGAGGAGGTCAGCGCCTACGTGCGCAAACTCGAGGAGCAAGCGGAGGAAGCTGAGCTCCACGTGGTCGACGAGAGCCAGATCCCGTCAGGCGACGCACTCGCAGCCGAGCTCGAGCGCTTCCTCCGCGACCAGCGCGACGACTCGTAGGCCGCCGTTCTGGAGGTTGTGGGCCGCGGAATACGCGAGCCACGCTCCCCGTAGGGCTAGTTCAGGAGGTCGTGGGCGACGGCTTCCCAGAGCTCGCAGCAGAGCCCGAGTGACTCCTGGTCGACCCGCTCGTCGTTGCCGTGGAACATGGTGGCGTAGTCCTCGAACCCGATGCGCTTGCTGAACAGGCCGAAGCCGTAGCCGACCGACCCCGCGCGGCGGAAGTAGCGGTTGTCGGTGCCACCCACCATCATGAACGGCACCAGCGCCGAGTCCTTCACCAGCTTGGCCGAGACCCGCTCGAGGGACTCCCACAGCGGCGTGTCGGTCGGTGACGCCGTAGGCCCGTCGTCGTTGCTCTCGATCGCGACCTTGTCGGCGAGGTCGCCCAGCGCGTCCCTCAGCATGGCGTCGACGTCGGCCGCGGTCTGGTCGGGCAGGGTGCGGATGTCGACCTGGAGCTCGCAGCGGTCCGGGATGACGTTGGTCTTCGTCCCGCCGTCGATCACGGTGGGCGCGAACGTCGTGTGGGTGCACGAGTAGACCATGCGCGAGAGGCCCAGCGGGAGCGTCCCGGCGAACTCGCGCAGCTCGTCGGCCTTCAGCAGCCCGTCCCGCAGCTCGATCGGGTACTTCATCCCCTCGATGAAGCGGCGCCACGTCTCACCGACGACGGTGGGCGGCTTGTAGTTCGCGATCCGCCGCACGACCTCGGCGGCGGTGACGATGGCGTTGTCGGTGCGGAACGGCTGCGAACCGTGCCCGGGCGTGCCCGGCACCGTGATCTTCGACCAGTAGGTGCCCTTCTCGTCGGTCATCACCGGCAGGCGGGGGCCGTCGGGCGTGTCGAGCTGGAACCCACCCGACTCGGTGATCACGTAGTCGGCGTAGACCGCGTCGCGCTCGTTGTCGACCAGCCAGCGCGCGCCCCACGTGCCGAGCGCCTCTTCGTCGGCGACCGCGAGATACGAGAGCGTGCCCTTGGGCTTGAAGCCCGAGTCGGCCAGGCGTCGGAACGAGACGGCCATGGTGGCGGTCTCGTTGAGCATGTCGACCGCGCCCCGACCCCAGACGAACCCGTCGACGAGCTCGGCGCCGAAGGGATCTCGGCTCCACCCGTCCGGATTGACCGGTACGACGTCGGTGTGGCCCATGAGGAGCAGCGACGGAGCGTCGGGGTCGCTGCCCTCGATGCGGGCGACCAGGCTGGCCCGTCCCGGCTGGGGCTCGTAGCGCTCGACGTCGAGACCGCTGCCGGCGAGGTAGCCGTTCAGAAGGTCGACGCTGCGGGACTCGCCCCCGGACTCGACCGTCCCGTCGTTGACGCACTCGTTGCGGATGAGGTCCTGGAGGAGCTCGGTCGCCTCGGCGGTGGGGTCGTCCTGCTTCATGGGTCACTCCGCTCCGCCGTCCCGCGCTCCGAGCACGGCTGCGCTCCGTTCCTGCGCGTGGGCATGCGCGCACGATAGGCCTGCTAGGAGGGTGGGGCGACCGAGTACACGAGGCGGCCGCGGTCCTCGCGGCGCTCGGCCTCGCCCGCCAGCACCATGTGCTCGAGGTGGGCGAACGTCTCGCTCTCGGCCATCACTCCCCAGTGCTTCTTGGGGAAGATCTCGCGTGCCAACTGCTGCACAGTTGCCGGGCCCAGCGCGCCCGACACGCTCTGGAGAAGTCGCATGCGCTCCTCGTGGTGGCGCTTGATCGAGTCGACCCGGCCGGGGACGTCCTCGAACGGGTGCCCGTGGGCGGGCAGGCCGAGGCGCACGCCGGGGAGGTCGGCGACCAGGTCCAGGGTGGCGATGTAGCTCTTGAGCGCGTCGGCGCCGTTGCCCACGCCGGAGACGTGCGGCGTGATCGACGGCAGCACGTGGTCCCCCGAGAGCAGGATGCCCTGGTCGGCGTCGTACAGGCACAGGTGGTCGAGGGTGTGGCCGGGCGTATGGAGGGCGGTCCACTCCCGCCCCGCGAGCATGACGGGCTCGCCGTGCACCACCCGTCGGCTGGGATCGGGCGGCGAGAACAGCATGCGTAGCGCCCGGATCATGAGGCGGCGGCGCAGCGGGGGCATCGGGTGCTTGCTGCCGCCCCACGGCGTCTCGCCGCCCCACGGCACCGATCGGCGCTGGGCCTCGGTCGTCGGGTCGTCGCGCAGCGGGTCGTCGAAGTGCTCCGCCGCTTCCACCTCGGCGACGGTCGGGATCTCGTCCGGGTTCACGTCGAACGCCTGCGCGGCCGCCGCCGCTTCGCGCTCGAGCCGCTCCGCCTCCTCACGCGACCGCACCCTCTCCTCACGTCGGGTCCTGCGGTCGAGCGACCAGGTCGTGAACGCCCGGTGGGCGATCAGCTCCGCGCCCGCCTCCCGCTTGATGCGCCCGGCACCACCGAAGTGGTCGGGGTGCGAGTGGGTGACGACGACCGTGTGCACGTCGCGCAGCTTGAACCCGGCGGCGCGCAGTCGGGTCTTGACCGCCTTCCACGACGCCGGACCGGGGAGCCCCGGGTCGACCACCGCCAGGCCGCGGTCGTCGAGGAGGCCGTACATGTTCACGTGCCCCAGCCCCGGCATCCAGATCGGGAGCTGCATCCGCAGGATGCCCGGCGCGACCTCGGTGATCTCGTCCGACGCCGGCTCTTGCTCCTGCTTCTTCGGGCGCGGGCGTCGCGCGACCTCGGTCACGAGCCGACTCTACTTGACCACCTGGTCAAGCCAGTCCGGAGCAGGACAGCTACTCGTAGGCGAGCGGGGCGAGCTTGGGCCAGGGGCGCGCCTCTTCGAGGAGCGCGCCCGCCGCGATGCAGAGCTCGTCCTCGTGGCGGCGAGCGACCATCTGGACCGCGACCGGCAGCCCGTCGACGAGGCCGCACGGGATGCTGGCGGCGGGCTGGCCGCTCATGTTGAACGGCGCGGTGAACGCGGCCGAGAAGCCCATGAGGTTGACCTCGCGCCCGGCAACCTCGGCGACGAACCGACCCTCGGCCTCGAACGCGGGCGTCGCGGTGGTCGGCGTGAGCAGCACGTCGACCTGCGACCACACCTCGGCGATCGCGGTCATGAGCTCGTGGCGACGGCGAATGGCCTTGAAGACGCCGCTGCCGCGCAGGTGCTCCATCATCTCCATGCCCGCACGGTGGACCTCGGTGAGCTCATCCATGTGGTCGCGCACGTCGTCGAGGTGCCAGGCGGCGGTACCGAGCGACGACAGGATCCCCCACGACATGCCCGGCTTGGGCAGCTCGACCGGGATGTCGAGCAGCTCGAGACCGGCGAGGTCGACGAGCGCGAGCGCGGCCTCGTGGGTGCGCTTCTCGACCTCGGGATCGGTGACGGCGTGGCCGAGCGTGGCGGTCCAGGCGGCGCGCTTGCCCCGCAACCGCTCGACCGCCTCCCCCGTCGTCAGCAGCTCCTCGAACGGGACCGGCGGCTTGGGCAGCGACATGAAGTCGGTCAGCGTCGGGCCCGCGCACGCGTCGACGTAGCGGGCGGCGTCGCGCACCGACCGCACCATCGGCCCGTGCACAGAGGTGAGCGACGGGTAGTCGGGATGGCCCGGACCTCCGCCGAGCAGGCCGAACGTCGTCTTCATCCCGAACAGCCCGCTGTACGAGCAGGGGATGCGGATGGAGCCGCCCCCGTCGCTGCCGGTGCAAGCCGGGAACATCGCCGACGCGACCGCGGCGGCGGAGCCGCCCGACGACCCGCCGGGCGTGCGCTCGGGGTTCCAGGGGTTGCGGGTCACACCGTGCAAGGGCGTGTTGGTGAAGCTGACGGTGCCGTGCTCGGGCGACGTCGTCTGGGCGGTGATCACCGCGCCGGCGTCACGCAGCCGGGCGACCTCGGTGCAGTCGAAGTCGGACACCGCGTCCTTGTAGGGAACCGACGCGTGCGTGGACGGCCACCCCGCGACCTCCGCGAGCTCCTTCACCCCCATCGGGATACCGGCGAACGGGCCCGGGTCCTCGCCCGCGGCGACCTGGGCGTCGACCTCGGTGGCCCGGGCGCGGGCAGCGTGGGCGTCGAGATGGCAGATCGCGTTCAGCGTCGGATCGAGCTTCTCGATCCGGGCCAGCGACACGTCCAGCAGTTCGGCCGCGGACTGCTCCCCGGCGCGCACCTCGTCGGCCAGCTCCCACGCGTCGCGCTCCCAAAGCTCCTGCACCACCGGTTCCCCCTTGTCGGTGTTCAGCTCTCGCGGTCGGACGCGAGCTTGCCCAGCTCGGCGAACGCGTCCTCGATCCCGGCTGCGAGCACGCCCAGGTCGGCGAACGTGTCGCGGTCCGCGAACAGCCCCAGGTGCAGCTGCCCGCAGTACGAGAGGATCCCGACGACGACGCCGGTGTTCTGGGTGAGCGGCACGATCGGGTAGACCTCGAGCATCCGTCCGCCCATGCAGTACAGCGGCGTCTGCGGCCGGGCACGTTCGTCACGACCAGGTTGAAGAACGGCTGGCGGTGCGCAAGACGCGCCGCCAGGCCGAGCAGCGTCGGGGCGGCGTACTCCGAGAGGCCGGAGAGGAAAGCCGCGCCCACTGCCTGCTCGCGCTCCTTGAGGTCGGCGGTGGCGGCACGTGCCGCCTCGAGGCGCGTCACCGGGTCGGGCTCCCCCACCGCGAGGGGCACGAACATCGCCGAGACCCGGTTCCCCAGCTGCATCTGCTGCGATTCGTCGCGCACCGAGACCGGGCACATCACCTTGAGCGTGAGCCCCGGTTCGAGCTCGTCGCGGCTCTCGAGGAGTCGGGCGAGCCCGCCGGCGACGCCGGCGAGGATGACGTCGTTGACGGTCCCGCCGAGGCGGTGGCGGATCGCCTTGACGTCGTCGAGCGACACCCGCACCGGCTCGAACCGGCGGTTGCGCCCGACGCGGCGGTTGAGAGAGGTGCGGGGCGCGAGCGCGCTGCGGTCGACGAACGTCGCCACCGCGCGCGCCACCTGCGACGCCCGCTCGAGCGCGTGGCGCGGGCCGCGCAGGACCCGTCGAAACCCCCGAATGATCTCGGCGGGTTCGGTCACCCGCTCGATGACCGAGTCGACCAGCAGCTGCTCCGGCGACGGCGCCGGCCGGGGCGTCCACGGCGGCGCGTCGAGGACTGTGGGCTCGGGGGTGAAGTCGAACACGACGGTGGCGACGTCGACGGCCGAGACTCCGTCGACGAGGGCGTGGTGCGTCTTCTGGACGAAGGCGACGTTGCCGTCCTCGAGGCCCTCGACGAACCACAGCTCCCACAGCGGGCGGCTGCGGTCGAGCATGCCCGCCTCCACCCGCTCGGCCAGGGTGAGCAGCTGCTGGCGGTTGCCGGGCGCGGGCAGGGCCGTGAGGCGCACGTGGTACGAGATGTCGAAGCGGTCGTCGTCGACCCAGATCGGCCGGCCGAGCTCGCCGGGCACGTGCATGAGCCGCTTGCGGAATCGGGGCACGAGGTGGAGACGCGACTCGACCAGCTCCCGCACGTCGGCGAGCCGGAACCGGCCGTGGTCGTCGAAGAACGGCGCGCCCTCGAGCACGCTGAGACCCCCGACGTGCATGGGAGTCTCGAGCCGCTCGAGGTGGAGGAAGCTGGAGTCCTGGGCCGAGAGCCGGTCGTATTCGGCCATCACACAGCTCCCTCGCTCGGCGCCGGGATACCCGGCACCGCCCCTTCGGGGACGCTCGTCCGCACGACCGAATGGTACGGGCGGCCCGCGAAGGGCGCTACTGGGTCTCGTTCGAAGTTGAGCACTCCTCGATCCCGTAAGCGTCGGCGAACTCCTCGGCGTCGGACGTGAAGGCCGCGCCCTTCTCGGTCGCCACGGTGATGGCCCGGCGGTTGCCGGTGGCGAGCCCCCGGCGCACGGCCGCCATCTGCTCGACCGCGCCCCTGACCGCTTTCAGCCACTCCTTGACGGCCGGTTCGTCCCGTGCGGGCGGTTCGAGCTCGCGCAGCTTGCGGAAGGCGCGTCGCTGGATCGCGTGCGCCTGCGCGACCGCCTGCTCCACCGCGACGGGGTCGGCCAGGCTCGGTGCCGCGATCTGCGCCGCCTCGGCCTTGCTCGTCTCGCAGATCTTGTTGGCCCGGTCGATGTACCCGTCCTTCGACAGCCGTCCCCCACCCCCGCCGGGAAGGTCGTCGCACGCAGCCAGCGCGAGCGCAACCGCCGCGGTCACGAGCGCGGCGATCGCCGGGCGGGCGCTCAGACGGCTTCGCCGCGTGTGCATTCGTTGAGCAGGAGCCCGCCCGCGATCGGGTTGGCTCGCCCGTCGACCTCGGTGACCTGCGCGTCGATGGCGGTGAGCTCCCCGGAGTCGTCGTTGGCAATCGCCTCGCGGGCCTGCTCCTCGAGGTCGATGCGCTCACGCCAGGCGTCGAGGAGCTGGTCGACCGTGTCCTGGTCGGCCTCCGGCGGGACCAGGTCGTCCACCTCTTCGAGCAGCTTCTCGTCGATGTCGAGGATCTCGGCGTACAACTCGGCCTGCTCGGGGCCGGGTGCGTTTTCGTCGATCCCGGACTGGATGGTCTGGCGGTCGGCGGCCGCCTCCTCGCAGAGCGCGTTGGCCTTCCGGGCGAATTCGGTCGCCGACAGCGCGCCCTCCTCGTCGCCGCCGTCCCCGTCGCTGCACGCTGCGGCCACGGTCAACGCCAGCGCCGTCACCATCACCGCGAGCGTTGCGCGCACTACGTCCTCCTCGTCCGGCGCCCGATGGTAGGCGGGGAGGGCTGTACCCTCGGGGTCGTGCTGCCCGACTACGCCGCCCACGACGGGGCGATCGGCCTCGACTGGTATGCGGTCGATCCCAACCTGCGCTTCCTGCTCGACCGCCACCTCCCCGAGACCGCCGACCGCGCGTTCGCCGAGGAGCACGTCGCCCGCTACGGGACGTTGGTCGGCGGGCCCATCGCCGAGCGGGCGGAGATCACCGACAAGCACGGGCCCGAGCTCGCCCGCTACGACCGCTGGGGTCGCGAGGTCGACGAGATCGTGCACCACCCGACCTATCTCGAGAGCAAGGCCGATCTGGTCAAGGCGGGTTTCGTCGGGCTACCGGCGCACGCGGGTCGCGACGTCCCCGCAGTGGTCACGGCGTCGCTGGCGTACCTCGTGTGCCAGGCCGAGACCGCGATCTACTGCGGCCTCGGGATGACCGCCGGAGCGGCCAGCGTCGTCGAGCGCCACGCCCCCGACGCAGTGCGCGACGAGTTCTTCCGCAGGCTCACCAGCCTCGATCCCGACGAGGCGTGGGAAGGCGGCATGTTCCTGACTGAACGACAGGGTGGGAGCGATGTCGGGGCGAACACGACGCGCGCGGTACCGGACGGCGCCGAATGGCGGCTCTACGGCGACAAGCATTTCTGCTCGAACGTCGACGCCGAGGTCTTCATCGTCCTCGCCCGGCCGGAAGGAGCGCCCGAGGGCACGCGGGGACTGGCGACGTTCATCGTGCCCCGGGTTTTGCTCGACGGCTCGATGAACGGGTTCCGCATCAAGCGGCTCAAGCCCAAGCTCGGGACGAAGGCGGTGCCAACCGCCGAGGTGACGCTCGACGGGGCGCGCGCCTGGCTGGCGGGGACACCGGGCGCCGAGAGCGGCGGCGGCGAGACCGAGGCACGCGACGGACGCGGTCTGAACCGGATGATGGAGTTGGTCAACGGCAGCCGCTTCGGTATCGCTCTGATGGGCCTGGGCATCCACCGCCGCTCGTTCCTCGAGGCCGCGATCTACGCGGCCCATCGCGAGCAATGGGGCCAGCGCATCGACCGCTACCCGCTCGTGCGCGAGACCCTCGTCGACGTGCTGGTGGAGCTCGAGGCCGGCATGGCGCTGACATACGAGTGCGCGTCTGCGAGCCGGGGGATGTTCGGGGACGACGACGAAGGCCGGTCGCTGCGGCGCATCCTCGTTCCGCTGGCGAAGGTGCGGGCGACGCGTGAGGCGATCGGCGCCGCCAGCCAGGCGCTGGAGATGTTCGGCGGCAATGGTTACATGGAGGACTGGCCGATGGCGCGGCAGCTGCGGGACGCGCAGTGCCACACGATCTGGGAGGGCACTGAGAACATCTGCTGCCTCGACGTGCGCCGGGCCATGCGCAACGACAACGCCCACACCGCGCTCATCGCCCGGGTGGAGTCCGCGCTCGACGCCGCCAACGGCGAGAAGGTGCTGGCGGAGACGGTCGACGCGGTGGCGGCGACGCTCGACGAGGCCCGCCAGGCGATCGCGCACCTCGAGACGGCCGACACCGACCTTCAGCTCCTGCACGCCCGCCGGTTCACCCATCTGCTCGCCGATCTGGCCGAGGGCGCGCTGCTGCTCGACGAGGCGGCGTGGGCGCTCGGGCGCGACGGCGACGCCCGCAAGGCCGTCGTCGCCGGCCGCTTCGCCCGCCGCCGGCTCGCGCCACCGCGGGTGCGGGGCATCCTCGACGACGACCGCACCGCCATCGACCTGTTCGATCCGCTGGTGCGCTACGGGCCGATCGAGCCCGCCGACGCCGCCTGACCTTCCGCGTGACTGAGCGGGTCGCGACCGCGGTCTGGCGGATCGCCCCCGAGCTGGTGCTCGTGCTCGACGAGCACCTCGGCGCACCGGTCGACAGCTACGTCAACGGCTCGCAGACGTGGCTGACCGAGGACGGCCCGGGCGGGGTGACGCTCGAGTGGCGGCTGCACCCGGTGGCGGCGTACCGGGCGCCGGCTGGGCTCTCGCACTACGAGCTGTGGGAGCAGGTGGTGGCGCAGCTCTCGGCCGGACGCGACCCGGGGGCGCTCGTGCTGGGCGAGGAGGAGCCGCGCCCGCTGGCGTCGCTGTGGGACGGCCTCGAGGTGTTCGCGCCCTACGACGACGTCGAGCCCGCGACCCTGGCGACCTCCGCCGGTGACGCGCTCGGGCGACCGCCCGACGCGTCCGGCCTGGTCGACCACGACCGTATCGGCGACGCTTGGGAACGCTCGAAGGGCGACGTCTCACTGGTCGCGCTCCTCCTCGACGAGCTGCGGACATGACAGGCTGCGCGACGTGACCCGCGAGGAGCTCGCCCGGAGGATCTACGAGGTCAGCCACCTGATGGGCGAGTTCACGCTGCGGTCGGGGACGACGAGCACCGAGTACTTCGACAAGTACCTGTTCGAGTCGGACCCGCCGCTGATCCGGGCGATCGCCGAGGCGCTCGCACCGCTCGTTCCCGACGACACCGACGCGCTGGCCGGGCTCGAGCTGGGGGGCGTGCCGCTGGCAACGATGCTGTCGCAGGTGACCGGCCTGCCGGCACTGTTCGTGCGCAAGGAGGCGAAGACCTACGGCACCTGCCGCCTGGCCGAAGGCGGCGAGGTCGAAGGCCGGCGCCTCACCGTGGTCGAGGACGTGGTGACGTCGGGCGGGCAGGTGGTCGCGTCGTGCACCGACCTGCGGAACGGCGGCGCGACCGTCGAGCACGCCTTGTGCGTCATCGACCGCCAGTCCGGTGGCCCCGAGGCCCTGAAGGACATCGGCGTGGAGCTCCGTCCCCTGTTCACGATGGAGCAGCTCGAGGCGGCCGCGCCCTAACTCTCTCGCCAGGGTGGGGTGCGGGGGGCGTCGAAGTCGGCGGGGCGCTGCTCGCCGTCGATGGCGGCGAAGGCGGTTTCGACCCAGCGGGCGCCGCCGGCGAGCGGCTGGGGCAGCGCGTCCCGAGCGAAGAAGCCCACCTGGCGGGTCTCCAACGGGTGGCCTTGCAGCTCGCCGCCGAGCATCCGGCAGTGAAACACCAGCGAGTACAGGGGCAGGCGCGCGAACCCGAGCCGGAGGCCGTCGAACACTGCGATGAGCGACACTGCCTCCACCTCGATGCCGGTCTCCTCGTAGACCTCTTTCACCGCGACCTCGGAAGGCGAGTAGCCCACGTCGGCCCATCCCACGGGGTAGAGCCAGATGCCGTAATCAGCCCGCTGCGTGAGGAGGATCTCGCCCTCGTCGTTCCCGACGACCGCTCCACACGCGACCTTGGGCGTGACGTACCCGGCCACGCCCTCGCCCACCGTCGCCAGCCACTCCTCGAACAGCGCGTCCGACTCGGCCTCCTCGAGCGCGGCGGCGCGGATGTCGGCCGCGACCTTGAGCACCTCCTCGAAGCGCTCCTTCTCGTACAGGCTCTGGGTGAAACCGAGGCCGGTGCGCGCGATCCCCGACAGCGTCTCGGCCCACCGGAGCAGGTCGGACGCGGCGACGGCGTGCGCTTCACTCATCGGCCCGACACTACGCCGCGCCCGCGACGCGGCCGGCCGGGCGGGGGGAACCCGGCCGGCCGCGGCGCGGCCCAGCGACGCGGGCCGCCGGGGTTCCCCCCCCCAGCCCGGCCCGGCGCGGGGGCGGCGGGGGGTGGGGGCGCTGTGTTTAACGCCCGCCCGCGCCCCGGGCCCCCCGCGCCCGGGGGGC
>JBQTGU010000026.1:0-10496 GCA_052390575.1 Actinomycetota bacterium | reverse complement strand
ATCCCGATCTGATCGAGGGCGACCCACCGTGGCAGGTCGAAGACCTTCGCCACGCGGCGTGACGGTGACCGTCACTTGCCCGCGTTGACGGGCTCGACGCGGAGCTCCCAGGCGCCGCCCTTCGGCTTGGCGCGAATGACCAGGCCGCCACCCTCGAGCTCCTCGATCTTCGGCTCGGCGAGGCCGTCGACGGTCACCTCGGCGTCCTTTGTGCGCGGACCGGGATGGAACGCGACCAGTGGGGCGCGGCCTGACCCGGCCTCGCCCGCAGCGATGAGGGTCCCGGTCGCGGGGTCGAACGTCGTCGCGGTCAGCCGGCCGGGAGCCGCCCGCACATAGCCGCGGGTCAGGTCGGTCACCAGGTCCGCGCGCACGCCCACGATCGAGTTGTCGGTGCAGTCGACCTCGAACTCGCCCCAGACCTCGGGCACCTCTCCCGCACGGATGTCGGCCGCCTTGTGCGGGTCGCCGCAGCTCTCCCGCCAGGTCCACAGCGTGGCGCTGATGCGGAACTCGTCCTGGAGTCGCTGGTGTTCGACGAAGTACCCGTCGCCGGCCGGGCCGGCCCGCTCGGGTCCCGAGCCCCACTCGCCCGACAGCACCGGCGCCCCACCGAAGTCGCCCGCCTCCTCTTTCGCGATCGTGAACGCCTCGGCGGTGATGGGCCCGTTGGTGAAGCCCCCGGTGTAGAGGTGAGGCGCGTACACCACGTTCTCGTCCCGGGGGAAGTCGGGCGGCGCCCCCCGACCGGTCGACGACCACACCGCCGCCGGCTCGAACAGGACCAGGTGCGGGAAGCCGTCGCCCGCCTCCTCGGCTGCCCGAATGGCGGCGAGAGCCTCCCCGTACATCGCCGACAGCGCGGCCTGGTGCTCGTCGCTGAACGCGTTGGGCTCATTCATCAGGTCGTATCCGGCGACGGCGGACTCGTCGGCGAACCGCTCGGCCACGTGGCCGAGCATCTCGACGTAGTGCGTCCGCACGCCCACTCCGTCGGACGCGGGCGTATCGGCGAAGAACGCCGTCCACGAAGCCGTCACCGCCGGGCTGAGCTCGCGAATCCCCGACCAGCACCGGGCCGCGCCGCCGTCGAGCGTCGCCCACTCGGGCGCGCCATCCCAGCCGAGTGCGGGCGTCTGGGGCGGCTCGCACCGCTCGTCGGGACTGCCGGCCAAGGTCGCGCCCCACGCGTCCTGGTGCAGGTCGATGATCGTGTAGATCCCGACGTCAGCCAGCCGGTCGACGGTCTTGGCGACGCGGCCGAGGTACTCCTCGTCGTACTCGCCCGGCTCGGGCTCCACCTTCGACCACGAGAGCAGGAGCCGCACCGCGTTCCAGCCGATCGACGCCATCCGCGCCGGGTCGCTCTTCTTCAACGGGAACGTGGTGCGGAAGTCGGTGCCCTCCCAGTACTCGGCCAGGGCGTTGACGTTCACGCCCCGCAGCAGGACCTCCCGACCCTCCGCGTCGACGATGCGCCCGCCGTTCACGGGATCGGGCTCGGCGTGCAGCGCCGGCAGCCGGTCCGAGGATCCGAGCTCCCGACCGACAGCGGAGCCGGGGGCGAGGAGCGCCGCCGTCAGGATCGCCATCGTCACTGCCCGCCGCATCCGGCCGGACGGTAGTGGAGGGCCGCCGACCGGGCGCGAAGATGGTGGTGTGCACGCGGCCGCGGTCTGCTTCGACCTCCACGTCCCCGAGAGCCGGTCGCTGAAGGCGAAGCGCGCCGCGATCCGGCCCATCGTCGACGGGCTGCGGCACAAGTACCGGTTGTCGGTTGCCGAGGTCGACCATCACGACCAGTGGCAGCGCGCCGCGGTCGCGGTCGCGGTGGTGGCCGAGAGCGATCGTCAGCTCCACGACGTGCTCGAGAACGTGCGCCGGTTCGTCGACACTCGCCCCGACATCGAGCTGCTCGACGTCGAGACGAACTACCTCGATGGCGACAGCATGTATGAGGAGCCGGTGTGACCCGGGCCCGCCAGCCTCGCCGCTACCCGCGTACCGCCCGGGTGAACGAGGTGGTGCTCGAGACGCTCGCCGACGAGGTCGAGCGGCTCTCCGATCCCCGGCTCGGCTTCGTCACGCTCACCGGAGTCGAGGTGAGCCCGGATCTCCGCCACGCGACCGTCTTCTACTCCGTGCTCGGCGCCGAAGAGCAGCACGAACAGACCGGCAAGGCGCTCCGGCACGCCGGTGCCCATCTGCGGGGAGTGCTTGGACGCGAGGTCCGCCTCAAGTACCTCCCCGAGCTGCACTTCCGCGAAGATCCGGCCATCGTGCAGGGACAGCGGGTCGAGGAGATCATTCGAACGCTCCATCGCGAGGAGCAGCCGTGACCGACGGTCACGACGCTGAGGTCGCGGGCGAGCTCGCGGCCGCGGTCACCGCGATCCAGGGGGCGAGCCGGATCTCGCTCGCCTGCCACGTCAGCCCCGATGGCGACGCGCTGGGCTCGACGCTCGGGCTCCTCCATGTGCTGCGGGCGGCCGGGCGCGACTGCGTGGCGTCGTTCCCCACACCGTTCGTCGTCGCTCCCCATTACCGGGAGCTGCCCGGCCTCGACCTGCTCGTCCCGCCGGCCGAGTTCCCCCACGAGCCCGAGGTGATGCTCACGTTCGACTGCGGCTCGATGGACCGCCTGGGCGACCTCGAGTCGGCGGCCAAGTCGGCGGGCCAGCTCATCGTGATCGACCACCACATCTCCAACGACCGCTACGGCTCGATCAACGTGATCGACCCGGAAGCCGCCGCCAGCGGCTCGCTCGTGCACCGGCTCGTCGCCGCGCTGGGCCTGCCGCTGAACCGCGACGCGGCGGTGTGCCTCTACGCCGCGCTCGTCTGCGACACCGGCCGCTTCCAGTACGACACGACCACGCCGGCGGTCTTCGACATGGCGCGCGAGCTGGTCGAGTTCGACGTGCCCGTCTCGACCCTGAGCCGCACCCTGTTCGAGGAGCACCGCTTCGCCTACCTCAAGCTCGTCGGCGACGTGCTCGGTCGGGCCGTCCTCGTGCCCGAGCGCCGGTTCGTCTGGACCGCGGTGGAACAGCGGGACCTCCGCACCCACGACGTGACGATGGAGGAGGTCGAGGGCCTCATCGACATCGTCCGCCGCACCGCCGAGGCCGAGGTCTCCTGCGTGCTCAAGGAAGAGGCGGACGGCAGCGTGCGGGTGAGCCTCCGGTCGCTCGGTGACGTCGACGTCTGTCACATCGCCGAGGCCGAAGGCGGGGGCGGGCACCGCTTCGCCGCCGGGTTCACGTCCGCGGGTCCGGTCGCCGAGGTCGTCGCCCGCGTGCAGCGGGCGCTGCCTCGCGCGAGCTGAACCGTGAGCCCGAGTCTGAGCCTCACGACCCACGGTCTCGTCGTCGTCGACAAGCCGGCGGGATTCACGTCGCACGACGTGGTCGCGAAGCTGCGCAAGATCTACGGCCAGCGCCGGGTCGGCCACGCCGGGACCCTCGACCCCGATGCCACCGGTGTCCTCCTCGTCGGGCTCGGGCGCGCCACCCGGCTGCTGCGGTTCCTCCAGGAGTCGACCAAGGCCTACCGCGGCGTGGTCTCGTTCGGCGTCGCCACCACCACCCTCGACGCCTCCGGCGACGTGCTCGAGCAGCGCCCCATGCCGCTCACCCGTGAGGACGTCGAGGCCGCCGCCAAGCAGTTCGTCGGCGAGATCGACCAGCTGCCCCCGATGGTCTCGGCGGTCAAGATCGGCGGCCGCCGGTTGCACGAGCTCGCCCGCCGGGGCGAAGAGGTCGAGCGCGCGCCCCGGCGCGTCCACGTCACCCGCCTCGACGTCGAGGAGTTCGAGCCCGGCCCGTACCCGCAGGCCACCGTGCTGGTGGAGTGCAGCAGCGGCACCTACGTGCGCTCGTTGGCCGCCGATCTGGGCGAGGCCCTGGGTGGGAGCGCTCACCTCGCGGGGTTGCGGCGGCTGCAGGTCGGGTCCTTCACCCTCGACGAGGCGCACTCGCTCGAGGCGGTGGAGGCCGACTCCGACGCGGTCGTGTTGCCGCCGGTGGCGGCGATGCGCGACCTCCAGCGTGTCGTCGTCGACGCCGAGCAGGCGCGAGCGGTGGCCCACGGCGTCACGTTCCCGGCTCCGTCGCTCTCGCCGGGGGAGGAGCCGACCGGGCCGGGCCCGTTCGCCATGGTCGGCCCCGACGGCGAGCTGCTCGCGGTGTACGAGCGCCGCCGGAGCGCGGTGCGGCCCGCGGTCGTGCTCGCGCCGGTCGAAGCCGACTGACGGAGACGGGATGCGGATCCTGCGCGACCTCGCCGAGGCCGACCGCAGCGGCCCGGGCGCGGTCGTCACCATCGGCGTCTACGACGGCGTCCACCGCGGCCACGTCGAGGCGCTGCGGCTGGTGCGCGAGCTCGCCGACGCCCGGGGGCTCGACGCGGTCTGCGTCACCTTCGACCGGCACCCGGCCGAGGTCGTCCGGCCCGAGTCGGCGCCCAAGCAGCTGACCACACTCGAGCAGCGGCTCGAGCTGCTCGACGCCACCGGCTACCTCGACACCTGTTACGTGCTCACGTTCGACGAGACCCGCAGCAAGGAGCCGGCCGAGGACTTCGTGCGCGAGGTCCTGGTCAGGGGCTTCCGGGCCCGGCTGGTCGTGGTCGGCGCCGACTTCCACTTCGGTTACCGGCGCGGCGGCAACGTCGCGCTGCTCGAGCGGATGGGCGCCGAATTCGGGTTCGGAGTCGTCGGCCTCGGTCTCGTCGCCGCCGACGAGGACCCCAGCGGCGAGCCCTACTCGTCCACACGAATCCGAGAGCTCCTGGGCATCGGCGAGGTCGCGGCCGCCGCCCGGCTGCTGGGCCGGCCCCACGAGGTGCGGGGGACGGTCGAGATCGGCGACCGGCGGGGGCGCGACCTCGGGTATCCCACCGCCAACCTGGCCGTTCCCGACCGCATCTGCCTGCCCGCCGACGGGGTCTACGCCGGCACCCTGGTCGACGGCGACGGCGCGGAGCGACCGGCGGCGGTGTCGCTCGGCACCCGTCCGACCTTCTACGCCGACGCGGGCGCGTCGCTGCTCGAGGCCTACGTGCTCGATTTCGACGGCGACCTCTACGGCCAGTACGTGAAGGTGCGGTTCCTCGAGCGTCTGCGCGGCCAGGAGCGGTTCGACACCGTCGACGCCCTCGTCGCCCAGATGGCCCGCGACGTGGACGCGACCCGAGCACTGGTGGGCTAGAGGCCGGCGAGGCGAGCGAAGCGAGTCCGAGCCTGGCGGAGGAGCGAGCGACCGCGAGGCAGGTACCCTGCCTCGCAGCGAGCGACGACAAAGAAGCTGGTAGCATGCGGTTCTGCGTCGGCACAGGGCCGATGCGCTTCCACGCTTGCAGCAAGGGCCCGAACGACGGCATGCCCGACACCTCCGCCACGATTTCTGAGCACCGCCTCCACGAGTCCGACACGGGCTCGCCCGAGGTTCAGGTGGCCCTCCTCACGGACCGGGTCAATCACCTGACCGAGCACCTGAAGGTCCACGCCAAGGACCATCACTCGCGCCGGGGACTGCTCATTCTCGTCGGCCGGCGGCGCCGGTTGCTCGATTACCTCCGGCGTAACGACGTCGAGCGGTATCGAGCGCTCATCGCCAAGCTCGGCCTGCGCCGCTAGCGCGGGAGATTGAGCGAACCGAAGCCGCGAGAGCGACGTCGGTTGTCAGTCGCCACCGCCCGGGACCGCCCTTCCAAGGACGGGCAGCCGGGGCGATGACAACTGGGAACCGGGGCCTCTCGCACAACCGAGAGGAGCGCGTTCCATGGCGGACGCCATCCGTGTAGAGGGTGCCGTCAACGGCGCCGGCAAGACCATGTCGTTCGAGACCGGACGACTCGCCCCCCTGGCCGACGGCGCCGTCGTCGTCCAGATCGGCGACACGACCCTGCTCAGCACGGTCGTCACCAGCAAGCCCCGCGAGGGCATCGACTTCTTCCCCCTCACCGTCGACGTCGAGGAACGCATGTACGCCGCCGGGAAGATCCCGGGCTCGTTCTTCCGCCGCGAGGGCCGACCGGGCGAGCAGGCCGTCCTGACCTGCCGGCTCACCGATCGGCCGCTGCGCCCGTCGTTCCCCGAGGGCTTCCGCAACGAGGTCCAGGTCATCGCCACCATCCTCGGCGCCGACCTCGAGAACCCGCACGACATCGCATCGATCAACGGGGCGTCGGCGGCGCTGATGGTGTCGGGCATCCCCTTCAACGGCCCGATCGGTGCGGTGCGGCTCGCCCACCACGAGGGCGAGTGGATCGCGCACCCGACGTACCAGGAGGGCGACGAGTCGACGTTCGAGCTCGTCGTCGCCGGTCGCCGGACCGACGCCGGCGAGGTCACGATCATGATGGTCGAGGCCGGCGGCACCGAGGCGACCTGGGACCTGTACCAGCAGGGCGCGCCCAAGATCACCGAGGACGTCATCGCCGACGGCCTCGAGGAGTCGAAGCGCTGGATCGAGGCGTCGATCGACCTCCAGGCCGAGCTGCGGGCCAAGGTCGAGAAGGAGCGGGGCCCGATCGAGCCGATCGAGTACGAGCCCCGCGTCGACTACGGCCAGGACGTCTACGCCGCAGTGAAGGAAGCGGTCGAGAGCGACGTCGCCGCGGCCATGGGCATCCACGAGAAGGCCGCCCGCGACGACAAGCTCCACGAGGTCGACGAGGACCTGGTCGAGCGGCTCTGTGGGCTCGTCGACGAGCCCGGCCCCTACGCCGAACGGGCGGGCGAGGTGCGCAAGGCGTTCCGGTCGCTCCAGAAGGAGGTCGTGCGGCGGCGCATCGTCACCGACGGCGTCCGCATCGACGGGCGGGGAACCGCCGACATCCGCCCCCTGGCCGCCGAGGTCGGCGTGATCCCGACCGCCCACGGCTCCGGCCTCTTCCAGCGGGGCGAGACCCAGGTGCTCACGGTGACGACCCTGGGCATGTCCCGCATGGAGCAGATGCTCGACACCATCGGCATCGACGACCGCAAGCGCTACATGCACCACTACAACTTCCCGCCGTTCTCGACCGGCGAGACCGGTCGGGTGGGCTCGCCCAAGCGGCGCGAGATCGGGCACGGCGCGCTTGCCGAGCGCGCCCTCGTCCCGGTCGTGCCCGACGCGGTCGAATGGCCTTACACGCTGCGGGTCGTCTCCGACGTGTTGTCGGCGAACGGCTCGACGTCGATGGCGTCGGTGTGCGGCTCGACCCTGTCGCTCATGGACGCGGGCGTCCCGATCAAGGCTCCGGTGGCCGGCATCGCCATGGGGCTCGTGTTCGCCGAGGGCAAGTACACGACCCTGACCGACATCCTCGGCGCCGAGGATGCGTTCGGCGACATGGACTTCACGGTCGCGGGCTCGGCCGTGTTCGTGACCGCGCTCCAGCTCGACACCAAGATCGACGGGTTGCCTGCCGACGTGCTCAAGCAGGCGCTGCAACAGGCGAAGGACGCCCGGCTCCAGATCCTCGACGTCATGAAGGGCGCGATCGCGGAGCCACGCGACGACGTGCGCCCGACCGCGCCGAAGATCATCAGCTTCGAGATCCCGATGGACAAGATCGGCGAGGTGATCGGTCCCAAGGGGAAGGTGATCAACACCATCACCCAGGAGACCGGCGCCGACGTCTCGGTGAGCGACGACGGCGTGATCGGCACGGTGTCGATCGGCTCGAAGGACGGCGCCCAGGTCGAAGAGGCCAAGCGCCGCATCGAGCTGATCCTCGACCCGCCCACCGCCGACCTCGGCGCCGAGTACAGCGGGAAGGTCGTCAACATCACCAAGTTCGGCGCCTTCGTGAACATCCTTCCCGGGCGCGACGGCCTCCTGCACATCTCGAAGCTCGGCGGCGGCCGCCGCATCGACCGGGTCGAGGATGTGCTCTCGCTCGGCGACGAGGTCCAGGTGCGGGTCGACGACATCGACCAGCAGGGCAAGCTCTCGCTCTCGCTGGCGAGTGACGAGCCGGTCGACGACGACGAGGACCGCCCGCCCCGCCGGGAACGGCCCGCCCCGGATGACGACGACCGGCCTCCCCGTCGGAGGGGCGACGACGACCGCCCGCCGCGCGGTGACCGAAGCGAGCGGAGCGAGCGGAGCGAGCTCGCCAGCGAGCGAGCGCCCGCGGAGCGGCCAGCCCGATCGGGGATGGCCCGCTCCGCAGCGAGCGAGCGCGAAGAGGGGGCGTCGTTCGAGAAGTTCTGGGACGACCAGGTCAAGGACGAGTTCGGCGACCTCGGGCCGGCCGAGGCCGGCGCCCCCCGGGGCGGCGGGGCCTCACGAGGCTCCCGCGGCGGCCGGGGCGGAGGCGGGGGTCGACCCCGCTCCCGGCGAGGCGGCGGCCGGGGCGGCGGCGGAGGCGGACGGTAAACCCGGCACCATTCCGTGCCGATGGACCCTCAACAATGAGCATCTCCCTGACCCGCCTCGGCGCGGGCCTGCGGGTGGTCACCGAGGAACTGCCCGCTCTGCGCTCGGCGGCGGTGGGGTTCTGGGTCGGCACCGGCTCGCGTGACGAGCCCGACGAGACCGCGGGCACCAGCCACTTCCTCGAGCACCTCCTCTTCAAGGGGACCCGCGATCGCAGCGCGCTCGAGATCGCCCAGGCGGTCGAGTCGGTGGGCGGCGACATGAACGCCTTCACCACCCAGGAGCTCACCGCGTTCTATGTGCGGGTCCCCGACGACCGCCTCGACGTCGCCCTCGACATCCTCTCCGACATCGTCTGGGACCCCGCCCTGCGGGCTGACGACGTGGAGTCCGAGCGTCAGGTGATCCTCGAGGAGATCCGGATGCGGGACGACACCCCCGACGATCTCGTGCACGACCTGTTCGCATCGGCGCTGTTCCCCGACCACCCGCTGGGGCGTGAGGTCCTCGGGACGCAACCGTCCATCGGCGCGATGAGCCGGGACGCGATCGCCGACTACCACCGCCACCACTACCGGCCCGGCAACGTGGTGGTGGCGGCGGCGGGCAACCTCACCCACGAGCACGTCGTCGACCGGGTCGCCGAGCGGCTCGCCGGAGTTGCCGGCGACCGTCCGGTCCGCCCTTCCGCGAGCGGGACGCCACCGCGTCCGCTGGCGGTCCTGGCGCGACCGACCGAGCAGGCCCACGTCGTGCTCGGGATGCGGGGGCTGTCGCGCCACGATCCCGACCGCTACGCGCTCACGGTCCTCAACCAGGCCTTCGGCGGGGGCATGGCCTCCCGCCTGTTCCAGGAGGTGCGCGAGCGCCGCGGCCTCGCCTACTCCGTGTACTCCTACCGCAACAGCTTCGCCGACACCGGCGCCGTTGCCATCTACGTGGGCACCGCGCCGGGACGGGTCGAGGAGGCGCTGGCGGTCGTCGACGGCGAGCTCGGCCGGCTCGTGTCCGACCGGGGCCTCACCGACGCCGAGCTCGACGCGGCCAAGGGGCACCTCAAGGGCTCGATCGCGCTCTCGCTGGAGAGCTCGATCAGCCGGATGCACCGCATCGGCAGCAGCGAGCTCACCTTGCGGGAGATCCCGACCCTCGACGAGGTGGTGGCGCGCGTCGACGCGGTCGGCCCCGACGACATCGCCCGGGTCGTCGACCGGGTGCTCGGCCGGGGCGAGCGGACCCTCGCGGTGGTCGGCCCATTCCAGGAAGCCGACTTCCAGGAGCGGGTCGCGTAGCTAGTGCACCGTCGCGCAAGCGTTGCTGACGTGGTCAGGCCGCTTGCGTGATCCTCACCGGTTGACCATCTGGATGGTCGTGAACCTTCCCCGAGCGTGCGCTTCGGGTGGGTTCGCCGGTGAGCGACTCCCCGTAGTGACGGGGCGGCCCGGTGCCGGGCTGGACCGGCGCCGGTCCCAGAGGTGTCGACGCCGGTCACGCCGCGCAGGGGGTTGGCCTGCTCGACGGTGCGTGACGCGCACGGGGGTGCGCGTGGTCCCGCCGCTGCGTGCGGCGATGTTGCGAGCACCGACGATGTCGCGGTGCTCGCGGTGCCCACAGGTCGGGCACGCGAAGTTCCGTCCCCGCGGCTTGGCGGTGCGCGAGCCGCATTCGGGACACGTCGACGAAGTGGCACGTTCGTCGACCGTCACTACCTTGATGCCTGCGGTCGCGGCCTTGTCGCGGAGTGCGCCGACCAGGTGGGTGCGGCGCCATTGCCGCAATCGGAGGTTCTGGCGCCGCCCGACGGCCCTGGCGGCGATCCCGACGAGGTCACCGACCGCCAGGATCCCGACGCGGTGCTCGATGGCCCAGGCGACGACGGTCTTGGCGGCTTGGTGGTGAGCGAGGCGTACTCGCCGGCGGTGCCTGGTCTCGGCGCGGCGCTGGGTGGCTCGGAGCTTGCGCCACCGCCGCGACCCGCGCTGGCCCCGGCGCGGCGTCTTAGCCTCGATCCACCGATTGGCGTCGGGATCGGTGTGACGGAGCGGGAATGCGCTCGCGGCGACTGTGGTCTGTGTGGCCGGAGGCGGGTGGCGTCGTGATGGCGACGCGCGGTTGGGTTGTCGG
>JBQTGU010000025.1:0-35658 GCA_052390575.1 Actinomycetota bacterium | reverse complement strand
GCGCGCGCCGGGTGCCGGGGGCGGCCCCCCCGGTCGGGGGCGCCGGGGGGCGCGGGGGGGGCACCCCCGGCATCCGGGGCCCCACGGGCGCCGGCGCCGGCGCCAGCGTCGGGGCAGGCGGCGGCGGGGCGCAGGCTGCGACCGGCGGGAGCGCCGGGTTGCCGCTCGGCACCGCCGGAAGCGGCGCCGGCATCGGTGGCACCGGCGGCGGCGGCACCGGGGCGGCCTCATTCCACGCGGCCGGCGGCGGTGGCGGCGGCGGTCGCGCCGGTGGTGGCGGCGGCGGCGGCGCCGGACCGTTGGCCGGAGTGAACGGAGCCGGCGGCGGCGGTGGCGGCGGTTCCAGCCTCGGTCCGGACGGCGCCACCCTGGCCAATCAGGCGGGCGTGCGGACCGGCCATGGCCTGATCCGCATCACCTACTGAGCGCAGCGCGCTCACCCCGGCGCGTAAATCCTTGGACAGCAAGGCGCAGGCGTGTAGCCTGATGGCTCGCTCGTAAGTCGCGGGCGCAGACGAAAGGCACCGAGACGATGCACGGCTACGGCACGCAGCGCCAGTACCAGGCGCAGGCCGGGGTCGCACGCGTCCGGGCGGCCTTTGCTTGCGCCATGCCGGCCAGCTCGTGGTCGACCATGTCGAACCTCGGCGTGACCACCATCGACCACAAGCCCGGTCGGCCCCGGCGGCTCCGAGTGAACTCGCCGTAGCATTCCCGCTACCGCAAGATCACCACCAGGCCGCCGGGGCACCCCCGGCGGCCTTTTGTTGTTCCCGACCGCCGACCAAGGAAGACCAGCACCAAAGGAAGCGCACAACACAACCGACACGACGAGGACAGGGGAAGCAGGGCGATGTTCGCCATCCAGTACGAAGACCTGGTCGCCGAGGAAGTCTGGCGACGCGACGCCCGATGTCGCGACGGCTCGGCCGCGCTCACCGAGCTGTTCTTCTCGGAGCAGCTCGACGACATCGCGCGGGCGAAGGCGTTCTGCCGCGCCTGCCCGGTGCGGGAGGCCTGCCTCGAGGCGGCCCAGGCGCGGCGCGAGCCGTGGGGCGTCTGGGGTGGCGAGCTGTTCGCCAACGGGAAGGTCCTGGCGCAGAAGCGGCGCCGGGGCCGGCCGCCCAAGGTGCGGCCGCCCGAGCCGGAGTACGACGAGTGGGGCCAACTCGTCGCCGAGGCCCAGAGCGCGTAAGGCCTGCCCCGCGAGGCGCCGGTCCGGTGCGTACCCCCCACGCACCGGGCCGGCGGAGGCGAGGGCGCGAGATCGCCGCAGTGGGCGGGCCGGGGTGACGGGCGAATGTCACTCCCCCCGACAGCCGAGCCGAGCCCCGGCCTGCCCGCGGTGAAGCGTCCGGTACCGTGATCGGCTCGGGCGTTTAGCTCAGTTGGCTAGAGCGCCGCTCTTACAAGGCGGAGGACGGGGGATCGAGACCCTCAACGCCCACGAGGAAAGCCTGGTCAACGCCCCGCTTTGCTCGGCCACTCGGGGAACTGGAGCGTTGAAGTCCGCCTGTGGTCCGCGACCGATCGCCGTCGGGATCGGCGCAGGACCGGGAGCGAACTCCGCCCGTGCAGGAGCGGAGCTCGCGTCCGAGGCTCGTGGTGTTCGCTGTGAATGTCCTGGTTAGTGGGGTGGCGTTGCCCGACGGCCAACCGAGCGCAGCCTCGAGTCCGTGGCGATAGCTGCCCACCTCCTCGGGGCGCGGTACGGAAGAATCCCGTACACTGGGTTTCATGGCCAAGGTCGAGCGACTCGACGTGCGGCTGACGCCGGAGGACGACGAGCTGATCCGACGCGCCGCGAGTGCCGAGGGCATGAGCGTGAGCGCGTTCGTGGTCTCGCGCTCCCGGGCCGCCGCTGAGGAGGTGCTGGCGGATCGGGTCCACTTCTTCCTCGATCCCGAGACCTGGGACGAGCTCCACCGCCGCTTGAGCGAGCCACCGCGGCACAAGCCTGGGCTCGCCAAGCTCCTCGCCGAGCCTGACATCTTCGAGTGAGCCCGGCGCTCCGCCGGCCGGAGCCGATCGTCGACAGCCATGACGTCAGCGGGTTCGATTGTGGCAACCCCACGCTGAACGACTGGCTGCGCGAGCGAGCCCTCGACAACGAGCGCCGAGGTGCGACTCGCACGTTTGTTGCTGCTCGTGGACGCCGGGTCGTCGGGTACTACTCCCTGGCCGTCAGCGCGGTTCATCGACGCGAAGCGACCGGTCGCGTCCGCCGGAACATGCCCGAGCCGATCCCGGCCATGCTGTTGGCTCGCCTGGCCGTGGACCGCAGCGCCCAAAGTGAGGGTCTCGGACGGCATCTGCTTCGTGATGCGATGCTGCGCACCCTCGACGCGGCCGAGATCGCTGGCATCCGGATCCTGCTGGTTCACGCGATCAACGAGTCGGCGAAGGAGTGGTACCGGCAGTTCGACTTCGAGGAGTCTCCCACCGACCCGCTCCAGCTAATGCTGCTACTGGCCGACCTGCGACACGAACTCGGGTGAACCACGAGAACTGCGCCGAGTTCCATGTCACCGTGCACGTCGACTGGTGGCGCGAATGTTCCCACTGAAGATTTCTGAGGCAGCGCGCCCGGAAGTGCCGATCTGGCGCGCTCTATTCCGTCTGAGGAGCGAGGTTCGGTGTGTTCGTTGTGTGCGCTCCCGTGACGCTGTCGGCAGATCGCGAGATCGCCTATCGCGGGGTCGGCGCTGCGAGCCCGCCGAGGCGGTGAGCTACCGGCACAACGGCCGCCGGGAGGTACCGCCGGGAAACCGGGGGCCGCCGCGCTCGGGGCTGGGTCGGGCGCTGACCATGCGCTCAGGACTCGTCGTCGACCTCGTCGATCGCAGCCTGGGGGGGTTGCTCGGGCTCGAACGTCATCGCCGGCCTCGCCGTGCGGTCGACGACGAGCCGGAGCACCTCGGAGCGCGCGTAGTGGCCGACCGGGTCGAATTGTCGGCGCGCCTTGCGGGCGCGCTGGGCGTCGACCTGGGCGTAGACGATCCCGTCCTCACCTTCGAGGGGTCCGGCCAGGATGTCGCCGTCGGGCCCGACGATGGTGGTGTTGCCGCGCGCCAGCCAGTCGTCGTCGCCGCCGTAGAGGTCGTCGGCGCCGGGGAGATCACGGGGGACGTCGGAGCCGCGGATGCAGAAGTTCACCCCGATGACGTAGACGCGTCCCTCTTTGGCGATGTGGCGCAGGGTCGGCACCCACACGTCGGAGTTGTCCCACGTCGGCGCCAGGTAGATGTCGATCCCCTGCGCGTACAGGGCGGCGCGGGCGAGGGGCATGTAGTTCTCCCAGCAGGTGAGGCCACCGAGGCGACCGAACGGGGTGTCGAAGACCAAGAGTCCCGAGCCGTCACCCTGGCCCCAGATCAGCCGTTCGCCGCCGGTGGGGGTGAGCTTGCGGTGCTTGCCGACGAGGTCGCCGTCGGGTGCGAAGTAGAGCTGCGTGTTGTAGAGGGTCCCCCCGTCGCGTTCGTCGACCCCGACCGACAGGTACACCTGGGCTTCGCGGGCGGCGGCGGCGAGCGCGTCAACCGCGGGGCCGGGCACATCGACCGACTGGTCGTAGAGCCGCTCGTACCAGTCCCGGTCGCCCCACGGGGTGGTGCGCCATACCCAGTCCGGATACGTGGGCACGAACGTCTCGGGGAACACGACCAGCCCGGCGCCGTTCGCCGCCGCCTCTTTGGTCAGCCGGGCCACTTTCTCGACGGTCGCGTCACGGTCGAGGAACACCGGGGCGTCCTGGACCGCGGCCACGGTGACCTGCTCGGTGCTCGCCATCGCGATCTCCTCTCAGACCTTGTGGCCGGCGGCCGCGATCTCGTCCAGCAGGGATGGCGACCAGCGGCCGCCGCACCAGTGGGCGTCCTCGACGATCTGGTCGCCGCTGACGGTGAGCCGGTGGATGTGGTGCGCCTTGTGCGGTGCGCCGTCCTGGCGCCACTGGCGTGTGTACTCGAGCAGCTCCCCGTCGGGCAGGGGGGTCCGGCGCAGCTCGGTGAGCTCGGCCGGATGGTCGAACCACTTGGAGTACTGGGACCGCAGCTCGGCTGCGCCCCGAACCTGCAATCGCCACATCGGCGGGGTCGAGTCCGAGACGGCGTCGTCCGCAAACACGTCGGTGTCGGCGAACCGGGCGGCCCGCACCGCCTCGAGGAAGCGATCGGTCACGTTCGCGCTCATCCTCGCACCTCCTGGTCGACGTCATCGTGCACGAGCCGGGCGGCCGGCGCATCCGTGCTCACCACGGATTCGCAGCACGGAGACGGGCGCGACAATGGCCCCGCATGGAGCCGCTCCCGCAGGCGCTGCGCGACGGGGGCGTCACGCCTCGTGAGGCGGAGGTGCTCGAGGCGCTCGCCGCGCGCCTCACCAACGCCGAGATCGCCGAGAACCTGTTCATCTCGGTGCGCACGGTGGAGAGCCACGTCTCGGCGCTGCTCCGCAAGCTCGGGTGCACCGATCGCCTCGCCCTGTCGGCCCGTGCCGGGGGACTGTTCCGGGAGCAGCGGCCGGTACCTCGCCTGCCGGTGCCGCTGGCGGATCTCGTGGGGCGCAGCAGGTTCGCCGGGCGCGCCGACGAGTTGCACCGGCTGCTCGCCCGCTTCGACGAGGCCCGTCGTTCGGGTCGTCGCCGGCTGGTACTCCTGAGCGGTGAAGCCGGGATCGGCAAGAGCCGGCTCGCGGCCGAGTTCGGTGCGCGCCTGCACGGCGACGGTGTCGTCGTGACCTTCGGCCGGTGCGACGAGGAGGCGCTCCAGCCCTATCAGCCCTTCGTCGAGGCCCTAGCCCCCCTGCTCGAAGCCGCGCCCGAGGCGGTCCGCGGTCGCGCCCTCCCGGCGCTCGCTCCGCTCCTGCCCGAGACCACGCCGGAGGCAGCCGCGGCCACAACCACCGACCCCGCACTGGCCCGACACCGGCTCTTCGAGGCGTTCGACGCCGTGCTCTCCGCCGCCCCTGCGCCGCTGCTGCTCGTCGTCGACGACCTCCACTGGGCCGACCGGCCGACCCTCCTGCTCCTGCGTCACCTCCTCCGCCGCCCGGACCGCTCGATCGCGCTCGTGCTCGCCGCGGTGCGCCGCGAGGCCCTCGCGCCCGGCGGGCCGCTCGTTGCCGAACTGGCCGCGCTGGCCTCCGAGCAGCCGCTTGAGGAGGTGGTGCTGGGAGGGTTGAGCCCGTCCGAGGTCGCCCCGCTGTTCGCTGGGCACGGTCGGGCCGAGGAGTTGGCCGAGACCGCCTGCCGGCGAACCGGTGGGAACCCGTTCCTCATCCACGAGGTGCTCCGCAACGCCGACGACGACCCGGCGGGTGCCGTCGAGGGCGTGCTCACCGATAGTGTGCGCGAGAGCGTGCGTCGCCGCGTGGCCCGCTTGGGCCCGGATGCCGTCGCCGCGCTCGAGCTGGGCGCGGTGATGGGGGAGGCGTTCCGTTTCGGTGTGGCCGCGCGGGCGAGCGCCGATCCCGAGGCCTCGCTCGAGGCACTCGACCGGGCCTCTGCCACGGGCGTGATCGTCGACCTTCCGAGCGAACCCGGTTGCTACCGGTTCGCGCACGCCCTGGTGCGCGAGGCGCTGGTGGAGGGGCTCTCCGCGAGCCGTCGCACCCAGCTGCACCTGCGGGCCGCAGAGAGCCTTCGGGTGGAGAGCCCCGAGCGCCACGTCGCCGAGATCGCCCACCACCTCCACGTCGCTCTGCCCGAGGGTGATCCGGAGCGAGCCGCCGACTTCGCGACCCGGGCGGCCGCCGAGGCCAGCGCCATGCTCGCCTGGGAGCGCGCCGCCGACCTGTACAGCATGACCCTTGCGGCGCTCGAGGTCGCTGGCCGTGACAACCGGCGGAGAATCGAGACGGTCCTGGTGCGAGGAGACGCGCTCTTGCGGGCCGGCGCGGGTGACGCGGCCCGAGCCGACTTCCTGACCGCGGCCGAGATCGCCCGGCGGCTGGGCGACACCAGCGCTCTCGCTCGAGCCGCCCTGGGAGTGGGCGCGGCGTCGCCGCTCTGGAGCGACGACCCCGAGCTGGTCGCGCTCCTCGACGAGGCGCGGGCGCGGATCGACGACGCCGACCTGCGGCCGCGGGTCACCGCCCGGCTCGCGCAGGCCCTCTACTACTCGGGCACCAAGGAGCAGCGCGACCAGCTGAGCGACGAGGCGCTGGACGAGGCCCGGGCCTCTGGCAATCCGGCGACGGTCGCCGGGGTGCTCTCGGCCCGCCACGTCGCGCTCTGGGGTCCCGAGAACCTGGACGAGCGGATCGACGCCGCCCGGGAGATGCTGCAACTGGCCGCCGACAAGCGCGACGACGAGCTGGCCGTCCGAGCAAGCGGCTGGCTGGTCGCAGACCTCCTGGAGCGATGCGATTTCGAGGGTGCCCAGGACGCGCTTCGCCGGCACCGCACGCTGGCAGAATCGCTGAGGCAGCCCCTGCTCCGCCGCGACACCGAGATGTGGATGGCCATGCGGGCCCTGCTGACCGGGAACTTCGACCATGCCGAGGTGGCCATGAACCGGGCTCGCGACCTCGGCGAGGCCGCCCACGACCCCGACGCCGACGCCATCTGGTGGATACAGCGCTACTGGCTCGTACTGGAGCGGGACGCCCGGCCCGAGATGGAGCATCTCGTGGAGCCCTACGAGCGCTTCGTGGCCCGGTACCCGCAGGTTCCGGCGTGGCAGGGAGCCCTTGCGCTGCTCCACTCCCGACGTGGCGACGACGCGGCGGCCCGGGCCGAGTTCGAGGCGCTGGCAGTCGACGACTTCGCGCACATCCCTCGCGACGCCGTCTGGCTCAACGCGCTCACCTACTGCGCCGAGACGTGCGCCTTCCTGGACGACCGCGACCGCGCCGCCGTCCTCACCCGAATGCTCGAGTCCTACCAGGAACGGGTCGCGCTCATCGACCGGGCGATCGTGTGCAAGGGCGCAGTGGCCCGGTTCCTCGGGCTGCTGACGGCAACCACGGGTGACGTCGATACCGCCGAAGCACATCTGCGCGCCGCCCTTGCGCGCCACGAAGCCGCCGACGCCACACCGCTCGCCGAGCGGACCCGAGCCGATCTCGAGGCTCTCCCAGCCCGCCGAGGTTGACCACGATCACTGCCGCGCGCTCCAGCGAGATCACCACGAGAGCTTCATCGTCGCCCGAGGTGCCTCGACCTCGGTAGCTGGCCGCCTCGCACGCGGACGTGCCTGATTGAGTGTCCACCAGGACGCGGCGGGTGATCCGTAGCGTCTGAGGTCTCGGTGGGTTGGCTCTCGATGTGCCTGCCGGCGGCTTGGGCCGTCTGGCTTTCTAACGAGCTGCTGGCTCGCCGGGATCTCGCCGAGGTGTGGCTCGAAAGAGGTACGACGGCACGACGATCCGAAATCAGGAGTGCCCACCGCGGCTCCATCCGACGCGAGAGAGGAGGACGCAGTGAAGGTGATGATCGGCGTCGATCCCCACAAGGGGTCGCACACCGCGGTGGCCATCGACGACGGTGAAGACGAGCTCGTTCGGCGCTCGATTTCCAGGCTCGCCAGGCGGCTTTCGGTGCGCGTGTTCTGCGTGCCGGAGAAGCTGACCCTGGATCTCTACTACAGGGAGACGCCGGCAGCCGTAGCACCAGGTTGAGAACCCTCTCAGTTCGTCGTCCGGGTCCCGCCAGGCGGGTCAACCCCACGAGGGCATCCGCGGTCGCCGGCGCCGCGCGCGGGCCGCGCTCCGCTACGGGTCTTGTCGCACGCTGACGGCCTCGGTGTCGCAGTCTGGGGCCCCGTCGCCGCCCGACTCCGGCGCGGCCGCCCCGTTCGAAGCGGTTTCGCCGGTCGCCGCGGCGGTCACCGGGATCGGCGCGCTCGGGCTGTTGGTGCCCGATCGGTTCGCGCCCGAGTTGGCGGGGTCATGCGCACAGCCAGCCTGCGACACCCCGTGCACCTTGGCGGCGGCTGCACCGGCTGCCATCAGGACCAAGCCCGACGCGAGGACAACGCCAACGAGCAACCTTCGCACCACTACAACGCTTCGCCTCACGAGAGTCTCCTCTTCGCTCTGCCTCCGTACCGGATATACGACGGGCAGCCGCGAGAGGATTGCCCTGGTCGGACCGAGCGGCGGTGATGAGCACATCCGATCGGCCACCCGCGGTGCCGCCTGGCGGGCAAGTCATGGCAATCCGCCGGGCGAGACCGGCCCGGGGGACGGTGCAGCCTCCCGGGACGAGTCAGCGTGTTGGGTGGCGAATGCCACGCGGACGTGCCGATCTGGCGCAAACTGCTCCGCCGGCGAGCCGGTATTCCGTGTGCGCATTTCCGTGCCGTCGCTGACGATGCTGCGCTGCGGCACCTGGGAGTCCGTGAGCGCCAGATTGGCCGATCCGAGGTGCTGGCTGGCCCGGTGGTTCACGATACTGGGGCTTTGGGGTTCATGTCCCTCCTCCGACCCGCTTCGGCGAGCTCTGAAGCCGACCGGTATCGGTCGGCGATTGGTTCAGCGTGCCGCCCTGGCGCCTTAGCTTAGGGCTCGCACGTCCGCAGGCGTGGCAGCTCAGCCGGGCGCAGCGAAGAACTCGAGCGCGATGCCGTCGGGATCCCGGAAGCTCACGCCCGAGCCGTACGACGCGTCCTTGATTCCACCGTGCTGGATGCCGAGTTCGTCGAGGCGGCGTGCCCACTGCTCGAGTTCCCCTCTGTTGCGCCAGCCGAAGCCGACATGGTCGAGACCGACATTGAATTCGCTGAAGTTCCTGCCGGGCGCAGGCGTTCCGTGCTGGTGTAACCCGATGAGCGTGCTGTTTCCGATCATGTACACCGTGTGATGGAAGTCGGGGTCCGTGTCCTCGTCGAGCACGGGCTTGGCATCGAACAACGCCTCGTACCAGGGCACACTGACCGACAGGTCGCGCACGGTGAACGCCACGTGGGCGAGCGGTGGAAACTCTGCCATGGGTCCCTCCTTGGCCATCTGGGCCATCATTCCTAGTCCAAATCAGGCCGGCCGTCGCCGCACTGATTCAGGGTGCGGCAACTGATGAGGGGCGCGGAGGCGACCGAGGCGATCGGTGCCGCACCGCACGAACGGACCGAGACGCGCACGAACCAGCGCAACGGCTCCCGGGCCGGACTGCGGTCGACTAGGCCGGCGACGTCGAGTTGCGGATCTCGAAGCTGCGGCGCGGGTCGTTCTTCCCGGCCGTGCTGGAGCGAGCGGACCGACGGCCATGGAGCTCGGCGGCCGATCTCGACGCTACGCGCTGACGGCGGGGCGGACCTTCTCGCAGAAGAGCTCGAGCTGGCGTACCTCGTCCTGCACCGGCCAGATGAGGACTCGCTGCACGCCGGCGTCTCGAAAGGCCAAACAGCTTCTCCGCGAAGCCTCCCGCCGGGCCGACGTCGAGGTCGCGCCCTTCGCATAGCGGGGGCGTACCCGCTCAAGGTCCGAAGTGGTAGTTCATCGGTAAAGTGTTGTCATCTCGACGCCAGGGCGTACAGAACAATACGCCGTGCAATAGCAGCGATCGCGGCCGAGCCGGCGATAGGCACTGTGGCCTGATCGACCTGGTCGACCTGGTCGATTGATCGATCTTTCTGACGCGCTGATCGGCGTGGAACGCGCCGACGTCCAAGTCCGTCTCAAGTCCGTGGCCCACCGAAATACTGCGCGATCCACCGGTATCCGCGGATCGTCGTTTGTGCCGGTCACTCGGTGTTCTGAGCCCTGGACCAGGGCGTTCGCGGCTGGCCCGCCCGCTCTTACAAGGCGGAGGACGGGGGATCGAGACCCTCAACGCCCACGACGAACGCCCTGGTCAGCGCAGGTTTCCTCGGCGTTCGCCGCACGGAGTCGCTCGCGCGTCCGTCCCGAGTCCGCCATTGATCCGTGTCGCGGTTTGCCGGAGTGAGAGTGGTGCGAACCCCGCCTCGGGGCGGGCGGATATCGCGGCTGAGCTTCTTAGCGTCACGGTAATGGTCCTGGTCAGCCGGTACCTTGTGGGAGGCGGCCAGCCGAGGCTCGCCCTCGAGTCCGTGAGCGGGCGCTGCCTCGTCACCCAGACCCGAAGTAGATGGAAGGGCGCCACGGCCTGAACGCTGAAGGCCAGGTACGGAAGAATCCCGTACACTGGGATTTATGGCCAAGGTCGAGCGACTCGACGTGCGGCTGACGCCGGAGGACGACGAGCTGATCCGGCGCGCCGCGAGCGCCGAGGGTATGAGCGTGAGCGCGTTCGTGGTCTCGCGCTCCCGGGCCGCCGCGGAGGAGGTGCTGGTGGATCGGGTCCACTTCTTCCTCGACCCGGAGGCTTGGGACGAACTCCACCGCCGCCTGAGCGAGCCACCGCGGCACAAGCCGGGGCTCGCCAAGCTCCTCGCTGAGCCTGACATTTTCGAGTGAGCCCGGCGCTTCGCCAGCCGGAGCCGATCGCCGACCGTCATGACGTCAGCGGGTTCGACTGCGGCAATCCCACACTCAACGACTGGCTGCGCGAGCGGGCCCTCGACAACGAGCGCCGAGGCGCGACCCGCACGTTCGTTGCTGTTCGTGGGCGCCGGGTCCTCGGGTACTACTCACTGGCCGTCAGCGCTCTTCATCGACGCGAAGCGACCGGTCGCGTGCGCCGGAACATGCCCGAGCCGATCCCAGCCATGCTGCTGGCTCGCCTGGCCGTGGACCGCAGCGCCCAGAATGAGGACTCGGACGGCATCTGCTTCGTGATGCGATGCTGCGCACCCTCGACGCGGCCGAGATCGCTGGCATCCGGCTCCTGCTGGTCCACGCGATCGACGAGCAGGCGAAGGAGTGGTACCGACAGTTCGACTTCGAGCAATCACCGACCGATCCATTTCAGCTAATGCTGCTACTGGCCGACCTGCGACACGAACTCGGGTGAACAGACGAGACGCTTGAACCCCACTGCTGAGCGGCGCGCTCAGGAGGGCGCACTTTTTCGCCCTAGCGCCCTCGGTGCCGAGCGCATGCGTAATCGGACCGAGGACGAGATGCTCGATTTGGGCGCTACGACGGCTTGGCGTAGTCCGCTGCGCCGGTGAAGTCGAGCACGACCGCGGGTTCGTTGCCAACGGTCCAGCCGTCGTGCCCGGGCGGGATCGTGAACGCCTCGCCGGGCCCGAACTCCATCTCCTGGCCGTCGTCCATGCGCGTGCCGAGGCGCCCGGAGATGACGTAGCCCGTGTGGGGCGCTTGGCAGCTGTCCGTTCCCGCGATCGGCTTCACATGCTCTGACCACCGCCAGCCGGGCTCGAAGACGGCGCGGCCGATCGTGGCGCTTGGCAGCGTCACGACGTCGATTCGGCCGTTGTCGAACCGCCGGGTCTCGTCGGGCTGATCCAGGTGCTTCTTCTCCATGCCCGCCATCACACCTCCATTCGTCGACTGCCGGCAAAGATCACCACGGATCAGGCTGGGAGGAAAGTCCCCAGTGCTCGAGGGCGCCGGGTGACGTTGTGCGGTTGCTCTTCTGCGTGCGATGTGACGAGGGAACCAGGCTCGATCGTCCGGCCTCGCGCGGTGCCCATGGTCGCTCACCTCGAGTAGTCGAAGTCGAGCCACCCGTCGGGCTCGAGGACGAGGATCGTGTGGGGCCATGAGGGATCCGACAGCGATTCGCCCATCGGCCCGCCGAGCTGCGCACCGAGGTAGCTCGCTGCGAGGTCGTGGGTGAAGGCTCGCAGGTCGCCCACCACCCCGGCCGGGTCGACGGTATGGGCCGACCCCCACAGGCTCACGCCTCGGTAGGGCCAGGAGTCGTCGTCGACGGCCAGCGCGAAGCGGCCGGTGGCGGTGACGTTGCGGGCCTTGCCCATCCGGGGATTGGTGTGCACGAGAATCCGGTCGTCGCGGACGCGGAACCACACCGGAACCACCCGCGGCTCACCAGCAGCAGTGACGGTTGCGAGCCGACCAATCCGAGGTCGCTCGGCGAGGAACGCGAACAGCTCGTGTTTCGACAGGGTCATAGGCTGGCGCCTCGTGTTGGTGCTGTGGGCTCTCGGTCCTCAAACCCGTCGCGGCCGGTCGTTGATTCCGACGATGCGCGGCGCGGCGGTCGATCGCGCATGGGCCGGGACCCTCGGGCGAGGCTGAGCGCGCCGAGGGCGACGGCAACGGTGAGGGGGACCCAGCTGTAACGCAGGAGAGCGGCGAAGGCGGCAGGACCGACGACCCCGAGTAGCGGCGCGCCGCAGCAGACCGGCGCGGCCAGGAAGGCCGGCGCCCAGTACAGGTGACGGCGTTCGGTGCCGCCGGCGAGCAGCTTTTGGCGGCTGCGGGCCACGCCCACACCGACCTCGAACGCGAGGGCGGCGGTGAGCGCGAGGGTGAGGACCGACGCGTAGAGCACGAGGTGATTGGTCACATACAGCGTGATGATCGGCGATGACACCGACCATCCGCGATTGACCCACTCGAGGACGGGAGCTGGACCGGCGTACTCGCTCGAGAGGTCGCCGGGCACCCAGCGCAGCGACCCGGTAGCGAGCAGGACCGCGACGAGGGTCGCGAACTCGGCGACGATCCCGGCGCTCACTGGTGAGAGGCGGGGCGGCCGGTCGCGGGGGAGACGAGCAAGCACGAGCAGGGCCGCGACCTCGAGGACGACGGCGAGCGCGCCGATGGGAGTGGCGTCCTCAGGCTCGGTGGAGCCGGGAACGGGCACGACCCGGGTCAGCAGGTAGAGCGCGACCAGCACCAGCGAGGATTGGCGGGCAAGCGCGTCGGTGTGCGAGCCGGGGCGGGCCAGGAGCGCGACCGCCACGGTGCCCTGGAGGACGGTCATGACTACGAAGGCGACGCCGAAGACGAGGCCTTCGTCGAAGTGGGCGGGCGTGAGCGCGGCGTGCACGACGGCGGCGAGCGCGACGAGGCCTGCGGCACCCACCCGGCGGGGCGCGCACGCGGATTTGGTGATGGGCGGCCGGGCGAGGGCCAGGGCCGCAGTGGTCATGGGCGCGCCTCCGCTGGCGAGTGCAGCCGCTATAGTATCCGTTTAACCGGATGGAAAGGTCCGAGGAGGTCCGTGTGGCGGTGGGACGACCGGCCATCGTGGAGGCGGCGCCGCTTCCCTTGGCCGAGACCGAGCTGGTGGCGCGCCTGTTCCGGGCGTTGGGCGACAGCACCCGGCTGCGCATCCTCGAGCTGCTCGCCGACGACGGCGAGTTGCACCAGAGCGAGATCGTGGCCCGCCTCGGGGCGTCTCAGGGACGGGTCTCGGAGCACCTGGCGTGTTTGGTGTGGTGCGGTTTCGTCGTGCGGCGAGTCGAGGGACGCCGCGCCTACTACCGGATAGCGGGCCGCGAGGTGCGGGACCTGTTGGGCCGGGCCCGGCGGTTCCTGGAGCGCAACGAGGCTCAGGTGGCGTCGTGTCGGCGCATCGACGCCGAGGAGGACGTGAGCTGATGACGACGCGGCGCATGCGAGTCGAGGGCATGACCTGCGAGCACTGCGAGCGCACCGTCGAGGAGGCGTTGGGCGCGGCGGGCGCGCGCGACGCCCGCGCCGACTTCCGACGGGGCGAGGCCTGCTTTGCCTACGACGGCGACCCCGCGGCCGTCGGGGCCGCGGTGCGCGAGGCCGGCTACGGCCCCGGCGGCCTTGAGCGCGTGGGCGAGGAGGTCGCCGCCGGCGCACATGGGTCGGGGAGTGATTTCGACCTGGTGGCGATCGGGGCGGGCAGCGCCGCGTTCGCGGCCGCGATCCGGGCCACGACCCTGGGCGCGTCGGTGGCGCTGGTGGAGCGCAACACGCTCGGCGGCACGTGCGTCAACGTCGGCTGCATCCCCTCGAAGCATCTCCTCGCGGGCTCGGAGGCGTACCGGGAAGCCGGCCATCATCCCTTCCCCGGCGTGCGCACCGCCCAGGGGGGAGCCGACCTGGGTGAGCTGGTCGACAGCAAGGCAGCGGTCGTGGCCGCGTTGCGGCGCGAGAAGTACGCCGAGCTGGCCGACCACTACGGGTTCGCGCTCGTCGACGGCAGCGCCCGCTTCAGCGGTCCCGAGACCATCGACGTCGACGGCCGCTCCATCCGAGCCGGGCATTTTCTGGTCGCGACCGGTTCGGCGCCATGGGCACCACCCATCGACGGGCTGGCGGAGGCCGGCTACCTGACCTCGACCAGCGCGATGGAGCTCAAGGAGCTCCCCGAGTCCCTGGTCGTGGTGGGCGGGAACTACATCGGCTTGGAGCTGGGTCAGGTCTTCGCCAACATCGGCAGCCGGGTCACCGTCCTGGAGGCCCTTGATCGGGTCGCGCCGTTGGAGGAGCCCGAGGTCTCGGCCGCCATGGCCGGGGTGCTCGCCGACCAGGGCATCGAGGTGGTGACCGCCGCCGAGGTAGTGCGGGTGGAAGCCGGCGAACCCAAGGTGGTCGTGGCCAGGAGTGGGGCCGGGGAGCGGCGCTTCGAGGCCGTCGAGGTGTTGATCGCGACCGGCCGGCGTCCGGTGCTCGAGGGCCTCGACCTGGAGCGGGCCGGCGTGCAGGTCGAGGCGGGCAGGCTCGTTCTCGACGACCAGCTGCGCACCACCAACCCCCGTGTGCTGGCCGCCGGTGACGTGACCGCCGCCCCCCAGTTCGTCTACGTGGCGGCCGCCCAGGGGACCCTCGCGGCCGACAACGCCATCAGCGGTGCCGGTCGCACGATGGACTACCGGGCGCTGCCCCGGGTCACGTTCACCGCCCCGAACATCGCCGCCGCCGGGCTCACCGAGGCGCAAGCTCGTGACGCGGGCTACGACTGCGAGTGCCGGGTCCTCGAGCTCGACCACGTGCCTCGCGCCCGGGTCAACCTCGACACCGCGGGCCTGTTCAAGGTCGTCGCGGAACGCGACAGTGGCCGGGTCCTGGGCGTCCACGCGGTGGCGGTCAACGCCGGGGAGCTGATCCTGGCCGGGGTCTACGCGGTGAAGTTCGGGCTCACGGTCCAGGACCTGGCCGACACCTGGGCGCCGTATCTGACCATGGCCGAGGGCATCAAGCTCACCGCCCAGACCTTCACCGCCGACGTCGACAAGTTGTCCTGCTGCGCCGCCTGAGCGCGCGGGCGGGAGGGAGCGAACATGAGCGACGATGACCGCACCGGCATCTTCGCCGGGGTCGGCCTGGCGGTCGCGGCGGCCTTGTGCTGCGGGCTGCCCTTGCTGATCGCTGCTGGTGCCTTGGGCGCGCTGGCAGGCATCGGGTTCGGCAGCTGGCTGCTGATCGCTTTCGGGCTCGTGGTAATCGCCGGAAGCGTGGTCGCGTGGCGGCGGCGCACCCGGGCGTGTCCCGTCGACGACGACCCAGCGCGCCGCGCGACACGGTGAGTCCGGCGGGCCGGCGCCGGCGGGCGCCGAGGCGCGTCCGACGAGCCCGTCTCGTCGCTGGCGGCGTGGCGGTGGCGGTGGCGGCGGCTGCAGTAACCCTGGCGTTGGCGCTCGGCCGCGACGACACCGGAACCGGCCGAGGGTCGACGCCGGCGGCCAACGCGTTCGTCGATGGCCGGGTGGAGGGACGCTTCGAGACCCTCGACGGTGCCACCGCCTCCTTCGCCGGGTTCCGGGGCCGGCCCCTGGTGGTGAACTTCTTCGCCTCCTGGTGCGTGCCGTGCCTGGCCGAGATGCCCCGCTTCGAAGAGATCCACCAGCGCCTCGGTGACCAGGTGACGTTCCTCGGGCTCAACCTCCAAGACACCGTTGGCGACGGGCGGGCGGTCGTCGAACAGACCGGGATCACCTACCAGGTCGGCCGCGACCCCGACGGCCGCCTCTACCGGGCATTTGGCGGCTTCGCCATGCCCACCACCGCGTTCGTCGACGCCCAGGGGCGGGTGCTCGAGGTCATCGCCGGGGAGATCTCGGCCGAGCGGCTCGAGATGCTGATCCACCAGCTGCTGTTGCGGTGATCGACGCTCCGATCGCGTTCGCGTTCACCGCCGGGCTGCTGGCCACCGTTAACCCGTGCGGGTTCGCGATGCTGCCCGCCTACCTGTCGTACTTCCTCGGCATCGAAAGTGGGGCGTCACCGGGGCGAAGCCCGGTGGGGCGGGCGCTCACCACCGGCGGCGCGGTGTCGGCCGGGTTCGTGGTGGTGTTCGCGCTGGCGGGCTCGCTGGTGAGCGCCGGGATCCGGTCCTTCCTCGACTACGTGCCCTGGATGGCCATCGTCATCGGGGTCGCGCTCGTCGGTCTCGGCGTTGCCCTGCTCGCCGGCCGTCATGTACGCGTCGCCCTGCCGCAGCTCGACCGGCGCGCCGAGGGTCGGGGGCTGAGATCTGCCTTCGTCTTCGGGATCTCCTACGCCATCGCGTCACTGTCGTGCACCCTGCCGGTGTTCCTCACCGCCGTGGTCTCCACCGTGACACGAGCCAACTTCGTCTCCGGGGTGATCAGCTTCCTCGCCTACGGGCTGGGCATGAGCGTCCTGCTCGTCGCCCTCACGCTCGCGCTAGCCCTGGCCAAGGACTCGCTGGTCCGTCACCTCAAACGCGCCGTGCGCCATGTCGAGCGGGCCGCCGGGGCGCTGCTCGTCGTCGCGGGGGGCTACATCGTCTACTACTGGGTCTTCTACCTGGGCACCGACGTCGGTACCGAGCGCGGGTCGGGGCCGGCCCGGTTCGTGGAGCGGCTCTCCTTCGACGTCGCCGACTGGATCGACCGCCACGCCCTCCGTCTCGCCATCCTGCTCGCAGGCCTAGTCGCCGCGGTCGGCGCCTACACCCTCACCCGCCGCATCCTCGAAGGCCCTCAGCCGCGCTCCGACCAACCTCCTGGCGGGCCGCCCCCGGCGGCGCCCGCGAGCCCGCCGACATCGGCAGCGCCCGACCCGGCATCACGCTCGAAGGTCGCCGAGCGGTGACCGCCGCCGCCTCGGCGCGAGCGCGGCAAAGCCGGGCAGTCGCGGTGGTCCTAGTTGCAGGCGTCAGCGTCGCCGCGCTCGCAGGCTGTGGTGGCAACTGCTGCGCAGCGCCCGAGTCACCGCCGAATGACGAGCGCGGCGCCGACGAACTGCCCGAGCATCGCGGCCCAGCGGCGCCCGAGCCCGTTGCCGAGGAGCGGTAACCGCCGGTCGGAAGAGAGAGGAGAGGCTCATGCCCAGAGACGTTGGACTGGACGAGATGCGCCGCCTGGTCGATGAGGGTGCGCAGGTAGTCGAGGTCCTGCCGCCCCGTGAGTACGCCGAGGAGCATCTCCCCGGTGCGGTCAGCATCCCGCTGAAGAGCGTGAATGAGGCCACGGCCGAACGGCTGGACAGGCACCGCCCCGTCGTCGTCTATTGCTGGGACTACCTCTGAGACATGAGCCCGCGGGCTGCGTGGCAGCTCGAAGCGATGGGGTTCAGTGACGTCTACGACTTCGTCGACGGGAAGATCGAATGGATCAGTCACGGGCTGCCGGTCGAGGGGCCCGGGCCGCACTTTGCGGTCGCGGGTGAGGTCGCCGACCGAGACGCCGTGCTCGCATGCCGAATCGGGGACAGGCTCGGCGACGTCGCGCACAAGCTGGACACGGTGGCGCACGACTACTGCGTCGTCCTAAACGACCACGACATCGTGTTGGGTCGCATGCGCAAGAAGAACCTGCAGGGGCCCGACGACACCAAAGTTGAGCATGTCATGGAGCCGGGTCCCACGACGGTGCGAGCAAGCGAGGCGGCCAAGGGTCTGCTCGAGCGTATGAGAAAGAGGAACGTCCCGGCCGTGATCGTGACGACGAACAAGGGGCGTCTCATGGGAACCGTCACCCAGGAAGCGCTCGAAGGATTGCTCTCGTCGCGTCCTTGAATTCGAGCGGGTTGCAGAGGAAGGATCGCGAACCGACTCCGGTCAGGACTGAGTGGCGACGTCGGCCCAGGAGACCTTGGCCAGCGCAGGGACTTCGCTGAGTGTCGTCGGCTGACCAGACGGGTTGCCCGCGCCGTGACGCCAGGTGTCGAGGTGTCCGCTGGTGCAGAACAGGTTGGCGTGGGCGCAGAAGTCGTCGATGACACGTTCGCAAGGGCCCGTAGGTGTCCAGAGCACCGGCCCCGGCGTGACTGGGAGGTGGCCGGCGTCGATGTCAACCACAAGGAGGCGCTGGCAGGTGGGGCAGCTGGTCTCGGCCCGTGCGGTGGCTTGGAGCACCACGGGGATGGCGATGGCGTCGTAGGCGCACCAGGTGTGCAAGGTGCGCCCGCCGATGGTGAGGAGGTGCGGGGTGGCGCGGCGGGTGAGGCCGTGGGCGCCGACGAGGAGCTCGCCGTCGCGTTCGAGCTGACCGTGGGCTTCCAGCCATGCGACAGCGGGGGCGACATCGAGACCGTCTTGGCTTGCGGTCTCGACGATGTCCGCGATGCGGGGCCGAGCGCCGATTAGCAGCGCCGCGAACGCCTGGCGCCGGAAGGCGGCTACCGCGCGGTCGAGGTCGTTTGACGGGCAGCCGCCGGCACTGGTCTCGGTCATGGCAACCGGGCGTCTCGGACTCAGTAGCGGGTGAGGGTGCCGTCGCGGCGGACGACCTGCGCGGCTCGATGGAAGGCGGAGGCGCCGACGGCGAGCCAGCCGGCGGCGAGCGCCGCCATCCAGACCAGGCCGCCGTCACCGGTGAGGGTGAAGCCGTCGCCGTCGAGCAGGACCCCGCGCGCGGCGGTGATGGGGTGGGTGACGGGCAGGAGCCGGCCGATCGTGGCCATCCAGGTGGGCATGTCGTCGAGCGCGACGAACACACCACCGAGGAAGAACACCACCAGGAGCAGCATGTCGTTGAGCCACTCCACCCGCTTCCACAGCAGGGTGAGGCCCCCGATGGCCAGGGAGTAGCCGACCCCGCCGACGAGGAGGAACCCGACGGGTGCGAGCACCGCGGGGTGCCAGTCGATGTCGACACCGATCGTGAGGGCGACGACCGCGTAGAGGGTGGTGACCACGAGGAGGGTCTCGAGAATCGAGGCGAGCACCCGCCCGACGGCGGCGAGCGTCCACCAGGGAAGGGGGCTGAGGTAGACCTGTTCGAGGGTGCCGGTCTGGATCTCGCCGAGTTGGCGCCAGAAGAACTTCTGGACCTGCAGGAAGAAGAACATCGCCAAGACGAACCCGACCAGGAGCCAGCCGGTGCGGTGGTCATTGAAGCTCCACTCGAAACCGCCGGCCACGATCTCGTCGCCCTGACCGGCGAGCGCCGCGAAGAGCAGGAAGAAGGGCACGAACATCGTCAGCTCGAGCAGGATCTGGTTGCGTTCGGCCCACCCGAAGCGCAGTCCCTTGTCGATCTCGTTGCCGATGGCGACCACGGTGGCGCGCCACCCCAGCCGAGCGGGCAACCCAGGACGGGTCGGGCGGTCCTGTTGGTTGGAGTGAGGTGCAGTGATGGCGGTCATGCGGGACCCAGCTTTCCGTCTCGGAGGGCACGGCGGACCTGCCACTGGTAGGCGGCCCAGCCGGCGACGACCAGCACCACGGTGTGCAGCGCCAGCCACCCGAGGGAGCCGTCTGTCAGCAGGTCGGCGAGGGAATCGCCGTCGGCGAGGATGCGGCGGCTGGCGGCGACGCCGAGCGTGGTCGGGGCGAGCTTGGCGATCAGTTCCAGCCAGCCGGGGAACACCTCGACCGGCACGATCATGCCGTTGACCATCATGATCCCCATCTGGATGACGTGCACCAACGCCCCGATGCCCGGGAAGGTGAAGCTGGCGGCCGCGATCAACAACACGACCTGCCTCCACGGCGAGATCGGTGACGTTCCACCCGCCGAGCGCGAAGCCGACTGGTACCGTCACCAAATCGCCCTACCCGAAAACCACATAGCCCGGACTGCATGAAAACCGGGGTGGCTCAATCTCCTCGGGCAACCCCCGCGGGATGCCCAAGCGTGGGAACGATCTCGGCGAGCCGGCTTCCAGGTCCGTCCCAAGTCCGTGACTCATCGCGATACACCGGTATCCGGGGAGATCCACCGATCGCCGTTTTCGCAGGTCAGCACCGCTATTAGGGTCTGCACCAGGGCGTTCGCGAGTGGCCTGTCCGCTCTTACAAGGCGGAGGTCGCAGGTTCGAGGCCTGCAGCGCCCACACCATGACCAGCACAGATGTGGACGTCGGCTCGGCGAGCGGATAGCTGCTCGCCCGATCTGCAAACCGACTGCGAACATCGACCGCACAGGAAGGGCTGACGATGGGGTTCAGGGCAGTGCCCCGCGGAGTGGTGGGCTTTGAGGTTGATCCTCGGTGTCTACTCGCCGCTGTCGATCGCGGCGATGCCGCCAGTATCGCTGGTTCGTTTGAGTTGGGCCATGGACCCTCGGACAGTTAGTGGCGCTCGCCTGATTGCCACTCGTCGTGCATGTCGACCGCCGGTCTAGCGGTGCCGGCGGTAGTGCAGCCCGACGGTCCCGTTGCTGAACTCGGTGCTGGAGACCAGATCGAGCCGGTAGGACTTGGGGACGTCGTCGAACAGCCGGGTACCCTCGCCCGCAACGTAGGGGTGCAAGTCCAGGCGGAACTCGTCGATCAAGTCGAGCCGCATGAGCGACCGCCAGAAGCTAACGCCGCCCCAGACGACGATGTGGCCGTCGCCGCCTCGCCTGAGCTTGTCGATCTCTTCTGTCGTGTCACCAGCGGCGATGGTGGTGTTGGCCCACTCGGCCGTCCTCAGAGTCCGGGAGAAGACGACCTTGTGCGCGGCGTTCATGATGCCGGTGAACGGGTGGTCGGCCGTCGGCAAGGCTTCGGCCATGGCCTCGTAGGCGGTGCGGCCCATGATGTGCGCGTACGCGCTCTCGAAGAGGTCGATCTTCTGCTTCTGCTCGGCCGGGTCCTGGGGCAAGCCGAAGCAGAACTGCCAGTACTTGGTGCCCTCGTCGGCGAGAAAGCCGTCGAGCGAGTACATGAACGCCCACGCAATCAGCTTCCGCATGATCAGAACTCCATGGTCTTCAGAGAGGGCCTGTCCGCCCGTACAAGGCGGAGGTCGCAGGTTCGAGGCCTGCAGCGCCCACCCTCGCTAGCCGCCGGCCACCCGGGCGCGCTTGCTCTCCCGGCCCCGGACCGTCTGGTCGAGCACGGCCTTGCGGAGGCGCACCGACTTTGGTGTCGCCTCGACGAGCTCGTCGGGTGCGATGAGCTCGAGCGCGTACTCGAGCGACACCGGTCGCGGCGGCGCCAGGCGGATCATTTCGTCGGCCGCGGCAGCCCGGTGGTTGGTGAGCTTCTTCTCCTTGGTGGGGTTGGCATCGATGTCCTCGGCGCGCCCGTTCTCGCCGATGATCATCCCCTCGTAGACCTCCACCCCGGCGCCGACGAAGAGCTCGCCCCGCTCCTGGATGCTCATGAGCGAGTACGCCGTCGTCATCCCGCGCCGGTCGGCCACCAGGGAACCCGTCGTCCGCGTGCGCAGCTCGCCGTGCCACGGCTCGTAGCCCTCGAAGACCTGGTGGAGCAGCCCGGTGCCGCGGGTATCGGTGAGGAGCTGGGTGCGGAAGCCGACGAGGGCGCGCGCGGGGACGAGGTACTCCATGCGCACCCAGCCGGTGCCGTGGTTCACCATCTGCTCGAGGCGACCCTTGCGCACCGCGAGCATCTGGGTGACGGTGCCGAGGTGCTCCTCGGGCACGTCGATCGCGACCCGGTCGACCGGCTCGTGCACGTTGCCGTCCACCTTCTTGGTGACCACCTCGGGCTTGCCGACGGTGAGCTCGAAACCCTCGCGGCGCATCGTCTCGACCAGCACCGCCAGCTGGAGCTCGCCCCGTCCCTGCACCTCCCACACGTCGGGGCGGGCCGTCGGCAGCACCCGCAGCGACACGTTGCCGACGAGCTCGGCGTCGAGCCGGCTCTTCACCCGGCGGGCGGTGAGTTGGCTGCCCTCCTGGCCGGCGAGCGGCGAGGTGTTGATGCCGATGGTCATGGCCAGGCTCGGGTCGTCGATGTGGATGACCGGGAGCGGTCGCGGGTCGGCCGGATCGGCGAGCGTCTCGCCGATGGTCACCTCGGCGAGGCCGGCGATCGCGGCGATCTCGCCCGGTCCGGCCTCGTCGGCGTCGACGCGTTCGAGCGCCTCGGTGAGGTAGAGCTCGGTGATCTTGACGGTCTCGACCGTGCCGTCGGCGCGGCACCACGCCACGGGCGCGCCGCGCCGCAGCGTGCCGTGGCGCACCCGGCACAGCGCGAGCCTTCCGACGTACGGCGACGCGTCGAGGTTCGTGACGAGCGCCTGGAGCGGGTGGTCGGGGTCGTGCTCGGGGGCGGGGACACGCTCGAGGAGGAGCTCGAGCAGCGGCTTGAGACCGCCCTCGCCCGCCGGGCCCGGCAGCCGGAGGTCGGGGTCGTCGGCGTCGAGCGACGCCCGACCGGCGCGGGCGTTGCAGTAGACGATCGGGAAGTCGATCTGGTGCTCGTCGGCGTCGAGGTCGAGGAACAGCTCCTCGATCTCGTGCACGACCTTGGCGCTCCGGGCGTCGGCGCGGTCCACCTTGTTCACGACGACGATGACCGGGAGGCGGGCCTCGAGCGCCTTGCGGAGCACGAAGCGGGTCTGGGGCAGTGGGCCTTCGGCGGCATCGACAAGAAGGAGGATGCCGTCGACCATCGTGAGGCCCCGCTCGACCTCGCCGCCGAAGTCGGCGTGCCCCGGCGTGTCGATGATGTTGATCTTCACCCCGCCGTAGCGGACCGAGGTGTTCTTGGCGAGGATGGTGATGCCCTTCTCGCGCTCGAGGTCGTTCGAGTCGAGCACCCGGTCGACCACTTCCTCGTGGGCGCGAAACGCCCCCGTCTGGCGCAACAGCGCATCGACCAGCGTGGTCTTGCCGTGGTCGACATGGGCGACGATCGCCACGTTGCGGATGTCGCTACGCGCGCGCACGGAGACGCCTTTCGGGTGGAACGGGAGGAAGGATCAGTCTACCGGGAAGCGGAGCAGATCCAGCCCAGGTCGTAGGTGCCGACATCGACCCTGGTGAAGCCGGCCGCGGTGAGACGTGGCGGTAGGTCCTTGGGATCGACTGGGTGGTAGGTGTCGCCCTCGTGGAACCCGCTGAGATCCTCGCGGGAGTCGGCGTCGGCGGCGACGAAAACGCCGCCGGCCCGCAGCACTCGGGCGAGCTCGGCGAAGATCCGGTCCTGGGCCTCGTCGGTCGGAACGTGGTGGAGCATGTTGAACGACGTCGCACCGGTGAAGCGGCCATCGGGAAGGTCGAGCGCAGTGGCGTCCCCTTCGATCACGTCGACGTTCGTGTCTGCAAGGCGTTCAGCCAGCGCGCCGGCGAGATCGGGGTCGATCTCGACCGCCGTGAGCCGATCGGCACGCGTCCGCAGCACGTCGGTGGTGAAACCCGGTCCGGGACCGATCTCGAGGACGTCGTCGCCGAGGTCGATATCGCGCAGCGCGGCCGGGAGGACGATCTCCTCGACCATCTGGCGCCAGTCGTGGCTCGAACAGAAATCGAGGTGGGCGGCGTTCATCGCCGCAACCTTAGATCCGGCGCTCGAACTCGAGCTCGTGCTTGATGGGGATCCCGTCGTTTCCGGTCTCCGGGATGGTCGGCTTGAGCCTGCGTGATTCGGCGACCGCGTCTCGATGGACGGCGACCAGGTCCCAGCCCTGCCGTTGGTAGAAGCCCATCGCGTTCGTGTTGTCGTTCGTCGTGACGAGCCATGCCCGGCGACAACGCTCGCGAGCCGCGAGCTCGACCGCCGCGCCGAGCAGCGCGGCTCCCGCGCCGACTCCGCGAACGGTCGTGGCGATGAAGACGACCTCGAGCTCGTCGCCTTCGACCCGATGGAGGAGCGCGCCGGCGCGATCACCTTCGTGGAGCGCAACCATGCCCGGGAGCGCGCGCCCGTCGTGCAGTCGGCCCCGGCTCACCATCAACGGCCCCGCGGTCTCCTCCCGGAGCACGCGCTCGAGCCAGGTGCGGTCGCCGGGTTCGAGCGGCCGGACGTCGATGGTCAGCTGTTGATCGCGGCGACGACCTCGTTGGCGGCACCCTGCATGCCCTGGATGTTCGGGTGCACCGGCGCGGCCAACGGGATGAAGAGCGCGGGCTCGACCCAACGGATGCCGGGCGGCTTGCACGAATCGTGTCCGATGCCGGCGGTGTAGGCGTCGACCAACACCGCGCCGTTGGCCGCGGCCTGGTCGGCCAGCATCTGGTTGAGGTACTGCTCGATGCCGCGGAGGTAGGGCACGTCGTCCTGGGAGATCGGCATGAACGGCGGGCAACCCTCGATCCCGGTGATCGGATCGGGGCCCTCGGGGAAGATGGGCAGGTAGTTCGTCACGAAGATGCGGGCCTGCGGTGCCCGCTGCCGGATCCCGTCGAGCACCGCGTCGACCTTCGGGCCGGTGGCATCGATCGCGTCTCGCAGCTGATCGGGGCCGCCGGGGGGCGCGTACGTGTCCTTGCAGTTCTGCCCCTGAACAAAGGCTTCGCCGCAGGTCGTCGCGATGTCGGAGAACCCGATGTCGTTGCCGCCGATGCCGAGGGTGACGATCCCGGTGGTGAGGCTGAGGGCGTCGAACTGGGGCGGGTTGGGGCCGGGAGTGACGCCCTGCGCCTGGGTCATGTCGTCGGTCTCCGCGCCCGAGCAGCTCACGTCCTTGAAGATCGGCAGGCCCGTCTGCGGGGCGACCATGCTCGGGTAGTTGTTGCTCGAGCGCAGGCAGCCGGCCGTCGGACCGGTGTCCTGCACCGGGATGAGCGGCCCGGCGACGAAGGAGTCGCCCAGCGCGACGTAGGTGTCGGGCGGCGGGAGCTTCTTGGGCTTCTTCTTGTCCGCTTCCACCTGGCCGCCGGGCTCCGGCGCGCCCGGCGCCACCGACTTGACCGGCTGACAGGCGGCCAGCGCGAGCACGCTGAGCGCGAGGACGACCACGACACGGAAGCTCTTCATCGGACCTCCCCCAGAGACCGGTCCACTGCCGACCGGAATACCCTATTTCACCCTATTGGACGGCCTGGGGCAACTCTTCGGTCATCCCGGCAGGGTGACGACCTCCCGCCGGTGGGTGACGGCGTCGAGCACGTCGGGCAACGGCTCGACACCGATCCCCGGGCCGGCGGGCACGGCGAGCTGCCCGTCGTCGAGCACGAACGTCGGGGTGAGGTCCGACTCGAAGTACCGGTCGGAGGCGGACAGGTCGCCGGGCAGCGTGAAGCCCGGGAGCGCCGCCAGCGCGAGGTTGGCGGCGCGCCCGATCCCGGTCTCGAGCATGCCGCCACACCACGCCGGCACTCCTGCTTCGACGCAGCGGTCGTGGACGCGTTTGGCGGCGAGCAGCCCGCCGAGCCGGGCCGGCTTGATGTTCACGATCGAGCACGCGCCGAGCGCGAGGGCGCGGTCGAGGTCGACCTCGGAGGTGATCGACTCGTCGAGGCACACCGGCGTGCGCACGCGTCGCGCCACTTCGGCGTGTCCCTCGAGGTCATCCGCCGGCAACGGCTGCTCGAGCATGAGGAGCCCGAACCGGTCGAGCTGGGCGAGGTGCTCGGCGTCACCGACCGCGTACGCGCCGTTGCCGTCGACCTGGAGCGCCAGGTCGGCGCCGAAGCGGTCGCGCGCCGCGTCCACCGGCTCGATGTCCCAGCCCGGCTCGATCTTGAGCTTCACCCGGCGGTACCCCTCGGAGAGTCGCCGCCCGACCTCGTCGAGCAGCGCGGAGACCGACATCGCGATCCCGACGGCGACGCCGGCGTCGACCGCGGTCCGGGTGGCACCCAGGCGCGACGCGAGCGACCCGCCGGCGGCGCGGAGCTCGGCGTCGAGCTGGGCGGTCTCGAGCGCGCCCGCCGCCGGCGGCGGGAGCACGGCCGCTTCCCCTCGCCGCAGGTTCTCCCAGGCATCGTCGATCGAGTCGAGCGAACCGGGGCCGAGACCGACCGGGCACTCGCCCCACCCCTCGGCCTCGGATGTGGTGACGCGAACGAGGAGCTTCTCGACCGAGTCGTGCGTGCCCGCCGCGGTGCGGAACGGCTCCACGAGCGGAAGGACCACCTGCCGAAGCTCGAGAGCTTCGGCGTTCACGCCATCGCCCGCACGCGTGCCTCGACTTCGGCGACCACCGCGGGCAGATCGGAGACCTCGCGCTCCACCGCGGCTCCGCCCCGCCGGGCGAACACGAACACACACCGCGCCACCGGCTGCCCGAGCACCCGTTCCAGCGCCAGCGCGTACGCCGCTCCCTGCACCCGGTACTTCGCCATCAGCGCGTCGAGCTCCTCGTCGCCGGGAGGGCGGTCGGTCTTGTAGTCGACTACGACGAGCCCGGCCGGCGTCTCGACCAACAGGTCGACGAACCCCTCGACGGTGACGCCGTCGATGCTCACGGCCACCGGAACCTCACGCCAGAACCGTGCGCCCGCGACCGCGGTGCGCACGATTGGCGCGTCGAGGACGCTGCGCACGAGGTCGCGGACCTCGGCCGCCCGCCCCGGGATCTCCTCCGCCCACGCCTGCGCGGTCGCAGTGGGGGCAAGGTCGTCGCCGCCGCCGAGGTCGACCGACTGGAGGGTCGCGTGGACCGCCCGACCGATCGCGGTGCCGGCGCGACCTCGCTGCCACGGGGGCCGGTCGTCGTCGGGATCCGTCTCCTTGCGCAGCCCCGGATCGGGCTCCGCGTCGCCGGCCACCTCGGCCGCGAGCGCGGTCGCGGCCACCGACGCGGGTCGCGCCGCCGCCGTCAGCCGGGCGGCGCGCTCCGCGATCCACTCCGCCCGGGCGACCAGCTCGTCGGTGGGCTCGTCGGCCGCGCCCGCGCCCGGTTCGGTCGCGATCGGCTGCGGCTCGACCTCGATGTGCGCCGCCGGCGCGTCGTCGACGTGCGGCAACAACCGGGCGGCGTGGCATCTCTTGTCCGCTTCCTTGTGGTGCAGGCTGATCAGCAGGTGGTCGCGCGCCCGGGTGGTCGCGACGTAGAGGAGGCGAAGCCGCTCCTCCTCGTCGAGGGCGGTCTCGAGCCTCCTCAGATCGCCGTACCCCGGCGTCTCCACCCAGGTGCCCCGCGTCTTGACGCCCACGCCGACCTCGAAGTGCCCGTCGTCGGTCCACAGGACGGGCTGGCCGCGGGTCTGGGGCACCACGTTCAGGCCCGCGAGCACGACGACGGGGAACTCGAGTCCCTTGGCGCCGTGGACGGTGAGGACGCGCACGGCGTCGTCGTCGGGCTCGGGCACGACCACCTCGACCGCCCGGGCGCGCTCGTCGGCCTGCTGGCGGACCCATTCGACGAAGCCGCGCAGGCCGGTGCCGCCCCGCTCGTCGTAAGCGCGGGCCTGGTCGAGCAGGAAGCGGATCCGCCGCCAATGGTCGCGGGGGCGGCGGTGGGCCACCGCCAGCTCGAGCATCCGCCGCTCCCGCACGACCGTCTCGACGGTCTCGCTGACGCTCTGCCACCAGCGGGCATCGTGCAGGTCGCGCAGGACCGCGATCCCGGCGACGACGCGGTGGTCGTCCGGGAGCGCGACGTCGGGATCGCGGCGGTAGTCCCACCGGCCCCCGGCGAGCCGGTACTCGACCAGCTCGGTGTCGGAGCAGCCGAAGGCGGGCGTGCGCAGCGCGGCGACGAGCGCGATCTCGTCGGTGGGATCGTCGAGCGCGGTCAGGATCGCCAGCAGGTCGCGCACCTCGGCGGTGGCGTACACGAGCGACTGGCTCTCGATGCGCAGCGGCACGTCAGCCGCTTCGAGCGCACGCTCGAGCTCGGGCAGCGCGGTGCGGGTCGGGATCAACAACGCGATGTCGCCGTATTGGGCGTCGCGCATCATCCCCTCGACGGGGTCGAAGACGGGCCAGTGCTCCGCCTTGACCCGGCGGATCAGCGCCGCGATCTCGGCGGCCTCCCGCTCCCGGACCGGGCCGATCTTGGTGCCGGCCACCGGCTCGCCGAACACCTGCACCGCCGGTCCCGCGCCCGGCACCGGGTCGCGGTAGGCCTCGAGCGGCACGTGGGTGGCCTGCCGGCCCGGGGTGCCCTCGGCGAAGAGCCGTGCGAACACGTGGTTCACGAACTCGACGATCCCGGGGACGGAGCGGAAGTTCTGCACCAGGTGGCGCAGCCCGTCGTGCAGCTCGGCTTCGACCCGGTGGTAGAGGGCAAGGTCGGCCCGCCGGAACCGGTAGATCGACTGCTTGGGGTCGCCGACGAGGAAGACGCGACCGGGGTCGAGCCCGACTTCTTGCCAGGGCTTCTTGCCCGCGTCGGGATCGGTCGTCGCCAGCAGTACCGCGATCTCGATCTGGAGCGGATCGGTGTCCTGGAACTCGTCGACGAGCACGGCCGCGTACCGCTGGGCGAGCGTGGCCCGCACGTCGGGGCGAAGCCGGAGCAGGTCGCGGCCGAGGACGAGCAGGTCGTGGAACTCGAGGCGGCCGTCGCGCCGGCGCTCGTCGGCGAACGCGAGCACGAAGTCCCGCACCCGGGCGACGAGCGCGCCGACGGCGGCGAGGCGGAAGCGGGTGAGCTCACGGTCGAGCGCCTCCTGGGCGGCGCCGAGCCGGGCGCGCACCTCCTCGACGTCGCAGCGCCAGTTGCCCCGGGCGCCGATCTGACCGCGATCGACCTTGGGGAGGTCGGCCAGCAGGTCGAGGCGGTCGAGGTCGTCCTCGGCGTGGTCGAGCTGGCCGAGCGCGTACTCCAGGATCTCGAGGTGGTCGGCGAGCCGGTCGCCGGCGGCGGTGCACTCGTCGGCAAGTGCGAGGGCTTCTCGCAGCGGAGTCACCACCGGCCCGAGCTCGAGCGTCGGGAGCGCGACGGGGGTGGTGAGGGAGTCACCGAGCCGGTCGTGGTGATCGTGGAGGGCGCGGGCGACCTGGCGGAGGTCGTCGAGGCGCAGCCCGAGCGTGAACGCGGTCAGCAGCACCTGCTCCATCTCGGTGTCGACGACGAGCGCGTCGACGAAGTCGCCCCAGCGCTGGTCGAAGGTGATCCCGGCCTCGATGTCGTCGACGACCTCGAAGCGGGGCGGCAGGCCCGCGGCCAGGGGATGCTCGACCAGCAGCTGGTGGGCGAAGCCGTGCAGGGTGGAGAGGGCGGCGTCGTCGAGCTCGTGGAGGGCGGCCTCGCACCGGGCCCGCGCCGTCTCCGACAACGGCGAATCGGTCAACTCCGCCGCCGCCCGCTCCAGCTCGAGCCGGATGCGGTCGCGTAGCTCGGAGGCGGCCGCCTCCGTGAACGTGATCGCGGCGATGTTCCGCAGCGCGGTGCCGGCGGCCACCAGCGCGACCACCCGGCTGACGAGCGCAGCCGTCTTGCCGGTGCCCGCGCCCGCCTCGACGAACAGGGTCCGGTCGAGCGCGTCGCGGATCTCGTCGCGCGCCGGCTGGTCGACGACCGGGTTCACGAGGCCGCGTCCTCGTCGGGCTCGGGGTCGGCGAGCCCGCGGAAGGTGACTGCAACCGGGTCGTCGCGCTTGCGCTCCCAGATGTCGTCGCGGCCCGGTGGGCACACCCGGTCGTAGGGGCAGTAGCAGCAGTTGTCCCAGGTGTCGCGGCCGCGGCCGTCGCCCCGCGGGAGGCCCGGGTAGGCGGGGAAGACGCCGCCCTCGACGCCGTCGAGGATGGTGGCGAGCACGGTGTGGAACTCGGCCAGCACGTCGCCGTCGAGCTCGTAGCCGTACAGGCCGTCGATGCCGGGTTGACCGACGTGCCAGTAGTAGGCGCTCACGTCGGTGCCGAGCGTGCCGGGGTCGGCGGCGAGCGCGTAGACCGGGAGCTGAAGCCGCGTGCCCCGGGGCAGCTCCTCGCGCGGCTCATTGCCGGGCGGATGGCCGGTCTTGTAGTCGAGCACGACGACGCGCGACCCGTCGAGGGCGTGATCGACCCGATCGATGCGACCGGCGAACGCCACGCCGCGCCCGTCGGGGAGTCTGACGACGAGCGGAGCGGCACCCGCCCGGCCGAACTCCACTTCCCGCCCCGCCGGCGCCGGAACGACCCCGAGCTCGGCGCGGATCTCCTCGTCGCTGCCGAGCACGCCCCGCAGCAGGCGCAGGATCCGGCGGCGCTCGAGCCGCCACTGGAGCGGCTGGCCGGTCACCCCGGCGGCGGCGGCGTCGTCGCAGTGGCGCTCGCCGATCGCCAGCAACCGGTCGCGCTCGGCGGCGGACCATGGTTGATCAGCCGCGGTGCGGGCTTCGACGGTGTCGAGGAACTCCTCGAGCACCGCGTGCACGAGCGAGCCGCGCTCGAGCGGGCTGATGGTCTCGGTGTCCTCGGGGCGCTCGACCTCCCGCAGCCGCAGCACTCGGCCGAGGAGGTAGCGGAACGGACAGACGGCCCAATCTTCCAAGGAAGTGGGGGAGAGGGGGCGCTCCGGCGTCGGCCGCAGCCCCGCGAGGGCACCGACGAACCCGTCGAACGCGGTGAGACCGGCGGACGCCCGCCCGTCGGTGGCGCGCACACCCGCGCCGAGGTCGGGCTCGGCCGCGACGAGCGGGTGGCGGGCGAGGCGCCGGCCGGCGCGCTGCCACCGGCGGAAGCTGCGCACATCGCGCTCGCCCAGCGAGCCCGGGTCGCCGCCTCCGTCGCCGTTGCCGCATACGCCGCCCTCGAACGACGGCACGACGTGCAGCCACGGCGCGTTCCGCAACGCCGCCAGCTCCTCGGCGCCGATGGAGCGGTCGGCCAGGCCCGCGGCCGATTCGAGCAGCCAGCGGGCTGGGAGCCGCTTGCGCTGGGCGCGGGGGTCGGCACGCGGGAAACAGAGGATCCGTTCCGGTGCGGACGCGAGTGCGGCGAGATAGTCGCGCCGTTCCTCGGCGCGCCGGAGCGTGTGGAGGGGGAGCGCGTCGGTCGTCACCGCCTCGCGATCGCGGTCGGGCAACACCGGGTCGTCGCGGGTGCGGGGCGGGAACGCGCCCTCGGCCATGCCGAGCACGAACACGGTGTCGAAGTCGCCGCCATAGGCGTGGCGCAAGGGGCCGACGAGCACGCCCCGACCGAACGTTCCCGACCGGGCCAGCGGCGCGTCGAGCTCGGCCTCGACCGCCCGCAGGAACGTGAACGAATCGGTGCCGGGGCGGATCTCGGAGAGGACCCCGAGCCCGTCGAGGGCGGCGTCGACCCGGCGGGCGGCGTCGAGCTCGTCCTCGGGCCAGCCCCGCCGACGGCCTTCCCCACCCAGGTAGACGCGCAGCAGGTCGCGCGCCCACGCGGTCAGGGTGGACCAGTCGGCGGGCTCGGGCGGGGTCAACCGGGCGCCGAGGTCGTCGACGAACGCCGCCAGCCGCGTGACCTGCTCGAGATCGGACTCGAGTCGCAGGACCGCCGATTCGGGCGTGGCGTCGTCGCCCCGGGCGGCGGCGAGGTCGGTCGTGCAGGCGCGGGCGTGGCGGTCGAGGCGGGCCCGCCACTGGTCGAGGCCGTCGACGACGCCGGCTTCGCGCGAGAGCGTGTCCCAGCGGGCGGCGGGCACGGCATGCCCGGTGTTCGGGTCGAGAACCGGACCCGACGCCATCCACGCGGCCACCTCGTCGCGGCGGAAGCCCCGGTCGGCCAGCGCGAGCAGGCCGAGCAGCACGCGCCCGGCGACGCTGTCGGCCAGCCGGCGTGTCGCCGGTCCGGACCACGCGACTTCGGCGGCGTCGAACAGCTCGCGGACGAGGCGGGCGTACGGATCGGCGTCGCGGTACAGCACCGCGAGGCGGTGCAGCGGCACCCCGCGCCCCGCCCGCTCGACGATCGAACGGAGCACCGCCCGCACCTCGTCTTCGGGGTCGGGCGCGCTGAGGACGGCGGTCCCCGCGGGTGGGGCGGGGGTGGGCCCGGTCGACGAGGGCGGTCCCAGGATGCCGCCCAGCCGGTCGAGCACCGCGGCGCCGACGGGCTCGTCGGCGGCGTCACCGGTGCGGCCGACCACCGCGGCGAGCCGCCCGCGGGCGCCGAGCGCGTCGAGCAGCGCGCCTTCGCCCGGCGACAGGCGCGCCGGGAGATGGAGGACGAGATGACCGAGCTCCTCGAGTGCTGGCGACCCGGTCGCGGTCGCCCCGGCGGCGGCTTCGGCGAGATCCTCCTCGTCGTAGAAGGAGGACGTCCGGGCCTGGAAGGCGCCGAACAACCGGGCCACCGTCGCCGCCGGATCGGGCCGGGCCCCGAGCGCGCGGATCGTGGTGGCGGGCGCGCGCCGCAGATCGCGGAACGACGCCTCGAGGCTGCGGACGGTCGCGGGGTGCCCGGCGACGGCGGCGAATGCGCCCGGGTCTCCCGCCAGCACCGTGCGCGCCGCTTCGGTCCGCAGCGGCGCGGTGAGGGGGCGCCGGCCGGCGGCCGCCAGGGTCGGGGCGCCGAGCAGCTCAGCGACGCGGGCGAGGGGGAGGAAGCGCACGTTGACCAACCCGGGACGCCCGCTGATCTTGGAGGGGCGGCGCGCCGCCAGCAACCGCCGCAGCGAGAGGCCGGCGTAGACACTCGGTGCGGCCACGGTGACGGGAGCGAGCGGGTCGTCGCCCTTGGCGGCGTCGATCGCCGCCCACAGGGCCTCCCGCGCGGGCGGACCGTGGGCGCTCAGGGCCAAACCGGGCATCGAACCGAGCGTACCGACCAGGTGTGACAAGGAACCGGGGATCCCTGACCCCGGGCTGGCCGTGGGGGTGTGCAATCCTTATGGGTCCTCTCCGGGGTTTTTTGTGAAGAGCGCCGCATTCATCCGCACGTTCATCGTGATCGTCGTCGTCGGCGGCTTCAGCGTCGGCGCCTGCCTCGCCGCGGTCATTCCCGGGGCCCAGGTCATCGGCACCGCCCACTACTACACGGGCGAGATCAAGACCCTGGGCGAACTGTCACAGCGCACGACCGTGTTCGACGCCAACGGCGCCCAGATCGGGGTGCTGGGCACCCAGGACCGGCAGCCGGTGAAGTTCGAGGAGATCCCGAAGCCGCTCATCAACGCCGTCATCGCGATCGAGGACAAGACGTTCTGGGAGAACCCCGGCGTCGACGTGGGCGGCGTGTTCCGCGCCTTCGTCGAGAACGTGACGTCGGGCGAGATCGAGCAGGGCGGCTCGACGATCACCCAGCAGCTGGTGAAGAACCGGGTGCTCGGGGCCGAGCGCGACCTCGACCGCAAGGTCCGCGAGGTGGTCCTCGCCTACCGGCTCAACGACCAGTACACGAAGAAGGAGATCATCACCCAGTACCTCAACACGGTGTACTTCGGGCAGGGCTCATACGGCATCAAGTCGGCGTCCGAGCGCTTCTTCCTCAAGCCCGACATGGCCAGCCTCACCGTCGGCGAGGCGGCGCTGCTGGCGGGGGTGATCGCCAACCCCGAAGGCGACAACCCGTTCGTGTATCCCGACAAGGCGATCGAGCGCCGGTCCGATGTTCTCAAGCAGGAGGTCAGGCAGGGTTTCATCACCCAGGAGCAAGCCGACGCCGCCAACCTCGAGCCGCTGCCGACGGTGAAGCCGCCGGCCGAGCTCCGACCGAGCAACGACTTCGTCGAGGAGGTGCAGGCCCGGCTGCTGGCGGACGAGCGCCTGGGCGCCACCGAGAAGGAGCGGCGCAACGCGCTCCTCCAGGGTGGCCTGACCGTGCACACGACGCTCGACCCGACGATGCAGGCGCAGGCGGAGGAGGCGGTCAACGCGATCACGCCGGAGAAGCCGGGGTTCACCGCGTCGCTCGTCGCCATGGATCCGAAGACCGGCCACGTCAAGGCGATGATGAAGGGCAGCGGGTTCTCCGACAGCCAGTTCAACATCATCACCGACGGCATCGGCCGCCAGATGGGGTCGACGTGGAAGGTCATCACCCTCGCGACGATCCTGGCCAACAACTACTCCGCCAACGACATGGTCGACGGCACGTCACCGTGCATGGTGAAGGGGTACGGAGGCCGGACCCAGAACGCCGAGGGCGGCGGCGGCTTCATGACGATCCGGGCGGCCGCGGCCAACTCGGTGAACTGCGCGTTCGTACGCATGTCGACGAGCGTGGGGCTGCCCGAGGTCATCGCGATGGCCCACAAGCTCGGCATCCGCACCGACGACCCCGACCAGCTGATCGAGATCCTGACGCTGACACTCGGGACCATCGAGTCGACGCCGTTGGAGATGGTGACGGTCGACTCGACGCTCGCCTCGGGAGGCGTCCGCCACGACCCGATCTTCGTCTCGAAGGTGCTCAACGCCAAGGGCGAGATCGTCTTCGACGACACCGCCCCGCCGGGTGAGCGCGTGCTCGAGCCCGACGTCGCCGCGTGCGCGGTCGACATCCTCCACGGCCCGCTCTCGGGCGGCGGAACCGCGTCGGGCAAGGCCCCGCGTGGCCATGACGCCTTCGGCAAGACCGGCACGACCGACGAGCGGACCAACGCCGCCTTCCTCGGCGGCACGATGGGACTCACCGCGTTCGTATGGCACGGCGCGCCCGAGGGCAACATCCCCGGCGCCGGCTTCGGCGGTCAGGTGCCGGCCACGATCTGGAACCGCTTCATGAACAACGCGCTCGCGGGCAAGCCCGACGAGAAGTTCCCCGCGCCGGGCCCGCAGTGCAAGGCGCCGGGCCAGTTCGTGAACCCCGAGGGCGGCCGCGTCGACCTCGCCGGCCTGCTCCCGCCGGCGTCGACGCTGCCGGCCGACACGACGCCGACGACGCCCACGACCGCGCCGCCGGGTCCGGCGCCGACGGCACCCGCGCCGACGGTGCCGACGGTCCCGGTCACGACGTCACCACCACCGCCCTCATCGACCTGAGCGCGGACGGGTCGCGCGGTCCCGTTAGGGTGGACGGAGTGGCATCGGCAGGGTCAATCAGCTCGAGCGTGACGAGGCAGTAGGGATGGCATCGGAAGTCGGCAGCGAGGTGATGCTCGACACGCTGCTCGATCTCCAGGAGCACGACACCGCCACCGACCGGCTCCGCCACCGCCGGGAGACGCTGGAGGAACGCACCGCGCTCGAAGCCGCGCAGGGTCGGCTGGACGAGGTCCAGGCCCGGCTGGAGGAAATGCGCAGCCGGCGCGACGAGGCCGCCCAGGAGGAGAATCGCTTCGACGACGAGGCACAGTCCCTCGAAGCCAAGGCGGCCGAGGTCGAGCGCAAGATGTACTCGGGGGAGATCGCATCGCCCCGCGAGCTCCAGGCGATGCAGGCCGACGTCGAGCAGCTGCGGCGACACCGGCGCGGCCTCGAGGAGCGCGAGCTCGCGGTCATGGAGCGGCGCGAGGCACTCGACACCGAAGTGGCCAAGCTCGGCGAGGAGGCGGCGACGCTGGAAGCCGAGGCGCAGAAGCTGCGCGACGCGCTCGCCCAGGAGGAGTCGACCATCGACGCCGAGCTCGGCACGGAGACCGCCGCTCGCGAGGAGCTCGCGGCCAAGATCAGCTCGGAGCTGCTCGAGGAGTACGAGCTTCGTCGCAGCCGGGCCCGCGGGGTCGGGGTGGCCCGGCTCGTGGGCGGGACGTGCCAGGGGTGCCACCTCTCGATCCCCGCCACCGAGGCGGAGCGGATCCGCAAGGGCCCCCCGGGCACGGTCGCGCACTGCGACAACTGCGGCTGCATCCTCGTTCCGTGAGCGGCAGCGAAGGCCTGCCATCGAGGGCTTGCAGCCAGGATTGCGCGGGAGCGGCGAGCGGCCCGGAGGGCGGCGGGCCGGTAACCCGGGCCCCCCCCCGCCCCCCCCAAAGAAGTAGGGTCCACGGTTGCTGTTAAACGGACGGGGCGCCGGGGGGGACCCCGGGGCGGCGGGCCAAGGTGGCGTGGGCCTCCTCCCCCCCCC
>JBQTGU010000024.1:0-107807 GCA_052390575.1 Actinomycetota bacterium | reverse complement strand
AGCGCGACGACCACGACGACGACCACCACCGTGCCCCCGCCCCCACCGCCCCCGGCGTGAGCGCCGCGATCGCGAGCGTGGTCGGCAAGCGCCGGCGCGCCTCCGAGCTCGGCCTCAGCATCCTCGCGGTGGTCGTCACCGCCGGGGGCTACGTGCTGCTGCTCCTCGCCGACGGGCCCGACCTACCCCCCGACCTGTGGGCCATCCTCGGCGTGGTCATTGGGTTACTTGTGATCGCGCATATCGCTGTCCGCCGGCTCGCGCCCCGCGCCGACGGAACCCTGCTGCCGATCGTGGCGCTGCTCAACGGCGTGGGTTTCATCACGATCTCCCGGCTCGACCGCGACCTCGCCCGGATCCAGTCGATGTGGATCGCGCTCGGCGTCGGGGCGTTCGTGCTCACACTCATGTTCGTCCGACGCGTCAACACCCTGGAGCGCTACCGCTACACCTTCCTCGTCCTCGGCCTGGGAGCGCTGCTGTTGCCGCTCGTCCCCGGCGTCGGCCAGGAGATCAACGGCGCCCGCCTCTGGGTCGGGCTCGGCCCGATCAACTTCCAACCGGGTGAGGCCGCCAAGGTCCTGGTGGTGATCTTCTTCGCCGCCTACCTGGTCGACAAGCGCGAGCTGCTCGCCGCCGGCAGCCGCCGTCTCGGCCGCATGCGGCTGCCCGACCCCAAGCATCTCGGGCCGCTCCTGCTCGCCTGGGGCGTGTCGATCATCGTCATGGTCCAGGAGAAGGACCTGGGGTCGTCGCTGCTGTTCTTCGCGGTGTTCGCGGCCATGCTCTACATGGCGACGGAGCGGGCGGTCTACCTGCTCGCCGGACTCGGGCTGTTCGTCTCGGGCGCGCTGGTCGCGTACCGGATGTTCGATCACGTGCAGGTGCGTATCTCGACCTGGACGGACCCGTGGCCGGTCGCCGACGACGAGGGGTTCCAGATCACCCAGTCTCTGTTCGCCTTCGGGACGGGGGGCTTTGCCGGCACCGGGCTCGGGCTCGGCAGCCCGGAGAAGATCCCCAACGCGCCAACCGACTTCGTGTTCTCCGCCATCGGCGAGGAGCTGGGCCTCCTCGGGACCGTCGCGATCCTGATCGCGTTTCTGTTGGTCATCGGCACCGGCTTCCGGATCGCGGTCCAGGCCGACCGGCCCTTCTCACAGCTGTTCGCGGCCGGGCTGACCGCGATCATCGGGGTGCAGACGTTCCTCATCCTGGGCGGCGTGACCCGGTTGATCCCGCTGACCGGCATCACTCTCCCGTTCATCTCCTACGGCGGCTCGTCGTTGATCGCCAACTTCGTGATCCTGGCGCTGCTGCTGCGCATCTCGGACGAGACCGCGGCGCGCGCCGAAACACAGGCGAGCCGGGCCGCGGTCACGGTCCGGCGATGAGGGCGCGTCCGTGAACCGCGCCATCCGCCGGGTCGGGCTCGCCTGCACCGTCCTGATCCTGGCCCTGGCCGCCCAGCTCACCTACCTCCAGGTCTTCCACGCCGAGGAGCTGGCCAACGACCCCCGCAACGTGCGCAAGGCCATCCGGGACTTCTCCCGCCCCCGGGGCGACATCGTCACCGCCGACGGCCAGGTCGTGGCGCGCTCGGTGCCCGACGAGGACGACGGCGACGACTTCGACCTCCAGCGCGAGTACCCGCAGGCCGACCTGTTCGCCCAGATCGTGGGGTTCCAGTCGTTCGTCTTCGGAAACGCCGGCGCCGAGAACACCTACAACGACGAACTGGTCGGCCGCGACCTCGAGCTCGACCTCAAGAACCTCGGGGACATCTTCGCCGGCAAGGAGAACACGGGCAGCGTCGTGCTCTCGATCAGCGCCGAGGCCCAGGCGCTCGCCCGGGACCTGCTCGGCGGGCAGAAGGGTTCCGTCGTCGCGCTCGACCCCAAGACCGGCGCCATCCTGGCGATGTACTCCAACCCGTCGTACGACCCCAACCCGCTCGCCGGGCACGACACCGACGCGGTGCAGCTCTTCGGCCAGCAGCTCCAGCAGAACCCGGACAAGCCCGACCTCGCCCGGGCGTACCGCGAGCGTTACCCGCCCGGATCGACGTTCAAGATCGTCACCGCCTCGGTCGGGCTCGAGACGGGCGCGGTCACACCCGAGACCGACTTCCCGACCGTGAGCCAGATCGATCTTCCCCAGACCAACGACACGCTCAAGAACTTCGCCTCGCAGTCGTGCGGAGGCAATCTCGTCGAGAGCTTCCGTCAGTCGTGCAACACCACCTTCGGCGCCATCGGGCTCCAACTCGGCGAGAGCTTCGTGCCCGGGATGGAGGCGTTCGGAATCGGCTCGTCGCCTCCTCTCGACCTCCGACCCGGCGCCGCCGCGAGTGGGGGCCCGCCGGCGGGCTCGTTCCAGGAGAATCAGCCGCTGTTCGCATTCGCCGGCATCGGGCAGGGCGACGTGTTCACCACTCCGCTCCAGCTGGCGCTGGTGGGCGCGGCGGTCGCCAACGGCGGAGCGATCATGAAGCCGCACGTGATGGCGGAGATCACCGACGCCGAGGGCGGGACCGTGCGCGGCTTCGACGACGAGGTGTGGAAGACCGCGATCTCGGCCGGGACCGCCCAGACCGTGAACGGGATGATGGTGCGGGTCGTGGAGGCCGGCACCGGCCGGGCGGCACAGATCCCGGGGGTCACGGTGGCGGGGAAGACCGGCACCGCCCAGAACGAGCTCGGCTCGCCCCACAGCTGGTTCGTCGGGTTCGCGCCTGCGGAGGACCCCCGAGTGGTGGTCGCCGTCCTCGTCGAGGGGGGCGGCAGCGCGGGTGGCGACGCCACCGGCGGCCGGGTGGCGGCGCCCCTCGCCAAGCAGATGATGGAGCTGCTGTTGCGATGAGCGCGCGCCAGTGTCCGGAAGGCCGGGCTCCGGGGAATCGCGAGGGGCGACAGGTAGGGTTTTGAGGCGATGACGCAGGTCGCGAACAGTTTCTCGAACCGCTACGAGATCAAGCGCGGCATCGCCCGGGGCGGCATGGCGCAGGTGTACCTCGCCCGCGACCAACTGCTCGACCGTCCGGTGGCCGTCAAGGTGTTGTTCCCCGAGTTCGCCCGCGATCCCAGCTTTGTCGAGCGGTTCCGGCGGGAGGCCCAGGCGGCCGCCAACCTGAGCCACCCCAACATCGTCGCCATCTACGACTGGGGCCAGGAGCGCGGCACCTACTTCATCGTGATGGAGTACATCGAGGGCCGCAGCCTGCGCGACCTCATCCAGGCCGACGGGCCGCTTGCTCCCGCCAAGGCGGCCGAGATCGGCGCCGAGATCGCGGAGGCGCTGGCCTTCGCGCACCGTAGCGGCGTCGTGCACCGCGACATCAAGCCCGGCAACGTGCTGCTGACGGAGACCGGGCGGGTCAAGGTCACCGACTTCGGGATCGCCCGGGCGACCCAGGCCGACACGAAAGAGGCCCTCACCCAGACCGGCGCGGTCATGGGCACCGCCACCTACTTCTCTCCCGAGCAGGCCCAGGGGCTGCCGGTCGACGGACGCTCCGACGTCTACTCGCTCGGCGTGGTGCTGTACGAGATGTTGAGCGGCGAGCCGCCGTTCAGCGGCGACACCCCGGTCGCAGTCGCGTACAAGCACGTGCGCGAGGAGCCGCCCGCGCTCAGCGAGCAGGTGCCGACGGTCCCGCACGACCTCGAGCGCATCGTGCTGTCGGCGATGTCGAAGGACCTCGACACCCGCTACCAGTCGGCCGACGACCTGCGCGACGACCTGGTCCGCTTCGGGCGGGGCAAGGCGCCCAGCGCGGCCCCCGTCACCGCCGTGGTCACCGACCTCCCCACGGGTGAGGCCGGAGCGCAGACCGAGGCGGTGGCGCCGACGAGCGCCTATCCCGACGACGGCTACGCGCCCCGACGGAGCTCCCGCAAGATCGCCGGCGCGATCGTCGCGTCGATCCTGGGGGTGCTGCTGCTGGCGGCGATGGTCGGGCTGATCACCGGGGCGTTCACGCCCGAGACGAGCGGCGGGGGCACGACGGTGGCGGTGCCCGACGTCGTCGGCCAAACCTTCGACGAGGCGAAGCTGGCGCTCGAGGCGAAGGGGTTCAAGGTCGAGCGCGAAGACAAGGAGAGCAACCAGCCCGAGAACCAGGTCCTGGAACAGGACCCGGCTTCGGGCCAGAAGCTGAAGAAGGGCGGCACCATCACGTTGACGGTCAGCTCGTCGACGGTCACCATCCCGAACGTCGTCGGCAAGTCCGAGGCGGAGGCGAGGCAACAGCTCCAGGAGCTCGGCTTCACCAACGTGGTCGGGTTCCCCGAGGAGAGCGACCAGCCCCCGGGCACGGTGCTGCGGACCGAGCCGCCGGTCGGCGCCGAGGTCAAGAAGAGCGACCAGGTCGTGCTGGTCGTCGCGGGCGAGGCCGCGGTCGACATCCCCGCGGTCGCCAACCTGCCCCAGGCGACGGCCGAGACGAACCTACGCACCGCCGGGTTCGAGGTCACGATCCGGCCCGAGCCCCACGACACGATCCCGGCCGGACGAGCCACCCGCACCGACCCCGCCGAGGGGACGAAGCAGCCGAAGGGCACCGCCGTCACGCTCTACGTGTCGAACGGCCCGATGATGGTCGACGTGCCCAACACCGTCGGCCAGACCCAGGGCGCGGCGCAGAACGCGCTGACCACGGCCGGGTTCAACGTGGTCGTCAGCTTCGCCCCGTCGACACCGGCGAACAGCGGCCTCGTCGTCACCCAGTCGCCGGCGAGCGGCCAGGCACCCAAGGGCTCGACGGTCACGATCGTCGTGGGGCAGTAACCGGTCCTTGCTCGGCGACTGGTACGCGCGTCACGGCCGGCACGCCCTGGCCTGGCGCGCGACCCGCGACCGCTGGCCCGTGCTCGTGTCCGAGGTGATGCTCCACCAGACGCAGGTCGGGCGGGTCGCGGCCGCCTGGCCCGGGTTCATCGCCCGCTTCCCGACGCCGCCGGCGATGGCCGCCGCCGGCCCCGGGGCCGTGATCGCGGCGTGGGGTCGCCTCGGCTACCCGCGCCGGGCCCGGCGGCTGTGGGAGGCGGCGGTGGCGATCACCGAGCGGGGCTGGCCCGCCGACCTCACCGAGCTTCCCGGCGTCGGGCGGTACACGGCCGCCGCGGTCGCGGCCCAGGCGGACGGCGCCGACGTGGTCGCGGTCGACGTCAACATCCGGCGGGTGGTCGAGCGCGTCGCCGGCCGGCGGCTCACGCCACGCGAGCACGAGGCGTCTGCTCGCGCGCTGGGTGGAACGCTGCGAGGCCGCGACCGCCTGCTCGCGCTCATGGACGTCGGCGCACTGGTCTGTCGCGCCCGCGACCCGCGCTGCGACGAATGCCCGCTGGCGCAGAAGTGTGCGGGGCGCGGACCGGTCGACGGCGAGCGCCGGACGCGTCAGGCGCGTTTCGAGGGATCGTTCCGCCAGCGGCGGGGCCGGGTCCTGGCCGAGTTGCGCGCCGGGCCCGCCGCCGCCGGTGGGCTCGACGCCGACGCGCTGGCGTCGCTGGTCGCCGACGGTCTCGCCGCGGTGGACGGGGCTACCGCGACCCTGCCGTAGCGGTTGCGCCGCTCAGGAAGTTCTTCAGCAGGGCGTGGCCCGACTCGGTGAGGATCGACTCGGGGTGAAACTGGACTCCCTCGACCGGGAGCTCCCGGTGGCGCAGCCCCATCACCAGCCCGTCCTCGCTCTCGGCACTGACCACCAGGTCGGTCGGGACCGTGTCGCGAGCGACGACCAGTGAGTGGTAGCGGGTGGCCGTGATCGGATCGGGCAGGCCCGCGAACACGCCGCCCCCGTCATGATGGATCTCCGAGGTCTTGCCGTGCATCACCTGGGGTGCCCGCACGACGTCGCCGCCGTAGAGCGCGCCGATGCACTGATGGCCGAGGCACACCCCCAGCACGGGCACGCCCCGCTCGCCGAAATCGCGGACGGCGTCGTTGGAGATGCCCGCATCCTCGGGGCGCCCCGGGCCCGGTGACACCAGCACCGCGTCGGGGGCGAGGTCGCGCAGCTCGGGCAGCGTGACCTGGTCGTGCCGGTGAACGACCGGCTCGGCCCCGAGCTCCCCGAGGTACTGGACGAGGTTGTAGACGAACGAGTCGTAGTTATCGATGACGAGCACGCGGGCGCCCATCCGCGCACCGTAACGCGGCCTCGAGGGCGCGCCTCCCGGTTATCCTGCGCCCGCATGCCGCAGTCGAAGAGCAAGCGGTCGCGCTACACGCCCCCGCCGCCGAAGAAAGCGCCGCCGAGCAAGCTGTGGGTTCCGGTCACGATGTTCACGATGATGCTGACCGGCGTCGTGGTCGTGATCCTCAACTACCTCGAGTTGCTGTTCGGCGAGGCCAGCAACAGCTTCCTCTTCGTCGGCCTCGGCCTCATCACCGGCGGCTTCGTCCTCTCCACCCGACTTCGCTAAGCGCGCACCGTCGAATGCCATCGCTGTAACTTCCCCACAGGGTTATCCCCAATCTGGGGAAACCCATTTGCCCAGGTCAGACCGCCAAATTAGGGGAGCCGGACCATGTCCTCCCGGCAGTGGCGGGGCGCCTCGGGCTCGTCGGTGGCCGAGACGGTCATCGTGACCTCGGCCCCGCAGACCTGGCACCGGAACCGGGCGTCGACCGGCCGCAGGTCGGCCGGATCCGGCTCCTCGGGCGGCGCGATCTTGAACTTCTTGAGGATCCCCGCGCCGATCACGTAGATCGTCACCGCCGCAACGACGGCCAGCACGATCCGCAGCACGTCCCAGATCACGGCCCGATTGTGGTTGACGGGCGGCGACCGGGCGTTACGGGACGACGGCGGGCGCCCTCGGCGGACGTTGGCACGCGCGGAGCGAGTGCCGGCCGTGGGTGGGTGGGGTCCGCCGAGGGTGTCCCCCGCCGTCCCACCCATTTGGGTGCTAGCCGAGGCGTTCGATGACGGTGGCGTTGGCCATGCCCCCGCCCTCGCACATGGTCTGGAGGCCCCAGCGCCCACCGGTGCGCTCGAGCTCGTGCACCAAGGTGGCCATCAGCCGCGCGCCCGAGCACCCGAGCGGGTGGCCGATGGCGATCGCGCCGCCGTTCACGTTCACCTTGCTCATGTCGGGGTGGTGCTCCTTCTCCCACGCCAGCACCACCGGCGCGAACGCCTCGTTGATCTCGACCAGATCCATCTGGTCGAGGGTCATCTTGGCCCGCTCCAGCACCTTCGTCGTCGCCGGGATCGGGCCGGTCAGCATGATCACCGGGTCGACGCCGGCGAGCGCGAACGCATGGAAGCGCGCCTTGGGCGTGAGGCCGAGCTGGCTCGCCTTCTCCTCGCTCATCACCAGCACCGCGGCAGCCCCGTCGCTGATCTGGGACGAGTTGCCGGCGGTTATGACGCCGTCGGGCTTGAACGCGGGCTTGAGGTTGGCCAGCTTCTCGACCGAGCTGTCGGGCCGGAACCCCTCGTCCCGGCTGAACTGCTCCTTGCCCTCCTCGGTCGTCACCTTGAGCGGGACGATCTCGCGCTCGAACCGGCCCTCGTCGGTGGCGCGCGCCGCCCGCAGGTGTGACTCCACCGAGAACCGGTCGTTGTCCTCGCGGGAGATGCTCCACTTCTCGGAGATCATCTCGGCCGAGATGCCCTGGGGCACCAGGCCCGGGTCCTGGTAGCGCGACATCATCTTCGGTCCGAAGGGGAGGCTCCCGGCGATCACCGACGCCCCCATCGGCACCCGGGTCATGTTCTCGACCCCGGCCGCGATCACCACGTCGTACGCCCCCGCGATCACGCCCTGGGCGGCGAAGTGGGCCGCCTGCTGCGACGACCCGCACTGCCGGTCGACGGTCGTGCCGACCACCGATTCGGGGAACCCGGCCGCCAGCGCGGCGTTGCGGCCGACGTTGATGGCCTGGTCGCCGACCTGCATGACGCAGCCCATGATCACGTCGTCCACGAGCGCGGGATCGAGGTCGTTGCGCCGGACGAGCGCGTCGAGCGTATGGGCGGCGAGGTCGACGGGGTGGGTGTCCTTGAGCTTGCCGTTGCGGCGCCCGAGGGGGGTGCGGACGGCATCGACGATGACGGCGGTGGCCATAGGAACTCCTGTGTGGTGAGAACTAGACCGGGTGGTCCGACCTTTCTGGTCGCACTCGCTCGGCGGCAGGATACCTGCCGCCGCCCTACGGGACGCTCGCCGCTCCCGCACGCAGCCGCGGCTCAGATCGGCGGATGGCAGCTCCTAACCTCCGTCCATGCCGCGCAACATGGACAACGCGCTCGGCGACGGGGGTATGCCCCTCCTGGCCCAGCTCGGTATCTCGTTCGACGGCTACGGCGAAGGGTGGGCGACCGCCAAGTGGACACCCACCGAGTTGGCTTGCAATCCCCTGGGCGCGGTGCACGGCGGGGTCTACGGCGTGATTCACGACGCCGCCATGAACTTCGCCACCAACGCCGCCCTCGAGTCGGGCGACCGGGCGGCCACCCTCGACATCAAGTACGAGACCATGCGCGCTGCCGAGGCCGGCGCCGAGCTCTCGGTGCGGGGCGAGGTCGTCCGCCTCGCCCGGCAGATCGCGTACCTCGAGTCCTGGGTGCGCGACCCGGCCGGGGAACTGGTGTCGCGGGGAACGGGAACGTTCTTCGTGCGCCGGAAGGAGCGGGCCGACTAGCCCGGCGCGGGGGCGGACGTCGCGACCACACGATCCACGCCGGTCCGGCTCAGGGGCAGGGTGAAGAAGAAGGTCGAGCCGTGCCCGGGCTCGCTCTCGACCCAGATCCGCCCGCCCTGCACCTCGGTGAAGCGCCGGGCGATGGCGAGCCCGATGCCGGTGCCCCGCCGGGACCCGTTCCCATCGGCCCCGGAAGAGTTCGACTGGTAGAAGCGGTCGAAGATCCGGCGTTGGTCCTCGGAGGAGATGCCGGTGCCCTGGTCGGCGACCGACACGACGACTTCCAGCCGCTCGGCGCGGGCCTCGACCCGGATGGTGCTGCCGGGGGGTGAGAACTTCACCGCGTTGGTCAACAGGTTGACGAGCACATGCCCGAAGGCGTCCGCATCAGCGGTCATGACGAGGGCCTCGGTGACGTCGACCTCGATGCGGTGGTCGGCCACGACGGGGGCGACGTCACCGATGACCGCGTCGACGCGCTCGCGCACGTCCAGCGCCCGCAGGTCGACATCCACCCGGTCGGCTTCGATCGAGGCGAAGTCGAGCAGCTGGCCGATGAGGCGGGTCAGCTCGTCGGCGCGCCCCGATGCCCGGTCGAGGAGCTCCCGCCGCTGCTCCTCGGAGAACCGGTCCCAGTGGAGGAGCACGGTGTCGACGAAGCCCTTGACCGACGTCAGCGGCGTGCGCAGCTCGTGCGAGATCATGCTCAAGAACTCGCCCTTGAGCCGGTCGGCCTCGGCCAGCTCCGCGGCCGCCCGGTGCTGCTGCTCGTACGCGTCCTCCAGCCGGTCGAGGACCTCGCGCCGCGCCCGCCGGTACGTCGGACCGCGGGGGCTGGCGGCGACGAGGGCCAGCCCCAGGCCCAACGCCAACAGGAGCAGGTTGGTGCCCGTCCCGGCGGCGGCACCGAGCCGTGCCGGCAGCGACACCGGATCGGCGTCGGTTCCGGTGTCCTCGTCTGCCGCAGCCGGTCCACCATCGGATCCGGCGGCGGGCTCGTCCGCGGGGGCGTCGCCGGTGTCCGCCGGTACCGGCGCCGGGGGCGCGGCCGGCGGAGTAGTGGCGGGTGCCGGTGCCGGTACCGGTGCAGGTGCGGGCGTCACGCCGGGGAGCGGCACCTCGACGAGTTGCTCGGCGGTGTCCCCGACCGAGTCGAGCAGCGCGTTCGGGTCGACAGGGAGTGGGACCGGCGGAGGCGGGAGGGTGATCGGGGGGAGCGGCCCTGCGGGCGCGCCCGCGGCCGTGCCCGCGAGCGCGGCAACGCCAACCAGCGCGACTGCGCCTACCCCTACGAAGCGTCGCATCGCCGTCATGCCCCCGCCGCCGCGGCCCGGGGTGCATCCGGGGTGACGCCCGACGCGGCCGACGCCGGCAATGTGAAGGAGAAGGTGGCGCCGTCGCCGGGCCGGCCCTCGACCCAGATGGTGCCGCCGTGCAGCTCGACCAGGGTCCGGGCGACGCCCAGCCCGATGCCGGTGCCCTTGCGCGCGACCGTGTTGCCGGGTGACTGGTAGAAGCGCTCGAAGATGCGCTCCCGGTCGTCGGGCGCGACACCGGGCCCCTCGTCGCTGACGGAGATCACCACCTCATCATCGGCAGCGCGGGCCGACACCATGACTCGAGTTCCGGGCGGCGCGAACTTGGCCGCGTTGACAAGCAGGTTGGTCAGCACGTGGGCCAACGCATCGGCGTCGGCCATGACGGCCAGCGCCTCGGGGACGTCGACCTCGATCCGGTGCCGCTCGAGCACCGCCCCCAGCTCCTCCAACGCTGCCTCCGCCGACACCCGCACGGTCAGGATCTTTGGCTCCAGCCGGACGCGGTCGGCGTCGATGCGGGCGAAGTCGAGCAGCTGACCAACCAGGCGGTTCAGCTCGTCGGCGTTCCCGGACGCCCGACCGAGCAACTCGCGGCGACGCTCGTCGGGCAGGTGTTCCCAGTGGAGGAGCACGGTGTCGACAAAGCCCTTCACCACGGTGAGCGGAGTGCGCAGCTCGTGCGACACCATGCCCAGGAACTCACCCTTGAGCCGGTCGGCTTCGGCAAGTTGCGCGGCCGCCTCCCGCTCACGTTCGTACGCCTGGGCCTGCACGATCACCAGGGCCGCCTGCTCCGCGTACGTCTCGAGCAGGTTGCGGTCCTCGCGGGGCGGTCCGGCCTGCTCCGAGAAGCCCGCCGCCAGCACCCCGATGACGTCGCCGCCCACCCGCAGCGGGACCGCCACCAGCGCGCGCAGGCCGTCACCGGCCGGCTCGCGAACCACCACGGTCTCCCGCCGGGTCATCGCCCGGGCGAAATGGCCGGCATCGAGGTCGTCGTTGCTCATCCAATCCCGTCGACCCCCACTGGCGGCGGCGGGCACGAGCCGGTCGCCGTCCCGCAGAAGGATGCCGGCGGCGGGCGCCCCGACCGCCGCCGCGCTCGACTCCACGATCGAGTCGAGCGTCGCCTGCAGGTCGGGGGTGACGCTGACCGCTCGGAGCGCGTCGTGCAGTCTGGCCAGGCGCTCGACGGTGCGGCGTCGACCCCGGGCGGCGGCGTCGACGCCGAGCGCGAGGGCCGGGAGCACAACTGCGAACCCGACGAGTGTCGGGTGCGCGAGCTGCTCGGCGCGCGGGCCGAGAACGTTGGCCGTGACCGCCGCCCCCAGCGCGACCGCCGACAAGGTCAGCCCGAGCCGGGGACCGCCGATGGCGGTGTAGAACGCCACCGCGACCACATAGAAGGCGAGCGCCACCGGCTGGAGCCCGGGGAGGACGAGGGTGGCCCCGAAGATGGTGGCCATGCCGGCCAGCGCGCTCAACGGCGTGGCCGGGAAGCCGGCCCGGCGGGCCCCGATCTCGTCGAACACGGCCGCCAGGGCCGCATAGCCGAGGACGAGCCCGCCCAGCCCGACTTGCTCGGCGCGACTGAGACCGGGGGCGAACGGGATCCCGGCCGCGACCGCCAGCGCCAGTATCAACCTGACGCGCCGGGCTGCCCTCCCCATCGCTCCCCCAGATGTGCCGGGCATGGATCAACCGAGCCGCCATTCTCCCACCTGGCAAGGGGATGTTTCGCTGCAGCGGCGCGCGTGCTCGAACGCGTGCAGTGGCCAAGCGGTTTTGAGGGTCGGCCCGGGTCCCGGCCTAGAATCTCCCCCTTCGCGGCGATCTGTCGGATTTGGGGGGACCCCGATGACCGCCAACCGGCCGTTGGTCCGGCTCGATCTCGAACCTCCGGATGTGGCGTTGGTCGCGCTCGCGCTCGAGCAGCTCATCGAGCACGAGGGCTCGACCCCGATCGCCGACCGGGCCGTCGTCCTCGCCGCCTACCTCCGGCTCCAGCGCCACCAGGCCCTCCGCCGCGAGAACGGCCGCCCGAGTCAGGGGCCGGCGGACGCGGTCTCGCAGTAGCCGGGCGGGCCCTTGGATTAGAGGGGGCTCCAGGTGGGTACGCCAGCGTCCTCAGTCCACAGGCGAGGTGAGGTGGGACATGAGCCTCGAACCTCTGATGCCCGGGTCACCCGCTTTCGTGCGGGCCGGCCGCCGGGTGCGTTGCGACCGGTGCGGCAGGATCCACGTCCTGGTCCGGAGCGACGACCCGGATGACGACAGCGGCGAGCTGTACATCGAGTGCCGCGGCCGCCGGCTCCCCGCCGCGCACAAGCACTGGTTCATGGGCCCGGAGCCTGACGACGGGGATCACGAGATCCGACTCCCGTCAGCGGCATGTCGCACGTCTCGGTCGGTGGAGACGATGGGACTCGAACCCACGACCCCCTGCTTGCAAAGCAGGTGCTCTAGCCAGCTGAGCTACGTCCCCGCGTCAGTCAATGCTACGGGAACTCAGTGCCGACGGCCGCGTCGGCGCACGCCCAAGAGCCCGGCAAGGACTCCGATGGCGGCGAGGACGATCGCGGTGGTGTCGACGATCGGCTTCACCCTGACGTCGTCGGGCGTGATCTCCACGAGGGCGACGGTCCGGCTGCGCGCGAAGCCGCCGCCCCCGCCGCCACCGCCCACATCCTCCTGCTCGGCCACGGCGCCGCCACCACCGCCGTAGCCGCCGGCGAAGATCGTCTCGATCAACGGCACCACCGTGCGGTCACCGACGGACGTGGCCGGGCCGACGACACCCTGGCCGGTCCCGGCCGCTGTGAAGGCACGGACGATCTCTTCTGATCGAGCCACCTTCGGAACGAGGTTGCTGAGCCGGTCGGACTGGTCCATGTCGTGATCCTCCCTCGTCATCGCGCCGGTACACAGCATCGCGACCGCGATCCCGATCGGGCCGAGTGCCGTTCTGGGGATCGGCATGACCGACCCGCCGGAGCCGCGTACGGCCAGCGGCGTAGCCAGCCCGATGCCGAAGCCGCCACCGGCGCGCGTGTTGTCCCGCTGAACCCGGGCTCGCAGCGATGCCACCGTCACGTCGAAGTCGCCGACGACCGGCAGCGTCCGCACCGCCCGCTCGACGCGGAGCTCAGGCAACCGCGACGCCCTCGAAGACCGCCGCCTTCACCCCGCGACGGGCCAGCTCGGCCAAGAACGGCGGCGGTTCGAACAGCGCGCCCAGCCCCTGGGCGCCATGCTCGTGGCCGGGGCGCAGCGGGAGGGCCGGGAGCGCGCCGGCGAGGCGTGCCGCGGTCACCGCCAGCACGGTGCCCGCCGCCACCGCGGTGCGCTCGATGACGCCGTACACCACCGGCCGTCGGGCGTGGCCCTGCCACCCCCAGACCTCGACCCGCACCGCGCCCCAGCTGTCGTCGGCCCGTCGCCGGGTCAGGGTCTCGGCGATGCTGGCCGGTGGGAGGGCGTCGAAGCGCGTCGTGGCTCGTTGAAGGTCGGGGAAAGCGGCAACCAACAGGGCCGTGCCCGCGGCCACCGGCTCGCACTCGCGCCCGCCCACCGGGTCGGGGAACCAGACGAGCTCGGCGGCGCTTCGCCGTTCCCGGTGCCAGGTGCCGTCCCGCCACTCCGCCGGGCGTGCACGCCGCGCCCTCCGAAGTGACGCCCGCGACGCCGGCCCGGCGACCCCCGACCGGGCGACATGCACCTCGTCGACCCGGTCGAGTGCGCCGGCGGCATGGCGGGCGAGGACGTCGGCGAGGCCGGGCGCGAGCCCGGACCCGATCGCCACCAGAACGCGCGCTTCACGCGCATCGGCGTCGAGACCGAGCAGGGCGGTGACGGCGTGCTCGTCGTCGCCGGCCGACGCCACCGGCACGCCCGCGGCGACCGCGCTGCGTGCGACCACGGCGTCGACCGTCGGGGGTAGGGCGGTGGCGACCGCGGTGACCCCGGCAAGAAGCACGTCGCCGGGCGTGAAGGCGGCCGGCTCGGCCCGCTCCCCCAACACCTTCGTGATCGTCTGGACCCGGCCGCGGTCGCGGCCCGCGATCAGCAGCCGTTCGACCCCGGGCGTGTCGACGAGCTGGCGGGCGGCGCGAACACCCACGGCGCCCGTGCCGACCAGCAGGACGGCCGTCAACGGAACTCGGGGCCCTCGAGCTCCCGCCAACCGCCGCTCGTGGGCGGGACCCCGCCCTTGCCGCGTAGGCGAACGAAGCCGCCGACGAGCACCGCGACCAACGCGACCAGCAGCCCGCGACGAAAGGTCTTCACAGTGGGGCTAGGTGGAATCGAACCACCGACCTCATCCTTATCAGGGATGCGCTCTAACCGACTGAGCTATAGCCCCGCGCCACGTTGTGGTCTCTGCGCCGGGCACGGCGAGCGAGCGTACTCGCAACCTACGAACGGGCGACGGGCTCTTCCTCGACCACGGTGACCTCGATGCCTCCGAACAGCTCCGCGAACAGGTTGTAGAACGCCGCCGCCATCACCGTGACCACAACCTGGAGCATCACGACGACCAGGCCCACGAGCGTCACCCCTCGGAGCATCTCGCCCGAGAGGAAGGTGAAGTCCTCCGACGACAGCAGGTCACCGACGAACTCCTCGACGTTGGAGACGATGCCAAAGGCGTCGGCGATGAGCCAGAGAGAGACAAGGGCCACGAGGCAGACCGCAAGCCCGCAGAGGTAGAAGCACAGCGACAGCTTCATCACCGACCAGAGGTCGACCTTCTGGATCGTGTGGCGCAGCCGGCGCTCGCGCTTGACCGGCTTGGCCGGCCTCTGCGCCTTCCGATCGGCCTTGCGGTCGGCTCGGCTCGGCTTCGGCGCGGCCTGGACCGGTTGGCGCGCGCGACCGCGCGAACGCGCCGGCGGACGACGCGAGTTGCCGTCGGGATCCGGCGCGCGCTCAGGCGCGGGCGCACGTTCGGCCGGGGGCGTGGCGGCCCCGACCGGTCGCGTCGGGCGAGGGTCCATCTCGCCGGGGGATCTCGCCATGCGCCCTACGTTTCCTCTCCGTCGTCGGCTTCGAGCACGGGCGCCACCGCCACTACGGATTGGCCCTCACCGAGGCGGGCCACCCGAACGCCGGTCGCATCCCGCCCTTGGGCCGAGATCTCTTTGGCTTCCATGCGGATGATATTGCCGCCCGACGAGATCACCAAGATCTCGTCGTCCTGACCCACGGTGAACGCGGAGACTACGCCCCCTCGAGCGGCAGTTATCTTCATGCCCCGTACGCCCGTTCCGCCCCGATTCTGGCGCTTGAACAGGCTCAGCTTCGTGCGCTTGCCGTGACCGCTGGTGCTCACGAACAGCATAACGGCGTCGTTGCGGGCGACGCTGCACGCCACCACCGCGTCCGTCTTGTCCTTGAGCTTCATGCCCCGCACGCCCGCAGTCGCGCGCCCCATCGCGCGCACACCGCCCTCGGAGAAGCGGATGGTCATGCCTTCGCGCGACACAAGCATGATGTCGCTGCGCCCGGTGGTCTGGATCACGCGCACGAGCTCGTCGCCGGCGTTGAGGTTGATGGCCTTGAGACCGCTCCGAATGTTCGAGTCGTACTCGGTGATCCGAGTCTTCTTGACCATCCCCTTCTTCGTCGCGAAGAAGAGATACGCGCCGTCCTCGTACGTCCGGGTGTCGATGATCGCCTGGATCTTCTCCTCGGCGCCGAGCGAGAGCAGGTTCGGGATCGCGGTGCCCCGCGCCGTGCGCTCCTTCATCGGGATCTCGTGCGCCCGCAGCCGGTAGACGCGCCCGCGGTTGGAGAAGAACAGCAGGTAGGAGTGGGCGGACGTGATGAGCAGGTGCTCGACGTAGTCCTCGTCGCGCAGCTTCGCCGCCGAGACCCCGCGCCCGCCCCGGCCCTGCCGGTGGAAAGAATCGGCCGCGACCGTCTTGATGTAGCCCTTCTTCGACAGCACGACGACGACCTCTTCGTCGTCGATGAGGTCGAGGACGTCGAGGTCGCCCGTGTCGCGCGTGAGCTTCGTTCGGCGCTCGTTCGCGAACTGGTCGCGGATCTCGCCGAGCTCGGTCTTGACCACAGTGTGGAGCTTCTTCTTGCTCTTGAGGATCGACTCGAGCTCCTTGATGGTGTCCAGCACTTCGGCGAGGTCGTCGCGCAGCTTCTTGCCCTCGAGCTGGGTGAGGCGGCGGAGCTGCATGTCGAGGATGAAGTTGGCCTGGATCTCGCTGAACTCGAACGGCTTGGCCATGAGGCCGGCCCGGGCGGTGTCGACGTCGGCCGCGCCCCGGATCAACTCGATGACCACGTCGATCATGTCGAGGGCGCGGACGAGGCCCTGGAGGATGTGCTCGCGCTCTTGGGCCTTGCGCAGCCGGAACTGGGTGCGGCGGGTGACGACCTCGATCTGATGGGCGACGTAGACGACGATCGCCCGGTCGAGTGAGAGCAGTCGGGGCACGCCGTCGACCAAAGCGAGCATGTGCACGGCGAAGCTCGTCTGCATCGGCGTGTGCTTGTACAGCTGGTTCAGCACGATCTGAGGGTTGGCATCGCGCTTGAGCTCGACGACCAGCCGGGTCGTGTCGCCCGACGACTCGTTGCGCACGTCGCGGATGCCCTCGATCTTCCGCTCGTTCACGAGCTCGGCGATCTTCTGGCCGATCACCTCGACCGACGTCTGGTACGGCACCTCGGTGACCACGATGCGGAGCTCGTTGCGCTTGCCGCCTTCGTCGATCTCGGCGACGGCGCGCATCTTGATGGAGCCGCGGCCGGTGCGGTACGCCTCTTCGATTCCCTTCTTGCCCAGGATTAGGGCGCCGGTCGGGAAGTCGGGACCCTTGACGAAGCTCATGAGGTCCTTGGGCTTGGCGTCGGGGTTGTCGATCATGTGGATGGCGGCGTCGACGACCTCGCCCAGGTTGTGGGGCGGGATGTTGGTGGCCATCCCCACCGCGATGCCGCCCGCCCCGTTGACGAGCATGTTCGGCAGTCGCGCCGGCAACACGGCGGGCTCGGTGTTCTCACCGTCGTAGGTGTCCTCGAAATCGACGGTGTCCTCGTCGATCTCACCCAGCACCGCCATCGCCAGCGGCGCGAGACGCGCTTCGGTGTAGCGCATTGCCGCCGGACGGTCGTTGGGGTCGGGCGACCCGAAGTTGCCGTGGCCGTCGATCAGTGGTTCCCGCAGCGAGAAGTCCTGTGCCATGCGCGCCATTGCGTCGTAGATCGCGCTGCTGTCGTGGGGGTGGTACTTGCCCATCACGTCGCCGACCGCCTGGGCCGACTTGCGGTGCTTGCGGTCGGGGCGCAGGCCCTGGTCGTACATGCCGTAGAGGATGCGGCGCTGCACCGGCTTGAGGCCGTCGCGCGCGTCGGGCAGGGCGCGCGCGGTGATAACCGAGATCGCGTAGTCGAGGAAGGAGCGTTCCATCTCCTCCTGGATCTCGATGGGCTCGACGTTGCCGAGCGTCTGCTGGACGCCGTCGTCGGGCATGGCGGTGCGTCTCCTCCTTTTCTCTGCGCCGTACTAGACGTCGATGAAGCGGACGTCCTTGGCGTTCTCCTGGATGAAGTGACGACGCATCTCGACGTCGTCACCCATGAGCTTCGAGAACACCTCGTCGGCGATGGCGGCGTCCTCGACGTCGACCTTCAGAAGCGTGCGCGTCGCCGGGTCCATCGTGGTGACCTTGAGCTCCTCCCAGTCCATCTCGCCCAAGCCCTTGAACCGCATGATGTCGAGCTTGCGGCCCTCGTGCTCGCCCTCGAACGCGCGGAGCGCAGGGTCGTCCTTGAGGTAGTAGCGCTCCTTGCCGATGTCGGCGCGGTACAGCGGCGGCTGGGCGATGTAGATGCAGCCGAAGCGCAGCAGCTCGGGCAGCTGGCGGAAGAAGTACGTCAGCAGCAGCGTGCGGATGTGACTGCCATCCACGTCAGCGTCCACGAGAATCACGATGCGGTGGTACCGGACCTTCTCGCCGTCGAAGTCCTCGCCCACCCCGGTTCCGATGGCGGTGATGAGCGACTGGATCTCTTCGTTCTTGAGCATCTTGTCGATGCGGGCGCGCTCGACGTTGAGGATCTTCCCCCGGATCGGCAGGATCGCCTGGATACGTGGGTCGCGCGCCCGCTTGGCGCTGCCACCGGCGCTGTCGCCCTCGACGATGAACAGCTCGGACTCGGCGGGGTCGTTCGATGCGCAGTCGGCCAGCTTGCCCGGCATCGCCGACGAGTCGAGCAGCGACTTGCGCCGGGTCAGGTCGCGCGCCTGGCGGGCAGCGATGCGGGCCCGGGCCGCCTGGGTCGCCTTGACCATGATCTGGCGCGCCTCGGACGGGTGCTCCTCGAGCCAGTCGCCCAGCTTCTCGTTCGTCGCCTTCTCCACGAACGAGCGCATCTCGGTGTTGCCGAGCTTCGACTTCGTCTGCCCCTCGAACTGCGGGTTGCGCAGCTTCACCGACAGAATCGCGGTCATGCCCTCGCGGATGTCCTCGCCCAGCAGTTGGACGTCCTTGTCCTTCACCAGCCCCTTGACCTTGGCGTACTTGTTCACCGCGTTGGTGAGGGCCTTCTTGAAGCCCTCTTCGTGCATGCCGCCCTCGGTAGTGGCGATGTTGTTGGCGAACGAGTGCAGGCCCTCGTGGAAGCCGGTGTTCCACTGCATCGCGATCTCGACCTCGCCGCTCGGCGAGGTGTCTTCGAGCGCGATGACCCGCTTGAACAGCGGGTCCTTCGACGCGTTGAGGTGCTTCACGAAGTCGACGACGCCACCGGAGTACTTGTAGGTCTGCTCGATCTTGGGGCGGGGGCGCTCGTCGACGAAGCGGATCTCGAGGCCCTTGTTGAGGAACGCCATCTCGCGCAGGCGCTCGAGGATGGTCTGGGCCCGGAACTCGGTCTCCTCGAAGACGCGGGGGTCGGGCCAGAAGGTGACGGTGGTGCCCTTCTTCCGCGAGGTCGCGACCTTGCGCAGCTTGCCCTGGGGCTTGCCGCCCTTGGCGAAGTGCTGCTCCCACTTCCCGCCGTCGCGGTGGATCTCGAGCTCGAGCTTGTCGGAGAGCGCGTTGACCACCGAGACGCCGACACCGTGGAGCCCGCCCGAGATCTTGTAGCCGTCACCGCCGAACTTCCCGCCGGAGTGGAGGGTGGTCATGATGACCTCGGCGGCCGACTTGTTCTTGAAGTCGCGGTGGTTGTCGACCGGGATCCCGCGGCCGTTGTCGGCGACCCGGCAGCCCCCGTCGGCAAGCAGAGTGACGTCGATGCGGGTGCAGTACCCGGCCATCGCCTCGTCGACCGAGTTGTCCACAACCTCGTAGACGAGGTGGTGTAGACCCGACGGGCCGGTCGAGCCGATGTACATCCCGGGCCGCTCCCGGACCGGCTCCAGGCCCTTCAGAACGGTGATGTCTTTAGCCGCGTAAGCCACGCGCGAACGCCTTCTCCAGTGCCCTCGGAGGGGCCATCTTTATGGCCGGTTCACTCGCCGGCCGGGGTACCCGGCCGGCGCCCCAGAGGGGACGTTCACCGGCATCTCGACGGGTCGGGGGGGCGGTCCCGACGAGGGTCGGAATCAGGGTAAAACCCCTGGTCAGAGCCCCTAAAACCGTTGATCTCAGTCTACCAGACGGGTGTGTCGGCGACGCGCTGGGCGGCCCTCTCAGGCGGGTAATTAGGAGGGCGGTCCGACCCGAATTCGCAGGCCGCGGACCACTCCCTCACCGACCGCGCCGGCGACCCTCTCGAGCACCTCCGGCTCGCGGTATCGGAGCTGAGTCGCCCACCCGGCGGCGTCCACCAGGACGGTCAGGACGCCGTCGCGGAGCGCCCCGGGCCGCGAATGCACCGCGAGCTCCGCGCCGGCGAGTTCGGTCCAGCGACGCGCCAGCGACGCGACCGCGTCCGGCGCCGGCAACCCCAGGTCGGCGCCGACCTCCGCCAGGGTGTCGCGCAGCCGGGCCGGTTCGTCGTTAGAGAGACGGTCGTCGTCGTTCACGCATCCGCCTCGACGCGCCCGTCGCCGACGCGCAGGCGGCGCTCGGGACGGATCCCCGCCGGGACCGACGACGCGGTCGTGAGGAGGGTCTGCCCCTCGGGCAGGTGGGCCACGAGCGCCTCGGCGCGCTGCGGGTCGAGCTCGCTGAACACGTCGTCGAGGAGCAGGACGGGCGCGCGGCCGACGAGCTCGGTGCACACATGGTGGCCGGCCAGGCGCAACGCCAGCGCCAGCGTGCGCTGCTCGCCCTGCGATGCGTGGGTCCGGGCGTCGAGCCCGCCGATGCGCAGGCGCCACTCGTCCCGGTGGGGCCCGACCAGGGTGACCCCCCGGTCGCGCTCCTGGCGCCGGCGCGCCTCGAGCGCGGCCCGCAACAGGTCGTCCACGTCGTCGGGAGGAGGCGCGCCGGGACCCGTGCCGACGAGGCCCTCGGCCCACTCGGCCTCGTAGCCGGCGCCCACCTCCACCGCCGCCCCCGCCAGGGCCTGGTAGGCGACCCCGATCGGACCGGTCAGCCGATCGACCAGCCCGAGACGGCCCCGGACCAGTTCCCCGCCCGCGCTCACCAGTTGGTCGTCGAACACCGCCAGGGTCCGCTCGGCGTCGTCGCCGGTGACGCCCTGGCGCAGGAGCGCGTTGCGTTGTCGCAACACCCGTTCGAAGTCGGCGCGGGCGGCTTCGTAGCGGGGGGTGATCGCGACCAGGAGGTCGTCGAGATAGCCGCGTCGCTCGGCCGGGCCTCCCTTGACGAGCTCGAGGTCGTCGGGCCCGAAGACGGTGACCCGCAGCAGCCCCAGGAGGTCGCGGGTGCGCCCCACCGGATGGCGGTTGAGCCGGACCCGGTTGCGCCCCTGGGCCCGCACCTCGGCCTCGAGCAGCTGGGCCCGGCCGTCGTCCTCGACCTCGGCCCGCAAGATCGCCTGGTCGCACCCGGCGCGCACGAGCACGGCGTCGGGCGCCCCCCGGAACGACCGGGTGGTCGCGGCCCACCCCACCGCCTCGAGCAGGCTGGTCTTGCCCTGGCCGTTGGCCCCGACGATGACGGTCACGCCGGGGGCGGGGACGAGGTGCGCCAACCGGTAGCAACGGAAGTCGGTGAGGGTCAGCTCGGTGACTCTCACGCGCTGCCCCTCCGGGGATTCAGGAGATGCGGACCGGCATCAACAGGTAGAGGAAGTCGGCGTTGTCGCCGCGCAGCACCGCCGGCTTCAACGGGTCGATCGACTCGATCACGATCTCGGGCGCGCCGGCGGCATCGATGCCCTCGAGGAGGAACTGGGAGTTGAACGCCACCGTCAGGTCGGTGCCTTCGTACTTGGCCTCGACCGACTCGTGGGCCTCGCCGACGTCCTGCGCCACCGCCGAGAGCTCCAATCCTTCGGCGGTCATCGCGAGCCGGATGGGCGCGGTGTCGCGACCCTGACCGACGAGCCGGACGCGCTCGACCGCGGCGTGCAGCACATCCCGGCTCACCGTCAGCCGGTTCGGGTACCCGCTCGGGATGAGTTGCTCGTAATTCGGGAAGTCACCCTCGATCAGCCGGGCGGTGACCTCAGTGTTGCCGACCCGGAACACGACCTCGCGGTCGCCGAGTACCACTTCGATTTCACCGTCCCCGAGCAGGCGTTGCACTTCAGCGAGTCCCCGCCCCGCCACCAAGACTTTCTGGCCTTCTTCGAGGAACTGGGTGACGCCCTTGAGATCACGGACCGCGAGCCGGTACGAGTCGGTCGCTACCAGGCGGAGGCCGCCACCCGCAGCGGTGAGCAAGACGCCGGTGAGGATCGGTCGAGCGTCGTCACGCGACGCCGCCGGCACCACCTGCCGGAGTGCCTCCGCCAGCGCGCCGGCTTCGACCCGCACGCCCGCGCCCGCGACCTCCGGTAGCCGCGGGAAGTCGGCCGCCGGCAACGTCCGCAGCGCGAAGTTGGCCCGACCACCTTCGATACGCGCGTCCTCGTCACCGAACTCGACCGTGACCTGACCCGCTTCCAACTTGCGCACGATGTCGGACAACAACCGCGCCGGGACGACCGCGCTCCCCTCGCCTTCCACGTTGGCCGGCGCCTGCACCCGGATCGTGAGCTCGAGGTCGGAACCCACCAGCTCCACGCCGTCCGACCCGAGTCCCAACCGAAGACCCGACAACACCGGCAATGCCCCCGGCCGGGCCGCGACCGCACGCTGGGCAGTGGCAATCGCCTCGGCCAAGGTGTCGCGCTCACAACGGAACTTCACCGGTGGTCCTCCCTCGAGGAAGTGCGGTGGGTCTTGGGGAGCTTGCCCTACGGAGAACTACTGATAGTAGAGAGCCGTAGTAGTAGGGGCTGTGGATTGGGGAGAACCGGGTCCCGGTGCTGGTGGGGTCGGCTATCCGAGTGCACCGGTTTTCCACCATTGTCCACAGGCAGGGGCGGGATACGAGGGGGGAAGAGAGAGTTCTCCCCAGATCCCGGGGCGAATCCCCAGGCTTCCACAGCTTTATCCACTGGTGCCGAGCTTGATCCGGGTGATGAGGTCGTTGACCTGGGTGAAGATCGCGGTGCGCTGGGGCATCTGTTGCTTGATCTTGTCGACGGCGTACATGACGGTTGTGTGGTCCCGCCCGCCGAACTGCTCGGCAATCCGGGGGTAGCTGTAATCGGTCAACTCCCGGAACACGTACATGCCAATCTGGCGGGCGGTCACGAGGGGGCGACGCCGGCTCTTGCCGCAGAGGTCCTCGACCGTCCACCCGAACATGCGGGCGGTTTCGTCGAGGATGAGCTCGGGGGTAATGACCCGGGGCTTCTCCGGCGGGAGCAGGTCGGCGAGAACTTCGTGGGCGACCTTGGCCGAGAGCGGGGTCGAGCGGTTCAGCTTGGCGAATGCCGCCACCCGGATGAGGGCGCCTTCGAGCTCGCGGACGTTGTCGCTGATGTTGGTGGCGATGAACGCGAGGACGTCGTCGGGGACGCGGTCGAAACGCTCGGCCTCGGCCTTCTTGCGCAGGATGGCGAGACGGGTCTCGAACTCGGGGGGCTGGATGTCGGTGCTGAGGCCCCATTCGAAGCGGCTGCGGAGACGGTCCTCGAGGGTGTCCATCGACTTCGGCGCCCGGTCGGAGGAGATGACGATCTGGCCGCCGTCGCCATGGAGCTGGTTGAACGTGTGGAAGAACTCCTCCTGGAGCTCCTGGGTCCGCTCGAGGAACTGGATGTCGTCCATGAGCAGCATGTCGAGGTCGCGGTAACGGTGCTTGAAGACCGGCATGGTCTTCGAGCGGATGGCGTCGACGAACTCGTTCATGAAGGTCTCGGTCGAGACGTAGCGGAGACGCTTGGCCGGGAACATGGCCTTGACGTGATGGCCGACGGCGTGGAGGAGGTGGGTCTTGCCCAGACCGGCGTCGCCGTAGATGAACAGGGGGTTGTAGGAGCGGGCGGGGGCCTCGGCGACGGTGAGGGCGGCGGCGTGGGCGAAGCGGTTGTTCGCCCCGATCACGAACTGGTCGAAGGTGTACCGGGGTATGAGCTTGCCCGAGGCCCAGGTGCCCGGGTCGCCGACGTGGGCGTCCGGTTCGGGCGCGGCGCTGCGGGCGGGCTCGGGGGCTCGCATGCGGATGGGCTCATCGACGCGGTCGTGGACGTCGACGACGAGGTCGACGTCGACCTTCTGGCCCGCCACCTCGGCGAGAACCTCGGCCACGATCGGGACGTAGGCCGTGCGGATGCGGTCCGCCGCCAGGGTGCTGGGCACGCCCAGGGTCAGCCGGTCACCGTCGAACGCGAAGGGTCGGACGCCGTGGAAGTAGGTGTTCCAGGCGCCGTCTTCGAGGCGCTCGCGGAGGACCGCAGCCGCCTGCTCCCAGATGTCGTCGGCCGCTGTCGCGCCCAGGTCTCGACTGTCCACAGATCCATCCACAGGTGTGGAAGAACATGGAGCGGGCCCGAAGCCCCCTCCGCCCGGCTGGCGGCCTGATCGCGCTGGGCTCTCGGGGAAGTCCGCCCTACGAGGCCGAGGCGTTGGGCGAGAGCGCGGAACGTAGCACCGGGTTGATCCGGCGACAAGAGGCGCGTGAACGACGAGTTGGCGGCGGAAACGACGTCGGGGGGGAGGCGTCCACAATGGTGGAACAACCATGTAGAGGCGCGTTGCGGGCGCGCTCGAACCGCCCGTAGAATCGGCAGTTCCGGTCCGCAACTACTGAGACCCCCACCTCGGGTCACGCGGCCGGTGCCGCGAGGAGGCCATGCGTGAAGCGCCCGTTCCAGCCCAACAACCGGAAGCGCAAGAAGACGCACGGTTTCCGCGCCCGCATGCGCACCCGCGGCGGTCGGGCCGTCATCAAGTCCCGGCGCCGACGGGGCCGCGCCCGGCTCTCGGCCTGATCCGGTCCGTCCGCGACCGTGCGACGTTCGACGCCCTCGCCCGAGCGCGCCGCCGATCCGGGGGCGTCGTCACGCTGCGGTTCGTGCCCGGCGATGCCGCCGCTCCTCCGCGGCTCGCCGTCGCGACCGCCCGCTCGAGCGGAAACGCCGTGATCCGCAACCGGGTTCGGCGCCGCCTCAGGGCGGCAGCCGCCGCCCACCGGGCCGAGCTGGTCGGCGGCGCCTACCTCCTCGGCGGGGGGCGAGAGGTGGCAACGGTGTCGTTCGCGGCGCTGTCCGATGCGGTCGGCGGCCTGATCCGGTCGGTTCGGGAGGAGCGCGAGTGAGCGCGACCCGCCCCGCCCGCCTGCTGATGGTCCCGATCCGGGGCTGGCGGCTGATCAGCGCGAACCTCGCGCCGCGCTGCCGGTACGAGCCGTCGTGCTCGCAGTACGCCCTGGAGGCGTTGGAGCGTCACGGTGCCGGCCGAGGCTCGTGGCTGGCGGCGCGGCGGATCGGGCGCTGCCATCCGTGGGGCGGATACGGGCCCGACCCCGTGCCCGAGGCGAACGCACGTTCGCTGACGCCGCCTTCAAGACTGGGAGCAGGCTGAGATGCTCGACCCGCTGTATCAGGCCATCGGCTGGCTGCTCGCGTTCTTCTACGGGCTGGTCCCGAACCTGGGCGTGGCGATCATCCTGCTGACGGCCACGGTGATGCTGCTGCTGTTCCCGCTCACGGCCAAGCAGGCCCGCTCGATGCTGGCGATGCAGGAGATCCAGCCCGAGCTCAAGAAGATCCAGGCCAAGTACAAGGGCGACCGCCAGAAGATGGTCGAGGAGCAGCAGAAGCTGTTCCAGGAGCACAAGGTCAACCCGCTCGGGGGGTGCCTGCCGCTGCTGGCGCAGTTCCCGGTGTTCATCTCGCTGTTCTCGGTGCTGCGCAGCACCTACAAGAACGTCCCCGAGAGCTCGGACCTGTTCCGCGACCTGTGCAGCCCGCACAAGACGGTCGACGCGTGCGGCGCGGCCGACGGGTACCCCAAACACCTCGAGTTCCTCGGCATGGACCTCTCGGTCACGCCGCTCAACGCCGAGGGCGGGTTCTTCACCGTTCTGCCCTACTTCGTGCTGGTTGCGCTGATTGTGCTCACCGGCCTCTTCCAATCGCGGCAGACCCAACGGACCACCCCCAAGGGCGGGGCCAACCCGCAGATGCAGATGATCGGGAGGGTCCTGCCGATCGTCTTCGGCGTGATCTCCCTGAATTTCCCAGCCGGCCTGTGTGTCTACTTCCTCGTGAGCAACGTCTGGCGGTTGGGCCAGCAGGAGGTCATCTTCCGCCGGATCCACCTCCCCCACCGTGAGCGCAAGGAAGCCGAGAAGAGGGGCGGTGGGGCCAAGGCGGCGGCGATCGACGTCGAGTCCCGGCCGGCGCCGTCAGAGCCCGCGCCCGAGGAGTCGCCCCGGTCGGAGCCGCCCGCGCCCGCTCAGACGCCCGCGCCCTCGGGCGGCGGCCGCCTGCGGGGCCTGTTCGGCTTGCCGGCAGCCCCGAACGGCGAGCCCGCCCCCGCCCGCCCCGCCCCCGCCGGCAAGCCGGCCCCGCCGGGCTCGAGCCCGGCGGCCGGGAAGACGTCGCCGGGTGGAGGGGGCGGCGGGAGTCGCTCCAACCAGGCCCGCCGCAAGCGCAACAAGAAGCGGAAGCGGTAGATGGAATGGGTCGAGACGACGGGCCGGACGCTCGAGGAAGCGGTTGAAGCCGCACTGGATCAGCTGGGGGTAGCCGAAGAGGACCTCGAGTACCAGGTCGTGGACGAGCCCAAGAGCGGGCTCCTCGGTCGGCTCGGCGGGCGGGAGGCCCGGATCCGCGCCCGGGTCAAGCCGATCTCGCGGGAGAAGCCGGGCGATCGGCGCCGGCGGGAGCGGCGGCCCCGGCAGGCCCCGGGTCGAGGTGGCGGACGGGATCGAGGAGGTCGCGGCGACGGGGACGGGAGCGAGGCCGGCCCCGCCCGCACCGGGGCGGGGGGCGGCCGACGGTCGAGTGGTTCGAGACAGCGCCGGCGCCGGCCACGGCGCCCGGCGGAAGAGCAGGCGACAGGGGTCGCCACGAGCGAGGGAGCGACGGTGGAGGAGTCAGACATCCCCATCGAGGAGCAGGCCGAGACGGCAGCAGGCTTCACCCGGGGCCTGATCGAGGCCTTCGGGGCCGACGCCGCGGTGGAGGCCCGGATCGAGGACGGCGAGTACATCCTCGTCGACGTCGCCGGCGACAACCTCGGGCTCCTTGTCGGGCCCCGGGGCGCGACGCTGAGTGCGGTGGAGGAGCTCGTCCGCACGGTTGTCCAGCGCCACACCGGCGGCCACGGCGCCCGCATCAACGTCGACGTGGGTGGCTACCGCGCCAAGCGCCGCCAGGCCCTCTCGGAGTTCACCCGGGACCTGGCCCAGAAGGTCCTCGAGAACGGGCAGGAGCAGGCGCTCGAGCCGATGTCGGCCTCGGACCGCAAGGTCGTGCACGACGCCGTCGCCGAGCTGGACGGGGTCACCACCGGGTCGGAGGGCGAGGAGCCCCGCCGGCGGGTCGTCATCCGGCCGGCGTAGTCGTCCGGGACGGCAGTGACGGGCCTCCGCGACGTCCTCGAGGACGCCCGGGCCCGCGGCCTCCTCGGTCCCGGGCCGGTCGAGGGGCACATCCGGCACTCCCGGGCGCTGGCCGAGCTGATCGGACCGGCGCCGGATTCATTCGTTGACCTGGGCTCGGGCGGAGGCATCCCCGGCCTGGTGCTTGCCCAAGAGTGGTCGGCCGCCCGGGCCACGCTGATCGACTCCCACCGGCGCGCCGGTGCCTTCCTCGAGGAGGCGGTGACCCGGCTCGAGCTGGGCGGCCGGCTCACGGTGGCCTGCGGCCGGGCGGAGGAGCTCGCCCGCCAGGCCCATCTCCGCGGCGCCTTCGAGCTGGTCGTCGCCCGCTCGTTCGGCGCACCCGCCGCCACCGCCGAGTGTGCGGTGGGCTTCCTGCAACCGGGCGGCAGGCTGGTGGTGAGCGAGCCTCCCGAGTCGCTGCCGGAGCGATGGAACCCGGAAGGTCTGGCCGACCTGGGGCTCTCCGCTCCGACCATCCGCCGTGCGGCGGGGATCACGGTCGCCGTCGTGGAGCTGGCGGAGGCGCCGGCCGACGCCTGGCCCCGCCGGACCGGAGTCCCGGCCAAGCGGCCCCTCTGGTGATGTTCGCCGTGAAACATCTGGTCCACTTGACGCCCGCGTTCAACGTGGAACGTCTGCGAACAACCAGTCACGCTCGGTCACAACCTGCCGTCAGGACCCTTACTTGACGCTGAGGCTCCGGTAGACGAACATGGGAGCGTCGCGAGCGAGGGGACCGGATCAGCCGGATGGCACGCGCCGACAATGACCTGAGAGAGCGGGGACGGCGAGCGCTCGCCTCCCTCCGTCGGCGCGAGGCGAACAAGCCGTCCGCGGACCACGGCGCCGACGCCAGCACCGACGAGGCCCACCCTCAACCCGCATTCGAGGTCGAGGCTTCGGAGTCCGCCGACGATCGCCGGGACATCCCCCAGTTCGAGCCGCCTCCGCTCGAGGCCGCCGACGCTCCCACCCGCCAGATCCTCGAGCGCGCCCACGAGGACCCCGGCCCGCTCGAGCTCCCCCGGGTCCTGGCCATCGCCAACCAGAAGGGTGGAGTGGGCAAGACCACGACCGCGGTCAACCTCGGCTCCGCGCTCGCCGAGGCCGGCTTCCGCGTCCTCGTGGTCGACCTCGACCCCCAGGGCAACGCGAGCACCGGGCTCGGCGTCAACCCGCGCGACCTCGACACGTCGGTCTACGACGTGGTCATGAACGACGCCGGCCTCGACGACTGCATCGAGCCGACCAGCCTCAAGAACCTCTTCGTCGCGCCCGCGACCATCGACCTCGCCGGCGCCGAGATCGAGCTCGTGCCGGTGATGAGCCGCGAGCTGAAGTTGCGCAAGGCCATCGACGACGTGCGCGACGACTACGACATCGTGCTGATCGACTGTCCTCCGTCGCTCGGGCTGCTGACCGTGAACGGGCTGGCGGCCGCCGACGACGTGATCGTGCCGATCCAATGCGAGTACTACGCGCTCGAGGGACTCGGCCAGCTCCTGCGCAACGTCGGGATGGTGCGGGCGAATCTCAACCCGACCCTCGACGTGCGCGGCATCGTGCTCACGATGTACGACGCCCGCACCAAGCTCGCCGACCAGGTCGAAGCGGAGGTGCGCTCGCACTTCGGGCCCAAGGTGTACGAGACGGTCGTGCCCCGCACCGTGCGGCTGTCAGAGGCACCCTCGTTCGGCCAGCCCATCATCGTGTTCGACCCGACGTCGCGGGGGGCCAAGGCCTACCGCGCGCTTGCCGAGGAGGTCAGTCGTGGCGCGACGCGGCGGTCTCGGTAAGGGGCTCGGCGCGCTCATCCCGCCCGGCGGAGCCGAGGCCGCGCATGTCGCCGCGGCCGCCGGCGGCCTCCAGGAGATCCCGATCGCGTCGATCAGGCCGAACAAGTTCCAGCCCCGGCGCCACTTCGACGAATCCGCGCTCGGCGAGCTGGCCGACTCGATCCGCGAGGTCGGGCTGCTGCAACCGGTGCTGGTGCGCGCCGACGGCGAGGGCAGCTACGAGTTGATCGCGGGTGAGCGCCGCTGGCGCGCCGCGCGCCGCGCCGGGCTCCAGATGATCCCCGCGCTCGTGCGCACGAGCGACGACTCGTCGGCGCTCGAGCAGGCGCTGGTCGAGAACCTCCACCGCGACGACCTCAACGCGCTCGAGGAGGCCGCCGCCTACCAGCAGCTCATCGAGGACTTCAAGCTCACCCACGAGCGGGTCGCGTCACGCGTCGGCCGCAGCCGGGCGACCGTCACCAACATGCTCCGGCTCCTCCAGCTCCCGCCCGGGATCCAGCGCCTCCTGCGCGACGGCAAGATCGAGGCCGGTCATGCTCGGGCGCTGTTGGGCACGCCCGACCGAGCGTTCCAGGAGCTGCTCGCCCGCCGCACGGTCGACGAGGGCCTCTCCGTGCGGGAGGTGGAGGACGCCGTGCGCGGGCACGGCGAGACCGGCAGCAACGGGAACGGTCCCTCCAAGAAGAGCAAGGGCGGCCGGCTGCGCCCGCCGGGCCTGCTCGAGCTCGAGGAGCTCCTCGGTGAGCATCTCGAGACGCGGGTGCGCGTCACGATGGGCGCCAAGCGGGGCAAGGTCAACATCGAGTTCTCCGACCTCGAGGACCTGGAGCGGATCTACCGTCGAATGACGGGCTGAAGTCGCTCGCAGGTTTGCTGGCGTCCTTACAGGTCAGCCAGCGGGTACGGGCCGGGGTCCGCGCCGGTGGCGACAGCGGCGAGACGGTCCAGTGTCCATCCCCAGCCGTAGCTGTGGAACTTGCACGAGGTCTCGTCGGGCAGCCCGCGGTGACGCACGCGCAGGATTGTCGCGTCACCGTCGGCGATGAGGACCACTTCGACCGTCGACGACCCGGGTGGGAGGCCGCGCGCGCCGTCGCCCAGACCGTCGTTCTGTTCCCATCCCCACGTGAACACAATGCGGTGCGGTGGCTCGACGTCGACGTATGTGCCGCGGGCGACGGTCTGCGAGCGGCCGGCCATTCGCACGCGGAAGATGCCGCCGGGGCGGGGGTCGAGTTCGGCGTCGACGCCTTGCCATTGGCGGTAGCGCTCGGGGTCGGTGAAGTAGGCGAACACGGTCTCGGGTCGGGCGGCGATGCGCCGCTCGAGCTCGATGACGCCGGACGCGGTCGTGGTCACGTCGACGCCTTCTCCTTCTCCTCGGCCTCGGCCAGCTCGGCGAGGCGGTCGAGATCCGTCTCCCACATCTTGGTGAGGACGGCCTCGAGCGGGCCCAGGCGCGTCCGGTCGGCGCGGTAGAGCCGGGTGGTTCCACGCCGCCGGGTGCGGAGGAGACCCGTGCCTTCGAGCACCCGCAGGTTCTGGGAGATCGCCGGCCAGCTGACGTCGAAGTGGGACGCGATGTCGCCCGAGGAACGCTCCTGGTCCCACACCAGCCGGAGGATCTCCCGCCGCCGGGGGTTGGCCACCGCCCGCAGCGCCGCTTCCTCCATAGCCCCACCCTACCCCGTCCTGAGGTTTGCGCTTAATTAAGCTGGGGGTACAGAATGGGGCCGAAAGGTCCGAATGGCGGACCGAGCCGAGAGGAGCAGGACACATGAGATCTCGAGCGAAGATCGCAACGCTGCTGGTTGCGACGGCGGCCCTGGTCGGGGTCGGGTGGGGGGCGGCCCCGGCCGGGGGTGCGCCCGGGCCGGTGGGCAAGACCTGTACCTGGGGCGGCACGCCCGCGACCCCGACCGGGACGTTCTCGATCCAACCCGGGCTCACCAATCTCCCGGCGCCGTGGCCGCTCAAGTTCAAGGCCTCGGGCCCGCTCGGGGGCGACTGCAGCGGGACGATGACGTGGGTGGGCCACATCCCCGCCGGCTCGACCTGCCTGTTCGGCGGGTTCGAGGGCGTGGTGAAGGGTCTGCCGGGCGTGGCGCACTTCTGGGGTCGGGGCTCGCTCCTGGCGCCGTCGCAGCTCTACGACCGCGCCGGGAACCTCGTCGGCGAGGAGAACGCCAACGTCATCACCGAGGCGACCCTGACCGAGGGCGCCGCCACTTGCAGCACGCCGGAGGGCTTCACCGGTGGTGACCCGGCGATGTTCAGTTCCGTGCTGCAGCTGTTCACCGACGGGTAAGACCCGGCCGGCTACTCGTCGTCGGGCGGGCGCTCGACGCCCCGACGGACTCCGTCCACGATCGCCCGCCCGACGTCGCCGGCCCGGGTGACGAGGCGCCGCATGGCGGCGACGTCGCCCCGTTCCACCAGCTCGCACACGACCGCGGCCATGCGGGTCTCGCGCAGCAGCCCGTACCCCCGGCCGGCGGTGCCGGCGTCCGGGAGCAGGCGGGAAAGCTCTTCCCCAACGGCGGTGGCCACCCGGAAGCCGGCCTCGGAGCGGAAGCTGCCGGCGGCGAAGAAGGTGCAGCGGCATTCGCCGTCGGCGCCGGGCCGCAGGCCGAGGAAGAGGTCGGCCTCGAACCGGTTGGCCGCCGCGGCCACCGCCGAGTCGTCGCCGCCGGTGGTGTCCAGCACGGCGTTGGCCCCGGCGCCCAGCAGTCCCCGAGTCACGGCGTCGCCGAGCGCCTCGAGGCCGGGGGCGGCCAGGACGTAGACGCGGCGGTCGCCGAGCCGGTGGGGGCCGCGCCGGAGCAGCTCCCGCTCACGCACGCTCGCCACCGAACCGGCGGCGAGGGTGCCCAGTCGGGTCAGCGCGGCGACGGTGGCCGGCCCGCAGATCCCGTCGGCCGCCAGGCCGGCGTTGCGCTGGAACTCCGACAGCGCGCGCGCGGTCTGGTCGCCGAGGATCCCGTCCTCGCGCCCGGCGTCGAAGCCGAGCGTGTTCAGTTGGCGCTGGAGGTCGGCGACGTCGTCGCCCCGCAGCATGGGCCGGCGGGCGTAGAGCATGCGGTCGCCGAGCGCGAACCCGCTTTCGACCAGCGCGCCCCAGGTCTGGCTGCCGCCGACCCCGTCGACGACCAGCCCCTTGCTCGCCTGGAACGCCCGGACGGCGGTGTCGGTGGCCTCGCCGAACCACCCGAGCTCGTCGGCGGAGACGTCGAAGCCCAACGCTTGGAGCCGGAGCTGGAGATCCCGGACGGCCTCGCCGCGGTGACCGCGCCGGAGCTCGACCGGGACGATCACCGGGAGCCCGGCGGCCCGGTCAACCGATGAACTCGGCCAGGTCCTGGATGAGCTGTCCCTTGCCCTTGGCCCCCACGAGGCGCTTCACCGGCTCGCCGCCCTTGAAGACCAACAGGGTCGGGATGCTCATCACGTCGAAGCGGCGGGCGGTCTCGGGGTTCTCGTCGACGTTGAGCTTGGCGATCGCGATCTGGTCCTTGTGGTCCGAGGCGATCTCCTCGAGGACGGGGGCGATCATCTTGCAGGGGCCACACCACTCCGCCCAGAAGTCGACCAGGACCGGCGTGTCGGCGCCGACGACGGACTCGTCGAAGGTCGCGTCGGTCACGGTGATGAGGTTGTCGCCCACGGGGGTTCCTTTCCGATCGGATGGATGAGTGTACTGACGCGTCCAACCCCGGCCCGGGCTCGCCAATTCCGGGTCTAGGTGGCCGCGGCCGTGGCCGCCACGTGCTTGCGGGCCTCGATCCAGCGCTCGGCCTCCATGGCCGCCATGCACCCGGTGCCGGCGGCGGTGATCGCCTGGCGGAACACGTGGTCGGCGACGTCGCCGGCGCCGAAGACGCCGTCGACCGACGTCCGGGTCGAGCCCGCGTGCGGGAGCACGAGGTACCCGTTCTCGCCCATCTCGAGCTGGCCTCGGAAGAGCTGGGTGTTGGGGTCGTGGCCGATGGCGACGAACAGCCCCTGCACCGCGAGCTCCGACGGCGCGTCGGTCACGGTGTCGCGCAGCTTGAGCGAGTCGACGGTCCCGTTGCCGACCACCTCCTCGACCACGGTGTTCCAGCGGAACTCGATCTTGGAGTTGGCGAACGCCCGCTCCTGCATGATCTTCGACGCCCGCAGCTCGTCGCGCCGGTGCAGCACGGTGACCTTGGTGGCGAACTTGGTCAGGAAGAGGGCCTCCTCGACCGCGGTGTCGCCGCCGCCGACGACCGCGATCGGCTTCTCCTTGAAGAAGAACCCGTCACAGGTGGCGCAGGTCGAGACGCCGTGACCCAGGAGCGCGTTCTCCGATTCCAGGCCCAACATCCGCGCCGACGCGCCGGTCGCCACGATGAGGGCGTGCGAGCGGTACTCGGTGTCGCCCACCCAGGCGCCGAACGGCGACGAGGAGAGGTCGACCCGGTCGGCGTCGGCGGTCACGAACTCGGCGCCGAAGCGGCCCGCTTGCTCCCGGAACTTGGTCATGAGCTCGGGGCCGAGGATCCCGTCGGGGAACCCGGGGTAGTTCTCGACGTCGGACGTGAGCATCAGCTGGCCGCCCGCTTCGAGGCCCTCGATGACCACCGGTTGGAGGTTGGCCCGGGCCGCGTACAGGGCGGCGGTGAGGCCGGCGGGACCGGACCCCACGATGACGAGCTCGCGTACGTCGGACATGGTGCTCCTGCGCTTTGCGCTCAGCCCGGCTTGGGCTTCGCGGCGCGCCGTGCCCACAAGAACGCACCGCCGAGCACGAAGATTCCGCCCAGCACGAGGTACGCCCAGTACACCTTGCCCGGAAGGTAGGACTCGAGCGCCCGGAACACGCCGATGCTGAACAGGGTCAGCGCGGTCATCACGAAGAATGTCGTGAGGAGCCCGTAGACGAGGGCCTTGGTGACGTTCTGGGCCGGGACCACGGTCTTGTCGCGGACCGTGGCTACGGCCTCTTCGATCCGGTCGACCGCGTCAGTGGTCCAGTCCCGCTCCCCGTTCATGAGTTGGGGAGCGTACCCGGCGGGCCGGAGCCGTTACCCGACCGGCACTTCGGACAACAGCACGCAGGTCGCCGCGTCCAGCACGAAGGCGGTGGCGACCCCCGCCTTCGGGGCCACGAGCACGAGCGCCGGCGTGCCCTGGTACGTGCCGCCGGCGGCGAGGGTGGGCGACCCGGCGCCCGCCTGCTCGAGGGGGGTGAGGCACGCCGGCGGTACCGCGGCGCCGCCGGTGGCCCGTTCCTCGGTGTCGTCGCCTTCGGACTCGGCCGACGGCTCGGGTGCTGCCGCCAGCACGCCCAGCCGCTCGCGGAGGACCGACGGATCCGACACTTCACCGAGGTCGGTGAACGCGCTGGGCGGGGCAGCCGCCTCGTCCGTCCCTCCCTTGCCGACGTCCTCGGTGGGCTCCTCACCCTCCGGCCGGGCCGCGGTGGTGTCTCCTCCGTCGTCGCCGGCGCGCAGCACGACCGTGGCGCCCGCGACGACGACGAGAGCCGCGGCCGCGGCCCCGACCACGCGTACCGTGCGGCGGCGACGCTCGGCGTCCTCCCCGAGGACGGCGCGGGGCTCGTCGAGGGCGCGCCGGACCAACCGCCGGCGGGTGACGTCATCGAGGGGCGGGACCTCGAGCAGCGCCGCCAGGCGCTCGTCGCGCGAGTCGCTGTCGTTGGGGGGACTGTCGTTGGGGGGCATCGGTCCTTCCGTCATGCCAACGGCTCAGAAGTTGGACGTTCGGCGGCGTGGCCGGGGTTCCCGAGCAGCTCGGCGAGCTGGGCCCGGCCCCGGGCAATGCGCGACCGGACGGTGCCCGGCGGGACGTCGAGTGCCTCCGCGATCTCGGCGTAGTCGAGGTCGCACAGGTCGCGCAGCACGACCGCGACCCGGAACTCCTCCGGGAGTCGGGCGAGGGCGGCGTCGACGTCGACGCGGGCGCCGACCTGGGCGTCGATCGGCGACCCGGTCGGGCGCGGCTCGGGCAGGGTCTCGACCGGTTGCGGCCGCCGGCCGCGGCGGCGCCCCTCGTCGAGGGCGGCGTTGGTCGCGACCCGGTACAGCCAGGTCGTGAACGCCGAGCGTCCGTCGAAGCGGCCGATCCCGCGGGCGACCGCGATCATCGCTTCCTGGGTGGCGTCGAGCGCGTCATCGGAGTGACCGAGGATCCGGCGACAGACTGCGTGAATTCGGTCGGCGTGCCGGTCGAGCAGCAGCTCGAGGGCACGTCGATCGCCGGCCGCGGCGGCGGCGAGCAGGTCGTCGGGGGCGTCGGCGGACGTGGTCGACGGGACGCGGGGGGCGGTGCCGCGATCACCCGCCAAGCGTCACCTCGGCCACGCCGAGCTTGCCGTCGGCGGGCAGCCGGGTGATCCACACCAGGACGAACCGGCCGCTCGATCCTCCGCCAAGGTCGAACGATGCCAAACTCCCGAGGCCCTCCTCCTGGGCGACTGGTGTCCCCCAGTCGTCGAGGCTGGCGCCGGAGTCGTCGGCGACGTAGATCTCGCCGTTCCAGTCCTCGTCGTCCGCGGCCACCTCGACCTTGCCGATGTCCCGGTTGCCGTCGAGCTCGAGGATGAGCCCCACGCCCCGCTTCGGATCGTCGAAGTCGCGGTTGTTGTAGCGCTCGGTCGACCAGACCGTTCCCGGGTTGTCGTCGGTGGCTTGGGGGGCGGCCTCGCCGTTCTCCTGCGCGTCGCCGTCGGGATCGAAGTCGGCGACGTTGACGACGGTGAACGTCGCGGCATCGGAACCGGCGGTCCCGCCGCCGCCACCACCACCGTCGTCGCCACCGAAGAGCGCGCGCACGCCGAAATAGCCCGCGACCACGACGGCCGCGACCACGAGCAGGGCGACCAACGCTCGGGACCAGCGCCGGTCACCGACGACGCGCGCTTCGGCCGGCGGTGGCCCCAGCGCCTCCGCGTCGGTTCGGTCGATCCCGATCGTGTGGTCGGCGGGCCCGGCGACCGCCGGAGCCGGTGTCGACGGCGGCGGCGGGGTCGCGTCGCGCGCCGGGTCAAGGGCGTCGTGCAGGGCGCGGGCCGAGGGGAACCGGTGCTCCGGGTCGCGGGCGAGGCTCCGGCTCACGACCGCGTCGAGCATCGCCGGCACCTCGGGCCTGAGGTCACGCACCGGATCGGGCACTTTCGTGAGGCGGGCCATCGCGGTCGCGATCTCGCTGTCGCCGCTGAAAGGCAGCGTTCCCGTGAGCATCTCGTAGAGGATGAGGCCGAGCGCGTAGACGTCGGCCCGCCCGTCGACCGTGTCCCCGTTCACCTGCTCGGGCGCGAGGTAGCGGGCGGTGCCGATGACGGCGCCGGTGGTCGTGAAGTCTTCGTCGCCGGTGGCCTTGGCGATCCCGAAGTCGGTCACCTTCACCTGGCCGTCGGGCGGGATGAGCACGTTGGCGGGCTTGATGTCCCGGTGCACCAGGCCGTGGCTGTGGGCGTGCTCGAGCGCCTGGGCGACCTGGCTCGCGATGTCGGCCGCCTCGCCGACGGGGAGCGCGCCGCGGGCGTCCAGCATCCGGCGCAGCGTCGGTCCCTCGACGAGCTGCATGACGATGAAAGCAGTGCCCTCGTCGTCCCCGGTGTCGTAGGTGGCGACGATCGCGGGGTGGCTGAGCTTGGCCGCGGCGACGGCCTCGTTGCGGAACCGCGCCCGGAGCGCTTCGTTGACCCCGAGCTCGGGGTGAAGGATCTTGACCGCGACGCGGCGCGAGAGGAGCGGGTCTTCGGCGACCCACACCGCCGCCATGCCACCGCGCGCGAGCTCGTGGTTCAGGCGGTAGCGACCGCCGAGGACTCGACCGGGGGCGACGGTCTCGGGCACCGGGCAACGGTACCCGGAGGGGTCAGAGACGATTCCGTCAGGACGCGGTTTGGAAGGTCACCCCGATCACACGCGGGCCGGCGTGCGTGCCGATGACCGGGCCGATCTGGCCGACGACGATCTCGTCCCGGCCCACGAGAGGATCGAGCATGTCGAGGAGCTCGTCGAGATCGGGGGCGTTGCCGTGGAGGACGGCCAGGTTCTCGACCGGGCCCTCCTTCACCTTGTCGACGAGCAGGCGCAGCGCCTTGGAGCGGGTGCGGACCTTGCCCGCCTCCTCGACGACGCCGTGCTTGACCTCGACGACCGGCTTGATCGCGAGCATCGACCCGAGCAGGGCGCGGGCGTTGCCGATCCGGCCGCCCTTCTTGAGGAACTCCAGCGTGTCGAGCGTCCCGTAGAGCTTGGTGCGCTCGCGCTGGTCGAGCACTGTCGCCACGATCGACTCGAGCGAGTCGCCCTCGGCCGCGCTCCGAGCGGCGGTGAGGCAGAGGTTGCCGAGGCCCATCGAGACGTGGAGCGAGTCGACCACCTCGACCGGGCAGTCGTCGTGCACCGCCTTGGCTGCGACCTGGGCGGCCTGCATCGTGGCCGAGAGCTTCGACGAAAGGTTGATGCACACGATCCCGTCGGCGCCACCGTCGGCGAGGGCACGGAACGTCTCCTCGAACGCGCCCGCTGACGGGGCGGACGTCTCCGGCAGCACCGGGGATTCGCCCAGGCGGCGCCAGAAGTCATCGGTGGAGAGCTCGCGCCGGTCGACCAGCTCGTCGCTGCCGAATCGGATCGTCAGCGGGACGATCTCGATGTCGAGCTTGGCGACGAGGTCGTCGGGCAGGTCACACGCACTGTCGGTGACGACTCGGACACCCACGAAGCCCCCTCTCTGGCTCCGGATCGGACCGGGACCAGACCCGAATCGTTACACGGACGAAGCCGTCCGGCCAGAGAGCCGGCCCGGGAGCAGGGCCCGCAGGTTGGCCAGCTCCGGGACCCGGAGCGCGACGAATCCGGCGGCACAAGCGGCGGCCCCGGCGACGAGGCCGACCACGGTGGTGAGCACCGCCCGGCTGGTCGTCTCCCAGCCCAGCGCCCGCGAGACCACCCAGGTGGCGGCGGCCACCACCAGGCCCGTCGCCAGCACCCGGGCGGTCGTGTCGAAGATCCGGCGCCCGTCGAACCGGCCCAGGCGCCGGCGCAGCACCGCCAGTGTCACCACCGAAGCGACGGCGTAGGCGCCCGAGAACGAGAGCGCGAGCCCGGGGATCCCGAGCCAGAAGTACAGCGGGATCGCCAGCGCGATGTTGGCCGCGTTCTCGAAGCAGTTGAGGACGAACGGCGTGCGCGTGTCCTGGAGGGAGTAGAAGGCGCGCAGCGAGAACAGGTAGACGGAGAACGGCACCAACCCGACCGAGAAGCCGACGATGGTGTCGGCGGTGACGGCGGAGTCGGCGGCGGTGAACGCGCCCCGTTCGAGCAGCGCGACCACGATCGGGCGGGCCAGCCCGACGAATGCCGCCGCCGCCGGCAGCACCACCAGGATCGTCATCCGCAGCCCGAACGACAGGCGCTCCCGGAGCGCGGCGATGTCGTTGCGCCCTGCCGCACTTGCCATCTCCGGCGCGATCGTCGTCATGAGCGACACCGCCAGCAGCCCGTGCGGCAGCTGGAAGAACGCGTACGCGCTCAAGTAGAGGAAGGGGCCGCCGTTCTCGCCATTGGCGAGCACGAGGACGACCCACAGCGCGACCTGGTTGGCGATGACGTAGCCCACCGTCCAACCGGACAGGCGCATCATGGTGGCGACGGCCGCGTGGCGGAAGTCGAGGACCAACCGGATGCGGGCACCGGCCCGGGCAAGCGCGGGCACCAAGGCGAGCGCGACCACCGCGAGTCCCGCGGTCGTTCCGAGCCCCAGCAGCAGGACGAGGCCGGTGTCGCTCCGCACCCGGTCGAGGGTGAAGGGCTCGTCGGCGACGCGGGGGAGCGCGAGGAAGATGGCGATCACCACGAGGTTGTTGAGGATCGGGGCGAGCGCGGCGGCGGCGAAATGGCGCCGAGCGTTCAGGAGCGCGGTCGCCAGCGCGACCATCCCGTAGAAGAAGATCAGCGGCATGAACAGCCGCAGCAGATCGGTGGCCAGCTCCTGCTGGGCGGCGCGGTCGGCGCCCTCGACCCTGATCGTGTAGAGGTCGACGATCCACGGTGCGAGCAGCACCCCCACCACCGTCAGCCCGAGGAGCGCCACCGCCGAAACGGTGAACACCGCGCTCGTCGCCCGGTCGTCGCGCTGCTCGACCTGGCGGACGAAGATCGGAACGAGTGTGGCGGTCAGCACCCCGCCGAGGAGCAGCTCGTAGAGCATCGCCGGGGTCTGGCTGGCGTAGCTGTACACGCCGGCGACGGCGGCACCCCCCAACGCGTAGGCGATGGCGGCGACGCGGAGGAAACCGGTGACCCGCGACAGCGCGGTGCCCACGCCGACGATCGCGCTCGACCGCAGCAGTCGGCGGGATGCGCTGGCTTCGGTCCGGCTGCCTTCGGTTGGACTGTCGGCGCCGGCCGGAGTCATGCGCCCGGTGGGGTCATGCGCCGGGTGGGGTCATGCGGAGGCCTCGCGGGCGCGGCGCCGCCGGCGGAGGAAGTGGAGCAACCACCACACCGCGAGGAAGAGCGCGGCGCCAACCGTGAGGAACACGCCTACGCCACTGACGAACGTCGATCGCACCCGCACCCGGGTCGACTGGATGACCAGCTCCTCGTCGACCGAGGTGACGGTGAGCACGAGGGGGAAGGTGCCCGACGCGCGCGACTCGACGGTGAACCCGACCGTCGTGTTGCGGGGCGGGAGCTCGACCTCGCGTTCGGCGCCGTCGGGGAAGAAGAGCTTGTTGCTCTCGAGCTTGACCTTGACCCGAATGGTCTGGTCGGTCTCGTTGAGGAAGGTGACGGGGATCTTGCCCTTCCGCGCCGTCAGCGTCACGGTGCTGCCGACGGGCACGCGGATGTGCGAGAGCACCTCGTCGATCGACTGGTCGATCACTCCGAGCTCGGCCTGCGCCCGCAGGCGGCCGGCGGCCCCGACCCACGCCGACGACAGCGCGACCCGCAGCGCCCGGTCGCCCCGGGCGATACGCAGGTCGCTCGGGCCGATCAGCGATCGCAGCCCGCCGAGGCGGCCGGCCGCGTCGAGGAAGTCAGCCGGCGTCACCGGCGGAGCAGGGGGAACGTAGGGCGCGAGCTCGCGCATCACCGGGCCTCCGTCGAGGTCGGTCGCGAGCGGGACCTCGGCGAGCAGCTGGTCGACGTCGACGGGAGCGAGAAGCGGATGCGCCCGAAGGCCCGCGAGCGCGGCATCGAGCAACGCGCCCGGCGCCTCCCAGCTGCGCGGGTTCACGACCGCGACGGCCCGGACCACGTTGGGCTGCTCGAGCGCGACCACGGTCAGCGCGGCCAGGAACTGCTGGGCGCGCAGCGCGGGCGGGAGGTCGGCCGTGAGCAGCGCGCCCAGCCCGGGATCGGAGACGACCGCGGTCGCCACCCGTCCCTGAACCTGGAGCGTGACCGGCTGCGCCGGCGTGAACTGCGAGTCCACCGGGAGAAGCGCGTCGCCGTCGACGATCATCCGGTCGACGTTGCCGTCGCGCAGGGCGACGAACGAGGCCGCGTCGGTAGGGTCGGCGAGGGCGGTGCGGGGGTCGAGGCGGGTGCCGAGGAGCGCCCCGAGGGTCTCGTTGCCGCGTGCGAGCTCGGCGCCCACCTCGGAGCCGAAGCCGGCGGCGATGAGCGACGGAACGTTGATCGGGACGTACGGCCCGGACAGGACCTGGTTCGTCGCCAGCGCGGACTGCATCGAGGCCAGGCTCGAGGCCAGCGACTGGTCCTCGCGCGCGAGGCCCGTCCACGCCTCCAGCGTCTCCGGGCCGGGCGCGATCGTGACCGGGATGTCGGGGGCGGCGGCGAGGGCGTCGACTTGCCCGCCCAGGCGGCCGGGGGCCTGCAACTCCACCATCACCTCGGGGTCGGGCTTCCCGTCGGGTTGGATCGCCGGGTCCGCCACCAGCGGCCAGACCCAGGCCACCCGTAGCTTCTCGCCCAACGGCGGGGTCCCCCCCGGTCCCGGCGCAACGACGACGAGCGGGAGGACGAACGCCGCCAGCGCGTTGCCCTCGGCGTCGCGCAGCTCGAGCTCGACGGGATAGACGCCGGTGCGGGTCAAGGGGAGGCGACCCGGGTCGCGAGCGGCGGCGGGGTCCTGGATCCCGAGGGGAAGGACGAACGTGCCCGGTTCCGAGACCGCCAGCCCCGCGAGTGGGAACGAGCTCTGGCCGACCACCGACCCGAGCCCGTCGCCGGCCAGTGTCGCCTCGAACTCGGAGCGCGAGTCGAGGATCTGGTGCGCGACGACGTTGATCTCGACCGCAGGGCTGTCGGCGACGCGGACAAACGCGTTGGTGGCCTCGCCGGGAGCCAGCCACGAGCGGTCCAGCGCGACGAGCTCGAACGCCGGCCCGGCCTCGGTCTCGCCGTCCGTTGTCGGCGGCGGGTCCTCGCCTCCGGCGGCGACGGGGGTGGTCCACCCACCGAAACCGACCGCCGCGGCCGTGGTCAGCGTGGCGATGCCGGCGCGCAACGCGGTCCGCTTCACCGCGGCCGCGCTCTCACCGCGCTCAGGCCGACGCGCGGCCAGGTCTGCTTCACAGCGGCCGCGCGAGCACGGTGAGCCCGACCGGGAGCCGCCGGAAGCCGCACGACTCGTAGAGCGCGAGCGCGGGCCCGTTGCCGAGTTGCGTGTTCACGAGCACGCGGGTCGCGCCCCGAAACCGGAGCCAGTGGAGCCCGTCGGCGACCAGCGCCCGCCCCCCACCTCGCCGGCGCGCCGCCGGCGCGACCGCCACCCGCTGGAGGTAGCCCTGGGGACCGGCCCGCCCGGTGATCGCGTACCCGGCGACGCCGGCGGTGTCGGGGCGGTCGTCGACGACGCGGAACCGCGCGATCGGCGTCGCCCGCACCGCGTCGTGGAGCGCGTCGGGCCCGACGAGGCGCCACGAGGCGTCGAAGGCCTGCCCGTCGACGGCCAGCACGGCGGGGCGGTCGGAGCGCCGGGCCCGGCGGGTCGCGGGCGCCTGTGCCGGCACGGGGAGGTGGGTGAGGTCGTGGTCGAGGAGGTGGAGGCGCTCCCGCACTCGGAAGCCGGCGTCGACGAAAGGCAGCGAGTCGGCCGCGGTCAGCGCGTTGGTCACGACGCCCTCGTAGCCCGCTCGCCGCAGACGCGCGAGGCACCGGTCGATGACCTCGTCGGGCGGAGGGGAGTCGCTTCCAACCGTGAGGTGGGCGACATCGCGCTCGGCGCCCGGCCACGGGGCGATCCGGGCCCAGCCGCCCCGCCAGCGCAGGGTCTCGATCACCATCGCGCGGCCGAGCGTACCGGCAGACGACCGATACTCTCCGGCGCGTGCTGTTGATCGCCCAGGATCGGGTCTTCGGTGAGCACGATCCGGGCCGCGGGCACCCCGAACGCGCCGCCCGGCTGGAGGCGGTCACGGCGGGGATCGCCGAGGCCGGTCTCGACGGGGACCTCCAGACGTTGCCGCCGCGCGACGCGACGCCCGGGGAGCTCGAGCGGGTGCACACGGCGGAGCACCTGGCCCGGGTGCGGTCGGTGTGCGAGTCGGGGGGCGGCTCGCTCGACCTCGACACGTCCGTCTCGGCCCGCTCGTGGGCGGCGGCGGTGCGCGCCGCCGGCGCGGGGCTGGAAGCCGCGGACGCACTCTCGCGGGGCGAGGGCGACGCCGCGTTCCTCGCGCTTCGCCCGCCCGGGCACCACGCCCGCCCGGCAGCTGCCATGGGCTTCTGCCTCGTCAACAACGTGGCGGTGACCGCGGCCGCGCTCGCGGCCGCGGGCGAGCGGGTCTGCGTCGTCGACTACGACGCCCACCACGGCAACGGGACCCAGGAGAGCTTCTACGCCGATCCGGGCGTGCTCTACGTCTCGTTGCACGAGTGGCCGCTCTATCCCGGAACCGGACGCCTCGACGAGACCGGCGCGGGATCGGGCGCGGCCACCACCTGCAACCTGCCCCTGCCCGCCGGCTCCACCGGCGATGTCTACCTGCGCGCACTCGATGACGTCATCGCGCCCGTGGTCGAGCGGTTCGCGCCCGCGTGGCTGCTGGTCTCGATCGGGTTCGACGCCCACCGCGCCGACCCCCTCACGGGCCTTGGTCTCTCGGCGGGCGACTACGGCGCGCTCGCGGCACGCATGACCGAGCTCGCTCCTGCGGGACGGCTGATCGCGTTCCTCGAGGGCGGCTACGACCTCGACGCGATCCGGGCGTCGGTGGCGGCCACCTTGCCGGCGATGGTCGGCACCGCGCCGCGCGCGTCCGAAAGGCCCACCGCGGGCGGGCCCGGCGCCGACGTCGTCGACGCGGCCCGCCTCCTGTGGTCGAGCGGTCAGGTCGACGCGGGTTGAGCCTCGGACGACCGGGGCTCGGCTGACTGCCCGTCGCTGCGCAGCATTTCGGCGAGACCGCCGGCGGCGCCGAAGAGACCGCTCAGCTCGGTGGGCAGGAAGATCTTCGTCGCCTGGCCGTTGGCGACCACCCGGAGCGCCTCCAGGTACTTGATCGCGACCAGGTCGGGGCTCGGGTTGCCGTCGTGGATCGCCTTGTACACGCTGCGGGTCGCCTCGGCTTCGCCCTCGGCCACCGCGATCTGGCGGTAGCGCTCGGCGTCGGCGAGGCGCTGCACGGCCTCGGCCTGACCAGTCGCCTCCAGCACGGCGGCCTGCTTGTCACCCTCGGCCCGGGTGACCGCGGCCTCGCGCACGCCCAGGGCCTCGGTCACCACCGCCCGCCGCGTCCGCTCGGCCTGCATCTGGTGGTGCATCGACGTCACGACGTCGGGGGGAGGGTCGATGCGCTGGATCTCGACCCGTACGACCCGGACGCCCCAGGTGTCGGTGGCGTCGTCGAGGATGTCGCGCAGGTGGGTGTTGATCTTGGCGCTCGAGGTCAGCGCGTCGTCCAGGTCCATGTCGCCGATGAGGTTGCGCAGGTTGGTCTGGGCGAGCTTCGTAACCGCGAGCTCGAAGTTGGCGATGTTGTACATGAGCCGCTGGGCGTCGGTCGCCTCGTGGTACACGACCGCGTACACCGTGACCACGACGTTGTCGGAGGTAATGACCTCCTGGGGCGGAACCTCGACAACCTGCTCTCGCATGTCGACCCGGAGCATCCGGTCGACGAACGGCAGGATGATGCGCAGTCCCGGCTCGACCGTCGCCTTGTACCGGCCCAGCCGCTCGACCACACCTCGCTGGTAGGGACGGACGATCTTGATCGAGCTGAACGCGACGATGAAGAGGAGCAGCGCGAGCACCGCCAGGATGAGCACGGCAGCCATGAGGCAGCCTCCTTGGGCTAGGTGGTCGGGGACCCGCCCGGGTCGGTCGTGACCGACCGGGCGTTGCCCGAGACCGTGGGGACGACCACCAGTCGGGTCCCCTTGACCGACAGCACGCGGACGGTGGTTCCCGCGGGGATCTCGCCCTCACGGTGGCACTCTGCCCGCCACTTCGTGCGCTCGAGCCGGACGAGCCCGGTGGCGTTGGCGCCGCCGGGGATCGGCTCGACCACGGTCGCGAGCCGTCCCGCCCATCGGAGGGCGCCCTCGTGGTCGTCGTCGCCGTGGGCGCGGGCGAGCCGGCGGCCGATCGGAACGAGCACGGCGAGGGCGGCGCCGCTCCCGACGATGAAGGCCAGCCACTGCATCGCGATCGAGGTGTCGACGAACGCTGCCACCGCCGCCAGCGCGGCGCCGAGGGCGAAGGAGATCATGAAGAAGAGGAACGGGGTGATGATCTCCAGGACGACGAAGGCGACCACGGCCACCAGCCACACCCACTGCCAGGTGTCGGCCGAACCGTCCATCTTGCAGGCCTCCGCACGCCCCGTTCGGGGCACTACGCGGACGGTACCACCGGCGGTTCGGCGCGCCGTATCGGGATTCGCCGGCTCGCTAACAGCCTTTCTAACGACGGTTAGCTGGCGCGGCGGGCGCCGCGGAAGGCACGGGCGAGCAGCGGGGTGCGCTCCTCCATATCGCGCTCGCTCGCTGCGGGCCGGGATACCCGGCCCGCGGGCGCTCGCTCGCTGGGGTCGATGACCCGGGCGAGGTCGCGGCGGTCGTGGAGCTCCCACCCTCTCGGCGGCGACAGCGCGTCGGCGTGCCGCTGGCAGAGGTGGCCGGCCGAGGCGTTCGTCTCGCCGAGATGGTCGAGCCAGACCGACTGGTGCCGGCTGTTGAAGGTGAACGTCGCCGCCGCGGGCTCGTTGCAGCCCGGCCGTTCGCACAGTCTCATCCGATCCTCCGCCTGATCGAACGCGTCGCGGAGTCGAAGGTATCCAAGGACCGGTCGGATCGCGCGGATGCTCGCGTTCCGTTCAGTGACCCGCATCCACCTCCTGCGGGGGAGAATGGCGACGTGACCCCCGTCCCGGCGCGCCTGCGCCCCCTGCTCGACCGCGGCTCGTCCGTCCAGCAGTTGGCCGAGCGACTCGCGGCCGGGGGACACCGGGCCTACCTGGTCGGGGGCACGGTTCGGGACGCCCTCCTCGACCGACCCTTCGGCGACGTCGACATCGCCACGGATGCCCGCCCCGACGAGGTCGAGCGCATCGTGTCGGAGTGGGCCGACCACGTGTGGTTGCAGGGCAAGCGGTTCGGGACGGTCGGCGCCGAGCGCGACGGCAGCCGCTTCGAGATCACCACGTTCCGCGCCGAGGTCTACCGGCCCGAGAGCCGCAAGCCCGAAGTTGCGTTCGCCGACGACATCGAGACCGACCTGTCGCGGCGCGACTTCACGATCAACGCGATGGCGCTGGAGCTTCCGGAGCCCCGCCTGCTCGACCCGTTCGAAGGCGCGGCCGACCTGGCGGCGAGGCGGCTGCGCACCCCGTTGGCCCCGGAAGTGTCGTTCCTCGACGACCCGTTGCGGATGCTGCGGGCGGCCCGCTTCGTCGCTGCCTTCGGTTTCGAGCCCGACCGGGCGCTCATCGCCGCGATCGAGGAGATGCACGGGCGGCTCGAGATCGTGAGCGCCGAGCGGATCCGGGACGAGCTCACCAAGCTGCTCCTGGTCGAGGACCCGTCAGCGGGGCTCTGGTTGCTGACCGGCACCGGGCTCTCGGACGAGTTCCTGCCCGAGCTCAACGCCATGCAGCTCGAGCAGGACCCGATCCATCAGCACAAGGACGTGCTCGCCCACACGATCGCGGTCGTGCGCAACACCCACCACGAGAACCTGCGGGTGCGGCTGGCCGCCCTGCTGCACGACATCGGCAAGCCCAAGACCCGCTCGATCGGGCCCGGTGGGGTGAGCTTCCACCACCACGAGGTCGTCGGCGCCCGCATGGCGGAGGAGCGCCTGCGGGCGCTGCGCTACCCGACCGAGATCGTGAACGACGTGAGTCGCCTCATCTACCTCCACCTTCGGATCCACACCTACGCGATGGGTTGGACCGATCGGGCCGTGCGCCGGTACGCCCGCGACGCCGGGCCGCTGCTCGACGACCTCAACCACCTCGTGCGGTGCGACTGCACCACCCGCAACAAGGCCAGGGCGCGCGCCCTCAACCAGCGCATGGACGAGCTCGAGGCCCGCATCGCCGAGCTTCGCCAGCGGGAGGAGCTCGACCGCATCCGCCCGCCCCTCGACGGCCGTCAGGTCATGGAGTTCCTGGGCATCCCGCCGGGGCCGCTCGTCGGCGAGGCCCTCGACTTCCTCCTCGAGGCCCGCCTCGACGAGGGTCCGATCGAGGAGCCCGATGCCTACGAGCGCCTGCGGGCCTGGGCGCGAGAGCGCGGGATCGAGCCCGCCGGTCGTCAGTAGGCCGATCGTCGGTAGGGTCGCGGCGCACAAGGGCAGAGGGGGCGCGGCATGGCGCTGGGTGCCCGCGGCAACCAACTGATCGTGGGAGTGGCGATCGTGGGGCTGCTCGGTCTCGGTGCCTTCGCGTTCGTCGTCGGTGACGACGAGGGCGTTCCATCCGCCGAGCCCGAGGGGCCCACGCCCGAGACGACGACACCGCCGGGTGCACCACCGCCGTTCTTCCCCCCGCCGTTCCCGTACCCGTCCGGTCCGTTCGGAGCCTGTGATCAGCCCACCCTCGAGTTCGTGGAGGAGACGGTCGTGCTCACGGCCGAGCCGAGCGCCGGGGCGCCCGAGTGTGACCCGCTCGAGCGTTTGTTCCGACGCAAGGCGGGGCCCGTGACCATCCGCGCGTATCTGTCACCGGAGATCGAGACGACCGAGTGCGAAGGCGCCCCGGGATGTCCGCCCCCCGAATGTCTCCCGAATCGCCAGCTGGTAGCCGGGCTCTCGACCGAGGAGGCGGTCGGGTCAGCGTTCTCGCCCCTGTACGGGGACCCGCTCGAACCGCTCCTCGTGACCAGCGGCCGCTTCGGAGTGGGCGAGGGGGTTCCGGTCGCATGGGCCGCCGTCCAGGTGGGTCCCGAGGTCGACACGGTTCGGGCGCGGTTCGCGGGCGGCGGGGCCGACGAGATGCCGCCGAAGGAAGGCGTAGCGGTCCTCGCCAGCCCGGCTCGTCTCGAGGACGGGACTGTGGAGTTCGGCGGCACGGTCGAAGCACTCGATCGTTCCGGGAACGTGACCGGGACGACCGAGCTCACGGGCTTGCCGGTCGTGCAGCGCGTCCTCGAGAAGCCCGAGTGCGCGCCGCGACCGCCCACACTTCCGAAGCCGGACGGCCCGCCTCCCGCCAACGAGACCGAGGCCCGCCAGGACGTGGTCGACGCGTACACGATCACCTTCGGCGGGCAGAGCACTCCGGAGGAGCGGCTGGCGCGCATCGACGACCCCCACGACCTGGAGGGCACCCGGGAGCAGGTGCGCCAGAACTTCCCCGAGGCGCCGCTCGACGAGGTCAGCGTACGCGTCGAGGAACTGCGCTTCCTGAACCGGACCACCGCGGCGGTGCGCTACACGATCGTCCTACCCGGTTACTCGATTCCGGAGTTCCCGAATCGGATCGGACAGGCGGTGCTGATCGACGGCGTGTGGAAGGTGACCCGCGAAACGGTCTGCCACAGTCTCGAGCTGGGCGGTGTCACGTGCCCTCCGTAGCGGCCGCCTAAATCCCCTCTTTACGGGCGCGCCAGACGATGATCTGGGGTACGTCACCTCGCTTGGGCTTGGGCTCCACGATCACCTCGACCCGGAAGCCGGCCCGGCCCAGCGCCGCGAACACGTCGGCGATCGTGCGCTGGTACACGATGATCGGCTCGCCGTTCCGGTCGACGAGGAGCGGATCCTCTCCGAAGTACGACTCGAGCACCGCCGGCCGGGTGGACGACGTCGGGCTCGTCGGCGCCTCCTTGCCGACGCACAGCGCCATCGGGTGCTCGTAGGAGAACACGAAGACGGCGTGGGGCCGCAGGACCCGGTGGACCTGGCGGAACAGGCGGCCGAGGTCCGGGACCTCGGAGATCGCGTACCCGCTGAACGCGAGGTCGATCGAGTCGGCCCGCAGGAACGCGAGGTCAGCGAGGTCGCCCTTGTGCCACTCGATCCGGACCTCTTCACGGGCGGCGAGCTGCTGTCCCCGTTCGAGCTGGGCCGCCGACGCGTCGACCGCGATCACGAACCCGCCCTGCTTGGACATGATGATCGCGGCCTGACCCGGGCCCGACCCGAGATCGATCACCCGCTTGCCCTTCACGTCGCCGATCAGGCGCAGGTCGTTCTCGGTGGGCCCGTCTGGTCCGTACCGGATCACGTCGATCGGCGGATCGTTGCGCGTCCGGGCCGCGATGCGGTCCCAGCTCTCGGTGTTGCTCACCGCGTCATCGTAGGGGTGGGCCGGGCGTTACTCGCCCGCCGCGAACGCCTCCACCATCCTGTGGGCCTCCTCGTCGCGGTACTGCACCGGCGGCGACTTCATGAAGTACGCCGACGGTCCGAGCAGCGGGCCGCCGACGCCGCGGTCGAGGGCGAGCTTGGCGCAGCGGACGGCGTCGATGATCACGCCGGCCGAGTTGGGCGAGTCCCACACCTCGAGCTTCAGCTCGAGGTTGAGGGGGACGTCGCCGAAGTTGCGGCCCTCGAGCCGCACGTAGGCCCACTTGCGGTCCTCGAGCCAGGGCACGTGGTCGGACGGCCCGATGTGCACGGTCCCGTTCTCGGGCGGGTGCTCCATCTGGCTGGTGACGGCCTGGGTCTTCGAGATCTTCTTCGACTCGAGTCGCGAGCGCTCGAGCATGTTCTTGAAGTCCATGTTGCCGCCGAAGTTGAGCTGGTACGTCCGGTCGAGCTCGGTGCCCCGGTCCTCGAACAGGCGGGTGAGGATGCGGTGGACGATGGTCGAGCCGACCTGGCTCTTGATGTCGTCGCCCACGATCGGCACGTTGGCGTCGGTGAAGCGCTGGGCCCACTCCGGGTCGCTGGCGATGAACACCGGGATCGCGTTCACGAAGCCGACGCCGGCGTCGAGGCAGGCCTGGGCGTAGTGCCGCTGCGCCTCCTCCGACCCGACCGGCAGGTAGCTCACCAGCACGTCGGCGCGGGTGTCGCGCAGGACCTGGGCCACGTCGACCGGCTCGGCGAACGACTCCTCGATCGTCTCCCGGTAGTAGAGGCCGAGTCCGTCGAGCGTGGGCCCCCGCTGCACCTCGACGCCGATGTCGTCGACGTCGGCGAAGCGGATGGTGTTGTTCTGGCCGGCGAAGATCGCCTTCCCGATGTCGAGTCCGACCTTGGTGGCGTCGACGTCGAAGGCGGCGACGAAGTCGACGTCGCTGACGTGGTACCCGCCCAGGACCACGTGCATGAGGCCCGGCACTCGCTCGTCGGGATCGGCGGCGCGGTAGTACTCCACGCCTTGCACGAGGCTGCTGGCGCAGTTGCCCACGCCGGCGATGGCCAGTCGAATCTTGTTGCCACTCATGCTGTGGCTCCTTCCGGTGTCTCGCGGGGAAGTTGACGCCTCTCGGCGGTGATCAGCTCGTCGACCCACTCGAGGTCGCGTTCGATGGACTCGGTGCGATGCTCCACGAGGGAGCGGGTGTAGCGGTCGGCGCGGGAAGGCTCGGTTTCCCGGGCCTGGGCGAGCCGCTCGGCGAGGTCGGCCCGGCGGCGCTGGAGCAGGTCGAGGCGGGCCTCGCGGGGAAGATGGCGACAGAAGGCGAACTTGAGGGCGAAGACGCGCTCGTCGTTGCCGGTGGGCGCGTCCTCGACCAGGAGCTCCCGCAGGCGGGCGTCGCCCCGGTCGGTGATCCGGTAGGCCTTGCGGGTCCGGCGCCCGGCGCGGGCGCCGCGCCGGATCCGGCCCACGGTGACCTCGCCGCTGACCGACCCGGTGGCCGGCATCGGGACCGGGCCGAGGGACGGGCCGGCGCCGTCGGCGCTCTCGATCGAACCCTCGTCTTCGAGCCGGCGCAGCGCGGGGTAGAGGGAGCCGAACGAGACCCCCCCGAGGAACCCGAGGGTCTCGCCCAGTCGCTTCTTCAGCTCGTAGCCGTGCAGGGGCTGCTCCTTGAGCAGACCCAGGATGGCGAGGTCGAGCACCACAGCCGCCTATATATCGGTCCGATATATCGGAACAACAACGGAGCGGCATTATGCTCCCGCCGGCCGCCCCCGTCAAGACCCACTCCGTTCAGGCCTTGTTCATGCAGGCTTTCTGGCGGTCAGGAACCTCGTCGCGGCGCGGCGATCGGAGCGAGCGGACGTGAGCGGAGGGAGCTCGCCAGCGAGCGAACGGCCGCGGGCCGGCCAGTCCCTCCTGGATGGCCCGGCCCGCAGAGAGCGAGCGAAGAAGGGCGGGCCGGCTCCTACACTCCGTGCCGTGCCTGGGCACGTCGACTACGCCCTGGCCCGTCGGGCCGTGATCCGCGACTTCCGCCGCGGCGCCCTGACCCGGCTCGACGTGTGCGACGCCCACCCCGAGCTCCTCCGGGCCGGTCGCCACGTGGGCGACGACGCCGGGCGCGCCTGTCCCGTCTGCGGTCTCGAGAACGTCCGTCTGGTCTCGTACGTCTACGGCGACAAGCTCAAGGGGGCCAACGGACGCTGCATCTCCCACGAGCGGGAGCTGGCCAAGCTCGGCGCTGCCTACGACGAGTTCGCCTGCTACGTGGTCGAGGTGTGCCTCGACTGTCGCTGGAACCACCTCGACCGCCGGTATCTCCTGGGTCGGCGGCACGCCGGCTGACGCGGTTCTAGGTCTCGTCGTCCTCCTCGTCGACGACCGGCTCGTTCGGGTACTGCGACCGGCACGACACGCACCACAGCTCCGCCTCCTCGACCACCTGGGCCGATGCCGGCTGGTCCCACGTCTCGGGAGTGACGTAGACGCGTCGAACCAGCGCGAGCTCCTCGTCCGGGAACGCACAGTTCTCGCACACCCTCTCCACATGCTCACCGTAACGACGAGCGGGGTAGGCTGCTCTTGCTGCCGGGAGCCGTGTGTGCCCCGGACGGCGGAGGTCCGGAGATGACTGTTGCTCCGACGAGCCCGATCAGCGCGCCCGACGTCCGTGCCCGCAAGGGCGACGGCCCGCCCCTGGTCATGGTGACCGCCTACGACTACCCGTCGGCCCGAGTGGCCGACGGCGCCGGGGTCGACATGATCCTGGTGGGCGACACCCTCGCCATGGTCGTGCTCGGCCACGAGGACACCCTCCAGGTGACGACCGACGAGATGGCCTACCACGTCGCCGCGGTGGCGCGGGCGAAGCCCCGCGCCCTCCTGATCGGCGACCTGCCCTGGCTCAGCTACCACCTCTCGCGCGAGGACACCGTCCGCAACGCCGCCGCCTTGGTCCGGGCGGGCGCGGCGGCAGTGAAGCTCGAGGGTGGCCGCAAGCGCGTCGACGCGGTCCACGCCATCCTCGACGCCGAGATCCCGGTGATGGGTCACCTCGGGCTCACGCCCCAGTCGATCCACGCCCTCGGCGGGTTCAAGGTCCAGGGCAAGCAGCTCGACGCGGCGCAGGCCATCGTCGACGACGCGGCCGCCCTCGCCGAGGCAGGCTGTTTCGCGATCGTGCTCGAGTGCGTGCCCGACGCCGTTGCCCGCCTGGTGACCGACGCGGTGCCGGTGCCCACGATCGGGATCGGCGCCGGCCGTCACTGCGACGGCCAGGTGCTCGTGTACCACGACCTGCTCGGACTGGAGGACCGGCTCACGCCCAAGTTCGTGCGCCGGTACGCGTCGCTCAAAGCCGACGCCACGTCGGCGGTGGCCCGGTTCGCCGAGGACGTGCGGTCGGGGCGGTTCCCGGCCAGCGAGGAGACCTACCACCTGGCCGACGACGTCGCCGATGCCCTCGGCCTCCATGGCGCCAACGCCTGACGGGGGGCCCCGGGTCGGGCTGCTCCTCGGCCTCTGCCTGGTGATCGCGGGCGCGGGGGTGATGGTCTTCGCCTTCCTCGATTCGGACTCGTCGGAGTCGACTCCTGCACCGCCCGCGAGGGGGATCACGGCGGCGCTGGAGCGGGCCCGACCCGCGGGCGACGAGTTCGCCGGCTTCACCGAGACCGACCTGGCACTGGGCGACGACTGCCTCCGGATCGTGATCGCCGACAGCACCGACGAGCGGGGGCAGGGGATGCGCGGCCACGAGACCCTCGGTCCCTACGACGGCATCCTGTTCGTCAACGAGGTGGACACCACGGCCGGGTACACGATGTCGGGTGTGACCGTCCCGCTCGACATCGGGTGGTACGCCCGCGACGGCGAGCCGGTCGACCGCACGGAGATGGAGCCGTGCCCCGAAGGCGAACCGGACTGTCCCCTCTATTCGGCCGACGGTCGCTACCGCTTCGGCCTCGAGACGCTCCGGGGCGGGTTGCCCTCGGGTGCGCTCGGTTCCTGCTCGGCCTGATCGGGCGCGCCGATGTCGAACATGAAGTAGATCGCCATCACGGCGTAGATGATCAGGCACGCCACCGCGCTGATGTAGGCGACCCCGATCGACAGCCCCTACACGACCGGGCCCACGAGGGTCTTGCGGAAGCCCCGACGGAGAGCCTCCGGCCGGATCCCGTCCGCCAGCAGTTGGGGCGTGCGGATCACGTACCACCAGGTCACGATGAACGCGAGCCCGATCGCAGTCATGTCGGCGCTGTACAGGGCGGCGGCGATGTGGGAGTTGTCGCCGTCGCGGATGTAGTCGGCGAGCACCGCGGTCGGGAACGGCAGGAATGCCACCGTGAAGAGGAGGCCGAGGTTGAGGAAGAGGAGCGTCCGGTCGACGGTGGCGATGCGGTCGAACATCTGGTGGTGGTTGACCCAGATGATGCCGATGATCGCGAAGCTCACCGCGTAGCTGGCGTACGCCGGCCACAGATCGGCGAGATCGTGGGCGAGCCGGCCCGGCTCGGAGTGGGGCGGCCGGATCTCGATGATGAGCAGCGTGATGGCGATGGCGAAGACGCCGTCGCTGAACGCCTCGAGTCGCCCGCGGCTCACGCCGGCATCCTACGGACGCACCTCTCGAAGCTGTCACAGCCCGCCGGTATGCTCGCCCCTGATAGGCCGTGTCGGAGACGCTTCCGGCTAGCCTGAAGCGTTCGATTCACAACCGATCCTGCTCGTCGTCGCCGTACTCGCCGGCCAGTCCGGTGAGGCGGTCGGGCGGGGAGCCCGCAGCGGCGCTGCGGTCCGAAGGAGGTACGGCAGTGAGGCCGTACGAGGTCATGATCATCTTCGACGCGGACCTGGAAGAGGAGACGATCCGGGCCGCGGTCGGCCGCTACACCCAGTTGATCGAGTCGAAGGGCGCCGAGCCCGGCTACATCGACTACTGGGGGAAGCGGCGCTTCGCCTACGAGGTGAACCACCGCCAGGAGGGCTACTACGTGGTGCTCCAGGCGATGGCCGAGCCTCCGGCGATGGACGAGTTGCACCGGGTGCTCTCCCTGGCAGACGAGGTCATCCGCCACAAGGTGTTGCGGATTCCCAAGGAGGTCTACGGACCCCCGAAGACCGCGAGCACCGGCGTGGCGGACGCATAGGCCAGAACGCATAGGGAGGAACCACCATGGCCAACGGAAACAACGTCACGATCGTGGGCAACCTGACCCGCGACCCCGAGCTCCGCTACACGCCGAGCGGTCAGGCCAACGCCAGCTTCGGCGTGGCCGTCAACCGACGCTGGATGAACCGCCAGACGAACGAGTGGGAGGAGCGGGTCTCCTTCTTCAACGTCGTCTGCTGGCGCGAGATGGCCGACAACGCCAGCGAGTCGCTCGCCAAGGGCGCCCGCGTCGTCGTTACCGGCCGGCTCGAGCAGCGTTCCTGGGAGACCGAGAACGGCGAAAAGCGCAGCGTCATCGAGATCGTCGCCGACGAGGTCGGGCCGAGCCTGCGCTGGGCCACGGCCGAGATCAAGAAGAACGACCGTCGCGGCGGCGGCGACTTCGGCGGCGGTGGCGGCGACGGCGGCTCCGGCGGAGGGGGTGGGGGCGCGCCGCGCCCCCAGCCCGCCTCCCAAGGCTCGGGGCAGGGCTCCGGCCCGAGCTACGACGACATCGGCGAGGAGCCCTTCTAAGTGCTTCTTGTGCAAGCGACAGAACAGACGCAGTCGCGCGGAACTTGGCGTCCGAGCGAGCGTCCGCGGCGCAGGTACCCTGCGCCGCAGCGAGCGAGGCGGAAGAGATAGAGATGGCGAAGGACCGGGAGCGGCGCAAGGGCGGCAAGGGGGGCAAGCGCGAGTCCGAACGCGACCGGCGCCGGACCCCCAAGAAGAAGGTGTCGATCCTCAACACCGACAGCATCAAGTGGATCGACTACAAGGACGTCAACCTGCTGCGCCGCTTCATGTCGGAGCGAGCCAAGATCCGCGCCCGGCGGGTGACCGGCAACTCGGCCCAGCAGCAGCGCGCCGTCGCCCGCGCGATCCGCGTCGCCCGCGAGATGGCGCTGTTGCCCTACGCGGTACGGCAGGTGACCCAGCGCAGCAAGGGCGGACGCGGACGCGACCGCGGCGACCGCGACATCCTGCGAGATCCCACCGCTGGAATGGCGCCGCCGGCCGAGCCCGACGGGCCGCCGCCGACGCCGGGTGACGTCGAGGCGGCCGACGTGGACACGCTGGACGTCGATGCCCTCGCGACCGACATCGAGCCTGGGGCCGGGAACGGCGCGCGGGCGGACGACGCCGCCGAAGAGATCGCGACCGAAGCCGACGAGGCGAGCGAATGAAGATCGTGCTGCGCGCCGACGTCGAGACGCTCGGCTACAAGGGCGACCTGCTCGACGTGTCCGACGGGTACGCCCGCAACTACCTCGTTCCCCGCGGCCTCGCCATCCGCGCCACCAAAGGTGTGGTCAAGCAGGCCGAAGCCATGCGCCGTAACCGGGCGGCGCGCGACGCCCGCGACCGCGAGGCCGCCCAGGCCGTCGCCGACCAACTGACCGGCCGCCGGATCGAGCTCACCGCGCGCGCCGGCGAGGGCGGTCGACTGTTCGGCTCCGTGACCAGCACCGACGTCGCCAACGCGGTCCACGCCCAGCTCGGCGTCGAGATCGACCGTCGCCACCTCTCCATGCCCGAACCGCTCAAGGAGCTCGGCCCGGCCGAGGTGCCGTTGCGGCTCCACCCGGAAGTCGAGGTGCCGCTGAGCGTCGAGGTCGTCGCCGAGTAGCGCGGCCGCCTGACCGGCGGCTTCGCGCGATAGCTGACGCCCGCCCGGATAACTGTCACACCCCCCGGGTTCAATACCGGGAGTAGTGCACAAGGCTGTGGAGCACCGGCGGTGATTTCCACAGTGAGTCCACAGTGAGAAACCGGGTTGTCCTACTTACGATCCCCAACCCGCCGGTGCGACGATGCCAAGCCTGCGCGTCGGTAACCGCAGGGTGACGGCGCGGTGAACGGGACCGTTAGAGGAGGGCGCGTGGTCCAGTTGCTCGAGGAGGGTCGGCGCCGGTCGTCCGGCCGGGTGCCGCCCCACAACCTCGAGGCCGAGGAGTCGCTGCTCGGCGCGATGCTGCTGTCGCGCGACGCGATCACGGCCGCGGTCGAAGCCCGCGTCGACTCGACCGACTTCTACAAGCCTGCGCACACCCACATCTTCGAAGCCGTCATGGCCCTCTACGGCCAGGGCGAGCCTGTCGATCCCGTCACCGTCGCCGAGGAGCTCCGGAAGTCCGAGCTGCTCGATGCGCTGGGCGGCAAGGCAACCCTGCTGCGGATCCAGGCGGGGACGCCGGCGTCGGCCAACGCCGGGCACTACGCCACCATCGTCAGCGAGCTGGCGCTGCTGCGTCGCCTGATCGCGGTCGCGGGCGACATCGCCGAGATGGGATATGAGGCCCCCGACGACGTCACCGAGACGCTCGACCGCGCCGAGTCGCTCGTGTTCGAGGTCGCCGAACGGCGCGTCGCCGAGTCGATGACCCCCATCTCCGAATCGCTCCAGACGACGCTCGACCAGCTCGAGTCGATGTACGGACGCGACACCGACGTCACCGGTATCCCCACCGGCTACCACGAGCTCGACGACCTGCTGCTCGGCTTGCAGCCGTCCAACCTGGTGATCGTGGCGGCGAGGCCGGGAGCGGGCAAGACGTCCCTGGCGCTCGGCGCCGCCGCCAACGCCGCTCTCGTCGCGCGCCGGCCGGTCATCTTCTTCTCGATGGAGATGGGCAACCTCGAGCTCACCAAGCGCCTGCTCGCGGGCGAGGCGCGCGTCGAGGCCCGCAAGTTGTGGACCGGCAACATCCCCGAGGGTGACTGGACCCGCCTGAGCCACGCGGTCGGGCGCCTGGCCGAAGCGCCCCTGTTCATCGACGACAACCCGCACTGCACCGTGATGGAGATGCGGGCGAAGGCGCGGCGCATCAAGGCCCGCCACGGTGACCTCGGCATGGTCGTCGTCGACTACATCCAGCTCATGAGCAGCGGAGTGCGCAACCCCGAGAACCGGCAGGTCGAGGTGTCGGACCTGTCCCGGGGACTGAAGATCCTGGCCCGCGAGCTCGACTGCCCGGTGATGGCCCTGTCGCAGCTGAACCGCCAACTCGAGTATCGCCAGGACAAGCGCCCGATGCTCGCGGACCTCAGAGAGTCGGGATGCCTGACCGCCGACACGCTCGTCACGCGAGCCGACACCGGCGCCGACGTCACGATGGGCGAGCTCCTCGAGAGTGGGGAGCGAGACATCCCGGTGTGGACACTCGACGAGCATTACAAGCTCGTCCGGGGCGTCATGACGCACGTGTTCCCGAGTGGAGTGAAGCCGGTGTTCGAGCTCCGCCTCGCCTCGGGGCGAAACGTGAAGGCGAGCGCCAACCACCCCTTCCTGACGATCGACGGGTGGGCCAGGTTGGACGAGCTGACCGTGGGGTCGCGCATCGCCGTACCTCGTCGGCTTCCCGCTCCTCAGCAGCACGCATCGTGGCCAGACCACGAGGTGATCCTGCTTGGCCACATGATTGGTGACGGTTGCCACCTGAAGCGGCATGCCCTCCAGTACACGACGACCGACCCGGCGAACGTCGAGGCTGTCTCAGCGGCGGCTCGCGCGTTCGGGATCGAGGCCCGAACCAAGTCGGAACGTAATTGGACTCAGGTGTACCTGCCCGCGCCGTTCCGTCTCACACACGGGAAGCGGAACCCCATCGCGGCGTGGCTCGATGGCCTCGGCCTTTGGGACAAGCGTTCCTGGGAGAAGTTCGTGCCAAGTGAGATCTCCGGTCTCGCCGACTCGCAGGTAGCGCTCTTCCTACGTCACCTGTGGGCGACTGACGGAACGGCCTACTTCAACCACAGCTGCGATCTCCCGATCATCTACTACGCGACGACGAGCCGCCGCCTTGCCGATGGTGTCGTGGCGCTCCTCCTGCGACTCGACATCCGAGCCCGGCTCCGACCTGTTCAGCGAGAGCGCGGTCGCCTTGGGTACACGGTGCACGTCTACGGTCGGGATGATCAGCTGCGTTTCATCGAACGAGTCGGTATCCACGGCGGTCGCGGCGAGGTTCTTGAGCAGATCCGACCGCTGCTTCTTGAGCGTGGCGCAAAAGCCAGCTCTGACACGATCCCGCGCGAGGCATGGGCGCACGTGCAGAAGGCCCTTGCTGACCGAGAGCTCACGTTCGGGCAGCTCTTGAACCAGGTCGGCCTCAAGACGCGAGGGAGCGCAGCGGCTCGTTACGGCATCCAGCGCGATCGCATGGGCCGCATCGCGGAGCTGGTCGATGATCCGCTCCTGCACGATCTCTCGTGTTCCGATGTCATGTGGGACCGCGTCAAGCAGGTCACGCCCCTCGGCGACGAGCCTGTCTTCGATGCCACGGTTCGTGACACGCACAATTTCCTGGCCAACGGGATCATCGTCGAAAATTCGCTCGAACAAGACGCTGACGTCGTGTGCTTCATCTACCGCGACGAGCTGTACAACCCTGAGTCCGATCAGCGCGGCACCGCCGAGATCATCGTGGCCAAGCACAGAAACGGCCCGACCGGCTCGACCCGCCTGGCCTTCCTCGACCACCTGACCAAGTTCGCCAACATGGCGCGCGACTGATCTACCGCACGAGCCCGGCGCTACCGTGGGCGCGGTGAGCGGCGAAGTGATCGTGAAGTCCGAGGAGGGCTTCACCACCATCACGATGAACCGGCCCGAGCGCCGCAACGCGCTGTCGCTCGACCTGATGACCGAGCTGACGACGGCGTTCGGGACCGCGGGCGACAGCGACGCCCGCGGCGTCGTCCTCGCCGGCAACGGCCCCGTCTTCTCCGCTGGCCACGACTTCGCCGACCTCGCCGGCGCCGACCTCGACGCCCTGCAGCGGCTGCTGGCGGCATGCACCGAGTTGATGACGACGATGCAGTCCATCCCCCAACCCGTCGTCGCCCGGGTGCACGGCCTCGCCACCGCCGCCGGGTGCCAGCTCGTCGCCAGCGCCGACCTCGCGGTCGCGGCCGACACTGCCGCGTTCGCGATCCCCGGTGGGAAGGGCGGCTGGTTCTGTCACACGCCCCTGGTCGCGGTCGCCCGCAACGTGGGACGGAAGCGAGCGCTCGAGCTCGCGCTGACCGGCGACACCGTGGACGCCCGCACCGCGGCGGAGTGGGGACTGGTCAACCGGGTCGTCCCCGAGGGCGAGCTCGAGGAAGCGACGATCGAGTTGATGCGCCGGGCCACCCGCGGGAGCGCGACGTCGAAGGGCCTCGGGAAGCAGGCCTTCTACGCCCAGATCGACCTTCCCCAGACGGACGCCTACCGCTACGCGATGGACGTGATGGCGCGGGCAGGAACCTCGCCCGACGCCCAGGAGGGCTTCGCCGCCTTCCTCGAGAAGCGCAAGCCCCGCTTCGACGACTGAGTTTCAGAAAAGACGGGGGTCGACGGGCGCGCCCGTCCGCAGTTCCTGGAGGTCGATCTCGACGCACTCGACCCCGCGGCTCTCGGCGAACACGCGCGCCTGCGGCTTGATGCGGGTCGCCACCAGCATTCCGAGCGTCGGGGCCAGCGAGGAGTCGCCGTCGAGACGCTCCTGGTAGCGCAGGAGCTGCTCGACCCCGGCGATCTCACCCACCCGCTTGACCTCGACCACCACCGCGCGGCCGTCGCCGTCGCGACACAACAGGTCGACGGGGCCGATGTCGGTCGGGTACTCGCGGCGCACGAGGCGCAGGTCGGCCCGCAGCGCCTGCACCCTCGCCGCGATCAGCCGCTGGAGCTCGGCCTCGACGCCGTCCTTGGCCAGGCCGGGGTCGTCGCCGAGGTCGACGGTGTGGTCGTGCACGATGTAGTGGAGCTCGATCGTGAGCCGCTCGCCGCCGGCGGTCACGGCGGTGATCGCACCCTCCTCTTCCCTGATCGCGCACGGCGGGCTCATCCAGTTCAGCGGCTTGTACGCCTTGGCGTCGCAGTGCACCGCGATCGAGCCGTCGGCCTTGAGCATGACGAGGCGCAGCGCGGGCGGCAGCCGGGCGCCGAGGCGGCCCTCGTACTCGACCGAGCACCACGCGATCAGTAGCCGCACGGGCGCGTTGTAGCACAGGCCTCTACGATCTGGCCGTCCGACCGGGGAGTTCGTGGTGCTGGCGGCGTATCTGGACGGTCCGTACAAGCTCATCCTGCTGCTGCACATCCTGGCGGCCATCGTCGGGTTTGGCGCGGTGTTCCTCAACGCCATCTACGGCACGCAGGCCACGGGCCGCCGCGGTGTCGAGGGCCTGGCCATCGCCCAGGCGAACTACCTGGTGTCGCGCATCGCCGAGTACTTCATCTACTCGGTGTTCGTGACCGGGATCCTGCTGGTCTTGTTCAGTGATGACGTCTGGGAGTTCGGTGACAAGTGGATCTGGGGCGCAATGGTGCTCTACATCATCGGCCTCGGTGTTTCCCACGGCGTGCTCCAGCCCAACGTCCGCCGCATGAACTCGTTGATGGAGCAGCTCGTCCACATGGGAGCGCCGCCGGGCGAGTCGACGTCGCCCGCGCCGCCCCCGGGGTCGCTGCCCCCCCAGGTCGAGGAGCTCCAGGAGCGGGGCAAGCGAGTCGGCCTGGCCGGCGCCTTCCTCAACATCGACCTCGTGCTCATCCTCGCGCTCATGATCTGGAAGCCGCTCTGAGTCGGTGAGCTTCTACGACGACCTGCTGCTGCAGCTGATTGCGGCGGTCGGAGCCGCCCTGTTCGTCGGCAACCTCGTCGCGCTGGTGCGGCGTCGGCGGGACCGCGAGGCCGCGCCCGCGCGAGGCGAATGGCCGCGGGACGACTCCGACCTGCCCGAGGCCCCGGTGGCCCGGACCCTCGTCTACATGGGGCTCGGCTTCGTCGTCATGGTCTGGGGCATCGGCTCGCTGCTGGCCGGCTGACCGGCTGGCCGCTAGGCGGGGTACACCGCGATCTCGGTGGCCTTCACCGACGCCCAGACCGTGCTCCCCTCCTCGACATCCAGGTCGCGGACGGCTGCGGGGGTCACCTCCGCGACCACGGGCACGGGCCCGTCGAGGCGCACCCGCACCCGGTCACCCTCGTGGTCGATCGCGCCCACGGTTCCCTCCCACACGTTGCGGGGGCTGCCGCGGGGCCGTTCGCCGCGATGCAGCGCGACCGCTCGCGGATGCAGCACCGCGAGCACGTCGCCGTTCGGCGGCGCGTCGGCAACGGTCAGGCGAGCGCCGCCGTCGAGCACGACGTCGTGGCCGCGGCCCGTCCCCTCGAGCAGGTTCACACCTACGAGGTCAGCGACATAGCGGGACCGGGGCTGGGCCCGTACCTCCTCCGGTCGACCCGACTGCACCAGACGGCCGCGCTCGATGACGACGATCGTCGTGGCGAGGGCGAGCGCTTCGAGCGGATCGTGGGTGACGAGGATCCGGACACCGTCGTACTCCGCCAGATGGCGACGCAGCTCACGTCGCATTTCGACCCGCGTGGTCGCGTCGAGCGCGGCGAGGGGCTCGTCGAGGAGGAGGAGTCGCGGGGCAGGGGCGAGCGCCCGGGCCAGCGCGACCCGCTGCGCCTGGCCGCCGGAGAGCTCCGGGGGACGGGCGTGCTCCCGACCGGCGAGGTCGACGCGCCGTAGCCAGTCAGCGGCCTGCCGCCGCGCTTCGGCGCGTCCCACGCCCCGGCTGCGCAGCCCGAAGCCGACGTTCTCGAGCGCGCTGAGGTGCGGGAAGAGGAGACCGTCCTGGAACACGACCCCGACCGGGCGGCGCTCCGGCGCCACGAGCACTCCGGCGTCGGGGTCGTCGAGGACGGCGCCGTCGAGGGTGACGCGCCCGGCGTCGAGCGGTTGGAGGCCGGCAAGGGCGCGCAACAGGGTGGTCTTGCCCGCGCCGTTGGGCCCCACCACGACGACCGTCTCACCGGGCCGCGCGGTCAATTCGATGTCCAGCGCCAGCGGGCCGAGCCCGAGTCGGACGCGGGCGTCGAGTGTCACAACGGCACCGGCTGCGCCGCCGAGGCGCGCCGTCCGCCGAAGACCCGACCGCCGACGACCGCGAGGACGGTGACCGAGACGGCCAGGAGCACCAGGCTCAGCGCGATGGCCGCGGGCGGGTTCGTCTCGAGGGCGATGAACACGGCCAGCGGCATCGTCTGCGTGCGGCCCTCGAAGTTGCCGGCAAAGGTGATGGTCGCGCCGAACTCGCCCAGGGCGCGCGCCCAGGTCAGGACGGCGCCGGCACCGAGCGAGGGCCGGATCATCGGCAGCGTGACCCGGCGCAGCACGGTGAGCCGTCCGGCGCCGAGGGTGGCGGCGGCGTCCTCGTAGCGGGGATCGAGGGAGCGCAGCGCGCCCTCGACCGTGATGACGAGGAACGGCATGGCCACGAACGTCTCCGCCAGCACGACGCCCGGGGTCGTGAACGGCAGCCGGAGGTCGAACCACTGCTCCAGCCATTGGCCGGCCAGGCCGCGCCGACCGAAGGCGAGCAGCAGGGCGACGCCGCCCACCACCGGCGGGAGCACCATCGGCAGCAGGACCAGGGCGCGCACGACACCGCGCCCGGGCACGGGCGCCCGGGCGAGCAGCCAGGCGAGCGGGACGCCGAGCACCACCGACAGCGCGGTCGCCGACAGCGAGCAGACGAGCGACAGGCGCAACGCCTCGCGCACCGACGGCTCACCGAGCAGGCCGAGGAGGTCGGTCCAGGGCGTGCGCTCGAGCAGTCCGATCGTCGGAAGCACGAAGAACGCGGTCAGCGCCAGCCCGGCCGGCACCACCAGCAGGAGGGGAACCTGGCCCGGTCGGCGACGGGCGGGGCTCACGGCGGAAGGAAGCCGAAGTCCCGCAGCACCCGCTGGCCCTCGGTTGAACGTACGAACCTCACGAAGGCCTGGGCGACCTGGTTGTTCTCGGCCTCCGCCAGCGGCGCGATCGGGTAGGCCGCGATCACGTTCTGGTCGTCCGGAATCTCGACGCCCTCGACGTCGGTGCTCGCCTGCACGTCGGTCACGTACACGATGGCGGCGTCGGCTTCGCCCAACGCGACCGGCGTCAGCGCGGCCTTGACGTTCTCGGCGCGCGACGCGGGCGTGACCGATACGCCCGCCTTCGCTAGCGCTTCGTGGGCGAACTTCCCGCACGGCACCTGCTGTGCGCACAGCACGACGACGAGCCCGGGCTCGTCGAGATCCTCGAGCCCGCGGATGTCACGGGGGTTGTCCTCCTCGACTGCGATCGCCAGCCGGTTGCGGGTGAAGATCGCCGGCCTGGCCGTCACGTCGCCGGAGTCGACGACCTTCTCCATGTTCGACTCGTCGGCGGACGCGAAGACATCGACAGGTGCGCCCTGCTGGATCTGCACGACAAGCTCGGACGACGCCGCGAAGCTGAACTCGACGTCGACGGCAGGGTGCTCGGCCTCGAAGCCGCCGCCGAGCTGCTCGAACGCTTCGGTCAGCGACGACGCCGCCAGTACGGTGACGGTGCCCGAGAGCCCGGCGCCATCACCGCCTTCGTCTTCACCGCCGCAGCCCGCGGTCGCCATCAGCGCGGCGCACCCGGCCACGACCCATCTGCTCACGATCGGCGCGGCACTTCGACGACCACGTTGGTGGCCTTGACTGTCGCGATCGCGAGGTCGCCCGGCGCGAGCTCGAGCTCGTCGGCCGCCTCACGGGTCATGAGCGACACCACCCGGTGGGGCCCGGCCTGGATCTCGACCAGGGCCGTGACCTTGTCCTTCTCGACCCGGGTGACGATTCCGGGGAGCCGGTTCCGGGCCGACCGGCCCACGATCACGTCGGGCTCGGGCGCGTGCGGCGCGGCGGCGAGGAAGCGGGCGAGGTCGGGGCCGTCGATGACCCGCTGACCACCTTCGGTGCGATGGGTCGGAAGCTTCCCGCTGTCGGCCCAGCGCCGGACCGTGTCGACGCTGACTCCGAGCAGTTCCGCAGCTTGGCCCGGCCGATATGTGGGCATCTGCCAGGAAAAGATAGGCGGCGGCTTGCAGATGGGCGAGTTCTCGGCGGCGGGTTGGCCGCTGGTTGTGGCTCGGGCCCGAGCCCTAGCCTGCAGGTTTCGGATCGCCCACCCGGGCGGAGTCGGGGGCTGCTCCATCATGAAGCGGGCGGGAATCGCCCTGGTCGTCGGCGTCCTGCTGGTCGCCTGCAACGACTCCGGGACGTCGGACAGCTCGAAGCGCAAGTCCGGCGACTCCGCGACCGAAACCACCGGCGATGGCGCCCCTCAGTTCCTGGAGTGGGCCACGCCCGACGGCTACCGCTACGCGTTCAAAGTGACTGACCGACGGGTCGAGGAAGTCGCGAGCGCAGGCTTCGTGACGGCGCTGGCGGAGATCGAGATCACCAACTTGCTCGACCGGCGGGACAACCGGGTGAACCTCCCTCACGCGACCGACCGGCGATTGGTGTTGGGTATCCGCCAGGAACGCTTCGGAGGCGTGTGCCCTCCCGACGTCAACGAGACCTACGACTACCAGATCTACGTGGCCGCGGCGGGATACTGCGTGATCACGAGCTCCGCGATTGCGATGAGCTACGCGTTGCCGAAGGGGCCAAGCGAGGCGCTGACCATTCCGCTGAGCTCGGAGGTCTCGGCGACGCTCGGCGTGGGGGCCGCCGACATCGGCGTGCTCTTCTTCGATCCGCTCCTCACGCTCACACCGGTGCTCGAGATCCTGCCGGCGGGAGCGACCTACGGGGTCAACCGGTCGGCGGAGTGCGAGAACCCGGTGAGTGGGGAGCTTCGACCGGAGTGTGAAGCGGCCTTCCATCCCGATCTGCTCGTCCCCGTTCCGTAGCGCGGCGAGCTCACGCGGCCCCGGCGGCCGCGAGCGCGGCGATGAACGGCTCGCGGATCGCGGGGTCGCAGTGCCGGCGGACGAGATCGGCCTTGGTCGCGATCGGGTCCTCGCCGGCGGGATGGTCCTCACCGTCGCCGCAGGCCAGCGGGATGTTCGAGCGTCCGTCCCAGCCGGCGAGCGGGAACGTCACGTCGACGGTCGCGTGCTGTCCGTCCAGCTCGAGGGTGGCGTACGTGTGCACGTCGACCAGTCCCGCCTCCGGAACGGTCGCCGCGACCGCCGGGCCCCAGCGCTCCGCGGCCAGCTCGCGCGTGACGAGGTAGGGCCGGTGCCAGAGCTGCGGGTCGGTGTGCGGCCACTCCTCGCGGGCGACGTCGGCCAGCAGCAGGTGCTTGGTCGAGCACGTGCCCCGCTGCTCGTCGAGCACCGCGTCCGCAGTGAGAGCGCTCGGCCGTCCGTACGGAATCCGGCTGACCGCGAGCACCGTCTCGACGAGGTCGAGCCCGGTGCCGCACCGCTCGTCGAGTCGCGCCTTGAGGCTCATGACGTCTGAGCGGGTGACGGGAATCGAACCCGCGTTCTCAGCTTGGGAAGCTGATGTTCTACCTCTGAACTACACCCGCGCGGGGACGACACCGTGCCCGCCCCCGGCGCGGATCGTAGTAGCGGTGTCGCTAGTTCCCCTCGGCGGTCGACGGGTCGATGACCGCGCTGACCTTGGTGACCGTCTCGGCCGGGAAGCCGCCGCAGCGGGCGTGCTCGAAGATGATGTCGGTGTCGGGCGCCACGTAGACGCAGTAGATCTTGTCGTCCGTCACGTAGCTCTCGAGCCAGCTGATCTCGGGGCCGAGGTCAGCGAGCACCTGGTTCGACTTCTGCGAGATGGCCTGGAGCTCCCCCGCCGACAGCTTTCCTGCGCCGGGCAGCGGCCGCTCGATCACGTACTTGGGCATTTCCTCTCCCCCCTCGTTCGGCTACCGTACCTACGGTATGCACTGATGCATACCGTCGGAATGGAAGTATGCATACCGTGAGTACGGAAGTCAACCCCCAAATGTCCCCGGGGAGCCGCAAGGCGGCGCAGGGTCAGGCCACTCGCGAGGCCCTGCTGCAGGCGGCGCGGAAGCTCTTCGGGGAGCAGGGCTACGCCGGCACGTCGACCGAGGACGTCGTCGCCCAGGCCGGCGTCACCAAGGGCGCGCTGTACCACCACTTCGAGGGCAAGCCCGACCTGTTCCGGGCCGTGTTCGAGCAGCTCAAGCACGAGATCTCGGACCAAGTGGCCGAGGTATTCATGGAGCGAGATCCGTGGCGGGCGCTCTCCGGCGGCTGCCAGTCCGTCGTCGACGCCCAGCTCGATCCGGCGGTGCGCCGCATCGTCCTGCACGACGCCCGCTCGGTCCTCGGGTGGGAGACCGTGAGGGATGTCGACAACCGCTACGGCGCCGTGGCCCTCCGGGGCGCGTTGCGCAAGGCCATGCGCGCCGGCGTCCTTCGCGAGGAGCCGCTCCGTCCGCTCGCGCTCCTGCTCACCGGCGCGCTCAGCGAGGCGTGCTTCTACGTCGCCGACGCCGACGACCCGGCCGCCGCCCGGCGGGAGGTCGGCGACTTGGTGACGGCGATGCTCGAGGCCTTCCGGCCTTCTGCGGCCAACGCTTAGGCTCCCGCGCCGTGATCCTGTCGGACGTGACCATCCGCAAGGAGCTCGCCGCCGGACGGATCGTCATCGACCCGCTCGACGAAACAGCGATCCAGCCGTCGTCGGTCGACCTGCGCATCGACAAGTACTTCCGGGTGTTCCGCAACGACACGACGCCGTTCATCGACCCGAAGGAACCACAGGAGGACCTGACCGAGCTGGTCGAGGTCGCCGACGAGCGCGCGTTCATCCTCCACCCGAACGAGTTCGTCCTCGCGTCGACGTACGAGCGGGTGGAGATCGCCGACGACCTGGTCGCCCGCCTCGACGGCAAGTCGTCACTCGCCCGGCTCGGTCTCCTCACCCACGTCACCGCCGGCTTCGTCGATGCCGGTTTCAACGGCCACCTCACCCTCGAGCTTTCGAACGTGGCCACCCTGCCGATCGCGCTCTATCCCCGCATGAAGATCGGCCAGATCTCGTTCCTGAAGATGACGACGCCCGCCGAGGTGCCGTACGGCAGCGACGCAACCGGGTCGAAGTACCAGGGGCAGCGGGGGCCGACGCCGTCGCGCTACTACCTCAACTTCAGCGACGACGAGTAGCCGGCGCGGTAGCGATGGCCGAGTACACGACGCTGCGCACCGAGATCGAGGACGGCGTCGGCTCGATCTGGCTGACCCGAGCCGACGAGTACAACACCATCACCCCGACGCTGCGCGACGAGCTCGCCGACGCCATCGAGGTCCACGACGTCGACCCCGCGGTGCGGGTCATCCTCCTGCGGGCCGAGGGGCCGGCGTTCTGCTCCGGGTACGGGCTCGACTGGTCGACTGCGGCGCAGGCCTGGGAGGGCACCGACCGGGTGTGGGACTCGGTGGCCGACTACCGGATGATGAGCCGCTTCGTCGCCACGTACATGAAGCTCTGGTACGCGTCGAAGCCGACCATCGCGGCGGTCCAGGGCTGGTGCATCGCCGGCGGCACCGACATGGTGTTGTGTGCCGACCTCATCGTCGCCGCCGAGGGCGCGACCTTCGGCTACCCGCCGTCGCGCGTGTGGGGAACGCCCACCACCGCGATGTGGGTTCACCGCATGGGACTCGAGCGGGCCAAGCGCTACCTCCTCACCGGCGACGAGATCGCCGCGCCCGAGGCCGCCCGCATCGGGCTCGTGCTCGAGACCGTTCCTGACGACCAACTCCAGGAGCACGCGTTCGGGCTCGCCCGGCGGATGGCGCAGGTCCCGACCACCCAGCTCGTCATGCTCAAGCTGCTCTGCAACCAGACGGTCGAGAACCAGGGTCTGGCGTCGAGCCGGACGCTCGGCGTCCTCTTCGACGGCATCGCCCGCCACACCCAGGAGGGCCTCGACTTCGTGGCCCGGTCCCAGGAGATCGGCTTCCGCGAGGCGGTCCGCGAGCGCGACGACCCCTTCGGCGACTACGGCTCCCGCCAGGGCTGAGATTCCCGGGAACCAGCTCCGCCCGACACAGCGTCCAACCCCCGAATCGCAACCCGCGAGAAGAGGGGGACCTCATGCGTCGGATCTCCGCGTTCGCCGCCCTGGTGATCGTCACCGTGCTCGCCACCGCGTCGACGGCGTGGGCGTGCGGAAGCTTGGTGGCGGCCAACGGCGCCGTGCAGCTCGTGCGCACCACGACGCTGGCTGCCCACCACGACGGCGTCGAGCACTACATCACCAACTTCGAGTTCGCCGGCACCCAGGAGTCGTTCGGCTCGATCATCCCGTTGCCGGGGGAGCCGACCACGGTCGAGCGCGCCGGCGACTGGACGCTCCAACGTCTGCGCCTCGAGGTCCAGCCCCCCGTGCTCGAGTTCGAAGATGCCCGGGCCGCGCCGGCGGGCGGCGAGGTCGACGTCCTCCAGCAGACCCGCATCGACTCGCTCGACGTCACCATCCTGCGGGGCGGCGGCGAGGAGGTCGCCGACTGGGCGGCCGCGCAGGGCTTCACCCTCACCGAGGACACGCCGGACGTGCTCGAGTTCTACGCCGAGCGGTCTCCGTACTTCATGGCAGCCAAGTTCGACGCCGCGGCCGCGGTCGCCGAGGGCTTCGAGGGCGGCGACGGGATCCCCGTCCACCTCGCGATCCCGCTCGACCGGCCCTGGGTCCCGCTGCGCACCCTGTCGACGGGCAAGCCCGCCGACGAGGTCGTCCAGGCCGACGTGTTCCTGCTCACCGACGAGAAGCCCGAGCTCCTGGCGGGACCGGGCCTGACGCTCGAACGCTCCGAGCCCGCCGACCCGTTCCTGCTCGACGACCTCCGGTCCGACACGAACATGGGCTGGATCCCCGAGCGGGCGTGGCTCACCTACCTGCGACTCGATGTCTCGGCCGGCGACCTCGACTACGACCTCGCCACCGACGTCGACGGAGGTTCGCCTCGCATGGTCGACACCGGGCTCGCGCGGATCACCCAGCCCGACCGCCTCGACACCGTCGGGGACGCCGGGATCCCCGACCGGCCGTGGCCGTGGCAGGGCACCGCGGTGATCGTGCTGGCCGTGGCCCTGGTGCTCACTTGCGGCTGGTTCCTCACCCGCTCCCCGCGGCCGGTCGTCACACGGTGAACGTGGGCGCGAACGCCTCGCCGCATGAAGTGTCGAGCGCGCCGGGGTCGGGGTCGGAAACGAACGCCGTCGCCAGCGTGCTCACGCAGGGAGCGTCGAAGCTCACCCCGTGACCGCCGCCCTCGATCGCGACGTACACCGCGTGGTCGAGGGCGTCGGCGGTCGCCTCGCTGTCACCGGCCGGCGTCACCGGGTCGAAGGTGCCCACCACGACCAGCGTCGGGATGGGTGATCGAACCGTGTCGTGGAATGCCGTGGTCAGCGGGTCGACGTCCCAGAGCTCGCAGTACGGCCCGGCCAGGTGCACGATGAATGCCGCGCTGCCCCCGGGGTCATCGACGAGGTCGCGGCCCGGTCCGAACCAGCCGCCGTTGTCGGCGCACTCGGCGCCGAGCTGCACGCCTTCGCTGAGCGCGTTCGCACGGGGGACGCCCCGGGCGACCAACGCGGGGATCTCGGTGGTGTCGCCGCTCGCGAGCCGGAAGACGATGGCCGGCAACTGTGGGTTGAGGGCCGTGCTCGAGAGGATGTTGAAGAAGGCGGCGCGCAGATCGTCGCCGGTGATGACGATGGTCCCGATGCCGGCGGCGGGCCCGAGGTCGGCGATGCCGGTGATGGGCGTCCTGTTGTACCGCTCCACGACCGCCTCGAGGGCACCCTCGAGGTCGGGGTAGGCCGTCGCGCACGCGGCCTCGGCGGCGCAGGCGTCGAAGAACGCGCCGAGGGCTTCGTCGGCGCGCCCGTGCACGTCGGCGAGGCTGCCGACGCCCGGTGGGTACGCCGAGTCGAGCACGACACTGCGGATCCCCTCGGGGTGGGAGCGCATCGTCGCCAGGGCGATGCGGGTGCCGTAGGAGATGCCGTAGAGATTCCACTCCTCCTCACCGAGCGCGACCCGCAGATCGGCGAGGTCGGCCGCGGTCGCTTCGGTGTCGTACTGGTCGAGGTCGACGCCCGCAGCCACCAGCCGCTCGCGGCAGACGGTCAGCACGGCGCGATACGCCTCCACCTCGACCGCGTAAGGCTCGGCCCGGCCGAGGTTGGTCGCGAGGGCCGCGTCGCGCTCGGGGCAGTCGAGCGACGGGAGTGAGGCACCCGCGCCCCGCTGGTCGAACAGCACCATGTCGCGCTGGTCGAGGAGCGGGCTGGCGGCCCAGAAGCCGAGCTGGGCGAGGCCCGACCCGCCGGGCCCGCCCGCGATCTGTACCACCGGATCGGGCTGGGGCGACGCCGACCGGCTGTGGAGGATCGTGACGGCGATCTGGACGGTCCCGCCCCGGTCAGGATCTTCCCGGTTCTCGGGCACGTCGAGCCAGCGGCACGAGACCGTGACCCCTTCGGGGACGGCGCACTCACGGGGGCGAAGGGTGGGGTGCTCGCTGAGGGGTGCGGCCGAGCGCCCGCGGGTCCTTCCGTCCGATCCCGCCGAGCACGCCCCCGCCACCAGAGGCCCAACGACGAGCGCGAGCGCGACCGCCGCGGCCGCTCGGCCCGACCCCCGCGGCACCGTCGAGTCAGACGCCCGGCGGGGGCGGCGCGGTGGAAGCGGCGGGGGTGGCGGTGTTCTCGACCGCTTCGGCCAGCACCTCGGCGATGTCCTGGACCTTCACGTCCTCGTCGCGGTGCTTCTCCTTCACCCCGTCGTCCATCATCACGTAGCAGAACGGGCACGCAACGGCGATGCGCTCGGCCCCGGTCGCGAGCGCCTCCTCGGTGCGCTCGATGTTGACCTTCTTGCCCGTGTGCTCCTCCATCCACATGCGGGCGCCGCCGGCGCCACAGCACAATCCCCGGGTGCCGTTGCGGGGCATCTCGACGACGTCGATGCCACCGAGCGAGCCGATGACCTTGCGGGGGGCGAGGTACACGTCGTTGTGGCGCCCGAGGTAGCAGGAGTCGTGGTACGTCACCCGCTCCTCGAGCGAAGCGCCGTCGAGCGACAGCCGGCCACTGTCGATCAGCTCCATGAGGAACTGCGAGTGGTGCACGACCTCGTAGTTGCCGCCGAGCTGGGGGTACTCGTTCTTCAGCGTGTTGAAGCAGTGCGGGCACTGGGTGACGATCTTCTTCACGCCCATCCCGTCGAGCGTCTCGATGTTCTGCATCGCCAGCATTTGGAAGATGTACTCGTTGCCGGAGCGGCGGGCGGGGTCACCGGTGCACAGCTCGCTTGGCCCCAGGATCGCGAAGTCGATACCGGCCCGTTGGAGCAGCTTGGCCATCGCCCGGCTCGTCTTCTTGTTGCGGTCGTCGAACGAGCCCGCGCACCCCACCCAGTACAGGTACTCGTGGTCGAACGCGCCCGACGGCTCGATGACCGCGACGCCCTCGAGGCTCGACGCCCAGTCGCCCCGGTCGCCCTGGTTGAGGCCGTACACGTTCTGGGAGTTCTCCATCGACCGGTAGGTGTTGCCGAGCTCGGCCGGGAAATCGCTCTCCATCAGCGAGAGGTACCGGCGCATGTCGAGGATCTTGTCGAGGATCTCGATGTTCACCGGGCAGATCTCGTCGCACGCCTTGCACGACGTGCACGCCCACAGCTCCTCGGCGGTGACCCGCTCGAACACGGAGTCGGCGCCGACGGTGATGTCGGGGTCCATGCCGACCGGCGGCGACACCTTCGACTCGCCCGTGGCGGCCATCACCTCGCCCACCTTCAGCACGATCTCGCGGGGATCGAGGGGCTTACCGGTGGCATGGGCCGGGCACACCGAGGTGCACCGGCCGCAGATCGTGCATGCGTCGGTGTCGAAGAGCTGCTTCCAGGTGAAGTCCTCGACGGTGCTGGCCCCGAACGTCTCGAGCTCGGTCTCCATCAGGTTGGGCATCGGCTTCATCGCGCCCTTGGGGCGGTCGTTGGCGCCGAGGTACATGTTCATCGGGGACGTGATCATGTGGCGCAGCATCGTGGTCGGCAGGATCACGAGGAAGGCCACGAAGGCGGCGAAGTGCACGCCCCAGGCCCAACGGTGGGCGTCGCGCAGCGCGCCCGCCGACCACCCGTCGACCAGCCCCGCCAACGGGTAGCCGACGAGGGACCACTCCTCGAACTGCGACCGCCCGTCGTGGGCGATGCGGAACGCCTCGGTCACGAACCCGGTCAGGCCGATCACGAGGAACGTCACCAGGATCACCGCGTGCTCGGGCTTGGTCTTGATCCGGATGCGGTACGGGCGGAAGAGGTAGCGGCGGGCGAGCGCCCAGAGGATGCCGACCACGAAGATCACGCCGAAGACGTCGGCGGTGGCCGCGTACGCCTGGTAGGTGCGGCCGTGGAGGAACTTGGCCGACTCGGGGAGCTGGTGGTCGATCTCGAGCAGGACGGTGGCGATGAAGAGGACGAGGAACCCGAAGTAGATGGCCGAGTGCATGAGCCCGGCGGCGGGGTCGCGCAGGAGCGTCTGCATCCACACGCCCGAGCGGAAGTCGTCGAGCCGGCGCTTGGCGTTCTTGCGGGTGGTGCGGCGGTCGTCGGGCTGGCCCCGCTCGTAGTTCCGGACCCGCTGAGAGACCAGCCACCCGCTCACCACGAGCATTACCCCGACGGTGGCGTAGAAGGCCCAGTAGATCGGGTCGGGGATGTTGCCGAAGACGTGCCGGCTGATCGGGGAGTCGTCCTCCCACTCGGTCATCCGGGGGACGATGCCGGAGGCGAGGGCACCCCCCGCCGCCAGGATCCCGGCGGCGATGACGATCTGATGCGGTTTCGGCCGCGTCACGCGGCGCAATCTAGCGGCGGGTTGCCCGAATTCCGCATTCTCGAGGCCCCAGGGTGCGGAGTCCGCACCGCCCAGCCTCGAGAACGAGAGGCGCGCTACTGGACGGTCTGGGAGTCCGCCTCGCGGAGGCGACGGGCGAGGCCGGCGAGGAGCTTGTGCGCGAACTCGGGGACGTCGTCGATGAGGCCGGCGAACTCCCGCTGACCCAGGACGACCAGCTCCATCGGGGTCTCGGCGGTGACGGTGGCGTTGCGGGGGGCCTTGTCGAGGAGGGCGAGCTCGCCGAAGAACCCGCCCGGGCCCAGCTCGGCCACCTTCTGGCCCCGCTTGGAGACCGACGCCTTGCCGTCGATGACCACGAAGAACTCGGTCCCGGTGTCGCCCTCACCCACCAGCTGCTTCCCGGCGTCGACCTTGACGTCCTCCGCCCGCTTCGCCACCAGCTGGAGGTCCTTCTTGGAGCAGGCCGAGAACAGCGGGACCTGGGCGAGGTGGTCGATGAAGGCGTCACGAGCCATGGGCAGAATCTATCCAGAGTGTCAACCGGGCGCATCGGGCACGCTCCGGGAATGCGGGGCCCGGTCTCGCCGTTGGAGAAGTTGATAGTCAGACACTCAAGGTTCTATCTTGAGGGCCTGGCAAGATCGCCAACCCGATTCCAGCGTTCCAGGAGGCCCAACCCATGGCCAAGGCAGTCGGTATCGACCTCGGTACCACCAACTCGGTCGTCGCCACCCTCGAGGCGGGCGAGCCCGTCGTCATCCCCAACGCCGAGGGCGCGCGCACGACTCCGTCAGTCGTCGCGTTCTCCAAGACCGGCGAGGTGCTCACCGGCGAGGTGGCCAAGCGCCAGGCGATCACCAACCCCGATCGCACGGTCCGCTCGGTCAAGCGCCACATGGGCTCCGACTGGTCGATCGAGATCGACGGGAAGAAGTACACCGCCCAGGAGATCTCGGCCCGCATCCTCCAGAAGCTGAAGCGGGATGCGGAGGCCTACCTCGGGGACACGGTGACGCAGGCCGTCATCACGACGCCGGCGTACTTCGGCGATGCCGAGCGCCAGGCCACCCAGGAGGCGGGCCAGATCGCCGGCCTCGAGGTGCTGCGCATCATCAACGAGCCCACCGCGGCCGCGCTGGCCTACGGGCTCGACAAGGAGAACGACCAGACGATCCTCGTCTTCGACCTCGGGGGCGGCACCTTCGACGTGTCGATCCTCGAGCTGGGCGAGGGCGTCTTCGAGGTGAAGTCGACCGCCGGGAACACGCATCTGGGTGGCGACGACTGGGACGAGCGGATCGTGGAGTGGCTCGTCTCCGAGTTCAAGAACGCGCATGGCGTCGACCTGTCGGTCGACAAGATGGCCACGCAGCGGCTGAAGGAGGCGGCGGAGAAGGCGAAGATCGAGCTCTCCACTCTTCAGGAGACGACGATCAACCTGCCGTTCATCACCGCCACCGATTCGGGCCCGTTGCACCTCGAGCTGACGCTCACCCGGGCCAAGTTCCAGGAGATGACGGCCGACCTCATCGAGGCGTGCCGGGGCCCGTTCGAGCAGGCCATCCGCGACGCCGGTCTGAGCAAGGACCAGATCGATCGGGTGCTCCTGGTCGGCGGTTCGACGCGCATGCCTGCGGTCACCGACCTGGTGAAGCAGCTCACGGGCAAGGAAGGCGACAAGGGCATCAACCCCGACGAGGCCGTCGCGGTCGGTGCTGCCATCCAGGCCGGCGTGCTCAAGGGCGACGTGAAGGACGTGCTCCTGCTCGACGTGACCCCGCTGTCGCTGGGCATCGAGACCAAGGGCCAGATCTTCACCAAGCTCATCGAGCGCAACACGACGATCCCGACCAAGCGGTCGGAGGTCTTCACCACGGCCGAGGACAACCAGCCCAGCGTGGAGATCCACGTGCTCCAGGGCGAGAGCGACATGGCCTACCGCAACAAGACGCTGGGGAAGTTCCAGCTCGTCGGCATCCCGCCGGCGCCGCGGGGCGTGCCCCAGATCGAGGTCACGTTCGACATCGACGCCAACGGCATCGTGCACGTCTCGGCCAAGGACCTCGCCACCGGCAAGGAGCAGAACATGACCATCACCGGTGGCACGGCGCTCTCCAAGGACGAGATCGACCAGATGGTCAAGGACGCCGAGGCCCACGCCGAGGAGGACCGTCAGCGCCGCGAGGAGGCCGAGGTCCGCAACAACGCCGACTCGCTCGTGTTCCAGATCGAGAAGCTCCTCCAGGACGAACGGGAGAAGGTCTCGGGCGAGGAGCGCGAGAAGATCGAGGGCGCGCTCAAGGAGCTGAAGGACGCGCTCGCCGGTACCGATGTCGACGCCGTCAAGCGAGCCCATGAGGCGCTCACCGCCGCCAGTCAGGAGTTCGCCCAGCGGCTCTACGAGCAGGCGTCGCAGGCGCAGGCCGGCGCGGGCGGCGGCGGTGATGGCGGCGGCACGCCGTCCGACGACGACGTCGCCGACGCCGAGATCATCGACGACGAGCCCGGCGAGCAGCAGACGGGGACGTAACCATGATGAGTGACGTTCCGCGCCCCGATGCGCCGCGCGGCGGCGACGCGAGCGAAGCGAGTGAGCCGCTCGCCAGCGAGCGAGCGCCCGCGGACGGGCCAGCTCACGAGGGATTGGCCCCGGCCGCAGCGAGCGAGCGAAGCGCGGAGGACGCCGCGCAGGAAATCGTGCAGGAGCTCGACGAGCTGGGTGAGGCCCAGCGCGAGCGCGACGAGTACCTCGACACTCTCCGGCGGGTCCAGGCCGACTTCGAGAACTACCGCAAGCGGATGCTGCGCGAGCAGACGGCGCTGGTCGAGCGGGCCACCGAGGGCCTGGTCGAGCAGCTGCTCCCCGTGCTCGACGCGCTCGACTCCGCCCTCGCCAGCGAGCGATCGCCCGCGGGCGGGCCAGCCCATCAGGGATGGGCCCCGCCCGCAGAGAGCGAGCGCGAAGAGGAGGAGCTGGCCAACGTGCGCAAGGGTCTCGAACTCGTCCGCGCCGAGCTGCTCCGCGTGCTCGAGAAGTCGGGTCTGTCGCGCATCGACGCCGAGGGCAAGCCGTTCGACCCCAACGAGCACGAGGCCGTGATGCAGGAGGACGGCGACGGTGAGCCCGTCGTGAGCGAGGTCGTGCGTCCCGGGTACCGGCTCAAGGGCCGGGTGCTGCGCCCGGCCATGGTGAAGGTCACCAGGTAACGGGGGCCGGGTGCCTGTGCGGACGAGCGTCCCCGAGGGGGCGGCGCCGGCGAGTCCTTTCGAGGATGGCCCGGCGCCGAGCGAGGGAGCTGTGTGATGGCTCCGCAACGGGAGTGGTTCGAGAAGGACTACTACGCGGTGCTCGGCGTCCCGCCGACCGCGTCCGAGAAGGACATCGCGCGCGCCTACCGGAAGCTGGCGAAGCAGTACCACCCCGACTCGAACCCGGGTGACAAGGACGCCGAGGAGAAGTTCAAGGATGTCTCGGCCGCCTACGAGGTGCTCGACCACCTCGAGCGGCGCAAGGAGTACGACCAGGTCCGCGAGATGGTGGCGTCGGGCGTCGCCGGCCCCGGCTTCGGCCGGCCCGGCTCCGGTCCGGGCGGCTTCGGTGACGGCCGCACGATCTTCGTCGACGATCTCGGCGACGTCGGCGGGTTCGGCGACCTCTTCGGGGGCTTGTTCGGCCGGGGCGGGAGAGGCGGCGGCCGTATGCGCGCCGACATGCCGTTTCCCGGACCGGACTACGAGACCGAGATCACGCTCGACTTCATGGAAGCCGTCCACGGCGTCATGCGCGAGCTGAGCTTCGACGGCCGCAGCGTGAAGGTGCGCATCCCGCCGGGCGTGGCCGACGGCCAGCGCATCCGGGTGAAGGGCAAGGGCGGACCGGGCGAGAACGGCGGGCCCCCCGGCGACCTGTACGTCGTCGTGCGGGTCCGACCGCACCCGATCTTCGGGCGCAAGGGCGACGACGACCTGACCGTGACCGTGCCGATCACGTTCGCGGAGGCCGCGCTCGGAGGGACGGCGCGCGTCCCCACGCTCACCGGGCCGGTGACGGTCAAGATCCCGCCCGGGACCCAGAGCGGCAAGACCGTCCGGGTCCGGGGCCGCGGCATCGAGAAGACCAAGGGGTCGCCCGGCGACCTGCTGGTCACGTTCGAGGTCGTCGTGCCGGAGCAGCTGAGCCCGGAGGAGCGCAAGGCGGTGGAGGCCCTCGGCGACACGCTGACGGCCAACCCGCGCGAGCACCTGGGGGTGTGAGATGGCAAGCGCAGATCCCGACCAACAGCGGGCCCTCTACATCATCTCGGTTGCGGCCGAGCTGGCCGGGGTGCATGCACAGACGTTGCGGATCTACGAGCGCAAGGGGCTCATCGAGCCGGCGCGCACCGAGGGCGGCAGCCGCCGGTACTCCGACCGCGACATCGAGCTGCTCCAGCGCATCCAGGAGCTGACCAACGAGGGCGTCGGGCTCGCCGGCGTCCGCCGGATCCTCGACCTCGAGGCCCGACTCGAGGACGCCGTCGCCGAGATCGAGCGGCTGCAGGAGGAGCTGGCGGCCGTCCGCCGGGAGATGGAGGATGCCCGCCGGGTCCGTCCGAAGGGGGGCGAGCTCGTCCCGGTGGCCAAGACCGTCGTGCGGGTGCGGCGGAGTTGAGCGAACCGGCGGGGGAATGCCAAAGTTGACAACGCTGTTGTCAACTTCAACACAGACTGATCTGAAGGAGGCCCCAGCATGGCCCTCGATCCCAACAAGTTCACCCGCAAGACCGGGGAGGCCCTGGGCGCGGCCCAGTCCCTGGCACGCGACCGCAACCACGCCCAGGTGGCGCCCGAGCACCTGCTCGCGGCCCTGATCGGCCAGCCCGAGGGCGTCGTGCTGCCGGTGCTCGAGCGGGTGGGCGTGTCGGCCAGGGTCGCGCTCGACCGGGTCGACGAGGCGATCGGGAAGCTCCCCCAGGTCTACGGCGAGACCGCCCAGCAGGCCCAGCTCAGCCCGGACGCCTACCGGATCCTGGAGGCGGCCGACAAGGAGCGGGCCGGCCTCGACGACGACTACCTCTCCACCGAGCACGTCCTCCTCGCCGTGACCGAGATGAAGGGCGGGGTCGGCGACCTCCTGCGCTCGCTCGGCGTTACCCACGACGCCGTGCTCGACGCGCTCAAGGACGTGCGGGGCAGACACCGCGTGACGAGCGAGAACCCCGAGGACCAGTACCAGGCGCTCGAGCGCTACGGCCGCGACCGCACCGAGGAAGCGCGCAAGGGCAAGCTCGACCCGGTCATCGGCCGCGACGAGGAGATCCGGCGCGTCATCCAGGTGCTGTCGCGCCGCACCAAGAACAACCCGGTGCTCATCGGTGAGCCCGGCGTCGGCAAGACCGCCATCGTCGAGGGCCTCGCCCGCCGCATCGTCGAGGGCGACGTGCCCGAGGGGCTGCGCAACAAGCGGGTGATCGCGCTCGACATGGGCTCGATGGTCGCCGGCTCCAAGTACCGCGGTGAGTTCGAGGAGCGGTTCAAGGCCGTCCTCAAGGAGATCGCCGACTCCGAAGGCGAGATCATCACGTTCATCGACGAGCTGCACACGATCGTCGGCGCCGGCGGCGCCGAGGGCGCGGTCGACGCCGGCAACATGATCAAGCCGATGCTGGCGCGCGGCGAGCTGCGCCTGATCGGCGCGACCACGCTCGACGAGTACCGCAAGCACATCGAGAAGGACGCCGCCCTCGAGCGCCGGTTCGCCCCGGTGTACGTGGGCGAGCCCAGCATCGACGACACCATCGCGATCCTGCGCGGGCTCAAGGAGCGCTACGAGGTGCACCACGGCGTGCGCATCCAGGACGCCGCCCTGGTGGCCGCGGCCGTGCTCTCCGCCCGCTACGTGACCGGACGCCAACTCCCCGACAAGGCCATCGACCTGGTGGACGAGGCCGCGTCGCGCCTGCGCATCGAGATCGACTCGATGCCGTTCGAGGTCGATGTCGTGGAGCGGCGGATCCGTCAGCTCGAGATCGAGAAGGCGGCGCTGGCCAAGGAGAAGGACGACGTCTCGAAGCAGCGGCTGGAGGCGCTCGAGGCGGAGCTGGCCGAGCTGACCGAGCAGCGGGCCGCCATGGTGGCGCACTGGGAGAACGAGAAGCGCGCCATCACCGAGATCCGCGACCTCAAGGGACAGCTGGAGAACGCCCGGAGCGAGGCCGAGCGGGCCGAGCGCGATGGCGACCTCGAGCGGGCCGCCCAGCTGCGCTACGGCACGATGCGCGAGCTCGAGGCCGAGATCGACGAGAAGACCGCCCGCCTGAACGAGCTCCAGAGCTCGCAGGCGATGCTGAAGGAGGAGGTCGACGAGGAGGACATCGCCGAGATCGTCTCCAAGTGGACCGGCATCCCCGTGTCGCGCCTCATGGAGGGGGAGGTGCAGAAGCTCGTCCGCATGGAGGAGGCGCTGCACGAGCGGGTCATCGGCCAGGACGACGCGGTCACGGCGGTGGCGAACGCCATCCGCCGGTCGCGCGCCGGGTTGTCTGATCCGCACCGACCCATCGGCTCGTTCCTGTTCCTCGGCCCGACCGGCGTCGGGAAGACGGAGCTGGCCCGGTCGCTGGCCGACTTCCTCTTCGACGACGAGCAGGCGATGGTCCGCATCGACATGTCGGAGTACCAGGAGAAGCACAACGTGTCGCGGCTGGTCGGCGCGCCGCCCGGGTACGTCGGCTATGAGGAGGGTGGTCAGCTCACCGAGGCGGTGCGGCGCCGCCCCTACGCGGTGCTGCTACTCGACGAGATCGAGAAGGCCCACCCCGACGTGTTCAACGTGCTGCTCCAGCTCATGGACGACGGCCGCCTGACCGACGGCCAGGGGCGTACGGTCGACTTCACCAACACCGTCGTCATCATGACCAGCAACCTTGGCAGCGGCGACGAGCAGGCTGTGCTCAACGCCATGCGCAGCCACTTCAAGCCCGAGTTCCTGAACCGCATCGACGAGATCGTGGTGTTCCACCCGCTGAGCGAGGAGCACATCGCCGAGATCGTCGGGCTCCAAGTGGAGCACCTCGCCGGCCGCTTGGCCGAGCGCGGACTGACCATCGACCTCACCGACGCGGCGAAGGAGTACCTCGCCCGCACCGGCTACGACCCCGACTACGGGGCCCGGCCGCTCAAGCGGGTCATCCAGCGGGAGGTCATCGACCCGATCGCACTGGCGCTGCTCGAAGGCAAGTACTCCGACGGCGACACGATCAAGGTCGACGCGTCGCCCGACGGGTTGGTGTTCGCCAAGGGCGAGCCCGCCCGCGTCTAGTCAGAAGTCGGGAGTCCGGAGCGACCCGGCGCGGCGTGAGCGCGCTGCCGGGAACCATGAATGTGCCGACGCCGTACCGACCGGTTGAACGACCTACGCCGTGGTCAGTTCCTCAGCTAGTGCGATGAGCCCGGCCACGGCCAGGATCGCCAGCAGCGCGCCGCCGATGCCGTACAGCTCGAGACCGCCGAAGGCGGCGAGCACGGTGAGGAAGCGGCCGACGCGCATGGTGCGGCGTTCGAGCCGGGGCCGGAGGAATGCGCCCTCGAGGATCTCGTACACCAGGAACGCGCCCGCCAGTACCAGCGCGGTCGTGGGCGAGCGGAAGGCGGCCAGGGCGACGATCGGCGCCACGCCGATGAAGAACCCGAACACGGGGATCACGTTCCACAGCGCCGCCCAGGCCGCCAGCGCGACCGGGGCGGGCACGTCAGCGGCGCGCGCCAGCCCGTACGCCACGACCGCGGTCAGCAGCGAGAGGCCGATCGTTCCCCGGGCGTAGCCGAACGAGCGCCGGTAGACGTTGCCGACGAGCTCGGCCACGCGCGCCCGCCGTTCCGGGTCGGGGATCTGGCTGATGGCGGCGTCCTTGAACCGGCGCCCCTGGAGCAGGATGAAGACGGTCAGGACGAAGGTGGCGAGAAAGGCCAGCCCGCGGGTCGCGGCGGACCGCGCTACCTCCGCGCCGCTGCCGCCCTGGAGCCGCTCGGGGATCGCGTCCACGAACCGGCGGGTGCGCTTGGCGAGCTCGAACTCACGCGCCGCCTCACCGAAGCGATCGGAGCGTTCGATCTCGCGGGCGCGCCGGGGCGCGATCTCCTGGAGGCGCTCGGTCTGATCCCCGATGTCGTCCACGAGCGCGTAGCTGGCGAGCCCGGCCGAAGCGAGGAACCCGAGCACCACGATCAGCACCGCGAACCCGCGCGGGATGTGGCGATCGAGCCGTACGACCAACGAGTGCAGGAGCCCGGCGAGGGCCGCGGCCATCAATATCCAACCGAGCACCCGCTGTGACGATGCCAACACGCGCAACAGGAGCGCGGCGGCCGCGATCGCACCGACGAGGAGGAAGGCCGATCGCAGCGAGATCCGCACGCGGGCGAGGCCGCCGGCTCCCAGCTGACCGCTACCGATCCCCGTGGTGTCGGCCATCGCGTGCTTACGATAACGGCGTGGCGGAGCCGGAACGGGGAGCGCGCGAACCCGACGGCGCTGCCATCGACCTCGACCCGCGCTCCGCGCTCCACCTCGCGATCGCGTTCGTCGCCGTTGCCCTGTTGATCGGTCTTGCCCGGTCGGTCCCGCGCATGCTGACCGCCCTCGCGATTGCGACCCTGCTCGCCTTGGCCCTCAACCCGTTGGTCGCGGCGGTGCAACGACGCACGCGACTCGCTCGCACACCGGCGTGCGCGGTCGTCCTGCTCGGTCTCGTCGGCCTGCTGACCGCGGTCGCGCTGCTGGTGGTGCCGCCGACGGCGCGACAGGCCGCCGACCTCGGCGACGAGATTCCCGAGGTCACGAAGGACCTCGGCGAGGTCCCGATCATCGGCGACGACCTCGTCGACGCCGACGTTCCCAAGAAGGTGGACAAGTTCCTGGACGATCTGCCCGAACGGCTCGGGGGCGACGACTCGCCCCTCGGCGACGTAGCCGAGGGCTTCGCCGACGGCCTCGTCGCCGCCCTCATCACGCTGCTCCTGGCGATCACGCTGCTCCTCGACGGGGAGCGCCTCGTGGGCTTTGCCCGGCGGCTGATCCCCCGGGCGCGGCGCGAGCAGGCCGACCGGCTTGCCCGGCTCGGGTACCAGGTCGTCGGCCGGTATGTCGCCGGGTCGGTGCTGGTGGCGATGCTGGCCGGCACGGTCATCCTCGTGCTCGGCCTCGCCCTCGGCGTGCCGCTGGCCCCGCTGGCAGCGGCGTGGATCACGATGACCAACCTGATCCCCCAGATCGGCGGGGCGCTGGGCGGGTTCCCGTTCGTGGCCCTCGGCCTCACCCAGGGGGTCGGCACCGGCCTGGCGTGCGCCGCCGGCTTCCTGATCTACCAGCAGATCGAGAACCATTTCATCGGACCGGTCGTGATCGGCAAGGTCGTGAAGATCTCGCCGCCGGTGACGATGGCGGCCGCGCTCATCGGTGTGTCCGCCGGGGGCGTGGTCGGCGCCCTTGTCGCAGTGCCGGTCGTCGGCGCGGTGAAGACCTTCTACATGGAGCTGCGCCCGGAGGTGACCGCGGGCCCGCCCGAACCCGAGCCGGAGCCCGTGCCGCCGTGACCGCAACCCCGGTAACGCAGGCCGACGACGAAACGATCCGTGAGACGGAGCGCTGGTTCGTCAAGCGCGGGCTGCCGCATTTCATCGACAACTACAGCGCGTCGCGCGACGTGCTTACGCGAGCGGTCCCGGCGCTGACGCTCGTCTTCCTGATCGAGATCGTCAACGCACCGAAGCGGTCGTTCCCGATCTGGCTCGACGCGGTCGCGGTCGCGGGCGGGTTCGCCATCCTCCTCGGCGCCTGGATCGGCGCCAACGCGTTGCGGCGACGTCCCCTGCTCGCCCGACCGGTCGACGTCGGTCCGTTTGAGGTCGCGGTGTTCGTGCTCGCGCCCCCGGCCATCCCGCTCGTCTTCGGCGGGCAGTGGCGCAGCGCGATCCTGACCGCAGGGGTGAACCTCGGCCTCCTTGTCCTGATCTACTTCGGCACGAGCTACGGCGTGGTCCCGATGACCCGGTGGGGCGTCGGCCGAACGGTGCGCCAGCTCGAGACCGTCATCACGCTCTTCGTGCGGGCGCTGCCACTGCTCGTCCTGTTCGTGACGTTCACCTTCCTCCAGAACGAGGCGTGGCAGATCACCTCCGAGCTGCACGGTCCCTTCTATTGGATCGTGCTCGCCCTCTTCCCGATCGCGGGCGTGCTGTTCGCGCTCATCCGGCTGCCGAAGGAGATCGGTGAGCTCTCCGACTTCGAGTCGTGGGAGACGGTCGTGGGCCGGGTCGAGGGCACGCCGGTCGAGCCGCTGGCAAAGGGCACGTCCGAGCCCCTGATCGCAACCGAGCCGCTGGGACGACGCCAGTGGGGCAACGTCGGCCTGGTCGTCCTGTTCAGTCAGTTCGTGCAGGTGATCCTGGTCAGCGTGATGGTCTTCGTGTTCCTCGTCTTCTTCGGAACGCTCGTGGTGACCGAGCCGGTCGTTCGCAACTTCGTCGGGAGCGCGCCCCACGTCCTCGCCACCATCAACCTCTGGGATCGCCAGATGGTGGTCACCGAGGAGCTGCTGCGGGTCACCGGCTTCCTCACCGTGTTTTCCGGGTTCTACTTCGCGGTCTCGGTGCTGACCGACGAGACCTACCGGGAGGAGTTCCTCGAGGAGGTCGTGGGCGACGTCCGGCGCTCGCTGGCGGTACGCACCGTGTACCTGGCGGCTCTCGGTCAGCAACAAGAAGCAAGTACGCTCTCCTCAACGTGATCGCAAACGCGACCGTTGACCCCTGCTCCTTCCTCTGGGACCCACCGCCTCAGGACCCACTGCCCAAGGACCACGCGTGCCCGGCACGGTGATCGTCGGCACCCAATGGGGTGACGAGGGCAAGGGACGGTTCACGGACTACCTCGCCAAGGAGAGCGAGCTGGTCGTCCGCTACCAGGGCGGCCACAACGCCGGCCACACCATCGTGGTCGACGGCGAAGTCTTCGCTCTCCAGCTCGTCCCGAGCGGCGTGCTCTACGACTACGTGACCCCCGTCATCGGCAACGGCGTCGTCGTCGATCCGGCCGTCCTGGTCACCGAGCTCGACATGCTCGAGGCCAAGGGGATCGACACCCGGCGCTTGCGAGTGTCCGGCAACGCCCACCTGATCATGCCGTACCACCAGGAGCTCGACCGGGTGACCGAGCGCTACCTCGGCAAGAACAAGCTCGGCACGACCAAACGCGGGATCGGCCCCGCCTACGCCGACAAGGCCCTGCGCGTCGGCCTCCGGGTGCAGGACCTGCTCGACCCCAAGATCTTCCGGGAGAAGCTCGACCTCGTCCTGCGGGAGAAGAACGGCGTGCTCGCCAAGGTGTACAACCGCCTCCCGCTCGACGCCGACGAGATCTGCGAGCAGTACCTCGCGATGGAGCCCCGGCTCCGGCCGCTCATCGCCGACACCGTGCACCTCGTGCACGACGCCCTCGACGCCGGCCAGCGGGTGTTGTTCGAGGGTGCGCAGGCCACCTACCTCGACCTCGACCACGGCACGTACCCGTTCGTCACCTCCAGCAACCCGGTGGCGGGTGGCGTGTGCACGGGCGCGGGCGTCGGCCCCCGGGCCATCGACCGCATCGTGGGGATCACCAAGGCGTATGCAACGCGTGTCGGTGCCGGCCCGTTCCCCACCGAGTTGGGGGACGGCGATGAGGTCGGCGACCTGCTGGTCGACCGGGGTATGGAGTTCGGCACCAACACCGGCCGCCGGCGGCGACCGGGGTGGCTCGACGCGGTGATGCTTCGGCACGCGGTGCGGCTCAACACCTGCACCGAGATCGCGATCACCAAGCTCGACGTCCTCGCTCCCCTCCCGGAGCTGAAGGTGTGTGTGGCCTACGAGGGCGACGACGGGAAGCGCTACGAGCACGTGCCGTACCACCAGTCGGTGCTGCACAAGGTGCGGCCGGTCTACGAGACCGTCCCGGGGTGGGGAACCGAGATCGACGGCGCCGCCCGCATCGAGGACCTCCCGGCGGCCGCCCGCGAGTACGTCCGCTTCGTCGAGGAGCTGGCGGGCGTGCCGGTGTCGTTCGTCTCCGTCGGCCCCGGGCGCGAACAGACAGTCGTGTTGCCGCGCGCCGCGTAACGTGCGGACGAGCGTCCCCGCAGGGGCGGCGCCGGCCAGTCCCTTTCTGGATGGCCCGGCGCCGAGCGAGGGAGCTATTTGATGGACGTCCTCGTCGTCGGAGGTGACGGCCGTGCCCACGTGCTGACGTGGCGGCTGGCTCAGTCCGAGTCGATCGAGTCGGTGGCCGCCGCGCCCGGTAACCCCGGGATCGCAGCCATGGGCGCCGCTTGCGTGCCCGTCGACCCGACGGACCCGGGCGAAGTCGCCCAGGTCGCCGACGACCTCGATGTCGACCTGGTGGTGGTGAGTCCCGAGGAGCCGCTGGTCAACGGGGTCGTCGATGCGGTGCAGGCGCGAGGCCGCCCCGCGTTCGGCCCCACCGCCGACGGCGCCCGGCTCGAGGGCTCGAAGGCGTGGATGAAGGAGGTGGTGGCGGAAGCCGGTGTTCCCACCGCCCGCCACGCCGCCTTCTCGGTCGACGACGAGGACGCGGCCCTGGCATTCCTCGACGAGCTTCCGGGTCTGTACGTGGTGAAGACCGACGGGCTGGCCGCCGGCAAGGGCGTGGTGGTGACCGAGTCGATCGACGACGCGCGGGACGCGGTCCGCCGCTACCTCTCGGGTGAGGCCTTTGGCGACGCCGGCCGCACGCTCGTGATCGAGGAGGGCCTGACCGGGCCCGAGCTGTCGCTGCTGGTGGTGTGCAACGGGCGCGAGGGGTGGCCGCTGGCCCCCGCGCAGGACTTCAAGCGCATCGGTGACCGCGACACCGGCCCCAATACCGGCGGCATGGGTGCGTACTCGCCGGTGCCCTTCGTGGGTCCCGACGTCGTCGACGAGGTCATGGAGACGGCGGTGCGACCGACGCTGGCCACGCTGGCGGCGCGTGGGATCGAGTACCGCGGCGTGCTCTACGCCGGGATCATGCTGACGCCGGCGGGTCCCAAGCTGCTCGAGTACAACGTGCGCTTCGGCGATCCCGAGGCCCAGGTGGTGGTGCCGCGGTTGGAGGGCGACTTCGGGCAGCTCTGCTACGACGCCGCCACCGGGGCCGACGTCGCCCCCCGTTTCTCCGACGACGCCGCGGTCACCGTGGTGCTCGCCACCGAGGGCTACCCGACGTCGCCGCGCAAGGGCGATGCCATCGAGGGCATCGCGGCGGCCGAGGAGCTCCCGGGCGTGACCGTGTTCCACGCCGGCACCGCGCGACGCGACGGACAACTTGTCACCGCGGGGGGACGGGTGCTCGCGGTCACCGCGGTCGCTCGCACGCTCGCCGATGCGCGGGAGCGCGCCTACGAGGCGGCCGGGCGCATCACCTGGCCCGGAGTGCAGTACCGCCGCGACATCGCGGAGGCCGCGACAGCCGCTGCCGTAGACTCGTGACGAAAGGAGCGCGTTGATCCGTCGCTACGCCCCGCCCGAGATGGCCGAGCTGTTCACCGACGAGGCGCGCCTCGCTACCTGGCTCGAAGTCGAGCTGCTCGCGGTCGAAGCCTGGGCCAAGCTCGGAGTGGTCCCGGCCGCCGACGCCGAGACCATCCGGGAGCGGGCGTCGGCCGACGTCGCCGCAGTCGAAGAGCGCGAGCGTGTCACCGACCACGACGTCGCCGCGTTCGTCGACGTCGTGCAGGAGCGCGTCGGCCAGCCCGCGGGCGCGTGGGTGCACCACGGGCTCACCTCCAGCGACGTCGTCGACACCGCGCTCTCGGTCACGCTCGTCCGTGCGTGCGAGCTGCTGCTCGACGCCGCCGCCGGGCTCGAGCATGCCGTCGCCGCCCGGGCGCAGGAGTTCCGGGCTACCCCGATGGTCGGGCGCACCCACGGCATCCACGCCGAGCCCACGACGTTCGGCGCCAAGCTCGCACTGTGGGCCCTCCAGGTGCGGCGTGACCTCGAGCGACTCCGCCAGGCTCGTGACGCGGTCGCGGTCGGCAAGATCTCGGGAGCAGTCGGTACCTACTCGAACGTCGATCCCGCGGTCGAGGCGTTCGTGTGCGAGCGCCTCGGGCTCCAGCCCGCACCGGCGACGCAGGTGCTGGCACGCGACCGTCACGCCGAGTTCCTCTACGCGTGCGCCGCCGTCGGCGCGTCGGTCGAGTCGTTCGCCCTCGAGGTCCGCCTGCTGGCCCAGACCGAGATCGGCGAGGTGCAGGAGCCGTTCCGTGAGGGTGCCCAGAAGGGCTCGAGCGCGATGCCGCACAAGCGCAACCCGTGGCGCTGCGAGCAGCTGTGCGGGCTGGCCCGGGTGTTGCGGGGCAACCTCCAGGCCGGGCTCGAGGATGTCGCGCTCTGGCACGAGCGCGACATCTCCCATTCGTCGGTGGAGCGCATCGTCCTCGCCGACTCCGCCCTGCTCGCCTATTACATGCTGGTGCGGTTCCGGGAGATCGTCGTCGGCATGGGGGTCGAAGCCGATCGCATGCGGGCCAACCTCGACTCGTCTCACGGGCTCGTGTTCAGCCAGGCCGTCCTGCTCGCGCTGGTCGAGTCGGGGCGATCACGCGACGAGGCGTACCGCATCGTCCAGCGCAACGCGACTCGTACGTGGGAGGAAGCGCGCCCCTTCCTGGACGTGCTGCGTGAGGACCAGGACGTGACCGCCGCACTCCCCGGCGACCGCCTCGAGGCCTGCTTCGACCTGACTCGCGCGCTCGAGCACGCCGACCGCGTCTTCGACTCCCTCGCCGAGTGAGTCCCCCCGCCCTCCGGCACCACTACACCGGGAAGGTGCGCGACCTCTACGAGGTCGACCACGACCGCATGTTGATCGTCGCGTCCGACCGGATCTCGGTGTTCGACGTGGTCCTCGACGACGAGATCCCCGACAAGGGCCGGGTGCTCACCGGGCTCTCGACGTTCTGGTTCGACCGGACGGCCGACGTGTTCCCGAACCACGTCATCTCGGCGGATCCCACCGACTTCCCCGAGACCGCCGGTCCCGAGGTCGCGGGCCGGGCGATGCTCGTGCGCGCGACGCAGCCGGTGCGGCTGGAGTGCATCGCCCGGGGTTACCTCTTCGGCTCGGCGTGGTCGGAGTACGAAGCCCGCGGCACCGTGTCCGGGCGCCGGCGTCCGTCAGGCTTGCGCCAGGCCGAGCGGCTCCCCGAGCCGATCTTCACCGCCACCACGAAGGCGGAGGAGGGCCACGACCTGCCGCTCACCGACGCCGAGGCGGCCGAGCTGGTCGGAGCGGATCTGTACGAGCGCATCGCCGCCGCCACCCTCGACGTCTACCGCTCCGGCGCTGCCCACGCCGAGTCGCGCGGCGTGATCCTCGCCGACACCAAGCTCGAGTTCGGGACGGTCGACGACGAGCTGCTGCTGATCGACGAGATGCTCACACCGGACTCGTCGCGCTACTGGCCCGCGCAGGAGTACCGGGTTGGTATCTCGCCGCCGTCGTTCGACAAGCAGTTCGTGCGCGACCACTACCTCGCCATCGGTTGGAACCAGAATCCTCCCGCGCCCCCCCTTCCTCCCGACGTGATCGAGGGCACGCGCGCCCGCTACGTCGAGGCCTACGAGCTCCTCACCGGCGAGAGCTTCGACGAGTGGCACGCGCCCGGGGCTTAGGCTGATTCGCATGCGTTACGAAGCGCGGGTGGAGATCACGCACCTTCCCGGCATCCTCGACCCGCAGGGCGCGACTATCGAGCGCGCCCTTCCCGCCCTCGGCTACGACAATGTGTCAGAGGTCCGGGTGGGCAAGAGCATCCGCCTCGTGCTCGAAGCGGACGACGAGTCGGCTGCCCGGGAACAAGTCGAGGAGATGTGCCGGCGGCTCCTCGCCAACCCGGTCATCGAGGCGTACGAGATCGCGCTGTCGGAGCTGAGCGCGCCATGAGTGCGCGCGTAGGCATAGTCCAGTTCCCCGGGACCAACTGCGAGCTCGACGTCGCCTATGCGGTCGAGCAGCTCGGCGGTTCCGCCGAGCTCGTCTGGCACGGCGACCGCCGTCTCGACAACGCCGACGCGGTCGTCGTCCCCGGCGGCTTCGCCCACGGTGACTACCTGCGCACCGGCGCCATCGCCCGCTTCTCGCCGGTGATGGAGTCGGTGGCGCGTTTCGCGGCAGCCGGTCGCCCGGTCGTCGGGATCTGCAACGGCTTTCAGGTGCTCACCGAGGCCGGCCTGCTCCCCGGCGCGCTCCAGAAGAACGCGGGACTGTCGTTCCTCTGCCAGACGGTCGAGTGCCGGGTCGAGACGTCAGCGTCGGTACTGACGGGCCTGGCGACCCCGGGCGCGATCCTCCGACTGCCGATCAACCACTTCGAGGGCAACTACGTCTGCGACACCGCTACCCTCGACCGCCTACGCGCCGAGGACCGGGTCGTGCTGCGCTACGTGCGCAACCCCAACGGCAGCCTCGACGACATCGCCGGCATCTGCAACGAGGGCCGCAACGTCGTCGGCCTCATGCCCCACCCCGAGCGGGCGTCCGACTCGATGTTGGGCTCGGAAGACGGAGTTCTGCTGCTTCGCTCGCTCCTCGCCGCCGCCGCTGACGGCGCCGCGGTCGCGAGCTAGTTCGCGCGGCCGATCCCGGCTCGCTTGAGCACGTCGGCGGGCACGCCCAGCTCTCGCCAGGCCGCGTACGAGATGCCCTTGCGCTCCGAGTAGTCCCGGGCGACCTGAGCGAAATCCCGCTCCAGCGCCGACAGGTCGATCTTGGCCCCGAGTTGCTCGAGCTCGGCTTTGAGGTCCATGCGCTCCTGCACGAGCTGGAGTCGCTGGAGCGGAGAGGCGTCGGTGAGCTGCTTCGAGATGGCGTCGAGGCGGCGCTTGATCGACTCCGTGGTGCGCTTGCGGCCCCGGCGGGGACGGTTCTGGTCGAGGGCGTCGAGATACTTCCGCACCGCCCGTCCCAGCTCGCGACCTTCGGCCAGCGCCCGTTTGTGGGCCGGGGTCATCGTGTTCTTGCGGCGTGCCGCCATGAAGTCCTCTTCCCTATTGGTCGATTGCCGCACCATCCTATTTGGTCAATGCGTGGCCGCTCCATTTGACCTAGAGAGGCGGGCGTTAGCCTGCGACCGTGCCCTCCGAACAGCTCTTGCATCGCAAGCTGGGGCTGACCGACGACGAGTTCGGCGCCGTCGTCGAGCTGCTCGGGCGCGACCCGACCGACCTCGAGCTGGCCATGTACGCGGTGATGTGGTCGGAGCACTGCTCGTACAAGTCGTCGCGCGTCCACCTGAAGCGACTGCCGAGCGAGGCGCCGTGGGTACTGGTCGGTCCGGGCGAGGGCGCCGGCGTCGTCGACGTCGGCGGCGGACTGGCGGTGGCGGTCCGGATCGAGAGCCACAACCACCCGTCGGCGGTCGAGCCCTACCAGGGGGCCGCCACCGGCGTCGGCGGGATCATCCGCGACGTGTTCTCGATGGGCGCGCGGCCGATCGCGCTCATGGACCCGTTGCGGTTCGGGCCCCTCGACGACGCCCGCACCCGCTACCTGTTCGAGGGCGTCGTGTCCGGGATCAGCGGCTACGGCAACGCGGTGGGAGTTCCCACCGTCGGGGGCGAGGTCGCATTCGACGACTGTTACCGCGACAACCCGCTCGTGAACGTCCTGTGCCTCGGGCTGCTGCCCCACGACCGGCTGGTGCTCGCCCGCGCGTCCGGTGAAGGGAACCTGGCCGTGTTGCTCGGCTCGTCGACCGGCCGCGACGGCATCGGCGGCGCGAGCGTGCTGGCGTCGGCCGGCTTCGACGAGGCCGCGGAGGACAAGCGCCCGTCGGTGCAGGTGGGCGACCCGTTCGAGGAGAAGAAGCTCATCGAGGCGTGCCTCGCCCTGCTCGACGCCGGCCTGGCCGTCGGCGTACAGGATCTCGGGGCCGCCGGGTTGTCGTGCGCGGCGTCCGAGACCGCGGCCAAGGCGGGCGCGGGGATGGACGTCGATGCCGCGCGGGTGCACCAGCGCGAGCCGGGGATGACGCCGGTCGAGGTGCTCACGTCCGAGAGCCAGGAGCGCATGCTCGCGATCGTGAGACCCCGCCACCTCGACGAGGTCCTGGCGCTGTGCGATCGATGGGAGATCACCGCGTCGGTCGTCGGGCGCGTCACCGACTCCGGCCGGTTCCGCGTTTACAACGGGCTGTTCGACGCGGTCGGTGTTCCCGGCGCGAACCCGCAACCGCCACGCGGTGACGCACCCACGCCGATCTCGTCCGACCAGACGCCCGCCGCCGACGTCCCGGTCGAGAGCCTCGGCGACGGGCCGGTCTACGGGCGCGAGCGGCACCGTCCTGCCGATCAGGACGCGCTCGTCGCCGCCGACCCGGCTCCCGTCCTGGCCGAGCGGTTCCCCCCCGGCGCCGACTTGTCCGACGAGTTGCTGACGGTGCTCGCCTCACCCACGGTCGCCGACAAGTCATGGGTGTGGCGCCAGTACGACCACCAGCTGTTCCTCAACACGGTGGTCGGGCCGGGCGGCGATGCCGCCGTGCTGCGGTTGAAGGGCACGCCCAAGGCGCTGGCCCTCTCGACCGACGGCAACGTCCGGTTCTGCCGGCTTGACCCGCGCACCGGGGCCCGGCTGGCGGTGCTCGAGGCCGCCCGCAACGTCGCCTGCGCCGGTGCCCGCCCCCTCGCCCTCGTCAACTGCCTGAACTTCGGCAACCCCGAGCACCCCGACGTGATGTGGCAGTTCGCCGAGGTCGTCGACGGGATGGCCGAGGCGTGCACCGCGCTCGGGATGCCCGTGATCGGGGGGAACGTGAGCTTCTACAACGAATCGGAGGGGCGCGACATCGACCCCACCCCGATCGTGGGCGTGCTCGGGCTCATCGAGGAGCTCGGCGACGTCCCCCCGGCCGCCGCGCTCGTTCCCGGCCAGCGGATCGTCGTGCTCGGTGCCACGCGCTCCGAGCCCGGTGGGTCCGAATGGGCTGCGGTGGTGCACGGGCTCAAGGGGGGCCGGCCGCCGGACGCCGACCTCGAAGGGGCGCGGCGCCTGCACGAGTTCGTACGGGACCTGGTGACCGAGCGCACCGTCGCCGGCGTGCACGACTGCGCCGAGGGCGGGCTTGCGGTCGCCCTGGCCGAGATGGCGATCGCGGGCGACACCGGGTTCGAGGTCACGCCCGAGCCGGGTCTCGCCGCGCCGGCGTGGTGCTTCTCGGAGTCGGCCTCCCGGGTCGTGGTCTCGGTCGACGCCCGCCCGCTGCCGCACGTGCTGCGACGCGCCTCCGACGCCGGGATCCCCGCCGTCGACATCGGAGTCGCGAGCGGCGACCGGCTGGTGGCCGCGGACGCCTTCGACGTCCTGCTCGCCGACGCGGCGCGCGCCTGGCGTGACGCGATCCCTGCCGCCCTTGGAGTTGCCGCAGCGCGCTGACCGTCGCTAGGTGGTCGTTGCCGGCGCCTGCGTTGTCGTGGTCGCGCTCGTGGTCGTCGTGGCGCTCGTCGTCGTGGTCGACTGCGACTTGGTGGTGTTCGTGCTCTGCCGCGTCGTCTGCGGAGGCGCCTCGGTGGTGGTCGTCGTCTCCTCGGTCGAGGTGGTGGTCGTGTCGGTTTTGCCCCCGTCGTCGCCCCCTCCGCTGGCCAGGAGCACCCCGCCACCGACGAGGAGCGCGGCCACGAGCACGGCCGCGGCGACGAGCATCCCGACCCGTCGGCTCTTGCCGCCGCCGTCATCCGGCGGGCCGGCACCCCCGTCGTCCGTGAAGAACCGCTCGCCCGACGTGGGCGGCTCGCCCCCGCCACCGGCGCCTGCCCCGGCCGCAGTCGGCACCGGCTGCGTCGGCGCGCCGGCACCGGCGCCCGGGATGGGCTCGGTCGGGGCACCGGCGCCGCCCTCGGCTGCCGCCGCGGCTCCTGCGCCGAGACCGATCGCGGCACCGGCGGCCGCAGCTCCGGCGGCGGTTTTCGCCGCGGCGGCGCCCGCGCCGGACTTGTCGGTCTCGCCCCCGGCGGCGAGCGCCGCGCCCAGCGCGATCGAGTGCTTGGGGTGGGCATCGACCGCCACCGGCCGGCCCAGCTCGGCGCCGACCATCTGCGCCACCAGCGGGATGCGCGATGAGCCCCCCACGAGGAGGACGGTCTTCACCTGATCGGGCTCGACGTCGGCCGAGCGCAGGGCCCGCCGCAGCGCGGTGATCGTGTCGACCAGCGCGGGGCGAACCATGCCTTCGAACTCGGTCCGGGTGAGGCGCACTTCGGTTTGGAGATCGGGGAGCAGCACCGGGATCGAGGCGTCGGTGTCGCTCGACAGCGCTTCCTTGGCATCGATGCACTCCTGGCGCAGGCGCGCCACCGCCGCCATCGCGGTGGGGTCGTCCTCGTCGAGGTTCTCGAGTGCTCCGCCGAGGCTGCGAGCGACGTGCTGAAACACCGCGGCGTCGAAGTCGATGCCACCGAGCCGCTCGATCCCCTCGGGCTGACCGAGGATCTCGAAACCGGTGGCGGTCTTGCGCAGCACCGCGGCGTCGAACGTCCCGCCGCCGAGGTCGTACACCGCCACCACGTCGCCGGGATCGGCCCGCTCGTTCGCGGCGTAGTGGATGGCCGCGGCCTGGGGCTCGGTGAGCGTCTCGACGTTGGAGAGGTCAGCGACCGTGATCGCCTGGTTCAGCAAGTCCTTCTTGAAGGGGCCCCAGTTCGCTGGGTGCGTCACCGCGATGCGGTCGGGCCGCCCGCCTTCGCGCGACGAAACCTCGTCGACCACCGAACGCAGCAGCTTCCCCATGAGCGTCTCGGCCGAGTAGGGCGAGCCCCCGAGGAAGATCGGCGTCGTGTCACCGATGCGCCGCTTGAACTCGCGCGCCACCCGGTCTGGCTCCGTGACGCCGCGGCGGTTGGCGGCGTCCCCGGTCAGGACCTCCTCGTCGTCTCGCAGCAGCACCACCGACGGGATCGCCGCCGCCCGGTTGCCGAGCGTCGCGATCTCGGCCTGGCCGTCGCGGTACGTCGCCGCGGCGGTATAAGCGGTGCCGAGGTCGACTCCCAGCGCGTAACCCACAACTTCCTCCGTCTGCTTCTCAGGGATTGTCCGGTCGCGTGCGACGTTAGCAACGGCTCTCCCGGGTGTCGCCGGGGTCGTCCCCGAAGATCCCGGGCCCGATAGGGGACATCCCCGATGGAGGGCCGCCGCACCCGGCGTAGCCTGAACCGAACAAACGCCCCCCGACCACCCCGATGAAGAACAGGACACCACGGTGGCCCATTCGATCCTCGATGTCGCACGGGAGCTGGTCGACAGCCCCGACGCCAAAGCGGCCTACGCCGACGATCCCGCCGGGTTCATGGCCGCCCGCGGCCTCGACGGCCTGTCGGACGCCGAAATCGAGGAGGCGGTCGGCTTCGTCGCCGACGCGATGCCGGCGCCGGTGGCCCGGCAGCTGGTATCGCCGCCCGGGCCGGTGACCGATCCGCTGCCGCTGGCGCGGGTGGCGGCGGCGACCTCGATGGAGGTGGCGGTCCTGGAGGCCGAGCCCGGCACCGTCGACCTCACTGCGCTCGCCGACCCGAGCGGCCAGCTCGACCTGCCCACCGATCTGAGCGCGGCCGGTGCCGCCGAAGTGCCGCCGGAGGCCGAAACCGAGGCCGTTGAAGAGGAGCCCCTGGATTCCGCGCCCGCGGAGGAGGAAGAAGCAGTGGCCGAGGAGACCGACTTCGGGCGCGGCGCGCTCGACGAGACCGAGGATCTGCCCGGCGAGTCCCCCGCCGACGCCGATGAAGGGGACGAACCGGACAGTGACAGCCTCACTACGGGCCTCGACGAGGACGGCGTCACGAAGGACGAACCCGAATTCGACCTCGCCGAAGGCGTCGACGCGCCCGTCGGAGAGGTCGCGACGTCCACGGGTAAGCACGAGGAGCCGCCCGAGGACGACTTCGAGGACGTCATCATCTGATTTCGCGCGTCCCGAACCGGTTTCTCCGACTTCCCCCTAGTAACGCCGGACGCGATCCCCTATCGTCGCTCCGTAGGTTGCGGCAGATCCCCGATGGAGCGAGGGGCAGTCGCCCGTAGGTTTCGTCGCAGCCCTCCGGAGAGCCCGGAGGGATGAGCAAGGAGAACGAGAAATGGCCGACCAGGCAGTTGCAGAAAAGGTCCAGGAAATGTTCGACAAGCTCCTCGGGGACAAGGCTGAGGCCGAGGCCTTCAGCGAAGACCCGGGGGCGTGGGTCACCGAGAACGGCTACGGCGACTTGCCCGCCGACGCGGTGGCTGAGTGCGGTGTGCAGTACGGCAGCGGTGCCTCCGCGGTCGCGTCCTCGGGTGGTGGGGGCTACGCCTCCGGCGCCGTGGGTGTGGCTCAGGCGGCGGCTCCGTCGGTGTACAACACGTACGTCGAGGACAACTCGATTACGAACAACCTCGCCGCGAACGGGGACATCAACTTCGACCAGAACGTCATCCAGGGCGACGACAACGTGCTGGCGGACGACGGCGGCGTTGCTGTCGGCGGCGACGTCGACGACTCCCAGATCCAGACCGGATCCGGGATCCAGGCCGGCGACGATGTCGACATCGACGACTCGGCGGTCAACACCGGCGAGGGTGGCGTCGCCATCGACGACTCCACCATCGACGACAGCAACATCAACACCGGCGACGCCGGTGGCGACATCAACCAGGCTGCCGACATCGACGACTCGCAGGTGGCCCAGGGCGGTGAGGACACGACTCAGGTCGACGTCGACCTCGGTCCCTGAGCACTTCCAAGGAAACGCAACAGGGCCCCGGGCCAAGCCCGGGGTCCTGTTCGCGTCCGCGCGCGGAGCGGATACCGTGCTCTTCCCGCCAAACAACTGAGTGATCGATGGTCGCAACAATCGAAGAAGGCCAGAAGCAGGAGCGCTCCCACGCCGTCGGCGAAGCCCTCGGCGCGATCGTGCAGGCGAAGGCGGCGGTCAGGGCCTACAAGCGTGAGGACCTGACGGGTCGCCTCGAGGGAGCGCGCGAGCGGCTCGAGGATCCCGCCTTCCACGTGTTGGTGGTGGGGGAGTTCAAGCAGGGGAAGAGCTCCCTGATCAACGCGCTGCTGAACGCGCCGGTGTGCCCGGTCGACGACGACATCGCCACGTCGGCCCCGACCGCGGTGCGGTGGTCGGAGCAGCCCTCGGCGGAGGTGCTGTACCGGCCACCCGAGACTACGGGTGATGAGGAGCGAGCCGAGCCCGAACGGGAGAAGATCGATTTCGACCGGGTCCACGAGTACGTGACCGAGGGCGCCAATCCCGAGAACGAGCGTCGGGTCCATTCCGTCGACGTGGGCATCCCCCGCCAGCTGCTTGCCGACGGTTTGGTGCTGGTCGACACGCCGGGCGTGGGCGGACTCGGGTCCGCCCACAGCTCCATCACCATCGGCGCGCTGCCCATGGCCGACGCGGTCATCTTCGTGTCGGACGCGTCCCAGGAGTTCTCGGGGCCCGAGCTCGACTTCCTCAAGACCGCCCGGTCGATGTGCCCCAACCTCGTGTGCGTGCTGACGAAGACGGACTTCTACCCCGAGTGGCGCAAGATCAAGGAGCTCGACGAGAGCCACCTGAAGGACGCGGGCGTGAAGACGGTGATCCTGCCGATCTCGTCCACGCTCCGCACTCAGGCGCTCGAATCCGACGACCAGGAGCTCAACACGGAGTCGGGATTCCCGGCGATGGTCGAGTATCTCCAGCGCGAGGTGATCGCCAACGCCGACGCCCTCACCGTGAAGGCGGCGTGCAACGACATCATCGGAGTCGTCGATCAGCTCGCAGCCCAGTTCCAGGCCGAGCGCAAGGGTCTGCAGGACCCCGACCAGGCGGCCGAGATGATGCGCAAGCTCGAGTCGGCCAAGGAGCAGGCCGACCGGCTCCGGGGTCAGGCGGCCAAGTGGCAGCAGACCCTGGGCGACGGCATCGCCGACCTCTCAGGCGACATCGACCACGATCTCCGCACCCGGATCCGTCGCATCATGCAGGAGTCTGACGAGGTCATCGACGAGACCGACCCCGCCGACACCTGGGAGGAGTTCGAGCCCTGGCTCTACCGCCGGGCCGGGGAGGACATCGCCAACAACTACCAGTTCCTCCAGCTGCGAGCCCGGGAGCTCAGCCAGCAGGTCGCCGAGCACTTCGCCGTCGACGAGGAGCAGGTGGCGCTGGAGTTCACGGTGGGCGACCCGATCCAGCTCGTCGACCAGGTCGGCGTGCAGGCCGAGATCGACGTCGAGGTGATGAACCGACGCCAGGCCGTGTGGACGGGTGTCCGGGGCGGGTACGTCGGCGTGATCATGCTGTCGATGCTCGGCGGGATGATCGGGCTCGCCCTCGGTCCGCTGCTGCCGGTGGCGGCCGGCCTCGTGCTCGGGCGCAAGTCGCTGCGGGACGAGAAGGAACGCCAGCTCATGATGCGCCGCAACCAGGCCAAGAACGCGGTGCGCAAGTACATGGACGAGGTGCAGTTCCAAGTGACGAAGGACTCCCGGGACACCTTGCGGAGGGTCCAGCGCCAGCTGCGCGACCACTACACGGCCCGGGCGGAAGAGCTCATGCGGTCGGTGACCGAGACCCTCAGCGCCGCCCAGAAGAACGCCCAGAGCGACCAGGCCACCCGCCAGAAGCGGCTCAAGGACGTGTCGGCCGAGCTGGACCGGATCAAGAAACTGCGCCAGAACGTGCGGAAGGTCGCCAACGAGGCGGCGGCGACGACGACGTGAGCGAGTCTCTCCTCGAGCAGACCCGGGCGCTGCTGCGCACCGCGATCGACGCGCAGGCGGGGAGCCCCGAAGCGGCCGGGCTCCAGTCGGTCCTCGACCGGCTCGACGACCCGTTGCGGGTGGCCGTCGCGGGCAAGGTCAAGGCGGGCAAGTCCACGCTGCTGAACGCCCTGGTCGGCGAGGAGCTTGCTCCCACCGACGCGGGCGAGTGCACCAAGATCGTCACCTGGTACCGCGACGGCGTCACCTACAAGGTGATGCTCCACCCGAAGGTGGGGGAATCGCGGCAGGCCCCGTTCACCCATGACGCCGGCGCCATCGACATCGACCTCGGCAAGACCCCCGCCGAGGAGGTGGACCGGCTCGAGGTCGACTGGCCCTCGGCGGCGCTGAAGAAGATGACCCTGATCGACACGCCCGGCATCGGGTCGCTCTCCGCGGAAGTGTCGGCGCGTACAACCGCGTTCCTCGCCCCCGACGACGACCGGGTGACGGCCGCGGACGCGGTGCTCTACCTGATGAAGCACCTGCACACCACCGACCTCGACTTCCTCGCCGGCTTCCACGACGAGGAGGTCTCCCAGGCCACCCCGGTGAACGCCATCGCGGTGCTCTCGCGCGCCGACGAGGTCGCGGCCGGGCGCCTCGACGCGATGGAATCGGCGACCAAGATCGCGTCCCGCTATCGCACCGAACCCAAGGTGCGGAAGCTGGTCCAGACGGTCGTGCCGGTCGCGGGGCTGCTGGCGGTGACGGGCGAGACCCTGCGCGAGGCCGAGTACGCCGCCCTGGCGAAGTTGGCCGCGTCGACCGAGCCCCCGGTCGAGAAGCTGCTGGTCTCGGCGGACCGGTTCGTGAACAACGACACGCCTGTGCTCACGACGATGGAGCGCGAGGCGCTCCTCGATCGGCTCGGTCTCTTCGGCGTGCGGCTCGCCGTCGGGTTCATCCGCGACGGCTCGGCCCCGAATGCCGGCGCCCTCGCCGCCGCGCTCATCGAACGCAGCGGTCTCGACGACCTGCGCCGGGTGCTGCTCTCTCAGTTCGCCGACCGGCGCGACCTGCTCAAGGCCCGGGCGGGCTTGCTGGCGGTGGAGGCGGTAGCGCGGGCGCACCCGGGGCCGGCGGCCGACGCGATGCTGGGCGAGCTGGAGCGCATTACCGCCGGCGCCCACGAGCTCCGGGAGATGCGGCTCCTCAACGCCCTGCGCTCGGGCGCGGTCGCGCCCAAGGCGGAACAGCTCGAGGAGATGGAACGGCTGCTCGGAACGTCGGGACCGGGGCCGGCGGCCCGACTCGGCCTCCCACCGGAGGCGTCGGAATCGGACGTGCGGGCCGCGGCCCAGGCGGCGCTGACGAAGTGGCAACGGCGGGCCGAGAGCCCGATGGCGTCGCCGGAGACGAGCGACGCCGCCCGCATCCTCATGCGCACCTGCGAAGGGATCCTGACCGCGGGGTAGAACTGCCATCCGCCCACAGGGGGCGGGGTCCCCCCGTCCCCGGACAGCCAGGATTGCGCGGGAGCGGCGAGCGAAGCGAGCGCGACCCAGGGAGTTAGCCGCGGTCTCGGAGCGCGGCGAGCAGCTCCGCTCGCGTCGTCACCCCGAGCTTCTGGCGGATGCGGGCCACGTGGTGCTCCACCGTCTTGGGTGAGATGAACAGCAGCGCCCCGATCTCCTTGTGAGTCAAGCCGTCCAGCACCTGGCGGCCGACCTCCTCCTCCCGTTCCGACAGGACGCCCGCGCTCGCGGCGCGTTCACCAACCTCCTCGCGGGGGAGTGCGCCCTTCAGGTCGCGGGCCCGCTCGAGCAGGGTCCGGGTCTGGGCCGGCTCGGTGGCGCGGATCGCGGCCTGCCCGACGAGCCGCGACGCCTCCCACGGGAGCCCGGCGTCGGACAAGCCGGTCGCGGCCGCCTCGACCGCGTCGGGGTCGACCGATCCCATGAGCACGTCCGCCCAGGCCCGCGCCGCCGGTGCCAGGGTCGCCAGCCGAGTGGCGGCGGGCTCGATGTCGTCGATCGCGGCCGCGGCGTTCGCCACCCCGCCGGTGTCGTCGTCGGCGATCACCGACTCGAGCCGGGACCAGGCCAGCGGGAGTGTCCACAGGGCGGGGCGGTCGAGGTCGGCGAGGATCGTGCCGATGGCGCTCAGCTGGTCCCGAGCCCGGTCGACGGCGCCGAGTCGCGCCCCCGCGATGGCGAGCTCGGCGAGGGGCTCGAGCGAGAACAGTCCCGGCTGGGCCCGCAGCAGCGCCGGCTCGGCTTCCTCCCAAGCCGACTCCAGGCGGGTGATGTCACCGGACCGTCGCGCCACTCCCGCCTCGACCGCCGCCCGCAGCAGGCGCTCGCGTGTCCCCAGAACGGCCGACTTGGTCTCGTCGAGGACTGTGTCGGCGTGGGCCCACCGGCCGGCGCGCAGGGCGACCCAGCCCAGCAGCAGTCGGTGCCGGTTCGCGAGCGCGGGCCCGCCGGCGTCGTGTGCCAGCGCGTCGGTGAGCATCTGCTCGGCGCGGGTGAAGTCGCATGCGGCGGCGGCGACGACGGCGGCGAGCGCATGAGGAGTGTCGGGCAGCACCAGCCGCGCCGGGCTCGACTCCAGCAGGTCGGCCGCCTCGCTCAACGCGGCGAGGCTCTCCTCGAGCTCGCCCCGCCCGGCCGCGACCGCGCCGCGAGCGGTGGCGACGACGGCTTCGACCACCAGGGGAGCGGGGCGGGCGATCGTCTCCGACGCGGCCGCGAAGGAGGCGGTCGCCTCGTCGATCCGGCCGCGAGCGACCAGGCCGGGTACGGCCACCAGCTTGAACAGGTCGTCGGGGAGATGCGGGTGGCCCTGCACCGACGTCAGCAGCTGGACCGCCCGGCTCCACAGCCCGCGGTTCGCGAGCACGCCTCCCAAGACCGCCACGGCGCGGGCGCGATCGGGCTCGTCCGACTCGGCCAGGGCGGCGTCGGCCAGCTCCAGCGCGGTGTCGAGATCGCCGCTGAGCGCGGCCGCCTCGGCCCGCCGGCCGGCGATGTCGGCGGCGCCGGCCTCGGCGGCCCGGTCGAGGAGCTCGCCCGCCGTCCCGCCGAGGCCCTCGCCCAGCGCGGCGTCGGCCGCGGCCACGAGCGTGGAGACGGCGTCGGGGCCCGTTCCGCCCGACGCGATCACGTGCTCGACCGCCCGGGCGGGCGGGTCGCCGCGGGCCGTCATCGCCTCGGCGCACCGCCCGTGCAGGCGGCGCTGATCGGCTTCGGGGGTCATCGCGAGCACCGCGTCGGCGATGACCGGGAGCGGTTCGTCGTGGCCGGGCACCAATAGGCCGCGGGCGCGCAGCCCGTCGGTGCAAGCGCCCAACTCCTCGGCAGGGAGCTCGGCCACGCCCGCGAGCAGCTCGTCGTCGAGCGCCGACCCGAGGCTCACGGTCACCAACAGCCGCCGCTCCGACTCGGGCAGCTGGTCGACCCGGGCGCGCACGAGCTCGATGACCGGCGGCGGGACGGCCGGCGGCGACTCGTCACGCAGGCTGCCCCGCTCGAGTCGGTCGGCGTCGCGCCAGCCGCGCACGAGCGTGTCCACGAGCAGCGCAACGCCCTCGGTCCGGACGAGGAGGGCGTCGACGAGCGTGTCGTCCACCGCCGCCTCGAGGAGCAGCGCCGATCGCTCGGCGATGCCGTCGTTGTCGAGCGGCTCCAGCCGGATGATGTTGGGCGAGAGCGCGGCGTCGAGGGCGGCGAGGTCGGCGTCGGCGGCGACGGGTCGGTGGGCGACGACGACGCCGATGCCCTGCTCGGCGGCGCGCCCGGCGACGCCCACGAGCACGTGCCGCGACGCCGGGTCGAGCCAGTGGGCATCGTCGACGATCAGCGTGGCGCGGTCGCCCGCCAGCCGTTCGGTGAGCGCGCCCCGGGCCGCCTGCTCTCCCTTCGCGCCCTCCTTGGGCTTCTCGAGCAGGGTTTCGAGCGCGCCGTACGGGACCTCCTGCTCGAGGTGGTGGCCGGCCACCTCGATGACGGTGACGTCGCGCTCGCGTAGCGCGTCGGCGACGGCGTGCAGCGACTCGGTGCGCCCGTAGCCGTCGGGGCCCACGATGGCGGCGCGCGGGGCGGTTCCGCCGCCGGTGACCTGCTCGACGATCTGGCGGACCCGTTCGGTCTGCACCGCCGGATGTTACGGCCGGCGCGATTCCAACCGGTCGAGGAGCTCATCGGGCACGGCGAGGTCGCCCCGCCCGGTGCCGACCCGAAGGTCGGGCTTGTTCTCACCGTGGTAGTCGGAGCCGCCGGTGACCGCGAGCCCATGCCGCCCGGCCAGCTCGCGAAAGGCGGCGCGTTCGTCGGGTGAATAGCGGCCGTACTCGCATTCGAGCCCGTCGAGGCCGGTGTTGGTGAGCTCGGCCACGAACTCCTCCAGCGCGTCGTCGTCCAGATCGACCGACGACGGGTGGGCCATCACGGTGACGCCGCCCGAGGCGTGGGCGAGCGCGATCGACTCCTCGGGGCTCAGGCGCACCCGCTCGAAGTAGGCCGGGCGCCCCTTGGCCAGCCAGCGATCGAACGCCTCCTGGATCGACTCGACGTACCCCTTCTCCATGAGCACCCGGGCGACGTGGGGTCGGCCCACCGATCCCTCGCCTGCCTTCGCCAACACCTCGTCGAGGGTCACGTCGACGCCATTGGCGCGCAGGCAGTCGACGATCTGCTGGTTGCGGTCGCCCCGCCCGGCCTGGAGCTCACCCAGCCGGTCCTGGAGCGGCCCCGGCGTCTCGTCGACGAAGTACACCAGCAGGTGCATCGTCCCGGGCGCCCGGCCACCGAGCTCGCACGAGATCTCGCAGCCGGGAACGACGCGCAGCTTGTGCTCGGCTGCGGCGGCGCGGGCCTCGGGAAGGTGTTCGAGTGTGTCGTGGTCGGTGAGGGCGAGGGCGGTGAGCCCGGCGGCGGCGCCGAGCGCGACGACCTCGGCGGGTGTGTCGGTCCCGTCCGAGACCGTGGAATGACTGTGGAGATCGATCACGGTTACCCGGAACGAGGGGCGGGGCCCGGAGCCGTCAGGCCGGCGTCCTCGAGGTACGAGAGCACCTGCGACGCCGATGCCTTGACGTCCCGGTCGTGGGTCACCACCCTGACCTCCGGGTCGAGGGGCTCCTCGTAGGGGTCGGACACCCCGGTGAACTCCGGGATCTCGCCCGAGCGGGCCTTGGCGTACAGGCCCTTCACGTCGCGGTCCTCGCACACGTCGATGGGCGTGTCGACGAACACCTCGACGAAGTGGTCGATCTGGCCCCGCACTTCGTCGCGGATGTCGCGGTAGGGCGAGATGGCCGCGGTCACCGCGACGACGCCGTTGCGGGCGAGTACTGCTGCCACCCACCCGATGCGGCGGATGTTGGTGTCGCGGTCTTCCTTCGAGAACCCCAGGCCCTTGGACAGGTTCTGACGGACCTCGTCGCCGTCGAGGAGCTCGACCCGGTGGCCCCGGCGGCGCAGCTCCTCCACCACGACCTCGGCGATCGTGCTCTTGCCCGCACCCGAGAGGCCGGTGAACCAGATGCAGAAGCCCTTGTCGTGGTCGGTCATCGAGCGGCGACGGTAGTTGAAGGGTGCCTCGGTGCCCGCATGGGATACTTGGGCAGCGATGGCTGAGGGGATGCGCGAGGCCTGCGGCGTCTTCGGCGTCTACGCACCGGGTCATCCGGTGGCCAACCTCTCCTATCTGGGCCTCTACGCCCTGCAGCACCGGGGCCAGGAGTCGGCCGGCATCGCGGTGAGCGACGGCGAGACCGTCACCGTCGTCAAGGACATGGGCCTCGTCACCCAGGTGTTCGACGAGCGCCGCCTCGCGCCCCTCGACGGCCACCTCGCGATCGGCCACGTCCGCTACTCCACCACCGGCACGAGCAACTGGCGCAACGCCCAGCCCGTGTACCGCTCGGTCGGCGACGCCGGCTTCGCCCTCGGGCACAACGGCAACCTCACCAACACCGCCCAGCTCGCCCAGAGCCTCGGCATGCTGCCGGGGATGGCGGCGGCGCAGGACCTCGCCGACTCGACCACCGACTCCGACCTCGTCGGCGAGCTGCTGGCGCGGGCGTACGCGCCCGAGGGCCGGTCCGACGGGCGTGACCTCGAGACCGCGCTCGCGCACGTGCTGCCCGACCTCGCCGGCGCGTTCACGTTCGTCCTCATGGACGAAGCCCACCTGATCGGGGTGCGCGACCGTCACGGCTTCCGCCCGCTCGTGCTCGGAAGGATCGAAGGGGGATGGGTGCTCGCGAGCGAGAGCGCCGCCCTCGACATCGTCGGCGCCCACTTCGTGCGTGACATCGAGCCGGGCGAGATGGTCGTGATCGACGCTGCCGGCGTGCGCGAGCGCCGCTACGCCGAGGCCACGCCCAAGCTGTGCCTGTTCGAGTTCGTGTACTTCGCCCGGCCCGACACGAAGCTGTACGGCCAGAGCATCCACGCGGCCAGACAGCGGATGGGCGAGGAGTTGGCCCGCCAGGCGCCGGTCGACGCCGAGATGGTGATGCCGGTCCCCGAGTCGGGGATCCCGGCCGCCCAGGGCTACGCCCGTGCGGCGGGCATCCCCTACGGCGACGGGCTGGTCAAGAACCGCTACGTCGGCCGGACGTTCATCCAGCCCAGCCAGCAGCTCCGGGGCCAGGGGGTGCGGCTCAAGCTCAACCCGCTCCCCGAGAACATCAAGGGCAAGCGGCTGGTGGTGGTGGACGACTCGATCGTGCGGGGCACCACCACCCGGCAGGTCGTGTCGATGCTGCGGGAGGCGGGCGCGGCCGAGGTCCACTTCCGGGTCTCGTCGCCGCCCTACCGCTGGCCCTGCTTCTACGGCATGGACACCGGCCAGCGCTCGGAGCTGCTCGCCGCCGACATGTCGGTGGACGAGATCCGCGACTTCCTCGGCGTCGATTCACTGGCGTACCTCGACCTCGACCGGTTGCTCACCGCGACCGGCGCGACCCCGACGTCGTTCTGCACCGCCTGCCTGTCGGGTGACTACCCGGTGCCGGTGCCCGACGTGGACTCGAAGCTCGTGCTCGAGGAGCCGGTGGTTCGCGAGCCGGAAGCGGAGCCGGCGCCGCACCCGTCGACCTCGTGACCCGGCGCGACCCCGGCGAGCACGGCGAGCCCCTGACCTACGCCGACGCCGGAGTCGACATCGCCGCCGGGGAGAAGGCGGTCGAGCTGATCAAGCAGCACGTGCGCTCGACCGCACGCGCCGAGGTGATCGGTGACGTGGGTGGGTTCGGCGGTTTGTTCTCGCTCGCGGGCCTGCGCCATCGCGACCCGGTGCTGGTGGCTTCGACCGACGGGGTCGGCACCAAGTCGGTGGTGGTCAGGTTGGCGGGCCGCTACGAGACCATCGGCATCGACGCCGTCGCGATGTCGGTCGACGATGTCGCCGCCACCGGGGCGGAGCCGTTGTTCTTCCTCGACTACATCTCGGTGGGGAAGCTGGTGCCCGAGACGGTCGACGAGATCGTCGGCGGTGTCGCCGAAGGGTGCCGTCGCGCCGGCTGCGCCCTCCTCGGCGGCGAGATGTCGGAGCACCCCGACGTGATGGAGCCGGGAGAGTTCGACCTGGTCGGGTTCGCGGTCGGCGTCGCCGAGCGCGACCGTCTCCTTCCCGACGGCGTGGCCGCCGGCGACCGCCTGGTGGGCGTGGCCAGCCCGGGACTCCGGTGCAACGGGTACTCGCTCGCCCGCCGCGCCCTGCTCGACCACGCCGGCCGCGACCTCGACGGTCCTGCGTGGGACGGCGCCGACCACACGCTGGCCGAGGAGCTGCTGCGCCCGAGCGAGATCTACGCGCCCGCCCTTGCTGCGCTCCGGGACCAGGTCGAAGTGCACGCCTTCGCCCACGTGACCGGCGGCGGCATCCCCGCCAACCTGGCCCGGGTCCTGCCCGACGACTGCGATGCCGTCGTCCGCCGCCGCTCCTGGCCCGAGCCCCGGGTCTTCGCCGAGGTACAGGCGGCCGGGGCCGTGCCCGCGGCCGAGATGGAGGCCGTCTTCAACCTCGGGCTCGGCATGGTCGCGGTGGTCGGGGGCGACCCGTCGTCCGCCATGCACGCTCTGCGGTTGAGTGGCCACGAAGCGTGGGATGTGGGCGAGATCGTCGCCGGCCGCGGTCGGGTCACCCTCACCACCTGAAACCGCGTCAACTACGCGCACGCTGCTACAACGGGACTAGTCCTTTCGGGCGCGCCCAATGATTCCAACGGGCTATGGCTCTCAGAGTGCGCGCACCGTACGTTGAACGTCGAAAAGGGACACGAGGGCAGGCTCCGGTCGTCCGGTGCTCGCCGGTCAACCAGAGCACAGAAAGAAGAGGTGGAGAACGATGGACGCCATCCCCGATCAGGACGCACTCCTCACCCCGTCCGAGGTCGCCGCGATGTTCCGCGTCAACCCCAAGACGGTCACCCGCTGGGCCCGCGCCGGCAAGATCTCGGCGATCCGGACCCTCGGCGGCCACCGTCGCTTCCGGGCGGCGGAGATCAAGAAGTTCCTCGAGCAGGTGGAAGAGGGCGTCGAGACGCCCTGAGGCGCGCGCTGGGGGATCAAGCGCAAGGGAAACGACCCGGGCAACGAAGCCCGGGTCGTTTCGCGTCGCGTTCACCTCTCGCGGCGGTCGCTCACCCGCAAGGGGGCGTTCAGCTGAACGCACCTTTCCACAGTCGGAGCGTTCCGCGGAACGCCCTTCTCCACAGGCGGGGTCCCAACGGTTCTGTAGCACGCGTGCTACAATGCGCGATGGCACGAGAGATCACCCAGCGAGAGCTTCGGAACGACAGCGGCGAGATCATGCGTGGGCTCGACCACGGTGACTCCTTCGTCGTGACTCGCAATGGCGTGCCGGTGGGCGAGCTCGTGCCGCTCCGTCGTCGTCAGTTCGTTCCCGCGGCCACACTCCTCCATGCGTTCCGCGGCGCCGCGGCGGTCGACCCAGCCCGCTTCCGGCAGGATCTCGACGCCGTGATCGACCAGACGGTCCTGCCCCGTGGCTGAGACCGATCACGAACGGGGGTTGATCGACACGTCGGTGGTCATCGACGTCGCCCAGCTCGACGAGTCGGTGCTGCCCTCCGAGCTGGCGGTGTCGGCGCTAACTCTTGCCGAGTTGGCTGCCGGTCCTCACGCGACCGACGACCCCGAGGAGCGCGCCAGGAGGCAAGACCTGCTTCAGCGCGCCGAAGCCAGCTTCGACCCCTTGCCGTTCGACGACTCGGCCGCCCGCGCCTACGGCAGGGTCTACGCCGAGGTCGCGGCCGCCGGCCGAAAGGCGCGGGGGCGGCGAGCGGTCGACATGCTCATCGCCGCCACGGCGCTCGCGGTCGGGATTCCGCTCTATACGCGCAATGCCACCGACTTCGAGGATCTGAGCGGACTGCTCGAGATCGTCGAGGTCTGAGCCCGAGCCCTTCCGCAACGGAGCGAGCGAGTAAGGGTGGCCGGGGCCGGCGTCGATCCGGCGACCCCGCGCTTTTCAGGCGCGTGCTCTGCCAACTGAGCTACCCGGCCGAGCGGTCCGGACGGGACTTGAACCCGCGACCTCCGCCTTGACAGGGCGGCGTGCTGACCAGACTGCACCACCGGACCGTGGTGTGACGCCGAGAGTGTGACACGACCGGCGCCGGGTGCCCCCAGGGGAATTCGAATCCCCGTTACCGCCTTGAAAGGGCGGCGTCCTGGGCCACTAGACGATGGGGGCTCGCCTCCACCGAGGGCATCGCATCGTACCAGTACGACCCCTCATTCGACCCCGACCCCGGTAGGCTCCGCGCCACGTTGAGTGGCGACGCGACGTCGCCCATGACCCGAGGAGGACGAGGCATGCGGCGACTGCGCATCCTGCTGGCAGGTGTGCTCGCGGTGGGGACCACGATCGCGTGGAGCGGTGTGGTGCACGCCAACAGCCCTGCGCTCGGTGACTTCTGCGATCTCGCCGACGAAACCGAAGAGGCCCTCGCCGGTGGTGATGTCGAGGACATCGACTTCACCGACCCCGATGCGCTCGGCGACCTGTACGGCGAGATCGCCGACAACATCGGCGACGCCGCCAAGCAGGCCCCGAAGAAGCTCAAGGGAGCGTTCAAGACGGTTCGCAAGTTCTACGAGCAGCTCGCCGACATCGACTTCAACGACCCGGAGGACGCGGCCGATGCGCTCATCCCGAGTGCGAAGGTCCAGCGGGCCTTCGACAAGATCACGACGTACCTGATCGAAGAGTGTGGGCTGGACGACACGGGCACCGGCGAATAAGAGCGTTCGCCGGGAGGCTGGGGGCGGCCGCACTGGCCGTCACCGCCGCCCTCGGCTGTAGCGGGAGCAAGGGCGGCGACCGCGAGGCGTTCTGCGCGACCGCGACCCAACTCGGTGACGAGAGCCTGCTGAGCCCCGAGGTGACGCGCGAGCAACTCGACCGGCTCGGCGTCGTCTACGAGGAGCTGGCGGACACGGCCCCCGGCCCTGTGAGCGACGACGTCGATCGACTGAACGAGGCGGTGCAGAAGCTCCGGAAGGGCGACATCTCGTTCGTGGCCGACGAGGAGCAGGCCCGGGCGCTGGCGGAGGCGTTCGAATCGGTCTCCGACTACGTACGGGAGGAGTGCCCCTGAGGCGTCGACTCCCACCACGGCCGTACGATCGTGGGCGGGCCGCTAGCTCAGTTGGCAGAGCAACGGACTTTTAATCCGCAGGTCCTCGGTTCGATTCCGAGGCGGCCCAC
>JBQTGU010000023.1:0-6041 GCA_052390575.1 Actinomycetota bacterium | reverse complement strand
TTGGGTCGGCCCCCCCACCCCCGGCCGGGCGGGGGTGCCCCCCCCCCCCCGGGCCCCCAGCTGCGTGCGGCGCGGCGAGCGACGCGAGCGCGACCAGAGAGGGGGCGGTGGGCCATGATGCGGAGCGCCCGTGACTCCGATCACCTTCGCCCACCGGGGTGCCCGCGCCGACGAGCCCGAGAACACCATCGCCGCCTTTCGCCGCGCCCTCGAGCTCGGGGCCGGGGGCCTCGAGACTGACGCCTGGCTCTCCTCCGACGGCCAGGTCGTGCTGGTGCACGACGACGTCGTCCGGCGCGGCCTCCGACGGGTCCGGGTGGCTCGCACCCCCGCCGACCGGCTCGCCGGCTTCGGCGTCCCGCGCCTGGCCGACCTCTACGCCGAGCTCGGGACCGACTACGAGCTCTCGATCGACGTCAAGGACCGGGCGGCGGCCCGGCCCATCCTGGAGCTGGCGGCGACGAGGGGGGTGGCCGAGCGGCTCTGGCTCTGCTCGCCGAGCGTCCGGTTCCTCAACGACCTTCGGGAGCGGAACCGCGCCGGAGCCCACCTCGTGCACTCCACCGGTCGCCGCCATCTCGCCCAGCCGCTCGAGCGCCACGCCGCCGATCTCGCCGCCGCCGGGATCGCGACGATGAACCTGCACCACAGCGAGTGGACCGCCGGCCTGGTGACGCTGTTCCACCGCTTCGAGGTCCGGGCCTTCGCCTGGGACGTGCAGGAGGTGCGCCACATCCGCGCCGTGCTCGCGATGGGCATCGACGCCGTCTACTCCGACCACGTCGACCGCATGGTCGCGACGGTGAGCGAGTTTGCGCCCGACGACCGCTAAAGGAAACCGAGGTCGCCGAGGGGCCAGATCCGCACGAAGACCCGCCCGACGATGTCGGACTCGCGGATCGGGCCGAACACGCGGCCGTCCTTCGACTGGTCGCGGTTGTCGCCCAGCACGAGGAACGAGCCTGCGGGCACGACGCAGGTGGAGTCGCTCACCGGGGGCTCGCATTTGCCGGCGAAGTTCTGGGTCGGCCGGGTGACCTCCCCCGTTTCGAGGTAGGGCTCTTCCAGAAGGTTTCCGTCGACGAACACCTGGCCGTCGCGCAGCTCGACCGTCTCACCCGGGAGGCCGATCACCCGCTTTACCAGGTCCTTGACTCCGTCGGTGTTCGGGTCGTCGGGTGCCTCGAACACGACGACGTCGCCCCGGTTCACGTCGTGCAACCGGTAGCTGAGCTTGTTGACGAGCACGCGGTCGCCCACCTGGAGGGTGGGCGTCATCGACTCGGACGGGATGTAGAACGCCTGGAACAAGAACGTCTTGATGAGGAAGGCGATCAACAGCGCGCCGCCGATCAGCAGCACCCATTCGATGACGATCTTTCGGGTGCGCTGGCCACCGGAACCGCCGCCGGCAGGGCGCGGGTGTCCATCGGGTGCGGGGGCGTCGACCCGGAGCGTCTCGGGCGCGACCGCGACCGTCGGGGCCTCCGACACGTGCTCGGGACGGCTCACCGGGTTCGCTCCACCGGGCTCATCCTCCCACGGCGGGCTCGTAGCGCCGGAGCAGGCGGCGAGCGGCGTCGGCCGCGACGTGCGCGAGCTCGGCCGGGGACACCACCCGGGCGTCGGCGCCCAACCGCAGGAGCAGCCGCTCGAGCCAGGCCCGCTCGCTCACCGCCAGCACGACCCGCCACGACCCGTCCGGGCGCTCCTCGACCTCCTCGCACGGATAGCTCTCGGCCACCCAGCCGGCGTCGGGCGGCAACTCGATCGTGACGCGCGGGTCGTCTGGGCTCGGGTGGTACACGGTGTCAGCCACCGCGGTCGCGTCGTCGCGCCGGGGCTCGAACTTCTCGCCGGTCGGGCGCACGGCCTGCAGGCGATCCACCCGGAAGAGGCGGTCGGCGTCGACGAGGTGGCACCACGCTTCGGCGTACCAGTGACCGTAGGCGTGGAACACGGAGTACGGATCAATGCGCCGCGTCGTGAGCGCGTCGCGGCCGAACGAGTAGTAGTCGACCTCAACCCGTTCGCCCGCGTCGGCCGCCCGCCGCAGCGCATCGAGATGCGGCGGCTCGCCCACCTCGACCGCGAGCCCCTCGCCCGCCCCGAGGGTGCCGGCGAGCTTCTCGAGCGCGGCCGCGAGGGTGCCGTCGGCGTCGGAGCCCGGCACCGCCAGCACGGCGCGGCCGCCCGCCAGGAGCGCCAGGCCCTCCTCGGCGGTGAGCCGCAACGGCCGGGCGAAGTACTCGGCGAAGCGGATCCACACATGGCCGTCGACCAGCTCGACCTCGATCAACCGGTCGGGCGTGTACGGCGGCAACCCGCACATCGGCAGCAACTCGAGGTCGGCCTCGAGCTCGCGCTCGCCGACACCGAATCGTGCCGCGACGTCGGCGACCGCCGCGCCGGGGTGGTCGGCGATCCAGGGCACGAGGGCCAGCACGCGGCGCAGCCGGGGGCCGACGATGGGACGCGGGCTCACCCGGTCGCCTCCAGTCGCCGGAGCCAGTCGACCACGTCGTCGCGCAGCTCGGGAGGGTCGAGCACCTCGGCGCCGTCGAGCAGGCCGACGACGAACGAGCGGAACGCGGCCACGTTCGTGACCGGAAGCCCGACCACGACCGAACCGTCGTCGCGTCGCTCGACGACCAGGTGCTCCCCGACCTGGTGGACCACCCCGGGGGCCTGGGGCGCGTCCACGAGTACCCGGGCGGTCACGGGCTCGTCGCCACCGAAACGCCACGGGTCGTCGCGCAACAGGCTGGCGGGGTCGACGTCGGCCGGGGGCGCGACCGTGCCCGGGGGCCCGGTCTCGACCGGTCCGTCGACCCGGTCGATGCGAAAGGCGCGCTCGTCGACGCGGTCGTGGTCGTGGCCGACGACGTACCAGTGCCCGCGCCGGAACACGATGCCCCAGGGGTCGAGCCGGCGGTGCTCGCCGCGGTAGGAGAACGTGACGGACGCCCGTTCGCGGTAGGCGTCGAACAGCGCGGGCAGCTCGGGCACGGTGGGCAGCGCCGCCACCGCGGTCGCGGCTTCGCCTTCGAGCCCGCCCAGCTTCCACAGGGCCTCGGGCCCGGCCCCCCCTTCCAACCGCACCGCGGTGACGGCCACGTGCAGCGCGGCCTGCTCGTCGGCGGTGAGGGCGAGCTCGGGCAGGTAGTACTCGTCGGGATGGATGCGGTAGCCGACTTCGGGCCCGAGGGCGTCGATCGGCTCGGTCTGCACCGGGATGCCGATCCCGCGCAGCGTGTCCTTGTCCCGCTCGAACTGCCGCCGATACGACGCCTTGTCGGGCGGGTAGCCGGGGACGAGGTCGACGAGCTCCTCGAGCGGCAGCGGCCGCCGGGTGTCGAGCAGCGTCGCCACCAGGTTGGTGAGCCGCTCGAGCCGGTCAGCCATCGCGCCCGTCGTTGGGAGAGGAGGTCGGAACGCGGGCGGCGGCGAGGGCACCGGCGGCCGCTCCCGCCAGGAACAGGGCGGGGTCCTCGTGAGCGGGCCGGTCCATCGACACCACGTCGAGCCCAGCCTGCTCGAAGAGCGCGAGCACGTCGGGCGGGTCGACCTCGACCAGCGCGTGGCGCCGGTCGATACCCGCCCCCGCGAGCTCCGTGTGCAACCGCGCGTCCTGCTGGCCACCGAGGCGCGGCACTGCCACCTCCACTCGCTCCCGGCAGGCCAGACGCAGCGCGGTGCGAGTGTGATGGGACAAGCCCGAGTGCCGGGGGCGCGTGTCCGCGAACGAGACCCGCAGGCACGCGATCGGCGCGCCGCCGAGCGCGGCGGCGGCATCGAGGATCGGGCCCACCTCCATGCCGGAGAAGCCGAGCCGGGTGTTGGTGCCGACGATGCCGGGGCCCATCGCCACCACCGCGGCGTCGGCGTGGGCGACGTGGCGGGCGACGGCCAGCGCCGAGTAGATCGAGACCGCTTCGAAGTCGCCGCCGAACGCGTGCCCACAGGTGACGGTGGCATCGAGCAGGCCCTGGGTGCGGAGGGCATGGACGAGATCCGACAGCGCCAGCGGCAGCCCGGCGCCGTCGGTCATCACGTAGGCGAGCCGGGCGTCGGGGCGGGCGTCCTTGAACGCGACCGCCACCGCCGGCACCTGGCTGTGCAGCGCGGCGGCCACGACCGGCATGCCGTCGATCGACTCGACCTCCGACAGCGCGGCCAGGTGCTCCTCGGTGCTGCCGACGTCGGCCTGGAGGCTCGTGTAGCGGCCTTTGAGGATGTGCCCGGGGCCGGGCTCGTGGAACGACTCGTGGGCGAGGTTCCAGTGCACGACGTGCCAGCCGCCGGTGCCGAGGCCCAGCTCGACCGCGGTGGTGTTCACCACCACCCGATCGCCCAGTTCCACCGTTCCGGTCAGCTGGGGTAGGACGTACGCCCGCTCGGGCCCGCAACCGAGGTCGACCTCGACCCGTTGGAGGCCCGGGCGCTCCTCGAGCACCCGCACGACGTCACCGGTCCGGAACGACGGCATGGCGCTACAGCGAGGAGATGAGGCGCTCGACGCGGTCGTCGCGGGCCTTGAACGGGTCCTTGCACAACACGGTGCGCTGGGCCTGGTCGTTGAGTTTGAGATGCACCCAGTCGACGGTGTAGTCGCGCTTGCGCTCCTTCGCCCGCTTGATGAACGCGCCCCGCAAGCGCGCCCGCGTTGTCTGCGGCGGGGTCGTGACCGCGGTCTCGATGTCGGCGTCGCTGACGGTCCGTTGGACGCGGCCCCGGCGCTCGAGGAGGTAGTACAGCGAGCGGGCCCGGGTCACGTCGTGGTACGAGAGATCGAGCAGGGCCACCCGCGGGTGTGTCAGCGGAAGGTCGTGGCGACGCCGGTAGGCCTCGATCAAGTGGTACTTGATGACCCAGTCGACCTCGGAGTCGAGCGAGAGCGGGTCGCTCTCCAGCTGCGTCATGGCGTGCTCCCACGTCGCCAGCGCCTTCTGCTCGAGCGGCGCGAGGCCCCGCCGCTTGGCGAACCGCAGCGCCCGGGTGAGGTACTCCGACTGCACGTCAATGGCCGACAGCTCGCGCCCGTTAGCCAGGCGAACCCGCCGGCGGCAGGTCAGGTCGTGGCTGATCTCGCGGATGGCCCGGATCGGGTTCTCGAGGCTGAGATCGCGCCACGGACCCGGGTCCTCCTCGAGCATGCGCAGGACGATCGAGGTCGCGCCGATCTTGAGGAACGTCGTGTACTCGCTCATGTTCGAGTCACCCACGATCACGTGCAGGCGCCGGAACCGCTCGGCGTCGGCGTGGGGCTCGTCGCGGGTGTTGATGATCGGGCGGGAGCGGGTGGTCGCGCTGGAGACGCCCTCCCAGATGTGCTCGGCCCGTTGGCTGAGGCAGTACATCGCGCCCCGGGCGGTCTGGAGCACCTTGCCGGCCCCGGCGTACACCTGCCGGGTGACGAGGAACGGGATGAGCACGTCGGTGAACTTGCCGAAGTCGCCGTCCCGCTCGACGAGGTAGTTCTCGTGGCAGCCGTACGAGTTGCCGGCGGAGTCGGTGTTGTTCTTGAACAGGAAGACCTCGCCTCGGATGCCCTCCTCGCGCAGACGGTGCTCGGCGCTGCGGACGAGACCCTCGAGGATGCGCTCGCCCGCCTTGTCGTGGACCACGAGATCGGCGATGGAGTCGCATTCCGGCGTCGCGTACTCGGGGTGGCTGCCGACGTCGAGGTAGAGGCGGGCGCCGTTCTCGAGGAACACGTTGCTCGACCTTCCCCACGACACGACCCGCCGAAAGAGGTAGCGGGCGACCTCGTCGGGGCTCAGCCGGCGCTGGCCCCGCAGCGTGCAGGTGACGCCGTACTCGTTCTCGAGCCCAAAAATCCGTCGCTCCACAATCGGAGCGTACCGGCCCCTGCCCGTGTCCCCGTCCGCAGGCGGAGACGCGACGCATGCGACGGGTTAGACACCCCTGGGTCGTAGCTCGTCAAGCAGCGACGTCGTGTGCTCCGGGGTGACGATGTGCCCAGGCGGTGTGCTCGTTGTAGCGGGTGTGGTGGTCGAGGCATCCGTGGAGGATGCCGA
>JBQTGU010000022.1:0-31156 GCA_052390575.1 Actinomycetota bacterium | reverse complement strand
CGGTCATGGGATGAGGCCGGCGATCTTGACGAGGTTGTGGTTGAAGACGCCGTGGCCGCACCAGGTTCGGGCGCCGTCGATGCCGTCGATGCGGGTGCGGGCCCAGCCGAAGTCGCGTTTGAGACAGTTGATGCGACCCTCGCTGCCGGTTCTCCACTTCACTATGCGTTGGAAGGATCTTCGGTGCTCGAACGAGCGTCGCGCCGCGTTGGGTTTGCCTTTTCGGGGCAGCACCACGGTGCGCACCCCGAGGGCTTCGAGGGTGTCCTCGACTGCCTGCTCGCCGTAGCCGCGATCGGCGGTGACAGCGCGGGGAATCTTGCCCGCACACCCGGCGACGCGTGTGATCGCGGGCACCAGCATCGGCGCGTCGGGCGGCGCGCCGACCTCGACGTTGTAGTCGAGCACGATGCCGTCTTCGTTGTCGACGACCTGGGCCTTGTAGCCGAACTCGACTGGCCGGCCGAGGCGACCCTTGGCGATGGGGCGCGCGTCAGGATCGTGCAACGAGACGACGCGGGTCGCGCCATCCGGGGTGGTCCCCGAGATCCGTTGATGGGTCTGCGCCGCGACTCGCCCGACGCGCTCAGCGGTGCGTTCGAGGTCCGCGACCAGCGCCGCCGTCTTGGTGGTGGGCGCCTCACCCCGGCGCGCCAGAGCCCGGCGGGCGTTGCGCACCACCGCCCGGGCCTCGCCCACCGCCCGCATGGCGATCGCCGCCATCTCCCGGTTGATGGCCTTGACCTGGTCTTTGGCTTGGTCGGTGCGCCGGCGCAGGTTCGCGTTGATCGCTCGTGCTCGGGCTCGCACCGACCGGGTCCGGTCCCGCACCGTTGTCCTCGTCGCGACACCGAGGGTCTGGAGCTTCTTGGTCGCCTTGGCGATCTTGGCCACACCCTTGGCCAACAGGCCCGAGTCGCTCGGATAGGCGACGTTCGCTTCCACCACGGTGGTGTCCGCGCGCACCCGGTTGGTCTTGAGCACCCGCGCCTCGGCTGCCTTGGCCAACAACGTCTCGTTGAGGCCCGCCACCGCGTCCTCGCCGCAGCGCGTGGTGATCTTCATCAACGTCGTCGGATGCGGCACCACCCCACCCAACGGGATACGACAGAACCGCTGCCACGAGATCGAGTCCGTCACCTCCCGGCACAACACCTCGAAGCCCAGCCGATACCGGTACTTCAAGAACATGAGCCGCAGGTACGTCTCGATCGGCACCGACGGGCGGCCCAACCGCTCATGGAAATGCGCCCGATACGGCTCGAAGAACCGTTCGTCGTCGAGCAGGCGATCCACCGCCTCGAGCTCACCCGGCAAGCCCAAGCACACCTCGGGCAGGATCGCTTCCCACAACGTCCGCTCCAGGTTTACGGTTCTCAACATTGGTGGCCTCGATCCGTACTAGCCCTACGGGGTCGAGGCCATCATCCGCTCACTCAGTCCAGATCGCGAACACCCTCACCACCCAAACGCGCTGGTCAGAGCGTTCTTCTACAACGACTTCTTCAGGTCGAAGTAGCTACTCAAATCCATCGGTAGCAGTGCGGGCACGTCCCAAACTGCGGTGATGCGGGGCGTGCGAGGCGATTCACCGACGTGATCGAGTCACCGAGGAGCGCGGTTCGGGGTGCGCCCCGAGTGTTCCGGCGGCTGGGAGGCGCGGGGCGTCGTTGAGCAAGCGGGCGGTTGTGTTCGCGTGTCGGCGCGCCGTCGTGGTTAGCCGGCGGGGGCGGGTAGTCGTTCGAGCCGGGCGAGCGCGGCGACGAACCGGTCGAAGAACGGGTAGGTGTCGGCGAGTCGGAGCGTGAGACGGCGTCCGCTGTTGACGACCATGCCGGGAATGGCGAGGTAGCGGTAGCGGAGGCGTTTGGCGCGCAGCTCGCCGTTGTCGCGGCCGGCGCCGAGACGGCCGAGGTGTTGGGTCCAGCAGCACAGGTTGTGGGCGAGGCACACGAGCAGCAGCCAGGCCCAGTTGGCCATGAAGCCGTGCTTGCGCATCGCGTCGAGGCCGAAGTTCGACTTCAGCTCGCGCATGCCGCTTTCGACGTCGGCTTTGTGGCGGTGCTCGGACTCGAGCTCGTCCGGCGAGCGTTGGTGGTCGTTGGTGACGAAGACCCAGTAGCGGTAGCCGCCGGTCTCGAGGGTCGCCTGGTCGCCGATCTCGAGCGCGATGCGCTTGACGATGTAGCGGCGGAACTGACGACGGTCGCGCATCCGGTAGCCGAACTCAGCGACTTCGCCTTCGTCCTTGTCGAGGCAGGGTTCCCAGCACTCGTCAGGGATCGCGGCGCACGGTCCGAGGATCGCCGGGATCAACGGGACCCCACAGAGGTAGGTGACCTTCGCCTGCTCCAGCTGGGTGAGCAGCGGGTTGCCGTAGAAGCCCGAATCGAGGCGGGACCGAACCGTGACGTCGCCGGGCACTCGCCGCAGCGTCTCAGCCAGGAACGTCTTCATCCCCGTCGACGCGCCCGACTTGCCCCGCCGCAACCGGGCATGCACCGCCGCGCCCGATTCGGCGTCGAAGCACAGCAGCGGATGCAGGGCGTAGCCCTTCTTGTAGGTGCGATCCACTCCCTGGCGGCGTTTCGAGCGGCTGAAGATGAACGTCGAGTCGAAGTCCAGCGTCACCTCGCTCACACCCGCAGCCGAGAACGCGTTGCGCTGCACCTGGGCGAGCGCCTTGTCGAACTGGCCGATGTGACCGAGGGTGAAGCGACGCAGCCACGCGCCCGCCGTCTGCGCCGCCGGGATCGCGAAGCCACGCAGCTGCTCCTGAGCCTCGTCCGCCCGCCCAACCGCGAGGTCGTCGAGGCAACGAGCACCGACCGCAATCGACTCGGCGACGCCAGCCACGAACTCCGCTTCGCTCAGGCCACGAGCCCGCCGCTTGAGATGCACGTGCGCCCCGACCGCCTCTCCGAGCCCAACCACCCGCATCGCTTCACGCAACAGGACCGCCCCGCCGTGGGCGGTAATCGCGCGCCTCGTCGTTCCAACGCGTACGCTCATCTCTAAAGTGGCCTCCTGTGCCAGGGGATGCAGTCTTTGACAACCGCATTCTCCCTGGTCGGGAGGCCCTTTTCGCGGACGCGCGCCCCGCGCTCACCGCCCTACCGGTGGATCTGAGTAGCTAACTCTTCTGGTCGCGCTCGCTTCGCTCGCCACTCCCGCACGCAGCCGGCAGTCCGGGGGCCGGGAAACCCGGCCCCCTGTTGGAGGATGGCAGCTCCTTCTAGTCGCCGCCGACGATCTCGCCCACCGCTCGGAGCGCGGACGACACCGCCCCCTGGATCCAGCCGGTGTCGAGCGACGCGTGCTCGCCCGCGAAGTGCAGGTTGCCCTCGGGGCTCACCGCGTCGTTGTGCATCGACCCCTGCTGACCCGGCAGCAGTTCGGCGAACGAGCCGAGTGTCCACGGGTACTGGTCCCAGAACATCGACGCGTGGTCGTCGACCATGCCCGGCTCGGCGATCTCGGGATGGATCCGGGCCACCAGCCGGATCACGGCGTCGCGGCGTTCCTCGGGCGCGAGCTGGCCGAGCCGGCACCCGTCCTGGCCCCAGTTGTAGGCGGCGAGCAGCACCCCGGGCCCGGCGCTGATCTCGGGTGAGCCGGGGGTGAACTCGCCGTTCTCGTAACCGCCGTACATGGTGTTGAACCGGGCGCGCGACGGCGTCGGCTCGGTGACGGGCACGGCGTTGTCGGACGGGTAGTACGTCGCCCGGTGCACGTGGTCGCTCTGCGACGCGCCGCCGGCAATGCCGTACTCGGTCTCCCAGAACCGCCGCCGGCAGTGCAGCAGGACCTTGGTGCTCGACTCGTACCCGAGACTGCGGACCGCGGCCATCTTGGCCGGCTCGAGCGGGGGGTCGAGCTCGAGGTGGTGCAGCACCGAGTACGGGATGGCGCACACCACGACCTCGCAGCGCTCGGTGCTCCGCTTGCCGTCCCGTTCGACGACCAGGTCGACCGCGCCGTCCGACCGCGCCTGGATCCCGCGCACCGGCGCCCGCAGCACGATCTCGCCCTTGATCAGCTTGGCCAGCGACGTCGGCAGCAGGTCCATGCCGCCGACGATCTCGTCGAAGCGGTTGCCCGTCGCGGTGAGTGCGTCGCGCAGGAGCATCATCGCGGTGCGGTCGAACATCGTCTCGAGCCCGGTGGCAGCGCCGACCAGCTCGGCGGCGTCCTCGCCACAGCGAGCCCGGAGGAACTCCCCCATCGTCGTGCGGTCGATCTCGCGCAACCGGTCGCTGGCGAGATCGCCGGTCCGGAGGCTGGCCCGCTCGGCGTCGGTGAGTCCTTCGACAACGTCGCCGACGGCGCGGGCGAGCATCTTGGGTGGGGCGGGGTCGTCGCGCTGCTGGGTCGAGAGGTCGAACTTGTCGTACAGCACCTCGCGGGCGTCGCGCATGCGGACCTGCACGCCGCGGATGTCGTAGAAGCACGACAGGTTCTCGTGGGAGGTCACGAAGCGACGCAGCTCGAGCCCGCACTGCTTGACGTAGTGGTGGGTGTAGTCGTGGTGCTCGGGAATCCGCATCGGGCCGAACTCGCCGGAGGTGCCGTCGGGGAACCGGTGCGTCCAGGCGCGGCCCCGAGGCCCGGCGCTGGCCTCGAAGATGCGCACGGTGTGGCCGAGCTGCGCGAGCTCGTATGCCGCCACCAGTCCCGCCATCCCCGCGCCAATGACGGTCACGTGCTTGCGCGGCCGGCCGCGGTCGGCGTCGCGGATCGCTCGGAGCTGGTCGTCGACGCCGCTCACGTCACCTCCCCGGTGAGGGGCCGCATACTTGCACGGTGAACCCGGCCGCCGACCGCCCCTGGATGCCCGGCTACGGGCTACTCCCCGCCGACGAGGGGCAGGGGCTTCTCCCCTGGGCCTGGGCCGAGCAGCGCCTCACCGACGCGCGCAACTACTGGGTCTCGACGACGAGCCCGGACGGGCAACCGCACGCCATGCCCGTCTGGGCGGTGTGGCTCGACGACGCGCTGTATTTCAGTACCGGGCGACTGACCCGCAAGGCCCGCAACCTCGCGAGCAACGCCGAATGCGTCGTCTCCCCCGAGTCGGCCGCCGAGGCGGTGATCGTGGAGGGGACGGCGGAGGAGGTCGCCGACAGCACAAGCCTCGAACGGGTCGCGGGTGTGTACACCGCCAAGTACGGGATGGGCTTCCCCCCGGAGGAGCCCGTGTACCGGGTCCGGCCCCGGGTCGTGTTCGGGCTGATCGAGAACGCCGACGACTTCGCCGGGGCAGCCACCCGCTGGCGCTTCCGAGCCCCGGGATAGGCCGCGATCCCACCCCGGGGGCCGTTTTCGCCCTCGTTTTTCCCTCTCAGGTGGGGGCCCGCGGCAGCCGATACCACCGGGGAGCCAGAAAACGGCTGAACCGGGCTGGAGAGCCGCATGGGTACGGAACGCTTCAAATCACGCGATGACGAGCGCGGGGCCGTGCTCGCCATGGTCTGCGTCATCATGGTCGTGGTCATCGGTTGCGCCGCCTTCGCCCTCGACGCCGGGGCGGGCTGGCAGGCCAAGCGTCGGATCCGCACCGCCACCGACGCCGCCGCCCTCGCGGCCGCCAGCGAGTTCGCCAAGGGCGGGAGTGGTTGCTCGACGACCGACGACACGTTCCTCACCGCCAACGACTCGGCGGCGACCGTAACGGCCTGCACGTTCGTGGCTCCGACCGGCAACGGCTTCCACCTCACGCCCGGGCGGGTCACCGTGACGGGGAAGCGCCCGGTCGCCTTCAGCTTCGCCCAGATCTTCGGGATGAGCAGCGTCGACGTGAAGTCGTCGACCACCGCTCGCTACGGGGCTCCGGGCGGGGCCAGCGGGCTGCGGCCCATGGGGCTGTGCATCGACGCCAACCCCCAGCTGACTGCGTGGCTGAACCTGGCCGGGGGCGGACCCGTCGGCGACTCGGGCACGATCCGCATCCTCTACAACAAGAGCCAGCCGGCCGCGTGCGGACTGGGCACGCCGGGCAACTGGGGGATGCTGGACTTCAACGGCGGATCCAACTCCAACGCCGAGACCAAGGACTGGGTCGCCAACGGCTACCCGAGTGAGGTGCCCCTCTCGCCGCCCACCATCGCCGGCGACACCGGTGCGTTCAGCAACAGCATCAGCAGCGAGCTCACGTCGCTCATCGGCAAGGAGTTCGGGATCCCGGTCTACAACCTCGCCGTCGGGAACGGCTCCAACGCCCAGTTCACGATCGTGGCCTTCGTGAAAGTGAAGCTCATCGGCTTCGAGGTGAACGGTAGCCAGGCGAGCCGATATCTCGACCTCCAGTTCAAGAAGGGGACGCTCCCCGGCGGGAACTGCTGCAAGATCGGTGGCCTGAACACCGGAGCGATGGCGATCGACATCTGCGGCGTCGACGAGAGCTACGACGTCCTCGACTGCACCCTCTGAGCCGGTTCGCCTGAATCGCGGCTTCCTCAGGTTTCCGGGGGCCATCGCCGATCTAAGGGTGATGCGTGCAGAACGCGCAAACCGACGCGAGGGCGAACGCGGGGCCGTGCTCGCCATGGTGGCCGTCATCATCGTCGTCGTCATCGCCTGCGCCGCCTTCGCCCTCGACAGCGGCGCCGGCTGGCAGGCGCAGCGTCGCATCCGGACCGCCACCGACGGTGCCGCGCTCGCGTCGGCGGGAACCTACGCCGCCGGCGGCAACGGCTGCGCCACCACCGACGACACCTACGTCGCCGCCAACGACTCCGGTGCCACCGTCACCGGCTGCGCCGTCACCGCGCAGTCCGGCAGCACCCCCGGACGGGTCACCGTCACCGCCGAGCGGACCGTGGACTTCCGGTTCGCCCAGATCTTCGGGATCGACAACGTCGACGTGAAGTCGTCCACCACCGCCCGTTTCGGCAACGCCAACGCCGCCAGCGGCCTCCGCCCCATGGGGCTCTGCCTGTACGCCAACCCCGAGCTGGCGGCGTGGCTCAACCTGCCTTCGGGACCGACGGCCGACTCGGGCACCATCCGCATCACCTACTCGAAGAGCCACCCCGACGCCTGCGGCTCCAACGCCCCGGGCAACTGGGGAATGCTCGACTTCAACGGCGGGTCGAACTCCAACGCCGAGACGAAGGACTGGGTCGCCAACGGCTACCCCGGTGACATCCCCCTGTCGCCGCCGAACGTTCCCGGCGACCCCGGGGCCTTCAGCACCACCATCAGCGACGAGCTCGAATCGCTCATCGGCACGGAGTTCGGCCTCCCCGTCTTCGACCAGGTGACCGGGAACGGCTCCAATACCCAGTTCCGTGTCGTCGCGTTCGTGAAGGTCGAGCTCATCGGGTTCAAGACCACCGGCTCGCAAGCCGACCGCTACCTCGACCTCCAGTTCAAGATCGGGACCCTCCCCGGCGGAGGGTGCTGCGGCGGCAACTTCAACACCGGCGCCCTCGCCGTCGACATCTGCGCCGTCGACGAGACCTTCGACGCCTCGGACTGCGGAGCGGGCTAGCGGAGCACCCCGCACGTAGGATGCCGCCGGTGCGCGCCCGCGGTGCTCGACTCATCCTCCTCCTCGTTTCGATCGCGGCGACCGCGGCGGGGGTCACGCCCGCCGCCGCCGCCGCCGCCGCCGCCGCCGCCGCGCCCGAGCACAAGCCCAAAGTCCTGCGCATCCTGGTCACCAACGACGACGGCGTGGCCGCCCCCGGCATCGACGCGCTCGTCGAGGGACTGCGCGACCTCGACCGGGTGAAGGTCACCGTGGTGGCTCCGGCGGACGACAAGACCGGCACCGGCGCCCAGACGACACCGGGCGAGCTCACCAGCAGCAAGACCGAAACCGCCAGCGGCTACCCCGCGATCGCGGTCGCGGGTTTCCCGGCCGACACGGTGAACTTCGCCCTCGACGGCGGCATCCCGAAGATCCCACACGTCGTGGTCTCGGGCGTGAACGCCGGCCAGAACCTCGGGCCGGTGTTCACCGCTTCGGGGACCGTCGGCGCGGCCCGCACCGCAGTGCGCCGGGGCATCCCGGGTGTGGCCGTGAGCGCCGGCCTCGGTGACCCTCCCGACTTCGCCGCGGGAGCCGAGGAGGCCGTGAACTGGGTGAAGGAGCACCGCAAGGCGCTCGTGAAGGACGTCGATCCGACCGACGTCGTGAACATCAACGTCCCGACGTGTACGACCGGCGAGATACGTGGCCTGGTCGAGGTCCCCGCGGCAGCGACCGGCGACGCGCTGGCGGCGGTCGACTGCACGTCGACGCTCGAGGACCCGCCCGACGACCTCGTCGCGTTCACGAACGGGTTCGCGACCCTGAGCGAGGTCCCGCCCGACGGACCGCCCTGACCGCTATTCGTGCTGAAGCGCGGCAGCGACCTCGGCGTCGGCGTCGGCGGGCAGACCGCGCGGCGCGAGCGCGGGGATCTCGAACACGAGCTCGCGCAGCTCGCCGGTGAACGGGAACGGCGGCCGGTAGTCGTCGCAGACCGGGAAGCCCCGGTCGCGTCCCACCAGCAGGCCGGCCCCACCGATCTGCCACCGGAACGGGAGGTCGGCGGGCAGGCGGCCGTCCTGGACGGGCTCGCCGTCGACGAGGATCGTCACCCGTCCTCCGGCGGGCGGTTCGCGCTGGTACTCGACGCCGAGCGTGTGGGCGCCGGCTGACACCGGCTCGGGCGCGGCGATCCGGTGCGGCGTGCCGAACAGGTTGAACGTCGCGACCAGCCGCCCTGCCAGCAGGTACACCGCCCAGCCGTTGTTCCAGTCGCCCAGGGCGCACACGACCCCGTCGGCGGCGTCGGCGATCTCCACGTCGGCCTCGAACCGGAAGCCTCCGCCGAGCGGTGGGAGTGCGTCCTCCGAGATCGGGCCGCCACCAGGGTGGTACGCGGTGCGGAAGTGGGGCGCGCTCGGTGACGGCACCAGCGCGACCGCACGGCCGATGAAGCTGTCGTCGAGGGGCAGCACCTGGTTGCGACCCGCCTCGGCCCACCACAGCTCGACGAGGGCGCGGACGCGGTCGGGGTGCTCGTCGGCGAGGTCGCGGGACTCGGAGAAGTCGGCGTCGAGGTCGAAGAGGCACCAGCGGTCGTCGTCGAAGTCGTGGCTCCCCTCCACCAGCTCCCGTTCGACGCTGAGCTGGTTGCCGACGTGGTCGGTGGTCGCCTTCCAGCCGTCGTGGTAGATGGCCCGGCTCCCGAGCATCTCGAAGGACTGGGTCGAGCGCGGGCCGGCGGTCACGGCGTCAACAAACGTCGGCACCAGGCTGGCGCCGTCGATGGGCTGCTGCATGATCCCGTCGACGGTGGCGGGCGCGCTCCCGCCGGTGGCGTCGAGCACCGTCGGGAGGAGATCGATCGCGTGACAGAACTGCGGGCGGACCTCGCCGCGGCCCGTCCCGGTGCCGGACGGCCAGTGCACTACGAGCGGCGTGCGGACGCCGCCGAGCCACGTATAGCGCTTCCACAGCCGCAGCGGCGTGTTCCCCGCCCACGCCCACCCCCAGGCGTAGTGGTTGTAGGCCCGGAAGCCGCCGAGCTCGTCGATCCGGGCGATCGAGTCGGCGAGATCGTCGGTCATGTCGTGGGTGAACCGGTGCTCGTTCAGGGTCCCGAGCGGGCCGCCTTCCGCGCTGGTGCCGTTGTCGGAGATCAGCAGCAACAGAGTGTCGTCGAGCACGCCGAGATCGGCCAGCGACGCGACCAGCCGGCCGATCTGGTCATCGGTGTGGGAAAGGAACCCGGCGAAGACCTCCATCTGGCGCGCGTACAGACGGCGCTCTTCCGCCGGAAGCCCGTCCCAGGCCCGCACCCAGCTCGGCCGCTCCGTGAGCTCCGTCCCCGCCGGCACGATCCCAAGCTCGAGCTGGCGGCTGAAGATCCGCTCCCGCCCGGCCTCCCAGCCGTCGTCGAAGCGACCGCGATACCGCTCGCTCCACTCGGGCGCGACGTGGTGGGGCGCGTGCATGGCTCCGGTCGCGAAGTACAGGAAGAACGGCTGGCCCGGCCGGGCGTGCTGCTGGTCGCGCACATAGCCGATGGCGCGATCGGCGAGGTCCTCGGTGAGGTGGTAGCCCTCGTCGGGCGACCGCGGCGGGTCGACGAAGTGGTTGTCGCAGACGAGCTCGGGTGCCCACTGGTTGGTGTCACCGCCGAGGAACCCGTAGTAGCGCTCGAATCCCAGGCCGAGCGGCCACCGTTCGAACGGTCCGGCGGCGCTCTGCTCCCACCGCGGCGTCAGGTGCCACTTCCCCACCGCGAACGTGCTGTACCCGGTGTCGCGCAGGATGCGCGGCAGTGCGGCCGCGGATTGCGGGACGCGCCCGTCGTAGCCGGGGAACCCGATCGGGATGTCGGTGAGGAAGCCCATGCCGACGGCGTGATGGTTGCGGCCCGTCAGCAGGCTGGCCCGCGTGGGTGAGCACAGCGACGTGACATGGAAGCGGTTGTAGCGCAGGCCGTTGGCCGCGAGGGCGTCGATGTTCGGCGTGGCGATGTCGGAGCCGAAGCACCCGAGCTGCCCGAAGCCGAGGTCGTCGAGCACGATCATCACCACGTTGGGCGCGCCGTCCGGCGGCCGGGCGACGGGCGCGAACCACGGTGCCGACTGGGCGATGGTCCGGCCGACCTGGGCGCCTTGCGTCATGGCTGGCCCGCCTTCCTCGTCGTCTCGGGAGTGCCGAGGTGGAAGCGTAGTGACCGCTACGGTCTGACCGTGACTGTCAGGCGGTTGACTGTTGCCGGATTCGCGCTCGTCGGACTCCTGCTGCCCGCGTCGACCTCGAGCGGCGCGCAGACCGGCAGCTACACCGCGCTCGGCGACTCGTACGCGGCGGGCCCACTGGTCCCGACCCAGCAACCCACCCCGATCGGCTGCCTGAAGTCCGACCACAACTACGCCCACCTCGTCGCGACCGCGCTGGCTGCGCCATTACGCGACGCGACCTGCAGCGGCGCCAAGACCGACAACATGACCGCGCCCCAGAACGTCGGCGGCGGTCCCAACCCGCCCCAGTTCGATTCGCTCGACGCCGCCACCACGCTCGTCACGGTGCAGGTCGGCGGCAACGACATCGGCTTCACCGAGATCGCCCTGAGCTGCTTCACCGGCGACCCGAACTCGCATCCGTGCCAGGACCGGTACGTCGTAGGCGGGGTCGACGAGATCAGCAACCGCATCGCCGCCGCCGCGCCCAAGGTGGCGGCGGTGCTCCAGGGCATCCATACCCGCGCCCCGAACGCCCGGGTCTTCTTCGTGTCGTACCTGTCGATCACCCCCGAGGTGGGGAACGGCTGCTGGCCCCAGCTCCCGTTCGCCTACGCCGATGTCCCCTACCTGCGGGCCAAGGAGCAGGAGCTCAACAACATGCTGGCCGCGCAGGCCGCCGCCAACGGCGCGACGTTCGTCGACGCCCACGTCGCCAGCGTCGGCCACGACGCCTGCACCGCTCCTGGGATGCGCTGGGTCGAACCGGTGCCGGCCACGGCACTGGCGGCCCCGCTCCATCCGAATGCATTGGGGATGGAGTGCGTGGCCCAACTCGTGGTGGCGCAGGTCGACCCGGGCAACGCGTTCGCGCAAGGGCTCTGTCGCCCGCCGGCGGCGCAACCGGTGATGTCGACGCCGACGTTCACCGGCTAGCTGAGGGGCTCGAGCGCCTTCACGACGTTGTCCAGCACCGCGGGGGTGTGGGGCGGCGGGAGGTACACGATCGCAAGATCGAGCCCGGCCTGTCCGAGCTCCTCCACCTCGGAGGTCAGCTTCCCGGTGTCGCCGTCCTCCGACAACCGGACGTGCGTCGAGATCATGATCTCGCCGGGATCCCGCCCGATCGCGTCGCAGTGAAGGCGCAGCCCGGCGCGCGTGCGGGGCAGGACGTCGGGCCCGCCGCCGGGGAAGTTCCAGTGCTGGGCGAAGCGGGCGACGGATCGCAGCGTGCGCCGCTCGCCCGTCCCGCCGATGCAGATCGGCGGGTGCGGCCGTTGCACCGGCTTGGGTTCGCATCGGGCGTCGACCACGTTCCAGAACCGGCCCCGGACTGTGGTGGTCTCGTTCGAGAGCAGGCCGACGATGACCTCCAGGCCTTCGTCGAAGGAGTCGAAGCGGTCGGTGAGGTTGGCGCCCAGGTCGATGCCGTAGGCGTCGGCCTCCTCGTCGTTCCAGCCCGCGCCGAGCCCGAGGTCGAGCCGGCCGTCCGAGATGACGTCGAGCGTCGCCGCCATGTTGGCGAGCACGGCAGGGTGGCGATACGGCATGCCCGTCACGAGCACGCCGACCCGCAACCGCTTCGTGGCCTGGGCGAGCGCAGTGGTCGTCACCCACCCCTCGAGGCACGGGCCGGTCGGGTCGGAGAAGATCGGATAGAAGTGGTCGAAGGTCCAGCCCGACTCGAAGAGCTCGATCTCGTCGGCGGCCTGCCAGACCGCGAGCATGTCGGGCCATGTCGTGTTCTGCGATGCCGTCTTGAATCCGAAGCGCATGACGCCGTTCTAGCCGCGAACGACGCGGAACCGCAGGCTGGTCCGGACGCCGACCTGCTCGATCCCGATCTTCTCGAGGTCGACGTGCGCGAGGGACGGGTCGTCGAGGAACCGAAGCCCGGCACCGAGCAGGACCGGCATGACATCGACGCGGAGCTCGTCCACGAGACCGGCGTGGAGCAGCTGTCGGATCACGTCGACGCCGCCCACCACCATCACCGCCTTCTCTCCTGCAGCGGCCGTCGCCTGCGCCACCGCGGACTCGACGCCCTCGGTCACGAAGGTAAACGTCAGACGGTCGTTCTCCTTCGGCGTCACCGACGGTGGGTGGTGCGTCACCACGAAGATCGGCGTCTGGAACTCGTAGCTGTCCGCGAGCGAATCGGGGTCCTCGGGCATCTCGAACGACCGCCGACCCATGATGACCGCCCCGGCCTCCTCGATCAGCGCGTTCATGTACGCGCTGCCCTGCAGAGCCTCCAGGTCGGGATAGAGCGGTTCGGCGCTCCCGTTCGCGTCGGCGACGTATCCGTCGAGCGAGATGGTCTGCCCCGCGATCACGTAACCCATCGGTGAAGAAGACCGTCCCCCGTCCCGAAACTCATCGGCTTCGTGGTGGGCGCTACTGGTTTCGAACCAGTGACCTCTGCCGTGTGAAGAAACGACGGGCGGCTTCGCGACCTGCGCCGACGCGCCGACTTGGCGCCTGACCTGCGATTTCCCACCCGATCAGTCCCGGACGTTTCCGGTCGTTCCCGGTCCTCATGCGTCACAGATGCGTCACAGTGGACGGCGCAAGTGCCGACGGCTTCTCTCGACGTCGCATAGCCCAAGTGCCCACCATGACCCGGTCGCTCGTCGGACCCGGGCGCCCCGGGTGAGGACCGCGTACCGATCGCCGGCTCGGTGCGCGCTTGCGATCGTCGTTCGGTGCGCTCGGGCTGTTGTTCTGTGCTCCGACCTCACGTTCCCTGGGGGCTCGGGGAGCGAACTGGGCGAATCGGCCTGGCAGGGAGGGCCGATGGGCCCTTGTGCCGGGTCTGGCTGGGGTTGATCGTGTAGGTGATGGGCGCGCGGGTCTCGAAGCCGGTTGCCGCGTATGACGCCGCGATCCGTCGTGTTCTGGCAAGGCATCACCTGGTCAACCGGACGGGCGCCGACGGCATCGTCGAGGTCGCTGACGATGTGGTCGGCCTGCACGCGACCAGCCCGACCAACGCCGTACCTGTCGTTGCATGAGCGGGTCCGAGCCTTCGGTTCCGCCGACCTCGACGATGTCCTGTACCAGCGGCGGAGCCTTGTGCGGCTCAAGGGGATGCGGGGGACCGTGTTCTTGTTCTCGCGACGGTTGGCCTCGCTGGTCTTCGCGGCGACTCGAACGGCGACCGTGGCCTCGGATCGCCGATAGCTCGGAGCCAACGACCAGGAGTACGCCCGTCTGGGACCCAAGGTGCTGGGGGCGCTGGCCGGCCAGTCCCTGTCCGTGACCGAGCTGCGCAAGGCGCTCGGTGCTGACGGCGACCTCGCCGGGGTCGTTGCCATGTTGTGCGACAAGGGACAGATCGTGCGGGACCGACCGGTTGGCAGCCGCAAGAGCACCACGTTCCGGTACCGCCTCTGGGCGGACGCATTTTCCGGGGTTTCGCTCGACGAATGGGACGAGACTGCCGCGACGCAAGAGCTCGTGTGTCGGTACCTCGAGAGCTACGGCCCGGTCAGCCGGTCAGACGTGATCTGGTGGACGGGGCTGCCCGCCCCACGGATCGACCATGCGCTCGAGGGCTTGGGCGAGGAGCTCGTGACCGTCTCGGTCGCCGGCATCGGCGGCGGTATGTTCATGACATCGGTCGGCCACGAGAACACATCGGCGATCGAACGAGATGATGTCGCGGTCAACCTGATCCCGATGCTGGATCCGTACACGATGGGCTACAAGGACCTCAGTCGCTTCCTCGATCCCGCCCTCAACGAGATGATCATCGACCGGGGCGGCAACGTGACCTCAGTCGTGTTCGTCGACGGCCGCGTCGCTGGGGTGTGGGATCTCGCCGACGCGCCCAACCCTGCGATCCGCGTGCTGCTGTTCGAACCCGACCACCGGGATCGCCCGCGCATCCTCGACCGGGCCGCCGAGACCGCGGCGTTCTGGTTCGAGGAACCCGTACCGGTCGAGGAGTACACGTCGATGGTGCCGCTCAGGCAGCGCAGCGGCGTGATGCGACGACCGCTCGACGACGCGCAGCCGAGAGCGGCGCCACGCCCGACGAAGCGCTCCACGCGCCCCAAGACGGCAACGACCGCCACCAGCCCAAGCGCGACCCGCCACTCACCACCCCGAACACGAGGAGGAACTCGATGGCCGAGCACGGCACCTTTCTCTGGAACGAGCTGCTCACCGACGACCAGCCGACCGCCGGTGAGTTCTACAGCGAACTCTTCGGCTGGCAACGCCGCGAAATCGATACCGGACCACTCGGTACCTACACCGTGTTCCAACGAGACGGCGCCGACGTCGCCGGGATGATGAACCCCACCGCACGCGACTACGCAGGCTCCCCGCCGCCACGCTGGATCGCCTACATCGCCGTCGACGACGCAGCCAACACCGCGGCCCGAGTCGCCGACCTCGGCGGCACGGTGCTCGAACCCCCCAATCACGTTCCCGGGGTCGGGACCATCTGCATGTTCAAAGATCCTGTCGGCGCGCTCATCTACGTGATGCAACCCGAGCAGGTACCCGCTGAGTAACCGATGTCTCTGGTGCCCGATGCGCGGTCCAGCACTCTGGAGGACATCCGTATGTCCTTAAGCAGTTCCCCCGTGGAGCGCACCGCTTGACGGGGAGCCGGTGGCAATCGGGCTTCGCGCCATGCCGGGACGCACCGAACGACGCGACCGAACTACAGCGTTATGCACGATCTACCGGGTACGTATCGACCCATCAGGTGTTCGCGGCAGACTGTTCGACGTGACCTGCGATGATCTACTCGCCGAGCAGGTCCGCTACTACCGAGCGAGGGCCCTCGAATACGACTACGCGTATGCGCACGTCGGCCAATACGACCGTGGGCGCGATGCCAACGACGCGTGGCGAGCTGAGCTGGCCCGGCTGGTGGCTCTCTTCGACGGGGCCGAGCTCGGCAACGAGGTCCTCGAGGTTGCGGCGGGCACAGGGTTCTGGACCGCAAGGTTGCTGGAGCGGGGCGCAGCCGTGACTGCGGTCGACGCTGCTCCCGAAGCGCTCGACGTGAACCGGCAGCGTCTCGGCGAAGAGTCGGCGTCCGTTGACTACATCGTGGCTGACCTGTTCCATTGGCGGCCCGCAAGGCTATGGGACAGTTGTGTCGGGTTCTTCTGGCTCTGCAAGATCCCGGACGACCGGCTTCAGTCGTTCCTTCAAACGGTCGCCACCGCCGTCCACCCCGGCGGCACGGTCTTCTTCGGCGATAAGACTTCCACCGCTGGCGGAACGCCTGGCAGCGAGTTGGAGACCAGAGCGCTTGAGGACGGCCGGACCTTCACGGTCGTCGATCGACCGCGCTCATCGAATGAGTTCCGCCAAGCGTTCGCCGGGGTTGGCATAGACGTCGACGTTGTCATCCTCGGTCACGGATTCGCGGCGGTAACGGGCATTCGTTAGACCGATCAGGGGTCGACCAAGCCTCATCCCCTCGCCGCAAGCCGGCGGTTTGGGACGACCGATCGCATCGGTAAGGGGATCGAGATGCTGAGCTCCGCGCTGCTGCGTTGGGAAGGCGACCGCCGCGAACGGACTCGGCGGAGGCGCCACGAGACAGGTCGGTGAGGAGAATTCGGCGCAGCCAGCGTCGACATCCAAACGTGATCGGTTACGGCCGAGTTGGCTGAAGCCTCTCGAGCCCCGGGATGGCAGGCCCCTACGCGGGCTGCGCAACGTGGAATGGGCGAGCTACACGTCGCCGACGTCGATGGCACAATGGCGGCCCCGGATCTGCGGGCGTGGACGCTCACGGGGTGTCGACGGGTTCTCCCAGTGCCCGAAGATGCTCGGTTTGCCTCCCAGCCCGTCCTGACGCGTTCGCGCCCGCGGCCCCGGGGCCCGAGTCCCTCGCCGCGGCCCAAGCCTGCGGGGTTGGCGGTGAGTCGCCGCGCTGGGACCGCCGAGACGTTCCCCGCGACCCGTCAACAGGTGCCGATCAGCGCGCTCATGCTGACGCGGTCGGTGCTCGCAAGACCGGTGTTCAGGGATGAGGCGCTAGCAGTTGCTGGTGTCGTCCACGGCGCAGATCATGACGACGCTCACGCCGGTGTTAAGTCCGGTGGCGCAGCATTGCCCGTCGACGATCCGGCGGTGGAGTTGGATGTCGAGGTATCGGCCGGATTCGGCGCCGGTGACCCGGTAGCCGATCAGGCGTACGGAGACGAAGCCGGATACGCGGAACTCGGCGTTGGCGCCGTTTCCACGCACGTCGTCGAAGAGTGGCAGCTCGAAGAGGGTTCCGCTTTGAACCAGCGCGTCGAGCGAGCCACTGAGACTGCCGCTGATCGCGCCGGGGTCGCCCTCGACATAGGCGTTGGCGCTGATCGACCCGTCGTAGCCGTTCTCGATCCAGTCCCGGGTGGCGGCATTCGAGTTGTTGCCGCCATCCAGGTCGAGCATGCCCCAGTTGCCGGGTGCGTTCGCCCCGCAGGCGTCGGGATGGGACTTGGTGTAGCTGACACGAATCGTGCCGGAGGGATTCGCAGGCTGGTGCAGCTGGCTGTCGATCCACGCCTCGATCGCCGGCGTCGACTCGGGACAGATGCCGATCGGTCGCAGCCTCCGTAGTGCCGCCGGCGGGCCGTATCTTGCCCGCGTGGCCGCCCGCACCGTGCCGTCGTGGATGCCGAAGATGCCGGCGAACGCCAACGGCACTTGACTGGTGGCCTCGACTTGCAGTTGTCCCGAGCTGTGGCGGGGCCCGCTGTGGTTTCCCGAACCGCACCCGGTCAGGGTGGCTTGCGGATCGTTCTTGACCAGGAACTCCCGGGCGATCCTGGTGCAATCCTCTGTTCCTTGGGCAAAGGACTGCGCGGCCGCCAGGGCCGCCGCGTCGGTGGCGGTGATGAGCTGGCGGCGCTTTGCCCATAGCGCGCCGGCATCGACCGCGAATGCTGCACAGCCAATGAGCACCACGCACAGGACGACGACCATCACCAACACGGCGCCGCGCTCGTCACTCCACCCCTCGTCGCGTTTAGTCACCCGCCTCCGAACGGACTTTCTTGGTGCCGGTTGGCTCATGGTTCCGCCGGGTCATGCGTGTAATCGGCCTGATAGGTATGTCGGCCCATCGCGGTCCGACCCTGAGATGTGCTGCTGTGGATGAGAGAACTCCCACATCCACGCCGATCGTGTCTGTCCGACGAGAGTGCTTGAATCCCACGCGAGTGGTGCAATCTGGATATTCCTCGCGCGGCTAGCGGCTCCCGTTCAATGAGCCCGATGCGGGCTGACGCGTGATCTGCGACCGATGACATCCGTCGACTTCTTGGTTTGCACATGGACTGGCGACTCGCATGCGGCACCAGAGCTGTCGATCTGTACGCGCAGACCTGGGCGGGTTGCGACGTTGGCACGTGCCTCGGCTGCATCACCCAGGCTCGACGCGCGGCCTGACCGCAGGGTCGACCGTTGACCCAGCGCCGTCACCTGGTTCGACGCGCCGGACCAGGAGGCAGTGGTCGACTCCGAACCTGCGATGAGCCCTCTGCTCCTTGGGCGGGAACATGTCCTTGACCTCCGCGATGGGCATGACCTCGGGCTGGTCAACGGTGTAGGTGCGACCGTCGGTGACGAGCACAGCGGAGCCCTCGGCGAGGACGTTCTTGAGCCAGTCAGTGTTCGGCCCGTAGGGGAGGGGGATCAGGACTCCTTCATCGGTGACGAAAGGCACGACGGGAGTTTCATAGCGTCGGCCCGAGGTGCGTCCACGATGCCGGATCACCTATTCGTACGCCCCGGGCCCGCCTGCTGACCGCAGCTGCAGTTTGTTCGTGAACGCCCGGTTGAACCGCCGCACGGCGTCGAGCAGCCGGGGCGACTTCGTCCGCATGGCGACGGCGACGAAGATCAGGCTGGTCGCGCACATGAGGACGACAGCACCAAAGATCAACAGGATCGTCGCCGCATCGCGTGGCGAGTCTTGCATGCCCTCGTCCGTATCGACGATGGCATCCACCTCCGCGGATGAGTGGGCATCAGCCGAAGCATCCGTCAACCTAGATTGTCTGCACGCCGTCATGCCGTCACGACGACAACGCGAGTGTGACGGAGCGATCTCCTACCGCGTGAGACCAGCGGTCAGGATGTCTGCAAGCATTTCAGGTCTCGAGAGAAATGGCGAGTGCCCGCTTTGCAACAGTACGGGCTCGACACCGAAACGCATGCTTGCCACGCGCTCGGACCAACTGCGATTCACGATTCGGTCGTCAGTGCAGGTGATCGGAACGATCTCGGTGTCCGGCCACGCCTCGAACCTGGCAGCTTCGTTCCACATCGATCGTTGGTAGCGCAACCTCGTGGCCGCCCACTGCGCGACTTCCGGAACGCAATCGTGAAACAGGAGGCGTCGGGCTCCGGCCTCGGTGAAGCGGAAGAGCCCGTCGGCGTTCGTCTCTACTCCATCACCGAGCGGGAGATCACGATCGGCATCCATCTCGGCGAGTTGGGCGAGACTCTTCCCAGGAGCGCCGATGATCCCGGCAACGAACACGAGCCGACGGACTGGTACTCGAGTCGTAACGATCGGTGCCGTGAGTGCACCGAGCGAGTGGCCTACAACGACAACTTCGTCGGTCCGCCCCTCGAGGGCTGCGGTCGCAACGTCCGCGTACTCCGAGAGCCCAGCTGCAGGGTCCTCGCATGGGAGGTCAGGCGCCACCGCAGTGTGCCCCCGCCCGCTGAGGTGCGAAACGAGATGATCCCAGCACCAACCGCCGTGGCAGGCACCATGGATCAAGAGGAAGGTCGCCACGGGTCATCCTAAGCCTGTGCGCAAGCGAAACCCACCCTCGGGCGTCGTGGCCCGCGCGGTCTGCATGCGCTCAGGCACACCAGGAGTGTCCACCTTGGGCAGTCCGCCTCGCAAGCACCGGGCTGGCTTGGTCTGGGCCGTTCATGTCGCGGCAAACACGACGATCTTCGCCACCGTCGTTGTGCTCGCCGCGGACAGGGGAATTCTGTAGACGGTCCTCAACCTTCGGAACGTGAAAACCCATTCGCCTTACCGGTCGACGACGTGCTCGGCCTTGTAGCCGGAACGGGGCAGGGTTCCTCGATCGACGACCTCCACGTCGGCGGCAACCCCGAGTGTGTTCCCGATGGCGACGCGCACCCGGTCGGCGACGTCGGTCGTTCGCGTGGCTGTCTCCACCCGGATGCGCAGCGGCGCGTCACCGGACGGGCGCACTACGTGGAAGGCCAGTGCCGGTCGTGCGATCTCGGGGATGGCGCGCAGGCTCGCTTCGAGCTCGTGGACGAAGAAGCGCTTGCCCTGACACTCGAGGAGGTCCTTGAAGCGGCCGCCCCAGAACGCACGAATGGTCGTCTCGCCGCAGGCACAGGGATCGCGCGCGATCGCACACGCTTCTTCGAGGTCGTAACGGAGGAGCGCGTTGTCGCGCCCGATCGTGGTGACGACGAGGTTCCCCCATTCGCCGTCGGGTACGTCGGCGCCGGTGGCGGGATCGACGGCCTGCACAACGACCCGGTCCTCGTGGACGTGACCGCCCGGGCCCCGATCGCACGGGCCCGCGGCGTAGGCGTAACACTCGATGCCGGCGGTCATTAGCGGCAGCCCCGGCCCGCCCTCGCCGCCCAGGCGATAGGCGGGGAGCTCGAGGGCCAGGCCGTCACGGTCCGCGACCTCTCGGTAGCGGTCGAGCGAGAAGGCCACGAAGGACACGTCGGGGCGCACCCGGGCCCACAGCCTCACTCCCTTCTCGGCGAGCTCGTCGGTATCGGGGGGCGGCACCCAGACGTTGAGCATCCCGAAGTGCTCGATCGCGCCTGACAGCAACGGTCCGCCGCCGTAGAGGTAGGCGGGGTGCGCGTGCGTGGCGACCATGCCGGGGCGAAAGCCGTTCCGCCAGAACATGCGGGCGGCCGAGTCGCACTCGAGCTCCAGGTCGCCCCGGGTCCACAGGACGACGGTCGGCGCACCGGTGGTACCGGTGGACGTCCCCAACCGCACGCACGCGTCTGTGCCACAGAACCGGTAGTCGCCGAACGGCGGGTGTTCGGCCTCGGAGTCGCGCAGCTCCTGCTTCACCGTCGTCGGGATCCGGGTGAGGTCCTCGACGCCCTGCACGTCGTCCGGCGAGGTGATCCCGGCGTCGGCCAGCTTCCGGCGGAACAGCGGCACCGGCACGGCGAGGACGCGCCGCACCAGGTCCCTGACGCCGGCGTCCTGCACCTCGCGCAGACGTTCCGGCGGCATGGTCTGGGCGTCCTCGTCCCAGAAGCGTCTGTCGTCAGCCACGACCATCCTCCTCGGCGAGGGCGGCGAGGACGGTCTCGGCTGCGTTGCCCAGCGCGTCGAGCTGGCGGGGCGTGAGCCGGTCGATGAAGAGCCGCCGCACGGTCTCCACGTGGCGGGGGGCGGCGGCCTCAATCGCCCGGCGGCCTCGTCTCGTGACCACGACGTAGGCGCCGCGGCGGTCCTGGTCGCACTTCTCCTTCCTCACCAGCCCCCGCTTGGCCATTCGTCCGACCTGGTGGGAGACCCGGCTCTTCTCCCAGCCGAGATCGGCTGCGAGCTCGAAGAGGCGCATCCGTCCCCCGGCCTGGTCGGTCAGGGCGACGAGGACGACGTAGTCCGAGTACGACAGATCCGACGTGGCGGCCACGTCCCGGGCGAGCAAGCCGGTGAGCCGCATCTGGAGGAACTGGAAGGCCCGCCACGCCCGTTCCTCCCGCTCGTTCAGCCACCGAACATCGCTCACGGGCTCGACCCTACCCCGGGAATAGTGGACGTATCATCTAATGTTGAATGATGTGTCAACCATTGGCTCGTCAGGAGGGTCGACCATGAGCACGATCACCGCTCCCCCAACCACAATTGCCGGGAGCTACACCCTGGACCCCGCCCACAGCCGTATCGGCTTCGTCGCCCGCCACGCGATGGTGACGAAGGTCCGGGGTTCGTTCGACGACTTCGAGGGCTCGGGCTACTTGGACCTCGAGCACCCGGCGAATTCCCGCCTGGCGCTCACGATCCAAGCGGCCAGCATCGACACCCGCAACGCCGACCGGGACGCCCACCTGCGCAGCAACGACTTCCTCGACATGGAGCGCTACCCGGAGATCACCTACGTCTCCACCGCCGTCGAGCAGGTCGATGCCGAGCACTACCGCGTCACCGGCGACCTGACGATCATGGGGGTCACGAAGCCGGTCACCGTCGACTTCGAGTTCACCGGCGCTGCCGTGGATCCGTTCGGCAACCACCGCATCGGCCTCGAAGGCACGGGCACCATCAACCGGAGGGACTTCGGCGTGAACTGGAACGCCGCGCTCGAAGCCGGCGGAGTCCTCGTCAGCGACAAGGTCACCCTCGAGTTCGAGGTCTCGGCCATCAAGACGACCGACTGACGCAGGCCCTCGTTCAGGGACTGCAACCGAAATCTGGGTTGGTGCGGAGGCGAGAACCAGGCTATTCGACGAGTTTGGTGGAGTCCTCGCCCGCGATGAAGTCTTCGTTGTAGGTGATGTTGAGTTCGGAGCCGTTGAGTTTGACGGTGTTGGCGATGAGGGCGCCGTGGAGGCTGGTGTTGCTGGAGCCGGACATTTCGATGAGTGAGCGGGGCGCGAAGATGATGCCTTCCCAGTCGTGGCTGCTGCCGTTGAGGCGCACGCCGGCAGCGTTGCACTGGCTGGCCCCGGGCTTGATGTGGTCGGTGAAGGCCAGAAGCCCCTCGGGGTCCCAGGGGCGCAGGAAGTGGTTGGAGCCGCTGAAGGAGATCTCGCCGCTCGCGCTGACGAAGGTGACACCGTCGCCACGGACGCTGCTGGCGCTGAGGTCGATGTCGCCGGTCGTGTAATAGAGGCCGAGCGCGAGCGCGCCGGTGCTGTCGTTGTAGAGGCCCTGTGACTCGAGCCAGCCTTTGTCGATCTTGTCGTTGCCGGCGTTGTGGTAGCGGCCCTGGGAGGCTGCGAGGGCGGCTTTGGTCCCGCCGGGTGCGTAGTCGGCGATCTCGAAGGTGACCGGGAACGCCTGCGGCGTGGGTTCTTGGCGGGGCGCCGGGTTGAACTCGACCTTGTCGGGCGGGGCCTGGATGTCGGTGCGATAGGTGGTCGGCCCGTCGATGATGTTGGTCTGACCGCCAATGTGGATGTCGTTGTTGGTATGCACACCGCCGATGATGTGGGTGGTGCTGCCCGACCAGTCGATGGCCTTCTGACACGTCGTGGAGTTGGCGTAGATCGCGACGCCGCCGTTGCCTCCTCGGGTCGCGCAGGCCACGGCGCGGGCTTCGACGTCGATTTCGTCGATGCCCATGACTCCGGCGAGGATCGTGTCCACGGTGCCGTGGGAGAGCACCTCGACGCAGGTCGGGTCGCCGGCGCGGCTGCCCGTCGCGGGCGGGACGTTGACGGTGGCGGATCCGAAGCCGTTGCGGCTGACGTAGTCGGTGGCGACCGCGACGACGTCGCCGTTGTTGAGGCGGCGCACACCCGCCAGGGCGGCAGCGTCAGCGGCGGTTTGGGCTTTGCGTTTCAAGGCGCGGGCGTTCCCCAGGTCGACTACGAACGCCGCCGCGCCGATCAACACGATCATCAGCACAGCCACCAGCACGGCTACGGCGCCGTCTTCGCCTTCGGCGCGCCGCCGCTTCAGTCGATGTTGCACCACGACCAGTCCCCTCCCGGTGGCGGCGTCTCGGCGACCGCTTGGAGCGCCGGCGACGCCAGGTCCTCGATGCGCGCCTCTGCTCTCGAGCGCAGTACCCGGTCGCCGAACAGCGGCGTGAACAAGCCCGAGCGCGACCGCATCGGCGTCTGCACACACACCGCCAGGCGCGATTGCTCGGCGTACCCGCCGGTACCGAAGACCAGGTTCACCCGCACGTCCTCAGACCCAAGCCCCACCCGTTCCTTGGTGAGACACAGCAGCTGCCTCGTGCTCGAGCCCGCGCCGGTCGCCGGCCCGCTCAGGCTGCACGACCCGTCGCTGCCCGTCGTGCCCACCGCCGCCTGGCGCGCCGCCTCCTGACTGCCAAAGCGCACCGCCAAGAAGTCGTTTCCCACCAACCCGAACTCGATGATCCCGAACAACAACGTGAACAAGAGCACCGCCACCAACGCGAACTCGACCGCGGTCGCGCCCCGCTGCTCACGCGCCTCGAAGAGCCCCTCGCGGGCCAGAAGCGAGCCCTTCATTCACGACTCCCATAACGGACAACAAGGACACGAGCGCCCTGTACCTAAATATCGACACCCGAACCCGCCAACTTGATTGACGGCCGGACGGTCATCCGCAGCCCTAGTGAGCTACCGAGCCGCGGCCCCTCAACAACAGACCGCGCCGACAACGACGCTCACCGTCACGGCCCCAAGCCCACCCGAGCCGGCGCTCAGCGCCTCGACCGCGCCTGCGAGACGGGGCGCGACGGGGGCTTGGTAGCTGGGCAGAGGCATCGGGCCGGATTGGCTTGGTTGCGCGGTGCGGGCGAAGGGTCGATCCAAGGTGCGGTGCGCACGCCGTCAGCGTGTCGCGCCTCGTGCCCGGCCCGACTGGTCGGTCTTCACCGCTGACGGTAGTACTCGATGGCGCCGGTGCGCTCGAGGTCGGCGAGCAGGATCGCCTCCACGTCGAGGGTGATCGCGACCTCGTTACTCACGACGACACCCCCGCCGGGAAGCTCGTCCTGCCACGAGACGCCGAACTCGTGCCGGTTGATCGTGGTGGTGGCCTCGAAGCCGATGCGGCGCATCGTGCCGCGGTTCTCGTCGCCCTCCCAAAACGGAGTCTCCCACTGGCCGAGGTAGGTCACGTCGAGCGGGAGCGGTCGGGTCACGCCGCGGATCGTGAGCTCGACGACGGCCTTGGCGCTGATGTCGCCGGTGCGCTCGGCGCAGCCGCCTTTGAAGGCGATCGTCGGATGGTGTTCGACGTCGAGGAAATCGGCGCTGCGGAGGTGAGCGTCCCGTACGGGTTCACCGGTCCAGATCTTCGTGGCGTCGATGATCCCCTCGAAGCTCGCTTCGAGGGGGCCGGTCCCGATCGAGCTCGAGCCGACCGTGGATGTCCTTGAAGAGGCCCCGCACCCAGGTCACCATCATGTGGCGAGCCTTGAACTCCGCCTCGGTGTGGCCCGGCTCCATGATCCAGGTGCTCACATCGCCCTCCTCGACAGGTCGACCCGGTCCGTTGCGCACTGCCCGGCCTCGCCCATCATGCACGTCCGGCGTGGAGGAAACCATGGGCGGCAGGACGTGCTCGCCAACACCAACCAGCTGGTCGAGGAAGAGCATCAGCTCGAGCAGTCGCGCGGGACAGGTGGCCTCAGCGAGGCTGAGCACCGACGGCTGCGGCAGATCGAGGTCGCGCTCGACCAGTGCTGGGACCTCTTGCGTCAGCGCCGCGCTCGCCGCGACGTCGGCCACGACCCGACCGAGGCCGCGGTGCGCGACGCCAACAGGGTCGAGGGCTACCGCCAATAGCAGCCCGCGGGACCTTCGGCTCTCATGCCGCAGATCTCGATCCGGACACTCTTGCGAGCTCGAGCGCGCACCACCGGGGGGCGGGGGTTCGCCGGGTTCTTCATGCACCTCGCCAACGGCAGGCGTTCGCATTCGGCTACGCCGCCGTCTTCGCAGTCCTCGGGTTCTCCTCGCTCTGGCTGGGAGCTGTTCTCGGCCTCGTCCACGCGCTCGTCGCGCTGCTCGTGATCGTGCCGCTGCATCCGGGTACCCATCCACGGCTCGCGTCCGATCACGCCGGCCCCGTGCTCGAGCCGCCGGGGCTGCTCGCGCTCAACTTCGGAACCGAGACGCCGGCCGTCGCGATCGCCGCACACATCGCCTAAGAGTCGCGCTCGGACTGCTCCTGGTGTCGCCCTGACCGATTGGTACGGGCGTCGCGACTCAGGTAGTCGTTTTCGAGCGCCACGCAGCACTTGTTCGATGTCCTCGTCGAGTGGAAGATCTACCTCGCGCCCGAGTTCAACGACCTGATTCCGGGCACCGCCCACGAAGCGATGCTGGCGGTGGGCGTGATCGAGATCGTCGCCGGGGTACTCGTGTTCCTGCGGCCCCGCATCGCGCCGTACGTCGTGGCCGTCTGGCTGGCCGGGATCATCTTCAACCTGCTGCTGCAGGCCGACTACTACGACATCGCGCTGCGTGACCTCGGCCTGCTGTTGGCGGCGGTCGCGCTGGCCCGGCTCGCACTGACATTCCCGCCCCCATCTTCGGCCGGCGATCGTGAGCAATCGCCAACCGATGGTGGTCCGGTGGTGCTCGTCGGGGAGGAGGACCGCCGTCCCTACGAGCGACCGCCACTCTCGAAGAGCTTCCTGCAGGGCTCCACTCCCGCTGAGGAGGCATTCGTGCACCCCGGACGGGTGGTACGAGGCATCGGGGTCGAGGTGCGCTCCGGAACTCGGACGGTCGATCTGCACCGGGGCGATCGTGAGCTCGTCCTCGACCGCGGCGGGCGGCTGCGCTACGACCGCTTGCTGCTCGCCACCGGGTCGGCGGCTCGCCCGCTGACGGTGCCCGGCGCCGACCTGGCGGGCGTCCACCTGCTGCGCACCCTCGACGATGCCGAGCGCCTCCGCGCCGCGCTCGAGGCGGCCCCCCGGGTCGTCGTGGGCGGATCGGGATGGATCGGCACCGAGGTCGCGGCCTCGGCGCGCACACTGGGCTGCGACGTCACCCTCGTGGGACGCGACGCGATCCCCGCTGCAAAGGTCCTTGGAGCCGAGGTCGGGGCGGTCTTCCGCGACCTCCACCGCGACCACGGTGTCGACCTCGTCATGAGTGCCGAGGTCGGGTCGTTCCGCGGCGCCGACCGAGTCGAAGAAGTACGACTCCGCGACGGTCGGGGGCTGCCCTGCGATCTCGTCGTCGTCGGCGTCGGCGCCGCGCCTCGTCTCGCCTGGAGCTGGCCCTTGCAGGCGGCCTGACCGTCAACGGCGGCGTCGCTACCGACGAGCGGCTCCACGCCAGCGGCAACTGGATGAACGCCGCCGGCGACGTCGCTGCCGCGTGGCATCCGATCTTCAATACGCGTCTCCGGGTCAAACATTGGGCTCTAACGCCGGCCATCAGGGGCGGGCGGCGGCCCAGAACATGTTGGGCAAGGACGTCGCCTACGACCGGGTCCCCTACTTCTTTTCCGACCAGTTCGAGCTCGGCATGGAGTACTCGGGCCACGCCCCGAGCTGGACGAGGTCGTTCTCCGAGGGGATAGGAAGGGACGTGAATTCATCGCAGTGTCCGGAACACCGGGGGAAGCTCAGCGCCAGCCAAACGCTACGAGTACGCACCTGAGTGCCCGTGCCCGCGCGAGGAAGAGGTCAACCGTCAGCGGACCCAAGCGCACCTTTGCGTCACGGATGCGTCACAATGACGCGCCGCGCGCGACCTGCGTCAGCGAATCGGCGCGCTGACCAGGCCTTTCGCGTGGGCGCTGAGGGTCTCGATCCCCCGTCCTCTGCCGTGTGAAGGCAGCGCTCTTCCGCTGAGCTAAGCGCCCGGAACCGGCCGAGAATACCTCCGGCTTGTAGCCTCGCCTCGCTATACAGGCCGGCTGTTCGGGAGGGACGATGCCCAGCTTCCCCGAGGTGAAGGCCGGCCTGGCCATGCCGCTGTCGGAGGCGATGGAGACGCAGCGGTCGATCCGGCGTCTGCGTCCCGATCCGGTCGACGACGAGACCGTCCGCGCCTGCATCGAGCTCGCGCTCAACGCGCCGACCGGCGGAAACCGGCAGGACTGGGAGTTCGTCGTCGTGCGCGACCCCGACGTGAAGCACCAGCTCGCCCGGCTGAACCGGCAGGCGTGGTCGGTCTACAAGCGCGTCTTCCGACGACGCCACCGGCACAACGAGCGCATGCTGCGCGCCGCCGACGCGGCCCAGTGGCAGGCAGACCACTTCGAGGAGGTGCCGGTGGTCGTGGTGGCCTGCATGCGGCGGCCCCGGCCCCTGTCCCCCGTGTTCCGGTCGTCGTTCTACGGGTCGATCTACCCCGCGGTCCAGAACCTGCTCCTGGCTGCCCGGGCCCTCGGGCTCGGCGCCACGCTCACCAACCTGCCGGTCTGGTCCGTCCTGCTCGCCCGCCGGACCTTGGGCCTGCCCAGGAATGTCACGCCGGTGGCGGCGGTTCCCCTGGGGTGGCCGCAGGGGCGGTACGGCCCGACCACCCGCCGTCCCGTGGACGAGGTGACCCACCTCGACCGCTACGGGACGCCGTTCGGCGGTTGAACGGTCGAATGCGCACACGAGGGGCTCCGGCTGCGGCATCATGGAGGCTCGGCCCCAGCCCGGCCGGGGCGGCCAGGCAGAGGGACGAGGGCACCGCGACGAGGTAGGTGACGACGTGGCCCGAAAAGGACGAGCTCGACGGTTCCGCGAGGCGCGGGAGCTCAAGGAGGGCTTCGACGACGGTCTGTTCTCCGAGGGGTCCGGCACGCTGGCCGACCTCGACGACGACGCCGCGCCTGCCGACGACAAGGACGACTGGGACGAGGCCGACGACGAGCACGACGACGAGTGGGACGAGGAAGACCCGCTCAAGATCGACGAGCGCCGCAACGCGTCGTAGTCACCCCGCTCTCCCCCTCCGAACCTGCGCGCTCTCCGCGCCGTTTCCGGCGCGCTGAACGCGCAAGAACGGGAACAGTCAGGCCAGGCGGGGGTCGATCGAGTCGGGGTCGATCTCGTAGCGGCGGATGGCGTCCGCCACGACCTCACCCTTGACGTCACCCTGGAGCGCCAGCGCGTCGAGGGTGGCCACCACGACGTGGGCGGCGTCGACCTCGAAGTGGCGCCGGAGCGACTCCCGGGTGTCGGAGAAGCCGTACCCGTCGGTACCCAGCGCCACAAACGGTCGGGGCACGAACCGGGCGATCTGGTCGGGCACCGCCTTCATGAAGTCGGTGACCGCGACGATCGGCCCCTCGCTGGCGCCGAGCTGCTCGGCGACGTACGGCACGCGGGCCTGCTCGGTCGGGTGCAGCCGGTTCCAGCGCTCGGTGGAGAGCGCCTCCTCCCGGAGCAGCTTGTAGCTGGTCGCGCTCCACACGTCGGCAGCGACGTCGTGGTCCTCGGCCAGCAGCCGCTGCGCCTCCAGCGCCGCCAGCATGGCGGTGCCGCTCCCGAGGATCTGGGCCCGATGGCTGCGCTCCTCGGGCGCGGGCTGGTACGAGTACAGCCCGGCCACGATCCCGTCCTCGACGCCCTCGACGAGCGGCGGCTGCGAGTAGTTCTCGTTGTACAGCGTCAGGTAGTAGAAGCAGTCCTCGGGCTCGGGCCCGTACATCCGCTGGATGCCGTCGCGCACCAGCACCGCCATCTCGTACGCGAACGCGGGGTCGTAGGCGCGGCAGCTCGGCACGGTCGACGCGAGGACGTGGCTGTGCCCGTCGCAGTGCTGGAGCCCCTCCCCCGTCAGCGTCGTGCGCCCGGCGGTCGCGCCCAGGAGGAAGCCCCGGCCGCGCTGGTCGCCGAAGCTCCAGATGAGGTCGCCGATCCGCTGGAAGCCGAACATCGAGTAGAAGATGAAGAACGGGATCATCGGCTGGCCCCACGTGGCATACGCGGTGCCCACCGCGGTCGTCGACGCCATCGACCCCGCCTCGGTGATGCCCTCCTCGAGGATGCGTCCCTCCCGCGCCTCCCGGTAGCTCAGCAGCAGGCCGGCGTCGACGGGCTCGTACGTCTGGCCGATCGGCGAATAGATCTTCACGTCGCGGAACAGCGCGTCGAGGCCGAAGGTGCGGGCCTCGTCGGGGATGATCGGCACCACCCGCTGCCCGAGCTCGGGATCGGCGAGCAGCTTGCGGATGAGCCGGGCGAACGCGGTCGTCGTCGACGCCTGCACCTTGTCGCCCGTGCCCGCCATGAAATCGGCGAACAGATCGGCGGGCGGCGTCGCCAACGGCTTGGCCCGCACGACTCGTTTCGGCACCGACCCGTCGAGCGCCTTGCGCCTCCCCATCATGTACTCGTACTCCGGCGAGTCGACGCCGGGGTGGTAGTAGGGCGGCAGCGCGTCGCCCTCGAGCACTTCGTCGGGTATGTCGAGGTACAGGCGGTCGCGGAAGGTCTTGAGCTCCTCCTCGGTCATCTTCTTGATCTGATGGGTGGCGTTGCGGGCCTCGAAGTCGGCGCCGAGCGTCCAGCCCTTGATCGTCTTGGCCAGGATGACCGTGGGGCTGCCCTCGTGCTCGACCGCCGACTTGTAGGCCGAGTACATCTTCCGGTAGTCGTGCCCGCCGCGGCCGAGCTTGCGCAGGTCGTCGTCGGAGAGGTGCTCGACCATCTTCCGCAGCCGTGGGTCGGGACCGAAGAAGTGCTCACGGATGTAGGCGCCGCTTTCGACCGCGTACTTCTGGAACTCGCCGTCGACGGTCGTGTTCATCTTGTTGAGCAGCACGCCGTCGACGTCGCGTATCAGGAGCTCGTCCCACTCCCGGCCCCAGATCACCTTGATGACGTTCCAGCCCGCGCCCCGGAAGATCGATTCGAACTCCTGGATGACCTTGTGGTTGCCCCGCACCGGCCCGTCGAGGCGCTGGAGGTTGCAGTTGATGACGAAGATGAGGTTGTCGAGCTGCTCGCGCGCCGCGATCGAGAGGCCCGCCATCGACTCGGGCTCGTCCATCTCGCCGTCGCCGAGGAACGACCAGACCGTCGCCTGCGAGGTGTCGGCGAGCTCGTGGTGGAGCAGGTACCGGTTGAAGCGGGCCTGGGCGACCGCGTTGAGCGGGCTCAGGCCCATCGACACCGTCGGGAACTCCCAGAAGTCGGGGAGACGGCGCGGGTGCGGGTACGAGGGCAGGCCGCCCTCCACCTCCTGGCGGAACTTGTCGAGGTCGGCCTCGGTCAGCCGACCCTCGAGGAATGCCCGGGCGTAGACGCCGGGGGCGGCGTGACCCTGCACGAAGATCTGGTCGCCGAAGCCGCCGTCGTCCTTGCCCCGGAAGAAGTGGTTGAAGCCGACCTCGTAGAGCGCGGCCGCCGACGCGTACGTGGAGAGGTGGCCGCCGAGGCCGTCGAAGCGGCGGTTGGCCCGGGCCACCATGACCACCGCGTTCCAGCGGATGAACGCCCGGATGCGGCGCTCGAGGTACTCGTCGCCCGGGAACCAGGGCTCCTGCTCGGGCGGGATGGTGTTGATGTAGGGCGTCGACACCATCGACGGCACGCCCACGCCCTGCTCCCGGGCCCGCTCCATCAGCCGGGCGAGGATGTAGCGGGCTCGCACCTTGCCCCGGCCGTCGATAACCGAGTCGAGCGAGTCGACCCACTCCTGGGTCTCCTGCGGATCGGTGTCGGGGAGCGAGTGGATGAAGCCGTCGACAAACACCGCGCGCCAGGTTAGACACCCCTGGGTCGTAGCTCGTCAAGCGGCAATGTCTTGTGTCCTCGGTTGGCGGTGGGCCCAGGCGGTGTGCTCGTTGTAGCGGGTGTGGTGGTCGAGGCATCCGTGGAGGATGCCAACG
>JBQTGU010000021.1:0-8909 GCA_052390575.1 Actinomycetota bacterium | reverse complement strand
AGCGAGCCCGAGGCCTCGATGACCGCGACGCCTTCCAGGCTCGAGGCCCAGTCGCCCCGGTCGCCCTGGTTCATCCCGTAGACGTTCTGGGAGTTCTCCATCGAGCGGTAGGTGTTGCCGAGCTCGGTCGGGAAGTTGCTCTCCATCAACGAGAGGTAGCGGCGCATGTCGAGGATCTTGTCGAGGATCTCGATGTTGACCGGGCAGATCTCGTCGCAGGCCTTGCAGCTCGTGCACGCCCAGAGCTCCTCCGCCGTGACCCGCTCGAACACCGAGTTGGCGCCGACCTTGATGTCGCGGTCAACCCCGACCGGAGGCGAGACCGGCGCCTCGCCGGTGGCGGTCATGACCTCGCCCACCTTCAGCACGATCTCGCGGGGGTCGAGCGGCTTGCCGGTGAGGTGAGCCGGGCACACCGACGTGCAGCGCCCGCAGATCGTGCAGGCGTCGGTGTCGAAGAGCTGCTTCCAGGTGAAGTCCTCGACCGCGTTGGCACCGAACGTCTCGAGCTCGGTCTCCATCAGGTTCGGGAGCGGCTTCATCGCGCCCTTGGGGCGGTCGCGGTCGCGCAGGTACATGTTCATCGGGGACGTGAACATGTGGCGCAGCATCGTGGTCGGCAGGATCACGAGGAACGCCACGAACGACGCGAAGTGCACGCCCCACGCCCACCGGTGCGCGTCACGCAGCGCACCCTCCGACCAACCGTCGACAAACCCCGACAGCGGGTAACCGACCAGCGACCACTCCTCGAACCGCGGGCGCCCGTCAACCGCGATGCGCAGACCCTCGGTCACGAAGCCGGTGAGCCCTAGCACGAGGAAGGTCACGAGGATCACCGCGTGCTCGGGCTTGGTCTTGATCCGGATGCGGTACGGCCGCTGCAGGTAACGGCGGGCCAACGCCCACAGGATCCCGACCACGAAGATCACGCCAAAGACGTCGGCGGTGGCGGCGTAGGCCTGGTACGTGCGGCCGTGCAGGAACTTGGCCGATTCGGGGAGCTGATGGTCGATCTCGAGGATCACGGTGGCGACGAACAGCACCAAGAACCCGAAGTAGATGGCGGAGTGCATGGCGCCGGCGGCGGGATCTCGCAGAAGCGTCTGCATCCACATGCCGGCCCGGAAGTCGCGCAGGCGCCGCTCGGCGTTCTTGCGGGTCGTGCCACGGTCGTCGGGCTGGCCCCGCTCGTAGTTGCGGACCCGTTGCGACGCCAGCCAGCCGACGGCCACGAGCATCGCGGCGGACACCGCGTAGAACGCCCAGTACAGCGGGTCGGGGATGTTGCCGAAGACGTGCCGGCTGATCGGGGAGTCGTCCGCCCACTTCGTGATGCGGGGGACGATGCCGGAGGCGAGGGCTCCCGCCGCCGCCAGGATGCCGACGGCGAAGACGACCTGATGCGGTTTCGGCCGCGTCACGCGGCGCAATGTACTGCCGGGATGCCCTATTTCCGCACGAGACGAGCGTCGATCCACGCGATGAAGCCTGAGCCGACTGCATCAGCAGCATGGCTCCGGCCATACGGACTGGGCCAGGCGGACTGAACGGAATCCTTCTGTGCGCCTATCCCGCATTTGCGCAGGTCAGAGGTGGTGGCGAGTCGGCCTTGTACGCCGGAGACAGGACGTATTCGTCTGTGACCTGCGATCACGGCGCGTCGGGGCGCGAGCAGGCCACGGACTGTCAGGAGGTGCTCCGTCGATGCCCGGCGCGTGTGTGCTTCAGCAGCGCACCTCCGGCGCAGAGTCGCTGACGGGTCGCGAGGATGAACCTTGGCTCGGATGCCGGAGCAGTTGCGACGCGCTGGAAGCCCACGTCACTCTCATCAGAAGGACGCTGAGCGCCGTAGGCTTCGTGCTCAGTAGAGCCAGGGGTCGCGAAGGTCGAGGTACTCGACGTTGGCCATCAGGTCTTGGAAATAGCCCACCTCGTCGGCGAGTCCGGGACCTGAACTCGTTCTTCGAGTTCCGACTGTTGCCCTACGCCGAAGCCGGCTACGGGTACCCCGAGTCTGGGCAGACGGTCATCAACGTCACGAACGGAAAGCTCATCCGCCTGCTCGTGGACGACGAGCCGTTTCGACGTACGGTACGGCGTGCTCCGGCGCCACGAACGCGTCTCGATCTGCGTGCCGGGACGCTCGAGCGGAGCGTCGTCTGGGAATCGCCGGCCGGTTCCGCGTCGAAGTCCGGTCCACTCGCCTGGTCTCGCTCACGCACCGCGCCGTCATGGCCGTCGACTACGAGGTCAAGCCGATCGAGGCGCCGCTCCGCATCGTCGTGGAGTCAGAGCTCGTGGCGAATGAGTCGCTCTCTGACCTCGGTCACGACCCGGGGACCGCGGCCGTGCTCGCCTCTCCACTCGTCCTCGAAGAGAACGTCGCGAACAGCGACCGTGCGGTCATGGTCCACGTGACGAAGGCGAGCAGGCTGCGGATGGCGGCGGCCATGACCCATGAGGTGGAGGGCCCGCCCGGAACGCAGATCGAGGGTGAAGGCAGCGACGACGCGAGCCGCCTGACCATCGCTGCGCAGCTCGAGTGGGGCCGGCCAATCGCTTCGTCTGGTCAAGTTCGTCGCCTACGGCTGGTCGTTGGCGCGTTCGCGCCCGGCTTTGCACGACCAGGTCGTCGCCGCGCTGGCGAGCGCTCGGCTCACCGGCTGGGACGAGCTCGTCTCCGATCAGCGCGCGTTCCTGGATTCGTTCTGGAAGGAAGCCGACGTCATCGTCGAGGGCGACGCCGAGGTGCAGCAGGCCGTCCGATTCGGGCTCTTCCACGTAGTGCAACCCGGAGCCCGGGCCGAGCACCGGCCGATCCCGGCCAAACGAAGCCCGAGCAGTTCCCACTGCTGCTTCACTTCCCGTACTTCGACCTGTTCGCGAGCAGGTCGTGAAGCAAAACCGATCTCGTCCTGCCTTGCGTCTGCATCCCGATGCGTTCACGCCTGAAGAGAAGGCGCGCAACTTTCGTTTACTACGAAGCTTTGACCGTGCAGGACTCGTCCCTCTCCGTTTGCACACAGGCCGTACTCGCGGCGGAGGTCGGACACCTCGAGCTGGCACACAACTATCTCGCTGAGGCGGCGCTGATGGATCTTCAGAACCTCGAGCACAACACCCGCGGGGGGCCTGCATATGGCCTCGCTGGCCGGTTCCTGGATGGCCCTTATCGTCGGCTTCGGCGGTATGCGCGCGAGGAACGGCTGCCTGTCGTTCGCCCCCAAGCTACCCGGCGCCATCTCGCGACTTGCGTTTCGCGTGCTCTACCGCGGGCGCTGCGTCGAGGTCGAAGCACAAGGAGGCGCAGCGACGTATCGGCTCGTGCATGGCGAGCCGCTCGATGTGCGTCACTACGGGTCACCTCTCACGCTCGGCCCCGAACCACTGAGCTTCCCGATCGCGGCGCAGCCGGCGCTGCCTCGCCCGCATCAACCACGCGGCCACGCTCCGGCGCAGCGACACACACGGAGACATGGAAATGGATGACGACTGGACGATACTTATCCTCGACCGCCTCTCGTCGCCGCGGAAGCCACAGTGCTCGCGCTGCCCGAAGAGATCCAGTCCGCATACAGACCGTTCGCTCTCGCCGAGACGTGACTCTACGCGAACTTCGTTTAATCGATCGCCCGGGGACCGATGCCGTTCGCGTAGGGGTGGATCGGATTAATCAGGAACGGGTGAGATTCATAACGGCCTTCGGAGCGTGGAGATGACCTTCGTTGAGTACGTGGAGCTGGTCGGCAAGGGAGTTGATGCCTCGGGAATCGCGATCATCGTCATCGGAGTCGTTGCATCGAGCATCCGATTCCTGACTCGTATTCGGAGTGACTTCGGCGCTGCGTACCGCTCCTATCGGGTCGGGCTCGGGAGGTCGATTCTTCTCGGTCTCGAGATCCTCATCGCCGGCGACATCATTCGCACCGTCGCCACGTCACCGACGTTCCGAAGTGTTGGTGTCCTCTCGGCGATCGTCCTGATCCGAACCTTCCTGAGTCTGGCACTGAGCCTGGAAGTCGAGGGCCGACTGCCATGGCAGGCCGCCAAGCAGGGTCGAGATTCTCCGGCACCTTAGATCCCACGTTGCTTGAGTGCTCGACCCGCCCTTGCGGGACCGAAGACTCGGGGACTAGCGTGAACCGCCGAGGTCGACCGCACGCATCGGTCGCCGAGGGCGTCCTGAGGAGGGAGAGGCCAGTGGCTGAGGAGAGTTTGTACGACAGGCTCGGGGGCGCGTTTGCCATCGCTGCGGTGATTAATCACTTCAGTGACGCACTCGTGAAGAACCCGATCGTCGGCCAGAAGTCGGAGAACCCACAGCTCAAGGAGTGGCACACAGCGAAGCTGGACCGGCTGCCGGGCCTCAAGTTCGAGCGAACCCTCTGGGTGTGCGAGGTATCGGGCGGCCCGTTCAAGTACGCCGGCACGAAGCCGGGATCCACCCCGCTTGGCCTCGAAGAGGGCCATCGGGAGTTCCGGATCTCGCCGGACGAGTTCGACGAGGTTGCTAGGGAGCTGGCAAATAGCCTGGATCATTTCAAGGTGCCCGCGGCGGAGAAGGAAGAAGTCCTCGGTGCCTTCGCGGCACACAAGGACGAGGTCACGACTGGCTACATGGCTGCGACCCAGTAGCTTGGCTCAAGCGCGAAACTCGATGGCCTGAGCCTGGACGAGGCGGTCCAGATGCTCATCAAGACCGTCGAGGTCGCCAAACAAGAGCCCGACCACGACCATCGCTAGGCGGTTGCCGCAGCTGCGTGGCCAGAGGTGTCGACGGCCGCCACCGAAGGGAGTCCGTGCGCGGCGCACGTACCCTGTGTGCCGGCCGAACCGACGATCACGTCGGCGTCTCCACCAAGTCGGCGAAGCACGATGAGGACGGGGATTGCCAGCGCGCTAGCGAGTCCCCCGAAAAGGTAGCCGTCGGCGATCGAACGGGCTCTCGAGAGATAGCCGAGGCTCGTCTGGCCTACCACGCTTCCGCCGTCTCCGAACATCGCGTCGAGTGAGACGATCGTCGCGCGCTGCTCGGTCGGAATGAGCTGGTGGAGATACGCCTGCTTGACGGGGCCGACAACGCCCATGGCGCCTGTGACCAATAGGAAGGTCGGCACGGCGACCCAGAACGATCGCACCAAGCCAACCGACACGCCAGCTCCGGTGATCACAGCCGCTCCCCAAAGCAAGAGCGTCGTACGGCGCCCACAGAAGCGAGTGAAGAACTCAACAAGGCCGTTCCCGGCCATCGTCGAAAGCGCGATGAGTGCGCTGATCACTCCCGACACCCACACCAGATTCCGGCCCAGCAGATCGAGGAAGTACGGCTGCCAGGCATAGAAGGCCCATGTCAAGAACCCGTACTGAAGGAACGAGACCATGACAACGAGGCGCACCCGGGACTGACGCCAGCCGTACACAAGGCTGGCGCGGGCGACGCCGCGCATCTCCGACGCCACGGTGGAGAACTCAAGCGGCCGGGGGGCGAACCCGATGTCGTGCATCGCCACGAAGGCGATGGCGAACACCGGTACCAGAAACCCCGCCCGAACGAGGAACGGGATGGCCAGATCGACAGTACCGAGGAATCCTCCACCTACTGTGCCGACGAGCATCGCCGCGCCGGTGACGATCTGTCCCCCGGCGAACACCCGGTCGAGTTCTCCTTCGTATCGCGTCGCGGTGAGGGCGTCTACGAGCCACGCTTCTACAGCTCCGGAATAGAAGGTGTACCCGAGTCCGAGGCCGACCGATGCCAGGCAAAACAAGAGCAAGCCTCCTCCGACCGCCGGGACCCCGACATAGGCCACGGTGGCGGTCAAGAGGACGACAACGCTGCATAGAAACGAAAGCCGCCTGCCTCTCGTGTCAGCGACAATGCCCGTTGGGATCTCGAAGAGGACCATCGCGGCTGTGTACGAAGCGTTGGCTACGAATACGCCAGCGATGTCGAGGCCGGCGTGCAACAGAAACAAGGTGTTGACCCCCCAAATTAGGGAGGCCGACAACGTGTACAGGCCGGCGATCAGGTAGTAGGTTCGAACGACCCGGCGGTTGGTCAAGCGGCGAGGCTGCGTAGATCTACCGTCTCGTCTCGCAGCCGATCGGGCTCGACGATGGTCCTCGTCCGGATCAACCCAATCGATCGACGTACGTCTCGGCCCCGGTCGATCGCGACGCAGGCGGCCACCAGACCATCCTTGAGGTAAAAGGCGATGAAGTCGCGCTCATTCAAATTCCCGCGGACGACGATCTCATCCCACTCCCGATGGAAGCCAGCGTACTGGATGTTGTGCTCGTATTGATCGGACCAGAACCAGGGGATCTCCTCAAAGGCCGTCGTCTTGCCCATCATGTTGCGCGCGGCCACCGGCCCCTGATTGCGGGCATTGTGCCAGTGCTCCACGCGCATCCGTTGTCCGAAGACGGGGTGGAAGTGGTTCGACACGTCACCCCGCAGCAAAGATCCCCTCGACGGTCGTGCGGCAGTACTCGTCCGTGAGGATGCCGTTGTCGATCTCTACTCCGGCGGCTTCCGCTAATTCGGCCGCGGGAATGACGCCCACTCCCACCACCGCGAAATCACAGTCGACCGTCCGACCGCCGTCGGTCACCACGCGTTCGACGCGACGATCGCCTTCGAACCGGACGACATGGTCACGGAAGACCATCCGGGCACCGTGATCGCTGTGGATGTTCTCCAGCACGCCGCCGATCTCGCCTCCGAGCACCCGTTCGAGCGGGACACCCGAGCCCTCGATCGCCGTGACCTCGACACCGAGTCCACGAAGTGAGGCCGCGATCTCTGAGCCGATGAACCCCATGCCGATTAGCGCCGCCGTTCGGCCGGGGAGCGCTTCGGCGCGGATTCGGTCGCAATCCTCCACGGTCCGCAGCTGGTAGATGCCCTCGAGCTCTGAACCGGGCACGGAGAGGCGGCGGTTCCGGCTGCCGGTCGATAGCAGGACCTTGTCGTAGCGGACCGCGTCGCCACTGCTGAGGTGGATTACCTTGTCTGCGGCATCGAGTTCGACGGCGGAGATGCCGAAGCGCGTCTCGACGTCATTGTCCGCATAGAACTCGGCGGGGCGTACGAGAGATTCCTCGAACGGCTGCTCTCCGCGGAAGTACTCCTTGGATAAGGGCGGACGCTCGTAAGGCAGATGCTGCTCTTGACCGATCAGAACGACGGTCCCGTCGAAGCCCTCTTTACGAAGCGTCGCCGCCGCCGAGCCGCCGGCCAGACTCGCGCCGACGATCGCGAACGTCTGCGGCATCAGATCTCGGCGATGAGCGTGTCGCCCTCCATCCGGACCGGGTAGGTGTCGACGGGATCCTGCGCCGGCCCCTGGATGACGGCGCCGGTGGTCACGTCGAACTGCGACCCGTGGCAGGGGCACGTCACCGTCGACCCCTCCAGCTCGCCCTTGGACAACGGGCAGTGCTTGTGGGTGCAGACGTCGTTGAACGCGTGCAACGCCCCCGAAACGTTGGCGACGGTCACCTGGACGCCTTCGGCGTCGAAAGCCTTCATGTCCCCGTCCGGAACGGCACCGACTGGGCCGAGCTGTACGGCCTTCGCCATCGTTACCTCCTTGTCGTGGCTCGGATCAAGCACGTTCTTTGCCAGGCGCTGCGGCTTGCATGCCGTCCGACAGCCTGTGAGCCCAGAACGGCGGCGGGTCGCTGGCCGGGAACGATTCCCTGGACGCCTCGTCGATGAGGTCGTCTTCTCTCGTCCCGTCGGAGTGAGTTCCGGCTTCACGGTCCCTCACTGTCGCGACGATACGCTGTTACCGGTCACGAGTCTTGCGCCGCTCACCGGCACGCCGTGAGCTCGCAGGGTGACGCAGCAATCGCCGGGTTTGCCTGCAAGCACAGCATCGACTGTGTCGTTTCCTATACCTCGCAGCATCTCGTCGAGGAACGCCCGGTTCATCTAGCACACGACCTCGGGCGATCGTTTCGCGAGCGAGTGGAACGGACAGTTGCGGAGCGCCACAAACCTGCTCTCGTCCCGGTGCGGTATGGCTCCCGACGCTTGAGCTTCTTCGACCGTCGTAGCTCCTCGCCGAGAGCACCGCTTCTTCAGAGTTCGGAGGGCCGGAGCGTCGTCGGGTCGCCTGACACCGGGGAGGCGGCGTTCCGTCCCTTGGAGACCCGCTGCCGGAGATAGCCGGTCGCTGGTGTCCTTCCTGCTGGTCGTGGCCGCACCTCCGTCGAGGAGACTACCGTTCGTGACGCTTGCGGCACATCGTATGTCTGTGTCCGTCATGTGCAAGTCGCACCTTTCGGTGTTGTGCTACGCACCCACGGCGCGACTGCGCAGCCACCCACGTCGATCGTTTCGTTGACGGTGACGCCGACCGGATGGCCGCGGCGGTCGGGTGGGGCGTTCGGCGCAACGAGGCACGGCAACCCATCGGGGGGAAGTCGACCGTGCGGATCCTTCGGCGCCACCCGACTCGGGCCTGAAGTCCTGCCCAGTCCGTGGGCGCGCCTGCCACCGACACCGGGTCACGCCAGCCGTCAGCCCAGAGGACTCTGACCTCCGAGGCGCCACGCGCTCAGTGGCACCGGGTGCTCCGAGTTCGGTGAAGTTCAACGTGCGCGAGTGACGGTGTCGCCGCAGTCCGGGCAGTCGACGAGCCACGCTTCGGCGTCGAGTGGCAGCGCCCCGGGAAGTGGTGTAACTCGACGTCGCGCGCGTGATGCTCAGCGCGGTCGTGTCGGTTGTCAGGATGCGATCTTGGCGGGCGTGATGTCTTCGGGCAAGGCCGGCGGGTCGTCGGTGTCGTAGAGCTTGGCCATGGAGCCTTCGGAGAGGTAGCGGCGGTCGCACACGGCCCATTCGTCGTGGGCTTCGGCGATCACGGCGGTGGCGAGGCGCACGACGGCGTTGTCGT